>CALJPV010000022.1:0-9678 GCA_937980385.1 uncultured Collinsella sp. | reverse complement strand
TAGGAACGGCAAAATTTTTTGCACTTCTATTGCTTCTTTATCACACATAAGCAAATTCGCAAGGGTTATCAGGCGCTGAAGTAGTTTCGTCGGTTTCGGTCCATCGAAATAGCCCTTTCCGTCAAATAGAGATACGAGCTCCTTGGCGCCTTCCTGGCTGTGACCCACTTCTTTGTAAAACATGATTGAAGTTGGAGCCATTCCATCATATTTGAGCTCTGTTAGGAAACGCTTGATGCAAGGGACGCTGTCGCCGTTTGGGCCAAACCAAATGCGGTTATCCTGGAGTCTCTCGCGAAACGCGTTTCGCGAGAGACTCCAGCAGCGTCCTGCTGGAGGCTCTACAACACGCCCCGAGGGCGTTGTGATTGGATAGTCGGAATCTGGGCTGTAAGTCTTTACACTGAGGTCGCTTGGCTTCCAAACGCCTCGAGGGTCGTTGTCTGGATTCTTGTAGCGGGCGTTTGCCTCGTCTGTTCTCGGCAGGCGTCCAATCACAAAGCGCTCAATGGATTTGGCGTATACGAGAACATAATCATGGCTATTTGAAACGTATTTGGCGTCATTCTTGGGCGAGTAAGCTCGTTCCCAGATTAGCTGAGAAACGAAATTTGCCTCTCCGAACACCTCGTCACAGAGGATGCGCAAATTGCGGTCTTCGTTATCGTCAATCGAAATGAAAATGACGCCATCGTCGGTTAGGAGCTCTCGAGCCAGTCTCAACCTAGGGTACATCATCGAGCACCAGTCGCTATGGTAGCGGCCACTTGTGTCGGCGTTGGACTGGCCGGCGAGTCCCGCCTGCTCCTTATAGTTATCGACAGAGTTGCCGAAATTGTCCTTGTAGACAAAGTCGTGACCCGTGTTGTAGGGTGGGTCGATGTAGATCATCTTGACCTTGCCGTGGTAGCCGCGCTGTAGGAGCTTCAGCACCTCGAGATTGTCGCCTTCGATATAAATGTTGTCCGAGTCGAAGGACCCATCCTCTCCATCGCGGCTGCGGCTTTTCTCGATACGGGGACGCAAAGTAGCAGTGCTGGACATCTGCGACTGGCGGATGGCATCGGCCTTGCCGGGCCACGTGAACGCATAGCGCTCCAGGCCCTCGTCTACCTCGTCGCCAAGCTCCAGCCGCAGTTTGTCGAAGTCGATTCCGCTCTCGGAGAACACTTCGGGCATCAGCTCCTTGAGCTTATTCAGGCGGTCGTCAATAAGACTCTCCGATTCAAGAGTCATCTTTTCTATCTCGCTCATGAGGTCTCCTCCTAGGAAAGTTGAGATTTGATTAGTTGAACTATGTAGGGCATGGCGGCAATAAAAACGTCGGTGCCCTTGCCGGCAAGCCAGCTCAGGAGTTTGTCAAGCTTGCTGCCCCGTTTGCTTTTATCTTTTGTGTTGAGATCGCCCATCATCCCTTTGAGCAGCGTCTTCTCGTCATCGGAAAGCGTTGTCTCTGGCAATTTGTCAATCTGTTCAAAGGTTGCCTCTAACGTGACCTGTACGTTGCTCGTGGCGGATGCCGTGAGGCTGACGCTAGCGCCCTGCGCTTCGGCGATTTTCAGCTTACGGAGCTCCTCATCACGGAAATGCTTCAGTTTGTCGATACGTAGTTGCGTCTGTTCATCGTTGAAATCATTGCGATTGGAAGACCCATAGGAATAGGAGGCTAGTCCGTCCGTGTAGGAGTCGTAGCCCCTCGCGTTTGCGTAGACGTAGTCGATTGAGTCGTATACGGCTTTGAGCTCGTCGTCTTTCACGCCCTCTTCAAGAGCTTGCTCCAGTCTCCTGATATGCTGCGTTATAGTTGCGCAGAATGCGGCACCGAACGCTTTGTCGTCTGAGTCTTCCCGCTTTAGGCGCAGCTTCTGGAGAATCATCCCTAGGTCGCTTTTCGAGTAGCGAAATGAGCTTGAGGAATTGATATATTTTAAAGCCTCGGGGTTAGTGTAGTCGAGGTCGAAGACCTGCATGATTTCACGGCAGAGCGCATCAACATCCTCATCTGCAGCACCACTCAAAAGGCGCGCCGCTCGCAAAATATACTCATCTAGAACGGCCATTGCAGATCTCCTTTATCTCATCGGCGACCGCCCTCAGGCGTCGCTCCTCTTCCTTCATTTCCATCCTCAGCTTCGCGGACTCGTTGAGCGTTATGTCCTTCGACCGCCGCTGCTCCTTCAGCCGCTTGACGGAGGCTCCCATCTCATCGTAGCGCGACGTGAGGGCGATCAGCTTTTCCCGGTCTCGAGCGGGGCATACGGGGTAGAACCCCAGGCCGCCAATCGCGCGGGACAGCGCTACGGTGCGCGACAGGTCGACCAGGTACTCCCAGAGGTCGCCCTGCGAGAGCCGCCCGAATGCCAGCGCGCCTAGGAAGTCCGCGTATTCTGAACGGCCAGGATCGAACGCGCCCGTCGACTCGATTCGGTCGACGACCGTCGCGCCCTGCTCGGCCTGGCTCCTCCGCGTGAGGGCGACCGATATGCACGCGCAGCCGCCCGCCTCGACCAGGAGCACCGTCGGGTTCGGGAAGCACTTGTGCACGAGCTCCGCCACCTCGGCCACCGCCATGGTCCCGGCTGTCATCTCGCAACGGAGGAAGACGACGCTCTGCACGTTGCGCTCGTCGTCCTCGTACGGCGGGATGCGCGTCGTGGACTTCTGGACCGTGGCGAAGTGCTCGAGGCGCGCGACCTTGTCGAGCCTCTTCTGCTCGGTCTTGGTGAGCATGGCCTGCTTGACGAGCACCGTCTTGGGAATGCGGCGGCATCCCGCGAGCGCCGCTTCGGGCAGGCGCAGGATTCCGTTCCAGTCGATGCCGCTCATCGCAGCACCGCGAAACATACCAACGAGTAGTCGTTGAAGCCCATGACGGTGCCGCTGCCGACCTCTCCCAGGCTGAACAGGCTCTCGATGCCTTTGTCCTGCTGCGTTCCGGTGATGGCCGCAACGACATCGTCAAGCAGGTCGGTGTAGGCGTCCATCCTCGTCCCGTCGCGGGTCTCGCGGTTGAACTCGCGGCACAGCTTAGCGATGGGCTCGGGATGCCCAGAGCAGACGGCGCGCATGATGTCGAGCGCCGGCTTGGGCTGGGTGTGCTTCGTCATGACCTCGCCGTCGGCCGACACGTACACCACGTAGTACGGGAAGACAGGGTTCGTGTCCCTGGGATCGTTGCCCTCGTCGTTCTGCTTGAGGCAGAAGACCACGCCTGGCTTCACGTCGCTGCGAAGCTCGTCGGGGATGGGGGCCACGGCGTGCAGTCCCGCCGGCGAGTTCTCCAACGCGCCGGGATGCTCCTTGGCGTAGCGCTGGAGCTCCACGCGGAAGTCGTCGAAGGCGAAATCCGTGATCGAGATGCCGCCCGAGATGTCCTCGAGGTCGAGCACCTCGCTCTTGAGCTGCTGGAGCTGCCGGCGACGGTACTTGAGGTCGTTCATCTCTCCATTGCCCTTGGCCTCCAGCACGTTCTCCTCGCCGGTTGCCGACGCGTCGAGCAGCGCCATACGCCCCTTCACGCGGCCCTCGAGCTGGATGTACTCGTCGAGCGCGATGTCCGGCCAGAAGTTGACCAGCTGGATCTGGGAGTTCTTCGATCCCAGGCGGTCGATGCGGCCGAAGCGCTGGATGATACGCACGGGGTTCCAGTGGATGTCGTAGTTCACCAGGCAGTCGCAGTCCTGCAGGTTCTGGCCCTCGGAGATGCAGTCCGTCGCGAAGACGACGTCGATCTCGCCGAGCTCCCGCTGGCTCTCCGGCAGCTCCTTTGAGACGGGAGAGAACCTCGCGAGGATGTTCTCGAAGGTGGTCCTGGGAAGCTTCAGCGAGTAGGTCCGGTTGGAGCTGCCCGCCACCTCGGCGCACTCGATTCCGAGCTCGCGCTTCAGCCAGGGCGCCAGCTGCTCGAAAAGGTACGCCGTCGTGTCGGCGAACGCGCTGAACACCAGCACCTTGCGGTTGCCGGGGTTGTACGGCTCGCTGACCTTGCCCGCGATGAAGTCGCGCAGCTTCACGAGCTTGGCGTCGCGCTCGGGCGTCACCGCGTCGGCATAGGTTAGCAGGGCCCGGAGCACCTGGATGTCGAAGTCGAGGTCCTGGCCCAGGCGCAGGGCGTCGACGTCTCGCAGGTCGACTCGCACCTTGCCGCCGGCCTCGAACTCCTCGGCATCGTCGTCGTCGAACCCGTCCTCGAGGCCCTCGGTGCCGTAGGCGACCCCCGACGCGTCGGCGTCGAGCCTCGCGCGCAGGTCGACGCAGCCGTCGAGGATTCGTCGCAGCGTGATGCGGAAGCTGTTCACGGAGGACTCCATGCGCTTGAGGACGTTGACGCGCATGAGGTTGGCCACCGCCGTCGTGCGGTGGACCTGGCTCTCGAAGTCCTTGCCCCACGTGTCCCCGTAGCGGTCCTCGTACTTGCGGCGCTGGTCGGCGCGCACGTAGGAGAGCACCTGGTACTGGGCGAACGTGAGCTGGGCGATCATGTCGTTGAGCACGGCAATCGGCGGCAGCTCGCCTTCTAGGTCAATGGGCGTCTGAAACGACAGGGGCGGCCGGCGCGCCGGGAAGGTACCGCTCGCGGCGCCGTAGTACTTCGTGATGTGCTTGCGGCTGCGCGCGATGGTCAGTACGTCGAGCAGCTTGAAGTAGTCGGCGTTCACCGCGTTCACGAAGCTCTCGGTCGTGCGCTCGGAGTCGGAGAGCTTGCTCCACTCGTTGAACCTCTGCTGGGCGACGCGCGTCACGTGGGTGATCGACGGGATGCCATCGGTATCGGCGAGGTACGCGTCGTCTCCCTCGGTGATGAGCTCGATCTGGTTTCGCAGGTCGAGCAGGCGGTTGTTCACCGGGGTGGCAGAGAGCATGAGCACCTTCGTGCGCTGGCCCGACTTGATGACGTCCTCGATGAGGCGCGTGTAGCGGTCGGTCTTGTCCGCGTCGGTGCTCTTGTTCCTGAAGTTGTGGCTCTCGTCGATGACGAGGAGGTCGAAGTGGCCCCAGCGCAGGTGCTCGAGGTCCACCTCGCCGCTCATGCCGTGGTAGCGCGACAGGTCGGTGTGGTTGAGCACCGTGTAGCTGAAGCGGTCGTCGGCCAGCGGGTTGCGGTCGTCGTTGTCCTGCGTCCACAGGGTCCAGTTGTCCCGCAGGCGCTTCGGGCACAGCACGAGGATGCGGTCGTTGCGCTCCTGGTAGTACTTCATGACGGCGAGCGCCTCGTAGGTCTTGCCCAGGCCCACCGAGTCGGCGATGATGCAGCCCTTGTACTTCTCCAGCTTGCGGATGGCGCCCACGACGGCGTCCTTCTGGAAGTCGTAGAGCTTGCTCCAGACCACGGACTCCTCGAACTTGAGGCCGGGGCGGATGCCGTTGTCCTCGTCGTCCTCCATGAAGTCGCGGAACAGGTGGTACAGGGTCAGGAAATAGATGAACTCGGGCGGGTTCTCGCGGTAGAGCGTCTCGACCTGGGCGGCCACCTGCGCGGTGACCTCCTCGACCATGGCAGGGTTGTCCCAGACCGACTCGAACATCATCTTGAGGCCGACGGCCTCGGTCGCGTTCTCGAAATGGCTCACGCAGGTCACGGTTCCCGGACGGCGCTCGTAGCCGAGGCCCTCCTGCGTGAAGTTCGCGGCGGCGCCCATGAAGGCGTGGTCGTCGCCGGATGGGTTCTCCACCACGTAGGTGCCGCCCGGCTGAATGGCGCCGGACGTCTTGGCGGACTTGAAGACGCCCTTCTCGCGGATCCACTCGGCGCATTCGCGGGCGAGCGCGCGTTGGTTTAGGTTGTTGCGCAGCGTGAGCTCGAGCCCCGAGCCGCCGACGCCGACCTCGCGCGCGCGGCGGGCTACCTCGAACTCGCGCGGCTCCTTCGAGTCGGCCATGCGCTTGATGAAGGTGGGCTCGCTGAACAGGAAGCGCACCTCGTCGACCTTGGAGAGCTCCTCTTTGAGCTCCCCGTAGGCGAACACGGTGAAATACGAGCTGATTATCGACAACTTCGCGCCGTCGTCGATGGATTCGCCGAGGGCGTCTCCCAGGCGCTCCGCGCCGACGTTGCTTAGCGACTTCACGCCTCTATGCCCCCTTTTTCGCGAGCTCTTCGATCATGCAGGTGCGCACGAAGGCGGAGAAGCTCATGCCCCGCAGGGCCGCCTCCTCCTTCGCCGCGTCGCGCAGGGTGTCGGGGATGCGCAGGGTCACGGAGACCTGGTCGCCGTCCACCAGGAAGCTTCTGATCTCGGTCTCGTCGGGATTGCTCTTGATGAGCTCCTTGTAGCTGTCGGGCATCTGCGCTCCCATCGCTCGAAATGCAATACAAATGCGTTTGCAGCATTATAACGCGACGGCACGCGGCGGCACTGGGAATGCGAGGACAGCCGATGTCCAGGCTTTATATGAGCGCGGACGGCGATGGACGCCCTGATCGGGCTTGGATGGCCGCTTTCGTTCGGGTCCTCATCTCTCGTTTTCGCGAGGTTTGGCGTTTGCCCATTCCTCGGCGTAGAGAACCTCGTTCTGAGCCTCCAAGATTCGCGCGGCGTCGCCGATGCGCTCGGCGCACCTCTCACTTATCGACTTCAGGGCCAGAATCCCCTCGACGTCGAGCGGGTCCAGCTGGTCGGCATGCGCCAGGGACTCGAGCAGCTGGTCCAGGCCCCTCGCCAGCCTCCCGGCATCCGCCACCGCGTCGAGCAGTTCGAGGCGCTCCACCTTCTCTTCGTAGCCCAACATCAGCTCGTCTCCTTCTCTCAACGGACGTGTCGCGCAGCACCGTAGCCGTTCCGCGCAACGAAAGCCTCACCGCCAGCGATCTTGTGCGCACATCGGCCGCAAGCGGCACGGGAAAGCCGTCCGTCCCGACTCATGCCGCGGCGCCGCGACTCGGGAACCCGCCTCCGTCCCCGCCACGACGTCGTCGTCAATCCCCGCGGGAGCCCAGCAACCGCCGATGGGCCGCATCCCATGCCCGGAGGGTCTCGGCGCCCACGCCGGATTCCATGCCGCACGCCTGCGCCCCTTTGATCCGAATACCCGCCCCGGCGCTCCTTGGACGCGCAGGGTCGCACGCCGGCAGGCGGCCAGCAAGGGCCGCGACACTTTTTCGGGTTCTTCGCCCCATGCGCTCCGCGCGCGAACAACGCGAAAAACTGCCGTCGGGAGACTTCTATTTCCATGCCCGACTTCGCTTCCTCCCTTGCAGGCACGCCCGCGCTGCATGCGACTCACGCGGCGCAAGGCACGCCACAGGGGCGGGCCT
Organism: uncultured Collinsella sp.; assembly: GCA_937980385.1. GTDB lineage: Bacteria > Actinomycetota > Coriobacteriia > Coriobacteriales > Coriobacteriaceae > Collinsella. Next base: position 2,423 of record CALJPV010000022.1, on the reverse strand, counting down.
CAGAGTCTAAGGAGCAAGACATGAACGACATGAAGGAAAAGGCGATGGGCGCGGTCAAGGCCTTCCTCGAGCGCAAGGGCTACGAGATCGTCGACGAGGCCTGGCAGGGACCCGAGGGCATCGGCGGGATCGACCTCGTGGCGGTGGACGAGGACGGGACCCTGGTCTTCGTCGACGCCACGGTCCGGATCGGGACGGACGGCTTCCCCGAGGCCCACAGGGCGCGCGGGCTGCGCGAGGCGCTGGCGGCGAGGTGGCTCGCCGGCAACGGCGACGACTACGCCGACACCCCGGTCCGCTTCGACGAGGTGGCGATGATGGTCGTCAAGGAGAACCGCGCACTCCTTCGCCACCACATCAACTGCTTCGGCGAGATGGAGCCGCTCTCCTAGGCGGCGCGCCCGGCCCTGGGCTCCCGGGGCCGGGCTTTCCCCCGAAACCGGCCCCTGTACCACGAAAACGTACATATACGTACGTTTTCGTGGTACACTCCGCTTGTCGGACAAATCCGTACGGTTTTGTCCCGACGCTCCGAGACTCGGGGCGCGCCGGACCGGATGCGGCGAGGCGCGCCCCACGCTAGAGAGGACGCGACCCATGCGCACGATAGCCATTTCCAACTACAAGGGCGGCGTCGGCAAGACGACGACCGCCGTCAACCTGGCGGCCATCTTCGCCGCCAGGGGCCTTCGGACCCTGCTCGTCGACCTCGACCCGCAGGCGTCTGCCACCGACTTCTTCGGCCTCTACGACCGCGCCGCCTCCGAGCGCCGCACCTCGGTCGAGCTGCTCTACGGCGGCGCGCCCGTGGAAGAGGTCGCTTACGCCGCCGGGGAGGGCCTCGACGTGGTGGCCTCGACCATCGACCTCGTCGACCAGAACGAGATGCTCCTGCGCGAGCAGCGCCTCAAGTTCGCCCTCGACGACGCCTCGGGCTCCTACGACGTCTGCCTCATCGACTGCAGCCCCGTGATGCGCAGGCTCGCCTTCAACGCCTACCTCGCCGCAACGGAGGGCGGCATGGTCGTCATCCCCGTGAAGCTCGACTCCACCGTGATGCGCGGCACGGCGCTCACCGTGGAGGCGACGCGCTCCATCGCGGACGCTCTGCGCATGCCCACGCCCAGATGGAAGATACTGCGCACCTGCGTGCCCGGCCGCATGACCAACGCCGAGGCCACGGGCGCGGCCGTGCTCGACGGGTTCTTCCCGGGCGAGCAGTTCGAGACGGTCATCCACGCGAGCAGCAAGGTCTGCGAGGGCAGCTGGCAATGGAAGCCGGTGGCGGCCTTCGAGCCAGGGAGCCGCCCCGCACGCGACTACGAAGCTCTCGCCGACGAGGTGTCCCGTGAGCTCGCCTAGCCAGGTGGCCGCGGGCTTCACCATCACGGGGCTTCTCGACGGCGCGTCGCGCACCCGCGGGCGCTACCCGGTGTCCGAGATAGCGGTGGCCGACATCGCCGACCACCCGGCGAACGCCGCCTACTCCATGGACCCAACGGGGATAGCCGAGCTCGCCGAGTCCATACGCGAGGACGGCCTCACCGACCTGCCGCTCGTGCGCAAGGTCGGCGACGGCTCGTGGCAGATGGTCTCCGGGCACCGGCGCAAGGCCGCCTACGCGCTGCTCGCCAAGGACGACCCCGCCTACGAGAAGATGCCCTGCCGCGTGATAGAGGGCATCGACGACGAGCGGGCGGTGACGCTGCTCCACGCCGCGAACTACTTCACCCGCGCGCTCACCGTGACCGAGCGCGCCGCAGCGACCGAGGCGCTCAGAGGCGACGCCGTGCGCCTGCGCTCCGAGGACCCGTCACTTTCCGGCATGCGCGTCGACGACGTGAAGGCCGCCATCATTGAGCGACAGACGGGCCGCAAGGTCTCCGGCAAGACCATCGCGCGCGAGGAGAGGCTGGCCCGCCGTATCGCCGAGGACCTCTCGCCCGAGTGGGCCGCCGAGGCCGACCGCGGCAACCTCAGCGCCGAGGCGGTGCGCTCGCTCGCGGGCATGCCGAAGGAGCGCCAAGCGGAGATGCACGCCGCCATGGAGCCCTGGCGGCGCACCAAGCGGGAGCTCTCCGACTACGTGAGGAGCGAGAGCAAAACGCAGGCCGGCCCCGACGGGCGCATCGCGAAGGCCGCGAGGCTCGTCGCCGACTTCCTGGAGAGCCCGCCCGATAACCCGAGCGCGGCCGACCTCACACTGCTGCGCGAGATGGCGCTCATGACCGCCCCGTACGCGGATGCGGGCAGCGATGTCCGAAAGCGCCGCAGAAGGGCTTCAGGTTCGAAATCCAGCAAGTAGCCTATGGCGTCCGACATCGCGTCGGGCGTCCATAGCACTTGGGGACCGGGCGGCCTCGGACCCGTCATGCCGCGGGCCGTTCGGGAGCCCGCTTTCGCGAGGCCCGGTCCCAGAGGCG
>CALJPV010000021.1:0-20161 GCA_937980385.1 uncultured Collinsella sp. | reverse complement strand
CCGCGTCCGCTTCACGCTCGCGCCTCGACCGAGGTTCGAATCCATGCGGCGTCTGCCTAAAAGAAAAGCCCCCGTTACCGGAGGCTTTCGATTTCAATTGGTGCGGCGTATAGGATTCGAACCTATGACGTTCTGATTCGTAGTCAGACCCTCTATCCAGCTGAGGTAACGCCGCAGCGCAAGATATATAAAACCACTTTAGCTTATTGGAGTCAAGCACAATCTCAAACTTTTTTGAGGATATGTTCCTCACGCAGCTCCGCATGCGCCAGCGTCCCCCATGCGATCAATCGGTTTTTCAACCACATCGAACCCAGCACCGAGCTCCCTCAAAAGCGAGCGCACGCGCTGGGCACAGTCATAATCGGCAAACGAGATACTCAACATGCGCGCAACCTGCTTAGAAGTCCCAACTCCATAGAACTGCTCAAGCGCCACAAGCCCCTCGTGCGTCACAAAGGTCTCAACCGCATGCGGCGACTCCTCAAAGCACCATTGGGTCAACGGACCCTCGCTCGTCTGCCGCACCACCAAACCACCCATACCGGATGGCTCACACGTAACTAGTAGGTGCCCCCCACCTTCATCGCTTTCAAACAAAATCATCCGCTCGTCAAACAGATCCATTGCATCCCCTTTCTCTCACCCGTATCAAGTAAAAGCATAGCAGGTAGATGGCTGTATACAGAACGTTTGTTCGTGTGTTTTCTATTGAGCTGTCCGCACGATATGGTAAAGCTCCGCGCACAAAAAGGGCGCCCCGGAAAGGAGCGCCCTTGCAAATCGCTTATGCAGGCAGTCTACGCGACCGGCTCAATCTTCTCGAGGCCGCCCATGTAAGGACGAAGAACCTCGGGGATCGTGATGGTGCCGTCGACGTTCTGGTAGTTCTCCAGAATGGCGGCCATGGTGCGGCCAGCCGGCAAGCCGGAACCGTTGAGGGTGTGCAGGTAGCGCGAGCCCTTGAAATTCTCGGGGTCGCGGTACTTGATGTTGGCGCGACGGGCCTGGAAGTCGCCGCAGTTGGAGCAGGAGCTGATCTCCTTGTAGGCGTTGTAGCTCGGCAGCCAAACTTCGATGTCGTAGGTCTGACGGGCAGAAAAGCCCAGGTCGCCGGTGCACAGGCTAATCACGCGATACGGAAGGCCCAGCTGCTGCAGCAGGTACTCGGCCTCGGCGGTCATGCTCTCGAGCTCCTCGTCGGACTCCTCCGGCTTGGCAAACTTGACCATCTCGACCTTGTCGAACTCGTGCTGGCGGATGATGCCGCGGGTGTCGCGACCAGCGGAGCCGGCCTCCTCGCGGAAGCAGGGGGTGAAGGCGGTGTAGCGGCGCGGCAGGGTATCAGCATCGAGAACCTCGCCGGCGTGCAGGTTGGTAAGCACGACCTCAGCGGTGGGGATCAGGAAGTTATCGCCCGAGACATGATAGGCGTCGTCCTCGAACTTGGGCAGCTGACCCGTGCCAAACATGGTCTGGCGCTTGACGACGATGGGCGGCCACCACTCCTTAAAACCACGGCTGGTGTGCGTGTCGAGGAAGAAGTTGATGAGAGCGCGCTCCAAACGGGCGCCGGCGCCACCGAGAACGGTGAAGCGGCTACCAGAGAGCTTGTTGCCGCGCTCGAAGTCGAGGATGTCGAGGTCGGTGCCCAGATCCCAGTGCGGCTTAAAGTCGAAGTCGAACTCGCGCGGGGTGCCCCAACGACGGCGCTCGATGTTCTCGTCCTCATCCTTGCCGTACGGCGTGGCCTCGCAAGGGATGTTGGGCAGGTGAGCCATGAAGTCGTACTGCTCCTGCTCGAGAGCAGTACGGCGCTCGGCCAGACCGTCAATCTTCTCGTTGACGGCGCGCACGGCCTCCTTGGCGGCCTCGGCCTCGTCCTTCTTGCCCTCCTTCATCAGGGCGCCGATCTTCTTGGACTCGGCATTACGCGTGGCCTGGAGCTCCTCGACCTCGGTGATGACGGCACGGCGCTCGTCGTCGAGCTCAAAGAACTTCTCTCGATCCCAAGACGTCTGGCGGTTAGCCATGGCGGTATCGATGGCATCGGGGTTCTCGCGAACAAACTTGATATCAAGCATTAGATCCTCCGGCGATATACATTCCATTTAGGTTGCAACCTTGTACATGTATGGGCAAGTATATACTTATGAGCGTTTACGACCCAACTCAACTACGCAAGAAGGCACCCAATGGACGCAGTTTTTTCCTTTTTGTTTGGCACCCGCACCGGTTTTGCCATCCTTTTCGCCGGCGGCATCCTGCTGTTTGCGATTCTTGCCTTTGTAATGGAGAAGCGCACCCATAAGATGTATGTCGACCGCGGGCCCAAGTCCGAGGATGAGGAAGACAGCTTCTGGGACTAACCTGCCAAAAAGGGACAGGTTTATTTTGGTCGGTTTTATCTGGGCAAACGCAAGCGCCCCGCAACTGGAATTGAGCCAGTTGCGGGGCGCTTTTCGCACATGCGACAAAACCGCAGGAAAAACCTGCCAAAATAAACCTGTCCCTAAATGGCGGGTTTTACTGGAGGGTGGCATCGATGGCCTTGACCAGGGCGCTGCGCATGCCGGCGTCCTCGAGCGCGACGACGCCCTTGATGGTGGCACCGCCGGGCGAGCATACGGCATCCTTCATCGCCGCAGGATGCTGACCGGTTGCAAGCTGCAGCTTTGCCGTACCCAGCACCATCTGGCTCACAATGCGATAGGCATCGGCGCGCGGAATACCGTGTTTGACGGCTGCATCGCCCAGAGCCTCGATCGCCATGGCGACAAACGCCGGGGCGCAACCGCCCACGGTACCGCCCACAAACAGCAGACTCGAATCGAGCTCGACCACCGTGCCAAGCTTTCCGAGCAGACCGAGCACCGTGGCACGCTGCTCATCGCTAAGCGTGGAAGCCTTCTCGCAGGCGATAACGCCCTCGCCCACCGAAACCGGCGTGTTGGGCACCGTCGAGATATGAGCGACACCTGGCAGGATCTGTTCCCACTTGGCACTACCCCAAGTCCAGGCAACCGAAAGGACGACCTTGTCGGCAAGAGCGTCCTTGAGCGGTGCGAAGACCTTCTCAATCATGTACGGCTTGACCGCGGCGACTACGATATCGGACGCAGCAACAACCTCCGCCGCATCATGGCAGGCAGCCATGCCCCGTGCCTCGCAACGCTCGACCAGAGCATCGTAACGGCCTGCGCAGGCGCACATGTCGCCCGCGGCCACGCCGGCGGCAATCCAGCCATCGGCCATAGCGCTCGCCATATTGCCAAAACCGACAAATCCAATCTTCATATCACATAGCCCTCTCAGACGCTTCCTCAAAAACGAAAGCTATTGTCCCACGCCATTGTTTCGTATTGCCGACCTATTTGTGATACGGCTCGCCGCGGCTGATCTTACAGGCGCGATAAATCTGCTCCAACAGCACCACGCGGACCAGGTTGTGCGGCAAGGTAATGCGCCCAAAGCTGAGCATCTCATCGGCATGAGCGCGCACGGCATCGCTCACGCCGTCCGATCCGCCGATTATAAAGGCGATATCGCTGTTACCACGCAGCATAAGATCATCGAGGCGCGTCGAGAGTTCCTCGCTCGAGCGCTCTTTGCCCTCGATAGCCAGCAGGATCACATGCGCTCGGGGCGGTAGGGCTGTAAGAATCGCCGCTCCCTCCTTGTCGCGCGCGGCATCCACGCCGCCTGCCTTGGCTGGATCGATATCGGCCACCTCGCGGATATCCACCTTGGCATAAGCACCTAGGCGCTTGGTGTACTCGGCGCAGGCATCCTTCCAAAAACGCTCTTTGAGCTTACCGACGCATACAACGGTGTACTTCACGCGCACCTACTCCTTCGACTCGTTCTGAACTTTGCCGGCGGTCAGCATCTGCTCGAACATCGAGGCAGACTGCGAGAAATCACTCGGCAGCACGACCGTCGAGGTTTTGCCCGTGCGAGCGAACTCCGTCATCATCTCGGACCACTGCGTAAACATGAACAGCTGGTTAGCCTCGTCGTTGCCGACGCCCGTCTCCTGGATAATCTCGAGCGAATCCTTGATGCCCAGCGCGATGGCTTTGCGCTGGTTGGCGATGCCTTCGCCCGCCTTTTCCATAGCCTCGGCCTCGGCGGTCGCCTCGGTAACGCGCTTGATGCGGTCGGCCTCAGCGAGCTCCTGCGCAGCAGCGCGCTTGCGCTGGGCAGCGTTGATGTCGTTCATGGAGTTCTCGACCTCGGTCGGCAGTGCGATCTTGGTGATGAGTGTCGACACGAGGGTAAAGCCGTAGGCAGCCATCTGCTCGGACACGGTGGCATTAACGTCCTTGGCGATGTCATCCTTCTTGGCAAATACCTCATCGAGTGTGTAGACGGGGATGGAAGAGCGCAGGGCATCGGTGATGAAGTCACGCATTTGGTCGACGGGCTCCTGCAACATGTAGTAGCTCTTGTAGATGCCCGAATCTGCCGGGCCGGCGCCCATGTCATAGCTCACGTGGTACTGAGCAGAGACCTCAAGGCCGATAGTCACGTTGTCCTGGGTCTTAACGTCGATGCCAAAACCGTTTTTCATGGTGCGCAGACTCACCGTGGCGGCTTTGCGGTCAATCACGGGTACCTTCATGTGGAAGCCCGCGTTGACGATGCGGCTGAACTTGCCTAAGCGCTCGATGATCACAGCATGCTGCTGTTCAACGACATAGCAGGCGCTGGGAAGCAGCAGCAACAGGATGATGATGGGAATCAAAAGGCTCGTAAGGGCGGCGATAATACCGGACAACAGCATGGTCTCTCCTCTGATAGGCACACGTTGGCACTAGGATACCCGCACAAAGCAGCCACGTGACGCCAACAGGAGGCCCATAACAAAAAAGCCCCCATTGCTGGGAGCTCTTTCAATCAATGGTGCGGGCAAAAGGACGTCCGAGTATCCGCTTCGCGGATCCGCACCGGCTTCGCCCGCCTGCCGGCGTCCTCGCCAGCTCGCTAAAAACGCTCCGCGTTTTCTTTACGCTCGCTCCTTCGCAGGTTCAAGTCCCCGCGATGGGCCCATAACAAAAAAGCCCCCATTGCTGGGAGCTCTTTCATTTAATGGTGCGGGCGAAAGGACTTGAACCTTCATGGGGTTGCCCCCATACGGACCTGAACCGTACGCGTCTGCCAATTCCGCCACGCCCGCGTGCAGGAATTAGAATAACGGAGCGCCATCGCGAACGCAAGAACTATTTTTGAAAAAGTTTGCAGGCATTTTCCCAAGCTGCTCGCGCGATTGCCTCAGCATCCTCGCCGGTACGATCGACACGGTCGTTGACCAGCGTGTTTGCCGTGATAGAAATCATTGCCGGCTCGCACTCAAGACCACGAATGGGCTCCGGCGCCATATACGGGCAATCCGTCTCGAACAAAATGCGATCGAGCGGGGTCGCCGCAAATGCCTCGCGCACGTCTTCGTTGCGCTTAAAGGTGGCCGCGCCGCCATAGGCGATATAGCAGCCCAAACCCACAAAGCGCTCCATCGTGGCTCGATCCTCGCCAAAGCAGTGCAGCACGCAACCGGCCTGAGGCACACCCACCTCGCGCAACACGTTGTACGCATCCATATGCGAGGTGCGCTCCCCATCCGAGTCCTCATGCCGCAGGTGCAGCTCCACCGGCACATTGCGGCGCACGGCAACTTCGAGCTGACGTGCCATGCAATCAATCTGCACGCTATGGGGCGCCGGCGCGATGTCGTCATCGTAATCCATGTGGTAGTCCAGGCCGATCTCGCCGATACCGGCGCACAAAGGGTCATCGAGCGCGGCAACGACCTGTGCGTGAATGTCGTCGGTATAATCCGGCGCGCCATAGGGGTGAACGCCAGCGAGATACTTGATCTGCGGAATATCCCGCATCGGCAGAATTTCGCGCACGAGCCAGTCGCTATAGTCCGTCACGCTGCGCTTGTCGGCGATGGGGTCGAGCATCGTCACCAGCAGGTCGACGCCCGCGGCTTTGGCGCGCACGAGCGTCTCGGGCACCTCCTTGCCCCAGAACGAAAGCAGATGCGCATGCGTGTCGGCAAGCGGTGCCAAGGGCACGGGACAAGCAGCCGTCTTCTTTTTCTTGGTAAACGTCACGCGTTCGGCATTAGGCATCATGGATTAGCTCCTGGGCCAGGCGGACAAAGTCAGCAACATCGAGCGTCTCGGCGCGCGTGGTGGGTGCGATACCGCAAGCCTCAAAGGCGGCATCGAGCACGTCCTTGGCAAAGCCGTTGGCGCTCATGGAGTTGCGGATGGTCTTGCGACGCTGAGCAAACGCAGCGTCGATCACGCGGGCCACAAACTCGCGATCGAGTCCTTCGGGCACCACGCCGTCAACACGGTCGATACGCACGACGGCCGAGTCCACGTGCGGCGCCGGCATAAAGCAACGCGGCGGCACCTCAAAGCGACCCGTAACCTGCGCATACAGGCCGAGCTTTGCCGTATAGCCGCCATAGGTCTTGTTACCCGGCACTGCGGCAATGCGATCGGCAACCTCCTTTTGAACCATGACGACGGCGCGCCTGAGCGCGGGCATCGTCTGGAAGAACTGCAGGATGATCGTCGCCGCCACGTTATAGGGCAGGTTCGCGACAAATACCGTTGGCTCACCGCCCGCAGCCTGCTCAATCTGCCCCGGCGCCACCTTGAGCGCGTCACCCATGATAAAGCGGAAGTTGGCATAGTCGGCGGCGTGGGCATCGAGCACCGGCTCGAGCTCGGGATCGGCCTCGATCGACGTGACGCACGCCGCCTCCTGCAGCAGTGCAAGTGTGAGCGTGCCAACGCCCGGGCCAACCTCGAGCACGCGCTCATCGCCCGCAAGCTCGGAAAGCTCGCAAATGCGCTCAATTACATGGTTGTCGATCAGGAAGTTCTGCCCCAGGCGATGCTTGGTCGCAAGGCCAAACTCCTCCAGCAGTTCCCTTGTTGCCGTGGGGTTAGCCAAAGGCGAAGTTGTCATAGTTGCCTCCTTAGCATAGTGGCGGCGTCTTGAAACAAAAGGGCATGGACCGTTGCGGCCATGCCCTTACATCTAAACAGCGAATTGCTGATATGGCGCGCGGCGTCTTAGCCCAGACGCGGGAACAGCGGCTCGCCCTTCTCGACGGGCTGACCACCGGCAAGCAAGCCCCAAGCGCAAATGCCCTTGAGGTCGTCGCTCGCGGCCTCGTCCTCGCAGGACAGGCGGCGCAGGGCCTCGGCAGAGGTCTGAGGCATGAGCGGCATCAGCAGGTGAGCGGCGATGCGGATGGCCTCGAGCAGGTTGTAGATCACAAATGCCAGCTCGTCAGCCTTGGCCTCGTCCTTGGCAAGCGCCCAGGGCTCGGAGTCCTCGATGTAGTGATTGGCGGCATGGATGAGCTCCATGACCTCGTCCTTGGCTCCACCGTAATCGAGCACGTCCATCTTGGCCATGTAGCGCTCGACCAGACCATCGGCGATCTTTGCCAGCGGGTTGTCGAACGCATCGAACGACGCGGGCTTGGCAGGCGCGCAACCGTCAAAGTACTTGCCGCTCATGTTGAGCGAACGCGAGATAAGGTTGCCCCAGCTGTTGGCCAGGTCGGCGTTGTAGACCTGCTCCATGCGATCGAAGCTGATGGCGCCGTCGGTGCCGGGGACGACGTCGGTCATAAAGTAGTAGCGATAGCCCTCAACGCCCAACATGTCGATAACGTCCTGCGGAGCGATAGCGTTGCCGCGGCTCTTGGACATCTTCTCGGCCTTGCCGGTCTCGGCATTGCGCACGGTCAGGAAGCCGTGGGCAAAGACGTGCTCGGGCAGAGCCTCGCCGATGGCCATGAGCATGGCGGGCCAAATGACGCAGTGGAAGCGGATGATGTCCTTACCCACGATGTGGAACTGCGCGGGCCAACGATAGGCCAGCTCGGCGCGCGCCTCGTCGGTGTCGACGCCGTAGCCGACGGCCGTCATATAGTTGAGCAGCGCATCGAACCACACGTAGGTCACGTGGCCCTCGTCAAACGGGACCTGAATACCCCAGTCAAAGCTCGTGCGGCTCACGGAAAGGTCGTTAAGGCCGCCCTCGACAAAGCTGCGCACCTCGTTCATGCGGAACGCAGGCTCGACAAAGTCGGGGTGCTCGTCGTAAAGCTTGAGCAGCTTGTCCTGGAAGGCGGAAAGCTTAAAGAAGTAGGACTCCTCCTGCACGCGCTCAAGCGGACGGTGGCAGTCGGGGCACAGGTGCTGGCCGACGCTGCCGTACTCCTCGTCGCCCTTCTGGACCTGCGTATCAGTGAAGTAGGTCTCGTCAGGCACGCAATACCAGCCGTCGTAGCTGCCCTTATACAGGTAACCGGACTCCTTCATGCGCTCCCACAGGTACTGCACGGCATGATGCTGGCGCGGCTCGGTGGTGCGGATGAAGTCGTCGTTGGAAATCTCGAGCTTGCTCCAAAGCTCCTTGAAGTGCGGCGCCTGGCTGTCGGTCCACTCCTGCGGCGTCATGCCATGCTTGGCTGCGGCCTCGGCGACCTTCTCGCCGTGCTCGTCCATGCCGGTCAGGAACTTGACGTTATAGCCGGCGGAGCGGCGATAGCGAGCCTGAACGTCGGCGATGATGGTGGAATAAGCCGTGCCCAGGTGCGGATCGGCGTTGACGTAGTAGATGGGCGTCGTGATAAAGAACGAAGGCTTGCTTTGATCCATGGGGTTTGTCCTCCAGAAAAACGTTGCATACAGGGGATGATTCTAGCGCAAGGGCTGGATATCCTCCATCTATTGCATATCGAGCACCATGGCATAGACATCGCGCTTGCGGCGCGAATACTTCTGAGACAGGCGCTTGGCCACCGCAGAGGCGGGCTCCCCCTCCTCGAGCGCGGCGCGGATATCCTCGCACAGGGCCTCGTCGGGATCCGCTGCCGCGGCGCCAACCGGCACGATACCGGCCTCCTCATCCTCGCTCGGCGGCGCGATGACCAGCGCAATCTCGCCCTTTACCTCGCCGCGAGCACGCAGCTCCTCGGCGAGTTGGACAGCGGGCCCGCGCAAGACCTCCTCGTGCAGCTTGGTGAGTTCGCGGCAGACGGCAACCTCACGCTGGGGAAAGACCTCCGCCACGGCCTCGAGCGTCGCCACAATGCGATGTGGAGACTCGTAGAAGATGAGCGCGCCGGGCACTACGGCAAGGCGCTGCAAACGGCGCACGCGGTCGCCGTGCTTTCGGCCCAAAAAGCCCTCGAAGAAAAAATGCTCGCAGGGAATGCCGGACGAAACGAGCGCCGTGACACAAGCAGAGGGCCCGGGAATAACTTCTACGGGCACATCGGCCTCACGCGCTGCCTCAACCAAAGCCTGGCCGGGATCAGACACGCTCGGCATACCGGCGTCCGAGGCAAAGGCGAGGGTCTCCCCCGCCAGCAGACGGTCGACCAGACCGGCGGCGCGGCTGGCGATCACATTCTCGTCGCAACGGACAAGCGGCTTGGAAATGCCCAGGTGCATCAGCAGCTTCGACGTCACACGCGTGTCTTCGCAGCAAATGGCATCGGCGGCGGCAAAGGCCTCGCCAACGCGCGGGGACAGGTCACCCAAGTTGCCGATGGGCGTGCCGACCACATAGAGTTTGCCCGTATGGGTGCTGTTTTGCGTCATATCAACCTATTCAATCATGCCGCGCTCGAGCGTACCGAGCGCCGCGCGGGCGTCCCATGCTGCAATGCGCTTCTCGGTCTTCCACGTTTGGAAGAACCAACCGGCAGCCGGCGCAAACGAAGCCAGCTGGTTGGCGATAAACACACGCTCGTAGGCATTGCGTCCCTCGGGCGTAACCGACGAGTTGGCAAAGATCGCCGCGCCCGACCATTCGCCCACCAGCACGGGGAACCCAGTCGAGATCGCTTCTTTAAGCTCGCGCTTGTTACGCGAAATCGCCGTCGTCAGCCCGCGGGGGCTCGTGATGTCGAGCGCATACTCGTCGCGGTAATGGTACAGGTGAAGGTCCATGTAGACGTTCTTATACTTGGCGCCGCGCATAAAATGCTTCCATTCGCTGGGATGCCCCGACGACGAGAAGACGACGATCTTATCCTCGGGCATATACGAACGGACGAGCTCGTAGGCATCGCGATAGAAATTGCGCAGGTAGTGGGCCGGAATGCCATCCGTCATGGTAAAGAGACTCTTGCGGACGCTCATCTGCGGCGTGTCCAGCAGCTCAATGCCCAGCAGGCTCTCGGCCTCGCCGTAGCGATCGGCCAAGCGCTCGAGCACGTCGAGTGCGACATGACGGCCGTTGGTGGACGAATGCCATTCGGCAACAGCCTCCGGCGTGGTGGGCGAATCGTTGGAATCGCCCTGGCCACCGGGCACAGTTGCCAAATCGAGCAGCACGCGGATGTCGTACTTGGCGGCCCACTCAATTGCACGGTCGATGTAGTCGACAACCGAGATGTAGGACGCATCGGACTCCTGCGAGCCAAAGGCATACCAGGGCACCGGCAGACGCACGGCATTGAGACCGATCTGCGCCATGCGGCAAAAATCGTCCTCACTCACAAACGTCTCGTAATGACGGCGCATGCGCTCGTTATAGGCGGCGGTGCCCATGGCCTCCTGCAGCTCGGCCGCATTGGATGCACCGGTCGCCGCGTATAGCGACGGGGTCACCCAAGGCTCGGGAATAAACCAGCCAGAGAGATTAACGCCGAGTATCCTCTCCATCACTGCCCCCTTCGGATCGTGCAGGCCGAGCCTGCATCCTATTGCACAGGAAAAGTATCGTTTTGAGTATACCCGCGCGTGCGGACAGACGACCGAACGGTCTATAAAGTGGCGCAAAAGCGGGAGAAATGTCTGGGACGAGCGGGGCCAAGATGACGTACCGAGATGCGCAAACACGCCGAGGGCAGGCGCCGGAAAGCGCATTCCATTCTTTCGCTCAATAATGGGATGCGCTTTCCGCGGGTCCACATAAAAGAAAAGGACCCCTTTGCAGAGGTCCTAGTCAATTCAAGGTGGCGGGGAAGGGAATCGCGTCCGCGCGCTGCGCGGACGGACCGCCGCGGCGCTTGCGCGCCTTGCGAGCTACGCTGGAAAACGCTTGCGCGTTTCCTCAGCTCCGCGCCCTCACGGGGTTCGATTCCATGCATGGTCCACATAAAAGAAAAGGACCCCTTTGCAGAGGTCCTAGTCAATTCAAGGTGGCGGGGAAGGGAATCGAACCCCTGACACGAGGATTTTCAGTCCTCTGCTCTACCAACTGAGCTACCCAGCCATTTGAGGTGTGCCTTGTTTCAAGGCTTGATTAGTATAACCAAGGACGCGCTCCGGTCAACCGAGAATTTGAAAAAAGTTTTTGAGCACGGCGCCAGCCACAAGGCCGACCCTATAGAACAGCACGTTAGAGACATCAACCCACCGCAAGAAGTTTTTCGCTCAAGGCTGCACGGGCAAACTCACTTGGCGTCATTCCTTCAGCCGCCGCCCGACGACGAATCGCCTCCTTCATCCCTAGGGGAATCTTCACCGATAGCGTTGCCGTCCCTTCGCTTGAGAGCGGAGGCCGCCCGTGCACGATCCCCCCAACGGTATGCTCGCCGTCCGGAAACCCGCCATGCTCGTACGACTCGCACCACGCGTCAATCATTTCATCCGTTACAACCTGACCATTGGCAGCCGTATACGCCTTGCTCATCATCGACCCCTCTGCCGAGCTTGCTCGATCTCTTGCCAGAATTTCTTCTGAACCGGAGACAGGGCATGAATAATGAGCCATCCACGAATTAGTTCGACTGCAACAAGTTCCATACTTCGACCATCTGGAAGCCATCCAATGGCAAGCCATCTCGGCGGCTCGTCCTCCGACTCGCGGCGAATGCACTCAGTAACCGCGAACCAGGCACCAAGCACTTTCTTTTCCGTCAAGTGTTTTTTGGCGTTGGGATGGATCTCAACATCCATGCATCTTCTCCTCCATCTTACCCAATTTCGTATGACGAAAGTCCGCTGTCGCCAATTCTTACGCCGGCACTTGTTGAAAGGCGGGAGGTGTAGCGAGGATTGAAGGGCGTTCCAGCACCGCCCAGGCACCGGGACAGGAACACATGCGCCAAGGACGGACGTTTTCGTAGCATGCGAGGATGCTGCCGTTGCGGTCGATAAAAGCAATGTCGATGGGGTAGGCCATAAAGCAGGTGTGGACCGAAGAGCAGCGTGGGAACGCCATGACGAGCGGCAACCCGTTGGCGGCAATCGGAGACCGTCCCAGCATGCCGCGCAGGCGCACGGCAAACGACTCCGCCACCGCAAACTCGGCAGGCGTCCAACCCAGCCTGTTGAGCGCCCGCGCGTAGGCAATATAGGATGAGGCCGCGGTCACATAACCACCCCCGGACGCCACGGATCGACCGTCACTGCGCGCTCGTGCGACAACGTTGCCGGCGCCCCCAGCGAAACGCCGGCGATGCTGAGCGAGCTCGGCCAAGGCTCATAGCGCATGATGCAGGTATAGGTTCTAAACGTGCCGGAAAGTGAAAGCAAACCGCCATCCGATGTCATCGCACCCTGTTTGCTTGAAACCTCGATCTGCAAGTCATAGCCTTCCATGGCATGTTGAATCTGAGCCTGAACGGTCGCGGAGGCATCGATGGAGCTGTCGTCGCCCTCCCCGCTCGAAGCCACGGCGTGCGCCAGCACGATATCGGGCACCACGCGGTCGAAGCGTGCGACCGCATCGGCAAAGACCATGACGTTGTACACGATGAGCGCCAGAACCAGCAGGACGGGCGTGACCACGGCCATCTCGACCGTCGCCTGGGCGCGCTCCTCGCGCAGGCGCTTGCGGATGTCCATTACGACCCACCGCCCAGGGCACCCGCCAGCGTGGCAACATCGACGGTAAGTGGGATGGAACCGCCGCCGGGCAGCGGAATCTCCGCTAGCGTGAACACCACACCGCTGATAGTGCGCTCGACTTGATACTCCAGCGCCTCGCAAAGCGCCTTGGGGTCGGTCACGCCCAGCGGAATACTTCGTAGCTTGTCCTGCGCATTAGAAAGAGCCGTGATGTCAGACCCAGGGCTCTTAATGACATTGGCGGTGTCGGTCAGCACCGGCTTTCGCAGACGCAAGTCGCACGGCTCCAAGCCCAGCGCCGCCACGGACGCCGAAACGGTATCGCCAAGCCACGATGCAATGGAGCCCAACGCGCCACTGTCCCCTCCCAGGTCATCGATCATCTCGTCCATGAGCTCGTCGGCCGAGCCTTGGATGTCTCCGTATCCCACAAGCAGCCGCCCCCAAACATCCATGACGCCATCGAGTACGCCGACAACGCCACCCGAACGCTCCTCCAGCGTCGAGAAAAACCGCGAGAGAACGTTGTTCTGCGCCGTCGCGTCATCGGGCGCCAGCACCGCAGCAGAGATCGCGCCGCGATCGCCAAGCCTGACTGTCGTGTTAAACGAAGAGTTGAGCTCATCGGGGCTCGAGATGGCACCCGAAACCGCAAGGGCAACCACGCCATTGCGGCCGGGCGGGGCGATACGCGGACGCTCGCCCGAAAGCGCTTTAATGGCCTGATCAAACGCATTGCCCGCACGGTCAGCCTCGTCCTCGGTCTGGCGCATGAGCTCAAGCTCTTTGTTGCGGCATTCGACGTATTTCTCCAGGGCGTCTTTGAACTCATCAAAGTGGTACTCGAAGCCGTTTTCGATAGAAGTCGAAGGAGCCGCAACGGCACCGAGCGACGAAACACCAAAATGGCATCTATTGCATTTGTCCTGCCCGTCATAAGCAGCAACCGAGGCTAGCCCGCATGGCGTCCCCTCCTTATAGTTGGGGCAACTCGTTCCGTAATGCAGATACGTCTTGCCATCATTGGCACTGGCTGGCCACACCGCATCGGTATAAAGTTCCGTCGCTCGCACCTCGTCAGTGTTGCGCGGCAACAGCGGGATATAGGAAGCGACTTCATCTCCGTCCTCGGTTACATATGCACGATTGACCTCTGCGCTCGCATAGGTATAGAACGCCTTGCGCGCTGCCGACTCCGCCTTCGTCTCGACACTTGAGCCCTGAGGCGCCTCGTTTGCAAGGCGCAAGCGGTAATAGGCCTTCGCGCGATCGAGCGCCACTTGCGGCTCCCATGTGACGCTCGAGGCATAGTGCGGATTCTCAATATCCGAAAGCTTCGCCAAACTCTTCGCGCGTTCCCACATGCATGAGCAACTGCCGACCGAAGCCGGATCCGACCCGCCGCAATCCGCAAGCCAGGCGCGCTCTTTTGCTTTCGCCGTCTCCTCCGAGGCCTTCTGCAGCTCATCTGCTGCGCGTTCCAGATCTTTCGATGTGTCTTTAATGACATCGGTCGAGATCTCGGACCCTTCGAGCGCAACGAAATCCGACTCGGACGTCCTGGGGACGGCGAGCGCCGTACCGGTATAGGTCGCACCTTCGGTTTCCTGCGCCGAAACCGCCTGCGTAGCTCGCGCGGCAACCAGATACGGTAGAGCCGTCTCGATTTTCTGCAGGCCCTCAGATGCACTCTTGGCAAACTTGTTGCGCGTTTTAATGATCTCGATTCCCGTGTCGACCATATCGCCCGCAGCAAACTCGGCACCCGGAATAAGGATGGCGACCAAGCCGGTGCCGATCGTGGCAAACCCCGCCAGGCCCAAACTCAAAATGCTCGCATCCACCACCGTGGCAGCCGTATGGTAAGACGACACCACATTGGCGCCTGCCAGCGCGCCGCTATCGGCAGCCACCTGGGTGTCCCCGGCACGCGACATGCTCCATATCGCCGCCGTCGACGAAAACAGCAACGTGAGCACCACCAAGATGACCACCGCAGAGGAGAGCGTGGTATAGGCACCGTCTTCGATAAACAGGTCGATCCCGGCTCGACCCATAAAGCCGCCTCGCTTGCAGCGAGCACGCGGTCGGCAACGGCCCGCAAGCCCCCTCGTCACCTTCAACAGGCAGCGCTTAATCCCATGCAGCAATCCATGAATCATAATCTCCCTCCAGCCACTCGGGACGCGATCGATACGAGACGTCGGCCTTAAGCTCGACATAGCCGTTATGGCCTGCGCTACCCATAGCCTGCGCAAACGCACCGATCACGGGCAACGGTTTAACCTCGCCGGTAACGGAAACGGACGAGACACCGCCCGCATCGGCCCGACCAAGCTCGATATCCCACGACAGGGGCCCGCCGGCATGAAAAATCGAAACGTCTGGCACCGCGGCAAGTCGGCGGCGCGTAAGCTCCTTAATATCCTCGTCATCCCCCAGCGTCGTCGTGGTCATAAGCCGCGCGGTCTCGGCGGCGGCAGACTCCATGACCGCGCGCGTATAGAGCAGGCACACCGGCTGCAGCGCCAACAGGACGAGCGTCAGAAACGTCGGCAGCAGGAATGCCGCCTCGACCGTAGACTGCGCCCGGTCCTCGCGCGCAGCATCAATACAGCACGATGTCCTTAGCACCCGCAGCAGCGTCGACAACCGATGCCGAGGTGACGCCGTGAGACGCCGCCCGCTCGACCAGCACCGCCAAGCGCCCATCGGCACCGGCACGCCAAAGCCCGGCGATCGCCAGCACGATGGAAAGCAGTGCCACCGTGACGATGGCATATTCGACCGTTGCCTGGGCAGATTCCTCGCGCAGGACATCATGCATTTCACGACCCCTCCTTTGAGTTCGTTGTCTGCGGGGTCAGGCGGACCACGCGCAGGCGACACGAAGTATCACCAGCATCCGCGGCAACCGTCACCATATCGACCCAGCCGCGTCCGTCACGCACGATGGCGCCCCACACGTTGCCCTTGATGTCGAGATAGCCGCTCAGAGCAAGTTGGGCCGTGGGCACCTCGCGATAGGCGCGCAGCATATCTGCCGCCGCTTCGGTCATCGGTCGGCACTCGGACCATGCGAGACGAACATCGACGGCATTGTTTGCAGATGAACCCGTTGCAGCGTCCGCTCGCTCGTCGAGTGCTTGCAAGAACGTTTGCGCCGTGACGGCGGCATTCGCATCGTCCGCGTCTCGCGCATCGTCTTTTTGAGACGCCGCAGCCGAACCCGAGCCCGCATCCGCGGCAACCCCTAAACGTTGTTGCCGTGCTGCGTTAAGCCCCCAAACCGCCACTGCCACCGCCACGACCGCACAGGCGAGCACCAGCAACGCGCCGACGGGACGGGCGCCCTCTACAGGCTGTTGATGCCCTCGCTGATAGCGCTCCATAAATCTTGGACCTTGCCCTTAAATGCGACGATGGCAATGATGGCAATCACCACGAGCACACCGACTAGGATGGCGTACTCGGTGGTGCCCTGCGCGCTCTCCTCCCGCAGCAGTTCTTCGGCACGCTGGCGAGCGTGAATTGACTGGCAAAACGCCAAGCTCCAGACCTTGTCAACAACGTCAGTCATCGTATTCATGTATTCCTCCCTACATCATCCCGCCTGCTCCCAGCAGCGGGCCCAATATGGACAGAAGCAACGCCGGCAAGATGAGCGTGCCGGTGGGAATCAGCAGCTTGACCGGCGCGCGCTCAATCTCGCGCTCGACCGCGGCGCGATGGGCCGCGCGAATCTCGCGACTTTGGGCCGCCAGCGTCTCGGCAAGCGGGGCACCGAGAGCAAGCGCCTGCCCCGCCGTGATGGCAAAGGTCTCGAGCGCCCGCACATCCAGGTCGCGCGCGGCCGCCAGAAGCTCATCCTCTCGCGTCCCTACGCCCACCCGCCATGCCATGCAGGCTCGCTCAAGGCGGAGTGCCAACGTCGATCGGCGATTGGCGCAAAAAACCTCAAGCGCCGCATCGAACGAAAGGCCGGCCGAAAGCCCCAGACGCACCACGTCGATCATCTCGGACACCTCGCCGAGCGACACCTGCGCCGTACCACCCGTGCCGAGCATGCCCCTCAACCGTGCTACCAGGACATCGGTCACCGATCGGGCAGCCGCAACGACCAGCAGCGCCTCGCGTTTGCAGACCTGGGCGATCTTGCATGCGTCCGCACGATTGAGCCCTGTCACGATAAACACGCTGAGCGCGCACAGGCATGCCGCGACCCCGACCAGGGCGCTCATAGCTCCACCCGCATAATGCGTCGGATAACCACCAGGGCAACGGCGTTGAGGGCAAGACCCAGCACCACAGCGCCCGCGCCGGCAGGCGTCGCAAGACCGCGACGAAAATCTGCCGAAAGCAGCGCCAACACCGCGCACATGCCCGCCGGCATCGCCGCGACCATATGCGCAGACATGCGAGCCTGCGACGTCTTAACATCCAGGCGGCGCTTGAGCTCGATGCGCTCCCCCACCATGCTCGACGCCTCGGACAGTAAGTCGGCAAGCGGAGCACCGGTGCGCTGAGACACCTTAAGCGCCAAGGTCACAAGCGAAAGGCCGGGGGCGTCGATGCGCACGAGCAAGTCATCGAGCGCGTCGGTCGCCGAGATGCCGCAATCGATCGCCGCCGCTACCCGCAAAAACTCGGTATGTACCGGCTCTTGCGCATGAGCGCCCACAAAGCGCATGCCCTGGGCCAGCGAATGTCCCGAGGCAAGCGACATGGAAAGTGCGGTAAACGCCTCGGGCATGGCCTCTTCTGCATCGTGTTGCTCGCGCCGGCTCTCAAAGCCATCCCGAGCGGCGCCAACGGCAATCG
The DNA here is from genome assembly GCA_937980385.1 of uncultured Collinsella sp. Lineage (GTDB taxonomy): Bacteria > Actinomycetota > Coriobacteriia > Coriobacteriales > Coriobacteriaceae > Collinsella. The sequence goes on along the minus strand of CALJPV010000021.1, from coordinate 2,492 downwards.
GAGCAACAAGTCCCAAGGCAAATCCGAGGGGCGATAACGACACCATCGTTAGTAAAACGCAGCAGACACCGCTCGATAGCAGCAGAAACGCCAAACGCCCCGAAGCATCTTCAATCACGAGGCCAAGGCGATGCGCCGGAGCCAGCGATGCCCACGAACGGGCGATCTTTTTCAACAGATCGTTTTCCACCAGCTCACGCGGCAGCTTCTCTGCCACCGTCTCGAGCGCCTGACGCGCCAGTTCCGCCGGCGGCACGCGCGACACACGAGGCTCCGCCCCGCACGCCACCGCGGCAGAAAGCCCTGTCAAGCCCCCTACGACGAGGGGCACAACGATCTCCACTCGTCCACCTCCTCTTGCGTGAGCGTTCCCGAGCGCAGGCCCTCTGCGATAAACGGAGGCTCGCGATCGAGCGTCCAGGCGTGCGTGGCGGCATCGAACGTCACGTAGCGCTCAAGCTCCACGCCGCCTGACGTGCCGCGTCGCACCCCCGAATAGGAGGACACGAAACGCCTGCCGTCCGCATGGCGCTCGGACATCACGATGCCGTCGAGCGCCATGGCAATCTGCTCCTCGATAAGCTCGCTCGGCAGGTCGATGCCATAGCGCGCAAGCAGCGTCAAACGCACCACGGTCTCCTGCTCGGTGCCCGCATGAAGCGTGGTGAGCGACCCATCGTGCCCGGTGTTCATGGCCTGCAGCATGTCGCAACATTCCGCACCGCGCACCTCACCCACCACGATGCGGTCGGGACGCATGCGCAGGGCGTTGGTCACCAGGTCGCGGATTGTCACCGCGCCCTCGCCCTCAATTGAAGCCTCACGCGCCTCCAGGCGAACCACATGCGGGTGATGCGCAAACTTGAGCTCGGCGGAGTCCTCGATCGTCACGATGCGCTCGCCGGTGGATATTTCGCACGATAGCGCGTTGAGCAGTGTGGTCTTGCCCGACCCCGTGCCACCTGCAACCGCCAAATCCTGACGCAGCGATACCGCGCACGACAGCAGCTGTGCATACCAAAGCGGTAGCGACCCCAGGCCCACAAGCTCGTCCAACGAACAGATGCGGTCTGAAAACTTGCGGATGGTGAGGATCGGTCCATCGATCGCCACAGGCGGAATCACCGCGTTGACGCGATAGCCCGTCTTGAGGCGCGCGTTGACGATGGGGCTGCGCTCGTCGATGCGCCTGCCCAGTGGCGAGATGATGCGGTCGATGAGCACGCGGATCTGCTCGTCATCCTCAAACGCATGCTCGATGGGATATAAGACGCCGCCGCGCTCAAAGAAAGCCGATCGGCAGCCGTTGACCATGATCTCGGTGACGGTGTCGTCCTCGATGAGCGGCTGCAGCGGGCCCAGGCCCACCACGTCGTCCAGGATCTCATCGATGATGGTCTCGCGCTCGGGCGTCGCCAGGTCGCCCGACTCCTCCACGTTGAGCGCCGCCTCCACCGCAGGACGCAATTCCGAGCGGGCGCGCGCCGGATCGATGTATGCGCTAATACGCGCCACCTCGTCATAGCCCATGCGATCCATCACGGCGCGCTTGGTGCGGCGCTTGACGGCACGGTGGCGCCCTGCGTCAACAGGCACTGTCGCCGCGGCCGCGCCGGCCGCCTTAATCCTTGTTTGCAAGCTCATCGCGAATCACCCTCGCGCGACCAGGGAAGACGGATGCGCGGGCGCTCGGTGCGCGTCGCCCGGTCGGTGACCATGTCACTCCAGGGACCGATGGCGCAGCCCAGCTCCACGAGCATCTCGCGCGTGGCTTCGCGCACGCTGGTGGCAAAAGCGCTGGTCTGGCCCACTGCTTCGTCAGCACGGCCGAATGCCATGAGCGCCGCCAAGTCCTGCCCGCCGTCGGCGATGCGGATCTTGGAGCTTAACGCACAGGTAATCTCAAAGCGCATGGCGACATCCTCGTCGGCGCCGCGCGCGCCAAACCGGTTGAACACGGCGCTCATGCGCGTACGCGGCACGCCCACACGGCTCGCCAGCTCGATGACGCGCGCCGCGGACGTCGCAGACGACACCGATGGATCGCCCACGACCAGGCAGCGGTCGCTTGCCGCCACTGCGGCCGCCACGGCGTCGCCCCAAAAGACCGAGGTGTCGACAAGAACCACGTCGGATTCACGGCGCAAGACGTCTAGCAGCAGCTCCACCGGACGTGCCATGAGCTCGGCCTGTTCGGGCGCGGCGACCGGACCCCAAAGCGTAACGCCCGGGGCCACGCGCATCGAGGCGGCCACGATGTCCGACTCGGCAAGTGCGCCCGCAGCCGATGACTCGATAAGCGTCGCCATGTCGTGCGGGGTATCGGCACCCAACAGGTCGTAGAGGTTTCCAAACATCAGGTCCAAGTCGAGCACGGCGGCACGCAGGCCCAGCAGCGACGCCGCGTGCGCCATGGTGGCGACGATCGTCGACTTGCCGCAACCGCCCGAACCCGAGACGGCGCAGACAACCGGGGCTCGATGCGACGGGGC
>CALJPV010000020.1:0-7889 GCA_937980385.1 uncultured Collinsella sp. | reverse complement strand
CGGCGAGCAGGTGCAGCACGCGGGCGGCAAACTGGCGGATGCGGCGCGTGGGGCAGCCGAGCTCCTGGACCAGACGGTCGACGGCGTTCTCGTTCTCCTCTGCCAGCTGAAGCTGTGCCAGCTCCTCGTCGGTGAGCTGTTCGTCTTTATTTTCTGCCATAGTTACCTCTTTTTACTATTTCTTAGCGTGCTTGCCAGCACCCTTGCTGTCATCGGTGACCGAGATGAGCTGTCGGTCGGCAGCGCCATTACGACGCGCACGGCGGCGTTCCTCGGCATCGCCCGCGTCGGCGGCGGCGCGGTGTGCCTTGTTGACGCTAAAGACCTCGTCGTGCTTGCGCCACGGACCGACGGACTCGCCAAAGCTCATCTTAAGGCCGGCGATAAAGCCGCCGAGCCAGCCGATCGGCGCAAACTGCACCAGCGGGAACAGCGAGAACACCCAGGTCAGCAGGACGACTGCCGCCGCTCCTGCAAAGTTGGCAATCCAGTAGTCGCGCTTGGTGATGACGCGCTTTTCGCACGCCCACTGGCCGCACAAAAAGCCGATGTAGATCGCGAAGAGAAAGAGCACCAGCGCAAGCACCACGAACGTCCAGCTCATGGGCGCTACTCCCCGTGATGGTGGCCGCAGCAGCACTCGTGGCCGTCGTCATGACCGTGACCGCCGCAGCACTCGTGGTCCTCGCCATGGTGGTGCCCACAACCGCACTCGTGGTCGTCGCCATGCTCGCCGCAACCGCAGCCTTCCTCGTGAGCACCATGCTCCTCGGGACGATACTGCGACCAGTCCAGACCGGCGGCGATGGCGTCGGCCTCCTCCTTATAGAGGACCGTGACGGCCTGGGTGCCCAGCTTGGCGCCACCGATGGCATCGAGCATGTCGTAAAGCGTAAAGGCCACGTCGGCGCCGGGCAGCGCAAGCTCACGGTCGTCGGCATAGGCGAGCGCCAAGCGCAGATCCTTAATGAAGTGCTCAACCATAAAGCCGGGCTTGTAGTCGCCGTCGAGCGCCTTGGGCGCCAGGCTCTCCATGGCGCCGGACTTACCGGTGCCGCCCAGAATCATCTGACGGGTCTTCTCAAGATCAAGGCCGCTCAGCTCGGCAAACGCCAGCGCGTCTGCCATGCCGACCATGCAGGCGCCCAGCGACACCTGGTTGGCGAGCTTGGCAGCCTGGCCCTTGCCGGCGCCGTCGAAGCAGCAGATGGTTGCCGCAAAGGTGGAAAGGATGTCGCGGACCGGCGCGATGTCGTTCTCGGTGGCGCCCACGATAGCCGTGAGCGTGCCGGCGATGGCACCCGACTCGCCGCCGGTGACGGGGCAGTCAAACGCCATGCGGCCGGAAACCTGGGCGGCCTCGGCAATGTCGCGCGCCAGCTCAGGCGAGCTCGTGGTGAGGTCGATCAAGACCGCGCCGGGCTTAGTGCACGCGAGCAGGCCGTCGCCTGCCAGGTAGAGCTCCTCGACCTCGGAGGGATAACCCACCATGGTAAAGACGACGTCGGCGTTCGCCGCGGCATCTGCCGGCGTATCAGCCCAGACGGCACCGCGCTCGATAAGCGCGGCAGCCTTGGACTTGGTGCGGTTGTTGACCGTGACGGGATAGCCAGCGTCCAGAATGTGGCCGGCGATGGGGGCACCCATAATTCCGGTGCCGATAAATGCGACAGAGAGCTTGTTTGCCATGAAACCTTTCCTTTTGGGTTGGGTGTTATTACCAGGTTGAATACTCGGTGCCAGCGTTTGGGCTGTGAGTCGAGGGCGATTACGGACGCATCGCTTGCCTACTGCCCGCGCACGCGGCGAGCGATGCGGTCGGAAAGCGAGGCTTTCTCGGCGCGGTTCTTGCCCCAAAACGCGCAGGCCACCATGCCGGGGCCCACGTGCGAGCCGATGGTGGGGCCCACGGAGCCGCGAATGATCGTGACGTCGGCGCAGCCCTCCTCCTTGCGGATGGCGGCTTCGAGCCAGTCGCCGTCCTTCTCGGCATCGGCCGTCATAATGGCGATGGGCATGGTGCGGTCGGACACGTAGTTCTCGCGGAACGACTTGAGGATGGACTTGAGCGCCTTCTTGCGGCCGCGGTTGACGCCGATCAGCGACAGCGAGCCGGCCAGGTCGTAGGAAAGCTCGGGCTTGACGTCGAGTTTTGCCGTGAGCTGCGCCGCCGCGGGCGGAATGCGGCCGCCGGCAGCCAGTGCGTCGAAGCTCTCGAGCGTAAAGTAGCCGTGGACGTAGGTCTTTGCCTCGTTTGCCCAATCGACCAGCTGCTTGGCGGTCAGTCCCGCCGAACGCTGGCGCACGGCCTCGAGCGCCAAGAGCGCGCCGGTCGCGCAGGGCAGAGCGTTGTCGACCACGTAAAGCTCAAAGTTGGGATACTCGGCGCGCACGGCATCCGCCGCCTGGCACGCGGAGTTGTAGCTCGACGACAGCGCCGAGGTAAAGCACAGGTAGACCGTGGGCGTGCCCTCTTTGGCGCACTCGGTAAAGAACTCGATATAGCGACCGAGCGACACAGCCGAGGTGGACACGCGGGCACCGGCGCGCATGCGATCGTAGAACTCCTTGGGTGTGATGCTCGACCAGATGTCATCCGTGCGCTCCTCGCCATCGATAATGAAGGGGAAGCCCAAGATATCGACATCGAGGTTCGCGGCGACCTCGGGGCTAAAGTCGCAGCAGGTATCGACGACGATGCGGCAACGGTTCGAATGACCGGTGGATGCGGCCTTGTCCATCAAAGCGACTCCTTACGTAAAAAGGCGGCCACCCGCATGGGATGGCCGCCAACCGTTAACTCATGCAAGTTAACGTATTTTACTCGTCAAGTGTTTCGATGCGAGGCTTGATGATGCCATATCCACCATTCTTACGGTGATACACCACATTGATGAGACCGGTCGTCGCGTTCTCGAACACGTAGAAGTCGTGGCCCAGCAGATCGGTCTGCACCAGCGCCTGCTCCTCGGTCATCGGGGTGACGTCAATAACCTTCTCGCGGACGAGCAGGTCGTCCTCCTCCTCGGGCAGCAGCAGGTCGGCCAGATCCTCGACACGCTCGACCGGTGCGACATCCGCGGCGCTGGCACCGCCCTGGCGGTTGTCCACGACCTTGGTCTTGAACTTGCGCAGCTGGCGGGTGACCTTATCAGCGGAGAGATCGATGGCGGCATACATATCTGCGCCGTGCTCGGCAACGCGGATCACAGAGCCGCGGGCACGAACCGTGACCTCGACGATTGCCGGGTTGGGGTTCGAGGGGTTCTTCTCATAACGAAGCACGACGTCGACTGTCATGGGCTCGATATCGAAAACCTTGAGCGCCTCACCGATCTTCTCATCCACATGCGCACGCAGAGCATCGGTTACCGTCGTCTTGCGTCCAGAAACCTTGATATCCATACGTGGCTCCAATCTGCCTCGGGGACTTACTGTACTGGCTATGTACCCATTGCCGTGCATTTAATCACCCGAATTCCCAAAGACCCGAATAACGATTGCTTGATACCGCATACCGAAGTCTCGCACTTTTCCGTGGCAAAGTGCGCTATAGGAAGGCGTCGACGGAGTTAATTTTTCTCCTGGAAATTAGCTTTGACCTGCTAGTTTTACCAAAATAGAAAAGCCGGGCTCCCCTATTTGGGAGACCCGGCCATGCGTGTTGAAACCGTGAAGAAGCGCCTTGTTCGGTGTATGGCAGACGCCACCCCTACCAATAACTAGCTATTGAGCTTGTTGATGTCATCGTCGGTGATGGCGCCCTCCTGGCTAGACGACGGACTGTCGCCGTTGTTATCAGAGGCGTCGCCATCGGAGGACTCGGTCTCGTTGGACGTGGAGTCGGATGCCTGCACATTGGCCCCCGAAACAGTCTTGGCGGTAAGGTCATAGGGCATTTGGCCATACCAGACGCAGTGGACCGCCTCGAGCGTGCCGTCGACCGTGATACCGTCGAGGGCATCACTCACGGCACGGCACAGCTCATCGTTAGAGCTAAGGCCTGCGACGCCAAGCGTGGAGGGCGCCTCGAGCGTGCCGACATAGGAGATCTGGCTCATCAGGCGCGCGAGGTAACCACCGGCCGTGGAATCACAGATCACGTAATCGACCTCGCCCGACTCGAGTGCCTCGAAGCACTCGTTGATGTTGGAGAAGGTCTTTTGGTTGGCCGTGATGCTCTGCTTGGCAAGCGCTTCCTGCGAGGCCGAGGAAGTCTGAACGCCCAAGGTAGCAGTGTTGAGTGTGTCGGTTGAGACACTCGGGGACTCTCCGTCGCTGGTCTTGCCGAACACGGCGGCAGCATCGTACAGACAGGTGCCAAGCGAGCTGATGTCGCCGCCCGCAGACTTGATGTCGCCAATAAAGATGTCGGCCTTTTTATCGCTGAGCGCGGAATCGGCCGAGGACGCATCGACAAAAGCAACCTTGAGACCCATGCGGCACGCGAGGGCACGAGCGGCATCGACCGCATAGCCCGTGAGGTTTCCGTCGGCATCCTGCATGGCTTGCGGGGCATCGGAAGTATCGAGAGCGACCGTCAGGGTTCCCGGCGTGACCAGGGCATCGTCCGATACCGTGGGGGTAACGGTCTCGCGCTCGATCTGGTCGATCGTGGGCGTCGTGAACGTGGACAGTGGATTGAATGCGCATCCACTCAGGCCCAAAACGGCAATGACCGCCGCGGCCCCAGCACCTAACCGAGCCGCATGCATCAAGCTGCCCCTCACCATGTCCGCTACCCTGCCTTCTGTGTCGTATACGATCCGTGCCCTGCACGGAATATCGGGTTGTTCCCACCAGCTGACCTGGTATTTGACCCCACACTTGCGCACCGGGGCGTTTGCTCGGGAGGCCGCAGCCACCTTCACGACTGGCCCGCTCGCCCGCGAGGCGGTATTGCCCCAAAGAAAGTAGAACGGACGGTGCGGCTTACATCTAGGACGCGCCATGATCGCGCCGCGCGCACGCGGTCGCTTACGTGGATCCCTTTGACCGCGTCTGTCTTGGACTAGGATGGGCATTTCGTCCGTCCGCAACCACAGCCTGGCAGGAACGTAGGGCATTATAGCTAAGTTCAAGCTATAGTTTAAGGTTAGGGACGTTATTCGCATCGCGAGCACAGATTTCGCAGGTCGGGGCGGGTCATTCGTGCCCCCATGAAGCCCGGAGCTCCCCCCACGGGGAGCTCCGGGCCACCCGTCTCAGGGTGCCGTGTGCAAAAAACGGCAAATATGAGTACTGCTACCAATTTAGTAGCAGCGTATTTCCGCCCCACGAGCCCTTTTTGAGTTCCGCACAGCCCGCTTGGCGCCAAGATATTCCACATTCGTTTATTATCTCATCGCTGAATCCAGTTTTTCGGCCCAAGTTTCTTTATTTTTGCTGTCACTAATCTAGTAGCAGTACTCATATTTGCCGTTTTTTGCACAGAACATATGAACAGACCCCCTATAAAGCCATAGTTTTACGCCGGCTTGAGCCCAAAGCACGCTCGGAGCGTATTCAGCAGAGCATCTTGCCTCTTTCGGCGAGCCTCTACGCGATTCTGATATCGCTTACCCATGCGCTGGTGGATGCGCCATGCGAGCGCTTCCATCGCTTCCATGTCGCAGAGCATTTCGTTGTTTACCGTCGCGACCTCAATTCCCATAGTAATCAAGCCCGTGTTGCGTTTTTCATCGTGGACACGTCCCCTTCGAAAGGAATGACCCAGTTCACCGTTGTATTCCAGGTCAAACCGAGCTGCTTCCTGATAGGCATCGCAAACCGCATACGGCATCCCCGAGATCGCCTGCGCACGGTCGTTGAACTCGATCTTGTGGTCTGTCTTAAAGGGACCGCAGGCAAATCCACCATAGGAAAACGGAAGCGAAAACATGGCAAGCATGATGCATTCCATGGGTGAGCGCAGGTTTTCCGACAGATAGGGGCACAGCCGCCGCAGCTGCTTGGCCGCGCTCCCCTTGCATGCCGAAAGGTAATCTGCCAGGCGATCGGGCGTCAGCACTGGCTCGACCTCAAAGTAACCGACATCTGGCGGCTGGTCTTTGTCCTTTGCCAATTTGTTCACGACAGGCGATGTGTAGGGAGGTAGATACTGCCCGCGATCGCTCAGCGAAATCTTGGAGCACAGCTCCTGGGCCAGGGCAAATGCCTGGATACAGCCGACTTCGCGCGCAACGGCGGCACAGAGGGCCTCGGGAGACAAGCTGTACACCCCCGGCTCCACCTCCAAAATCGAGGCGTCCGGCAGGTCTGTAGAACAAACGGACCAGCTTGCACCAGGCATGCGGCGACGCTGCTGCGCCGACCCCACCAGCAGGCACAAGTCTTCTTGGACCTCGCCGCTCACGGCCCCGATCCGCACCAAATCGGGAAGATAGATGTCCTCGGCCGAGGGCGACGATGCGTGCAGCACACGGCGCTCTTCATCGGGATCGAGGTCCCTCCAGCTGATGTAACCCATTTGTCGGCGCTCGGCGCGCATCATGCGCAGTGCCGAGGCACCGGTCAGGATTACAGAGGCGGCCGCCTGCTCGCTTGTCGGTTCGTCACGCCGCGCTATCTTCACTGCCACAAAACCACCCCCTACCAAACGCGTGCGATAGCGAGGCCATCGACGGCCGCGGCACCGGCACGCTTGAGCTCCACCGAGGCTGCTGCCATGGTCGCGCCCGTGGTAATGACATCATCGATGAGCAGCAGGCGGCAGCCGCGCACATCCTCGACCGTCTCGTACATGCCCCGGGCATGTTCCCGGCGCTCATCGCGACCGAGCTCTCGCTGGTCACCGTGACCGTATTTGACCAGGGCGTCGAGCAAAGACACACCCGAAAGATCGCAAAACGAGCGCGCGATTGCTTCCATATGGTCGAATCCACGCCGCCGAAACGCCGCCGCAGTCGCGGGCACAAACACCACCGCGTCCGCACCGGACAGCACACCGCCGTAGCGATCGGGGGCTGCCGCCTGGGCATGCAAGGCGGTGTCGTAGAGTAGCTCCGCCAGATACGGTGCCAGACGGCGCTCGCCCGCATCCTTGTACGCCTTGATGATGCGCGGCAGCGGATGTGCGTAGACGGCACACGCCAGACAGCGATCGAGCGCCTCGGCCATTGCCGAAGACGCGCCCTCGACCGAACACTCGGTACACAGCAAATCCCCAAACGGGGCACCGCATCGGATGCAGCTATGGCACGGGTCGATGAGTGCGAGCGATGCCAGACAATCCTGGCAGATCAGCGCACCGGAACGCTCGCAGCCGGCGCATCGCGTAGGCGACAACGCCTCGAGCGCCTCGTATGTCGCGTGCTCGGCAAGCGGTAGCAATTCGTCCGCAAACGGTAGGACACCTGCGTCCTGCAAGCGAGTCAATACGTTCAGACGTCTCTTCATGACACAACCCTCCCTACGCGAAGGCGAAGGGAGGGTTGTCGGTGTAGAGCCATGATACCCAGAGGTGCTGGGGTCAGGCGGGTTACATCCGCTTACGGACGTTATTCGCCGGCAGGCGGTTGCGGTGCGGACGAGGTGTGGGTCGAGCCTTCACCACCGTCCTGGCGCGGCTTGCGGGAGCGACGGCGACGGCGGCGCTTTTGACCCTGGTCGGTCGAGCCCTCGCCGCCGCGATCCTCACGCGGTTCGCGCTCATCGCGAGTACCGCCGCGCGAAGCCTTGGCGGCAGCTCCTCCACCATCGCCGGGGCGACGGCGCGTGACCTTGACTTCTCCATCCGAAACCTGATCGGCCACAGAAGGAACCGAGGGCTTCTGCTGCGTGCCCGAGGAATGGCGACGGCGCGGACGTGACGCCCGCTCCTCCTCGCCACGCGGCTTGCCGCCCTTGTCGGCAGGCGCGTCGGAGGCCGAGGCGTCCTTGGGAGCGGC
>CALJPV010000019.1:0-96528 GCA_937980385.1 uncultured Collinsella sp. | reverse complement strand
AGGTCGGCGTTCCCTACATCGTCGTCTTCCTGAACAAGTGCGACATGGTCGACGATGACGAGCTCATCGACCTCGTCGAGATGGAGACCCGTGAGCTCCTCTCCGAGTACGATTTCCCCGGCGACGACATCCCCGTCATCCGTGGTTCCGCTCTGGGCGCTCTCGAGGGCGATGCCAAGTGGATGGACGCTATCCGCGAGCTCATGAAGGCCGTCGACGAGTACATCCCGACGCCTGCTCGTAACAACGACCTCCCGTTCCTGATGGCCGTTGAGGACGTTATGACCATCTCCGGCCGTGGTACCGTTGCTACCGGCCGTGTCGAGCGCGGTGAGCTCAAGCTCAACGAGCCCGTCGAGATCGTCGGCATCAAGGATACCCAGAACACCGTCGTTACCGGTATCGAGATGTTCCGTAAATCCATGGACTTCTGCGAGGCTGGCGACAACGTCGGTCTGCTGCTCCGCGGCATCAAGCGCGAGGACATCGAGCGCGGCCAGGTTCTCTGCAAGCCCGGTTCGGTTACCCCGCACACCAAGTTCACCGGCGAGATCTACGTTCTGACCAAGGAGGAGGGCGGCCGTCACACCCCGTTCTTCGATGGTTATCGTCCTCAGTTCTACTTCCGTACCACCGACGTTACCGGTACGGTCAAGCTCCCCGAGGGCACCGAGATGGCTATGCCTGGTGACCACATCACCATCGAGGGCGACCTCATCCACCCGATCGCCATGGAGGAGGGCCTGCGCTTCGCTATCCGCGAGGGTGGCCACACCGTCGGTTCGGGCATCGTCTCCACGATCATTGAGTAAATTAGCTCTTTGATATAGCTGACTTAGAGAACCCGGCACTTATATGGGTGCCGGGTTCTTTTCTGCAATGGATATTGAGCCGTTGCTGGTGTCGAGAGGATCGATAATGGTCCTGGATGCATCGTCGATTAGATCTCGATGGCTTCATTGATGTGTTCCAAATATGAATGGATCCACCGAGAACCAATTGACTCGAGGTTTTCATTGACAGCACTTACGTGGAGCTGATAAAGTAACAACTCGTGCCCGTACGGGGCGGAAATGAAAGGTTCAGGATACATGCGTACTCTAGTTACTCTTGCGTGCACTGAGTGCAAGCGCCGCAACTATACGACCACCAAGAACAAGTCGACCATGCCTGATCGTATGGAGATCAAGAAGTATTGCCCCTGGTGCCGTCACCACACGCTGCACAAAGAGACTCGCTAGTCTCTAGTCACATACGCCAGTAGTTCAATTGGTAGAGCATCGGTCTCCAAAACCGAGTGTTGAGGGTTCGAGTCCTTCCTGGCGTGCCAGTCATTATTCCGTAAGCTCCCACTTGGGGGCTTACGGTTTACTCATGTATAAGCGCATTGCGCGGAGGTAACCCAAATGGCCAACAAGAAGAACAAGAAGAAGGCTCAGCAGCCGGCACCTGCCAACAAAGCTGCCGCCAACTCCAAGGTTGAGGCCAAGAAGGCCGTTGCCAAGAAGAACGAGAAGGCTGCGAAGTCCAAGAAGAACGAGAAGCCTGGTTTCTTCGCCCGCACCAAGAAGTATTTCGCTTCGGTCAAGTCCGAGATGAAGCGTGTCACGTGGCCCGATAAGAAGGAGCTCGTGAACTACTCGGTCGTCGTCTGCGCTTCTCTGGTCGTCGTCGGCGTCGTCATCGCTCTGCTCGATGCTGGCTTTGGCGAGGCTCTTGCTCTGTTCTCTGGATTGAGGGGCTAAACCATGTCTAAGCGTTGGTACGTCGTTCACACTTACTCTGGATACGAGAACCGCGTTAAGTCCGATCTCGAGCATCGCATCGAGACCATGGGCATGCAGGACCGTATCTTTGATATCGAGATTCCTATGGAGCGCGTCACCGAGATTAAAGAGGGTGGCAAGCGCGAGACCAAGGATTCCAAGATTTTCCCGGGTTATGTCCTGGTCCGCATGGAGATGGATGACGATGCTTGGACGTGTGTTCGTAACACGCCTGGCGTCACCGGTTTCCTAGGCGGCAACGGCAAGCCCGCTCCGCTTTCCCGCGACGAGTACAATAAGATGACTCGTCGTCCCGGTAAGGGCGATTCGCCCAAGCACACCTCGGTTGATATTCAGGTCGGCACGTCCGTCCGCGTCACCGATGGCCCGCTTACCGACTTTGATGGCAAGGTCTCCGAGGTTAACACCGAGGCTGGCAAGCTCAAGGTCACGCTGATGATCTTTGGCCGCGAGACGCCGGTCGAGCTCGACTTTAACCAGGTCGCTGTCATCGCTTAAGTTTTCGTCCGTTCGCGCGAGCGTGCTTCTTCTGTGACTGCTCATCTCAGGAGTGCTTCTAACACGTGCGTGCTTACGATATAGCAAGTACTTCACACTCGTGATTCGAAAGGAATGACCATGGCTGAGAAGAAGGTTGCCAACGTCATTAAGCTCCAGATTCCTGCTGGTGCAGCTAACCCCGCTCCTCCCGTCGGCCCCGCCCTGGGCGCTGCTGGCGTGAACATCATGCAGTTCTGCCAGGCCTTTAACGCCGAGACGCAGGACAAGAAGGGCGACATCATCCCCGTTGAGATCTCTGTCTACGAGGATAAGTCCTTCTCCTTCATCACCAAGACCCCGCCGGCGGCTCACCTCATCAAGAAGGAGCTGAACCTCAAGTCTGGTTCCGCTAAGCCCCAGGCCGACAAGGTTGGTCAGCTCTCCCAGGAGCAGCTCACCAAGATCGCCGAGATCAAGATGCCGGACCTCAATGCCAACGACATTGACGCCGCCAAGAAGATCATCGCCGGTACCGCCCGTTCCATGGGCGTCACCATCGCTGAGTAGCGATTTCTTATGGTAACGACGGGTGCTCCGACCGGGCGCCCGTTAAATGTGTGCAATAGGGCACACGATACGATGTGGGAGGGCTCACGCCCGTTTAACCACAGGAGGTAATGCACATGGCTAAGCATGGTAAGAGCTATAACGCCGCTGCCGAGAAGATCGACCGCGCCACGCTCTACACCCCCCTTCAGGCTGCCAAGCTCATCAAGGAGCTCGACACCGCCAAGTTCGACGAGACCGTCGAGGCCCACTTCCGTCTGGGCATCGATACTCGTAAGGCTGACCAGAACATCCGTGGTTCCATCTCCCTGCCCCACGGCACCGGCAAGACCGTTCGTGTTGCCGTCTTCGCCGAGGGCGAGAAGGCCCGCGAGGCTGAGGCTGCCGGCGCCGACATCATCGGTTCCGACGAGCTCGTCGCCCAGATTCAGAAGGGCGAGATCAACTTCGACGCCGCTATCGCTACGCCGAACATGATGGCCAAGGTTGGTCGCATCGGTAAGATCCTTGGTCCCCGTGGCCTCATGCCGAACCCCAAGCTCGGCACCGTGACCATGGACGTCGCCAAGATGGTCTCCGAGCTCAAGGCTGGCCGCGTTGAGTATCGTGCCGACCGCTACGGCATCTGCCACGTGCCCCTGGGCAAGAAGTCCTTCTCTGAGCAGCAGCTCGTCGAGAACTACGTTGCCCTGTACACCGAGATTCTGCGCGTCAAGCCCTCTTCTGCTAAGGGCAAGTACGTCAAGTCCATCTCCGTGTCTTCCACCATGGGTCCTGGCGTCAAGGTCGATCCCGCTGTCCAGCGTGACTTCCTGGCTGAGTAACTAACAGTTACTGCCTGAGCAAAGCAAGCATTGCTAAAGAAACCCGGTTCTGCCCCGTTCAGGACCGGGTTTCTTGCTATCGCGTCAAAACCACCTCAAAGGGGACAGTGTCCTCTTTGTGGTGGTTACCAGGGGGTTCTGGCAGTTGAGGACTCGATGGCATCGTGGCGTTTGAGCTCGCGGCGCATGGTTTGCGAGTTGAGCCAAGCTGCTTGCCAGCCGCGGATGGGGTAGCGCGTCTGGTCGAGCTCAAACTGCGTATAGCCGCAGGCGTTGATGATCGTCGTTCCACACGCATGCTGCCGTTCGCGCTGAAAATCGCAACCGTAGCTTTGGTGCACATGCCCGTGCACCATGTAGTCGGGATTCCAGGATTCGAGTGCTGTGTTAAAGCACTCGAATCCTCGATGCGGTAGATCGTCCAGATCACCCATACCGGCGGCGGGTGCATGGGTAAGCAGAATGTCGCACCCGCCGACCATCCTAACCTTACGCGACAGTTTACGCATGCGCTTGGACATCTCGCGTTCGGTGTACATGTTGGCGCCGTCGCGATAACGCATGGACCCGCCAAGGCCCGCAATGCGAATCCCTCGGTACGTGTACACGCTGTCTTCCACGCAGATACATCCGCCCGGTGCATGACGTGCGTAGCGGTCATCGTGATTGCCGCGCACGTAGATGAGCGGTTTGTTGATGACCGTAACCAAAAACTCAAGATAGTCCGGGTCCAGATCGCCGGCGGACAAAATCAGGTCGACTCCCTCAAAGCGTTCCTTGCGAAAGCACTCCCAAAGGCATCGTTCTTCGGTATCGGCTATGGCAAGGATTTTCATAGGGCAGGGACTTTCGGCTCATCGTCGAGCTGCGGAATGGTGCCTACCACGTTGTCCGCCAGCCAATTCATCTCGACAATCTGCGTGCTCGGCAGCGGAGGGAAGCCTTCGATCTGCACCACGCCGTCTTGACTATGGAGCTCGCCGCCAAAGGGGTTGATGGATCCCTCAACAATGCCATTGCGGAGGAGCTGAACAAGCTTGCGCGTCTGATAAGGCAGGCCCGGAGCGTAGCGAATGTCGATAACGCCGGAGCTCATGCCGTACCAGTAGTTGACGGCGCGCACTTGCTGCTCATCGGCGGTTTCGTCCCATGTGCCGTGCAGCAGGCTTTTCACGATAAGTTCGTAGTAGCGCCCCCAGTTCCAGACGGGCATGGCGATGCCGGTAACCTTGCCATCGACCAAGCGGTGGAGTCCGTAGGCCGTGGGGTCTTCGAGCGGCTTTGACATGTCGGCGCCAGACATGACGCTTACGCCTTCGCGGCACATGGCCTCGGCAAGGCCTCCGGCGGGCACATCGCCCCAGGTGAGGATTACCTGCGCACGGGGGTCGAGTAGCGAGGCGCCAATCGCAAAGGCGTTGATCTCGCTGAGTGCGCCCGAGGCGAAGACAGACGCGTGGTAACCGATGCGGTGGTTGTCCGCCATGCTGGCCGCAAGGGCGCCCAGCAGAAACTTTGCCTCGTACATCTTTCCAAAATACGAGCGCACGCTTTGATGGGGAAGGCCGATAGAGCAGTTGAGGAACCGCAACCGGGGATACTCAACGGCTGCCCTGAGCGTGTATTCCATCAGGCGGTGCGAGGTCGAGAAGATGACGCTGTCTCCATGTTTGACAGCCGTTTCCACGGCGGTGTAGAACACGTCCGGATCGTGGCAGTCCTCGAACGCCTCGGTGCGCACGATACCGCCAAAGTGCCCATCGAGATACTGACGCCCTTGGTCGTGCAGGCTGTCCCAGCTCGACGTCGCACAGGGGAACTCATGGATAAAGGCGATGCGCAGGGGATTGGCCGCCGAATAGACGGTCTTGCCCATAAAGAAGTTGAGCACGCCGGAGGTGGACTTGGCGGGTGACTCTTCCTCATCGACGCTCGGTGCTTCGACAAGATCGACCTTGTCCTCGTTATTTTTGCCGGCAATGACCAGCTCACGCCAAATCTTGCACAGGCGGTTTACGACGATATCCGTCGGCGTATCCAGCAGGCGGTCCTGGTTGTACACATTGAGGTAGACGAGCATAGCGTCGGCGGGCGTAATGTCCAGGTGGTCGCCGCCCGCGCGAAGGTAGGCGCGCCTAAAGAGCAGGAAGGTGTGGCGCAGGTAGTCGACCTTTTTCTGCGGCCATTTTTCGATAAGGTCCTGACCGAGCATCTTGGCGAGCGTCTCGTAGCTTCCCTCGCGCGAGAACTCGATCTCGTATAGGGGGCAGACGCGCCAAAACGCGCAGAACTCACCGTACAGGCGGCTTTCGACGGAATCCCATGTGCCGGGGTAGAGACAGGTGACCTTGGCCGAAACCGTCGGGGCGTCCAGGAATTTGAGGACACTGACGCGCTTGTTGCCCTCTTGGACGTAAAACCGATGCATGAACTCGGTGACGATGACGGGATCGCGATAGCCCTCGGTCACCTGGATGTCGTAGAGGTTGGACCACTTGCGGGCGAACTCGGTGCTAAACGGCAGCAAGGGCATAAAGTTGCATGAAAAGGCCGACTGACGGCCCTTGGTGACCGTACCGACGACCATTTCGAGTGGAATGTCTCTCAGGCCGACATTCTCTCGCTGGCCTAAGGGGAGCTGGGCAACCAAGCTATCGAGGTCCGTGAGATACGGATGCTCGCTTTGACTAATGGCGCGTCGACGTCCTTGCTCGCCGCGCTTGCGTGCTTGACGATAGGCCTCTTCCATAGTTTTGCTCCCTTAGTCGTTTAAACAACTATATGAACCATGGTATCACGAATGAAAACCACCACAAAGGTGCCTGTCCCCTTTGTGGTGGTTTAGGCGATGATGGGGGCGATGGCGCGGATGCAGGCGTCGGCCGCCGTGAAAGTGGTGCTGTCGTCGCTGACGATAAAGATGATCTTGCCCTTAATGCCAAAGTCGCCGATCTCGCTAAAGAGCACGTAGGGCTCCTTGTCAAAGCTCGAGATGGGAAGCACGGCGGCCTTGGTGGCGCTGGTCAGCTCGTCTGCCAGCGCGTCGAGCGAGGCCCACTTGGATGTGTCCTTTACGGCAACGGGCACAGCCACGCGCCCAAAGGGCATCAAATGCACGAGTGTGTTCTTGGAAATGTTGGAGTTGGGGACGATGACGGTCTGCCCGCAGGCATCTTCGATGGTCGTGTGGCGCCAAGTGATGTCCTGGACCACGCCGGACACGCCGCCGACCTCGATATTGTCGCCGGGCTTGATGATGCCCATAAAGGTCACTTGCATGCCGCCGATAAGGTTTGACAGCGTGTCCTGAAAGCCGAGCGAGATGGCGATGCCGCCGACGCCAAGAGCGGCGACGAGCGCGTTTGCGTTAATGCCAAAGCAGTTGTCGAGGATAAAGCTGCCGCCGATCATCCAGATGACGGCGCGAGCGATGTTGATGAAGATACTCGATGCCGGAAGCGGGTTATCGTCGCGGTTGAGTAGGTGACGCAGAGTCTTGGATGCGACCTTGGCGGCGACGGCGGTGCCTATCGCCAAGATGACGGCCCAGATGATGTTGTGGACCCACCGTTGCTCAAAGAAATGAAGAATCGGCTCAAACAATTCCATGTAGGGAAAACCTCCTAATGCTCGTTCAACCATGATACCCACCAAGAAGCCCGTCCGATCACATCGGACGGGCTTCTGTGCTCGATATAAGGTTTGCGCGGCGGGGCTGCAAGGCCCGGCGGTGTAGCTTAGCGGCGGCGCATCCAGATAATGCCGAGCATGATGACAACGATGCCGCCGATGAGGCATGCGCCGACCACGGCCAGCGTGCGGTCTCCCGTTGCGACAAGCTTGCCGGTTGTTTTCTTGGCGCTGGTTTTCGTGGTCGTAGCAGTCGTGCCGGGCTTGGGCGAGGGCTTAGGCGTTGGATTCGGATTGGGCGTGGGGTCCACGGCTGCGGAGCTGAAGCTGATGGTGCCGGCGAGCCCGGCCATCTTGTTCTCCCAGTCGCTCTTCCCGATCAGCGCTCTGATCGCCGCCTCGCATGTGCCCCACTCGGTGCGCTTGGTGGCATTTGCGAAAGTGGGAAAGTCGGTCGTGTTGGTAATGATGTAGTTGTTGGTGGCGACGGTGTAGTTCTTGGCGGGATCGAGCGTGCTGCCGTCTTTGGTGAGCGTGGCACTCACGATGCGCTTGCCTTCAGACTGCGTCCAGTCGATTGTTACGTTGATGCCGCCAAAGGAAAGAACGCTGCCGGAGTCGTCGGGCCACTTGTACATGTCCTGGGCTTCCTGCTCGGTGTGGCCGGCTGCGACGTAGGCTTGCTGAAGTTCGTAGCTGTCATTGCATTTGTCGCTAATTTCCAACGAGTGCTCAAGCGCTGCGAGGAAGTCCGCGCCGGTCATGGTCCAGGTCTCCAAGGTGTTGCCGTAGGGCGAGATGGCGATGACGTCGCCGGCGGTCACGTTTCCCGCCGCGATGCCGCCGCGGATGCCGCCAGCGTTCTCAATAGCAAGGTCCGCGCTCGTCAGGCCAGGGTCCGCGCCCGTCAGGGAAAGATAGGAGCCGCAAATCACGTGGCCGATGGTCTGGGCCTTGGTGGTATCGCCTTCCTTACTGGGACGCAGATCGGTGGTGCGCACCATCTCCCAGCCATGCGTACCCGCGGCGTCCTCGCCGTAGAAATAGTTGGTGGAGGATGTGCCGAGCACCTTGTTCGATTCGCTTTCAAAGGCATCGTCGAGTGGCTTGATTTTGTTGTTGCGAACCTCGTCAAGGATGTTCTGGTTGTTAGGGTCTGCCAAAAGGTCGTCGACGTCCTTGGCGGTGTAGAGCTTCTCGTCGCTGTCGCCTGCGGAGACCGTCACCATGTCGTCGTTGGTGGTTTCGGTACCCCTGGTGTCGTACTCATAGGGAATGGAAAGCAGACCAACCTCGGCAAAGGCGCTGCCTGCCTCGACGACGCGGACCGGCTTGCCGTCGGCCCCCGTCACGTTTTCGTCTAAGTTGATGTGCTCGTGGCCCGCGACCAGTGTATCGACCCCAACGAGCTTTGCGGCAAAGGTCTTGGCGTTGAGCGTGTGCGCGATGCAGACGATAACGTTGCAGCCCTCATCCTCGCGCAGTCGCTTGGCCTCGGCATTGATGGCGTCCGCCGCACCCGAGAACGACGTGCCCGCGACCAGGTCCGCGCGTAGCGAGGAGCCCAGCGACTCATCCATGGCTCCGACGACGCCGACCTTAATCTTGTAGTTAAGCGTGGGGCTGCCCTCGCTGTCCTTCCAAGTGCGATTGAGCGTCTTGGTGATGCTCGAGCTCCATACGCCGTTCGAGGACGTTGCATTCGCGCAGAGCATGGCGAAAGGTGTACTGGTGGCACCATTGCCGGCCATCGTGCGAAGCTTGTCCGCGCCGTAGCTCCAGTCATGGTTGCCCGGTGTGGTCGCGTCGTAGCCGTTTGCGTAGAAGGTGTTCATGAGTTCGGCGATGCTCTTGCCCTCGCTCATGGTGGCAAAGGACTGCCCGTGGAAGGTGTCGCCTGCATCGAGCAGAAAGTCGGGGGCGTTGCTTTGAGCGCTATAGAGAACCGCCAGCCCCTCAAAGCCAATGGTGCCCGTGCCCTTGCTTGCGTTGTAGCTGTACTTGTAGCTGCCGTGGATGTCGTTGGTGTGCATCACGGTTACGGCGCCGTCAATAGCGGCGGGCAGGTTCCTCGCGAAAGCGAGGCTTGGGATGCCTGTGAGCGCGCCGGCAAACAACGCGGCAGCTAACGCAAGGCGGGGGAGTCTTTTCATGGCTGTCTCCTTACTCTTTAACAAAAACCACCACAAAGGTGCCTGTCCCCTTTGTGGTGGTTTTCTAGGTCGTTAGCTCAGCAGCATGCGGTCGTTGGCGAGCTCGCCGCCCGAGACCTCCTCGAACTTCTGCAGCAGGTCGGCAACGGTGAGCGACTTCTTCTCGTCGCCTGCCACGTCGTAGATTACGTGGCCCTCGTGCATCATGATCAGACGATTGCCCAGACGGATGGCGTCGTTCATGTTATGCGTGACCATGAGCGTGGTCAGGTGGTGCTCGTCGACGATTTCCTCGGTCAGATTGAGCACCTTAGAGGCCGTCTTGGGGTCGAGCGCCGCGGTGTGCTCATCGAGCAGCAGCAGGCGTGGCTTGGTGAGCGTGGCCATGAGCAGGGTGAGTGCCTGGCGCTGGCCACCCGAAAGCAGACCGACCTTGGCGTTGAGGCGCGTGTCCAGACCGAGGTCTAGGCGCTTGAGCAGCTCAACGTACTCGTCCTTCTCGGCCTTGGTGACGCCCCACGAAAGACCGCGACGCTGGCCGCGGCGCTTGGCGAGGGCCAGGTTCTCGGCAATCTGCATGTCGGCTGCGGTGCCGCGCATGGGGTCCTGGAACACGCGACCCAGGTACTTGGCGCGCTGCGACTCGCTCAGACGCGAGATGTCGGTGCCGTCGAGCTCGATGACACCCGAATCGAGCGGATACACGCCGGCGATCATATTGAGCAGCGTGGACTTGCCGGCGCCGTTGCCGCCGATCACGGTTACAAAGTCGCCATCATTGAGGGTAAGGTCGACGCCGGTAAGCGCGCGCTTCTCGGTGACGGTGCCCTTGTTAAAGGTCTTCTTGACGTGCGAGAGCTTAAGCATCTGCCTCATCCCCCTTCGTGTAGGAGCTGCGGAGCTTATAGCGCTCCCAAACCACGGGCACGCACAGGGCTACGGCGACGATCACAGCGGAGAGCAGCTTCATGTCGTTGGCGTCCATGCCCAGCTGCAGCACGATGGCGCGGATGAGGAAGTAGACCACGGAGCCAAAGACGGCGGAGGCCAGGCGAACGCTAAACTGCGTGAGACCGCCGGGCAGCAGGCGGCCGAGCACCTCGCCGATAACAATGGCAGCAAGACCGATAACGATGGCACCGGTGCCCATGCCAATGTCGGCGTACTTCTGGCTCTGGCAGATGAGCGCGCCCGAAAGGCCGATGAGAGCGTTGGAGAGCACGAGGGCGATCATCTTGGTGGAGTTGGTGTTGACGCCCAGGGCGCGGATCATGTACTCGTTGTTGCCGGTGGCTCGCAGTGCCGAGCCGATCTCGGTGCCAAAGAACCAATACAGGATGGCGACGATAGCCACAGCGAGCAAAATGCCCAGGATGATGGCGACGGTGGACTGCGGCAGGCCCGTCATGTTGCTGACAGACGAGAAGATGGTGCCCTTGGCAAGGATGGGCGTGTTGGATTTGCCCATGATGCGCAGGTTGATGGACCACAGGCTGATCTGCGTCAGGATTCCGGCGAGGATCGCGGGAATCTCAAAGACCGTGGTCAAAATGCCCGTGACCGCGCCCGCGATGGCGCCGGCGCACATGCCGGCCAGCACGGCGAGCAGCGGGTCGACGTTGTTATTGACGATGAGTACGGCGCAGACGCAGCCGCCGAGGGCAAAGCTGCCGTCGCAGGTCATATCGGGGATGTCGAGCAGGCGGAACGTGATAAACACGCCAAGCACCATAATGCCCCAGAGGACGCCCTGCGAAATGGCGCCCTGCAATGCAATGAGCATGCTTCATACCTCCTAGGATAGGGTGGACACGTGAGTCACCATGATAGCGGTAACAATGTATGAAAGAGCTGCGGTCGGATGTTTTGTCTCATCCGTAACAAGCAGGGCGGACGCCGGTCTACGACGTCCGCCCACGTGGCTCAGATATTGAATAACGCGGCTATGGCGCGAGCGCGGGCTCTAGATGCATTGCCGCGCATGACGCTACGCGTCCAGAGCGGAGAGGTCGATGCCCAGGGCCTCGGCCATCTCGTCGTTCTTGACGACGACCAGGTCCTTGCTCGAGAGGTGTTTGATCGGCATGTCCTCGGGCTTAGCCTCACTCTTCAGGATCTTGACGGCCATCTCGCCCGCGGCGTAGCCCAGATCCTCGTAGTTGATGGAGAGGGTGAACAGGCCGCCAGCCATGCACATACCCTCCTCGCCGGTCACGTAGGGAAGCTTGTTCTCCTTGCAGATCTGGCCCACCTGCGAGGCGCCCGCGGCGATGGTGTTATCGGTGGGGGAGTACAGCGCGTCGACCTTGCCCACGGCAGATTCGACGACGGACTGGATCTCGTTGGAGCTCGAGACGGTAAAGTCGGTGTACTCCAGGTCCAGCTTGTCGAGCTCTTTCTTGGCGGCCTTGATCTGGACGTCGGAGTTGGACTCGGCGGTGCAGTAGAGCAGGCCGATCTTCTTTACGTCGGGCAGGACCTTCTGCATCATCTCGAGCTGCTCGGCGACCGGGGTGAGGTCGGAGGCACCGGTGACGTTGGTGCCGGGCTTGTCGTTGTCCTGGACCAGGCCGGAGGCAGCGTAGTCGGTGATGGCGCAACCCACGATGGGGATATCGGCCGTGGCACCGGCGGCGGCCTGCGCAGCAGGCGTAGCGATGGCATAGATCAGGTCGACGCCATCGCCCACGAACTTGTCGGCGATGGACTTACACGTGGACTGGTCGTTCTGGGCGTTCTTCTGATCGATCTTGACCTTGAGACCGCTCTTCTTGATGGCCTTGACAAAGCCGTCGTTGGCGGCGTCGAGTGCGGAGTGCTCAGTGAGCTGCAGAACGCCGACGGTGTAGTCGGAACCGGCGGCAGCAGAGCCGGAACCAGAGTTGCCGCCGCATCCGGCGAGCGGAGCGAGCGCGAGCAGGCCAGCAGAGACCAGAAGGCTCCTGCGGCTGATGGTGATGTCCTTCATATCGTTACCCCCAGTATAGAAATGGCTGGAAATACTGCACTCAAACAAAGTGCAAGTGGAACTATAGTAGCGCGGATGTCCATTTTTACAATAACCTGGCGGGTTTTTTAATACAGAACCGGATGGGCGGTACGGGTAGTCGAATGGACGGCGGAGGTTCTTATGCGGCAGAGGCGTCGTCCTCCTCGTCGAGGGCGGCGAAGAGCTTCTTGCCGTCGAGGAGACGCGTGGTGACGTTTCTCATGCGGCCGATCTCTACGGTACGCAGCGTGTCATCGGCGCCTCGGACGTCATAGACCGTTCCCAGCAAATACGAGATGCCGTCTCGTTGCTTGATGGCAAAGGGGCGGAGTGTCATCCGTGCTACTTCAGTTTCGCCACGTGTCGTGACGCTCGAAATATCAAAACTCACCGTGGTTCCGTGGTCGATGGCCTGCTCGATGAGCTCGCAGGTGTCGATGCGCTTGACGGGCGTGCGCATGGCCTTGGTGGATTTGCCACCGGCGCTTGGAGCAGGCTCGGGTGCATCGAGGTAGCCGCGAACGTCGGCACTCGCCATGGCGACCAAGTGCTGAGCCATGCTTTTTCGAATGGCAATGGGCGTAGAGCGGTTGCGCATGACCATACCGTGGAGCCGGATGATCTCTTCGTCGGTGAGCGGACGGGTCAAGAGCCGATACCCCACGCCGCGTTTGTACTCAATTTCGTATCCAGCATGGCGAAGTGCGGAGATGGCGGTGTAGATGCTGCGCCGCGCCGCCGAGATGGGCATGCGGGCGGGGTCGTCGGGATGGGCGAGGCGCCGGATCAACTCATCGGAAAGCATGGCCTTGTCCTCGCCGGTGTTCTCGCTTAATAGTTGCAGGATGCGAACGGCGCGATAGGCTGCCATCGAGGCGGCGCCTCTCGTTGTGGTGTCGTAGGTTTCAACAGCGGCTTCGGTCATGGTGCCCACGTCCTTTCCGTTTTGGGTGGCGACGGTATGGAGCCTAGGACGCGGGGTTTTCCCAGGGGCGCAGGGCGCTCTGGGCGGTCGGTAGTCGTCGGCAAACGGCGGTTCGAGTTTTCAACAGCCCTGTTCAACTGACCAATAACTTGCCAAAAGCTTGACGGATGCTGTTGAAAAAAGCGTCTCTCGACCGATGTCGAGAGACGCTTGTGCGATGAGTGTTGGCGTGTAGCGACGCGAGCTAACGTCCGACGATTAGAAGTCGGCGTTGCCCACGGTGCGCGGGTGCGGCAGGACGTCACGGATGTTGCCCACGCCGGTGAGGTACATCACCAAGCGCTCGAAGCCCAGACCGTAGCCGGCGTGCTTGCAGGAACCGTAGCGGCGCAGGTCAAGGTAGTACTTGTACTGCTCGGGATTCATGCCCAGATCCTTGATGCGGGCCTCGAGCAGATCCAGGCGCTCCTCGCGCTGGGAGCCGCCGATAATCTCGCCGATACCGGGAACCAGGCAGTCGGCGGCGGCGACGGTCTTGCCGTCGTCGTTCATGCGCATATAGAAGGCCTTGATCTCTGCCGGGTAGTCGGTTACGAAGGTCGGGCGCTTAAAGTGCTCCTCGGTCAGGAAGCGCTCGTGCTCGGTCTGCAGGTCGATGCCCCAGCTGACGGGGTAATCAAACTGGTGACCAGCAGCGACTGCCTGCTCCAGGATCTCGACGGCCTCGGTGTAGGTGACGCGGGCAAAGTCGGAGTTGGCGACATGGTCCAGGCGCTCGATCAGGCCCTTGTCCACAAACTTGTTGAGCATGTTGAGCTCGTCGGGGCAGGTGGCCATAACGTCCTTGAGGACGTACTTGAGCATGGCTTCGGCGTTATCCATGTAGTCGTTCAGATCGGCAAAGGCCATCTCGGGCTCGATCATCCAAAACTCGGCGGCGTGGCGCGTGGTGTTGGAGTTTTCGGCGCGGAAGGTGGGGCCAAAGGTGTACACGTCGCCAAAAGCCATGGCAAAGTTCTCGGCGTTGAGCTGGCCGGACACGGTGAGGCTCGCGTGCTTGCCAAAGAAGTCCTGGCTCCAGTCGACCTCGCCGGACTCGGTGAGGGGCGGATTTTTGGGGTCGAGCGTGGTCACGCGGAACATCTCGCCGGCGCCCTCGCAGTCACTCGTGGTGATGATAGGGGTGTTGACGTAGACAAAGCCCTGCTCCTGGAAGAAGCGGTGGATGGCGGCAGCCGCGACAGAGCGGATGCGGAACACGGCTCGGAACAGGTTGGTGCGCGGGCGCAGGTGCTGCTGGGTGCGCAGGAACTCGACGGTTGCGCGCTTCTTCTGCAGCGGGTAATCCGGGGCGCTGACGCCCTCGACCTCGATGGAGGTGGCAGAAAGCTCGAAAGGCTGGGGCGCATCGTGGGTCAGCTTGACGGTGCCGGTGCAGATGAGGGCAGCCGAGACGTTTTGATGGGCGATCTCGTCGTAGTTGTCGAGCGCCTCGCGGTTCATGACGACCTGCAGGTCGCGGAAGCAGCTGCCGTCGTTGAGCGTAACAAAGCCAAAGTTCTTCATGTCGCGGACGGACTTGACCCAGCCGGCGACGGTGACGGTCTGGCCGCCGAGCGACTCGGCGTCGGCGTAGAGCTGCGCGATTTTGGTGCGGTTCACGTATCCTCCCATAACGGTTGAATGATAGTTATCCATACAGTTCGATATTCTAGCAGCTCGGCTCATTTGGGCTATACAGATAAGGCATTGGCGGGATGGTTTTTCAAACGAAAAGCGCCCGCGGCCAAATGGTCGCGGGCGCTTGACGAGGTGCCTTTTGGCTGTGTGGTGCGGCGCCTGACTACTTGGTCTTGGCAACCAGCAGCGGGTCGCCAAGCTTGACGAGCGGGTTGCCGCCGATAAGCGTTCCAGACTCGCCGACATGGTCGATGCTCTTAAGACGATCGAGCTCGGAGACGATGACGGTCACGATGTCCTCGTGGCCAGCGGCCTTAATGGCCTCGCGGTCGAAGCTGATGAGCGGCTGGCCTGCCTTGACCACATCGCCCATCTCGACAAAGCGGGCAAAACCCTTGCCGTTCATTTCCACGGTGCCCAGGCCAACATGGATGAATACGCGAAGACCGTCCTCGGTGATCATGCCAATGGAGTGGTTGGTGACGGTGGTAGCGCCGATGCGGCCGTTGGCGGGCGCATAGATAGTGCCGGTAATGGGCTCGATGCCATAGCCCTGGCCAAGCATGCCCGAGGCGATCGTCTCGTCGGGGACCTCGTTCAGGTTGACGAGCACGCCGTTGACGGGGGCATAGATGACGCCTTCGCGGGTGGCGAAGCTTGCTGCGGGCGGAACGGACGCCTCGCCCGTCGAGGTGAAGGTGGACTTAAGCGAATCGAGCAGACCCATAGTTGCCTCCAACTTAAATAGGCGCATATCGCGCGTTTGGTTTGCCGGAAACGTTTCATATGTGTTTCGCGGCTTGGTCAACGTCCCCTATTCTACGCTGCTCAGCGATGGTCCTGAGCTGGGATTATGTGATATATCAGTTGATGGGAAGCTTGTTGCTGAAGTGTTTCTGCGCCACGGGCTCAAGTGGGGTACGCTTGAAGACGAAAAACAAGGGCGCATAATTTGCGCGAAGGGAGCACATATGATTGTCGAGAACCACGCGCTGTGGGGCGAGGAGCCGACCGAGGAATATCCAGCGACGTTTACGTATTTGGGTGCCGAGCCGCTGCCCGATAAACCGAATGGCCGCCGCCCTGCCGTGATTATCTGCGGCGGAGGTGCGTTTACGCATATCGCCCCGCATGAACAGGATCCCGTGGCGTTTGCGTTTTTGGATCACGGTTACCAGGCCTTTGTGCTCAACTATGTGACGAGTGGCACGGGTGACGTGAGCTTTCCGCACCCCCAGGCAGATCTTGCCAAGATGGTCGCCACGGTTCGTGCGAATGCCGACGAGTGGCATGTCGATCCCAAGCGCGTGTGCGTTGTGGGCTTTTCTGCGGGCGGTATGATCTGCGCCTCGCTGGCGACACAGTGGAAGACCGGTCCCTTCGCGGGCCTGGCAGGGGCGCGTCCGGACGACATTCGTCCCGATGCCGTGGTGCTGGGCTATCCGCTGCTCGACTTTGCCTATGTGCGCGACATGCAGACGCGCGATCCGCGCATTGATTTGCGTGTGCCCAAGACGGGCGGCAAGACGGGGCGCGATCTGCTCAACGACTACCTGTCGATGGTGACGGGTGGCGAGGCAACTGACGAGCACCTGGCCGATATCTGCCCCTCCACACATGTTTCGCGCCAGATGCCGCCGACCTTTGTGTGGGGCGTGTCCGATGACAAGACGGCGCCGATCGCGCAGGTCTATCCGTTTGCGCAGCGCATGGCCGAGGAGGGCGTCGCATGCGAGATGCACGTCTTTGACCAGGGCGGCCACGGCCTTTCGCTCGGCAACGCCAACACTGCGGTCGACAACGAGGACAAGCAGGCGGCTGTCCGTCCTTGGATTCGCCTAGCCTTCCGCTTCCTGGAGCGCCATCTGTAAGAGGACGGGCATCCCAGCCCTTCAATAACTTGCGGTGAAATAGTTTCTATCTGGGGTATCAACCAGCCCATCCAGGAACTATTCCACCGCAACTTCGTTTTTGATGCCCCGCCCGGAAACTGCGTCCCAGTTTTGCCTTTCAAGGTGGGACGCAGTTTCCCATAGGGCCTCGACTGGGAAAGCGCGTCCCGTTTCAAGCGGGGGATTCCGGGATGCATTTTCCGTAAGAGGCCTGTTTGGGAAACTATGGCCCTGAACTCTCCTGCCTGTCCTCCTTGTATCAATCTGTCGATTGAACGTCGTTGTGTGTTCACGCTATCATGTAAGCTTAAAATTGGTTAGCCATGGCAAACGGTTAGCCATGGTGAACATAAATACAACGCCCTGTGGGCGCCGGGGGAGGAACACGGACGTGAAGCTCGATACACTCGAGATTGGAAAGGACGCCGTTGTCGCATCGGTGGCATCGGACGATCAGGCACTCCGACAGCATATTTTGGACATGGGTCTAACGCCGGGCACCGAAGTCACCATGATGAAGTACGCCCCCATGGGCGATCCGCTCGAGATCCGCCTGCGTGGCTACGAGTTGACACTGCGCAAGGACGATGCCGCTCGCATCGAACTCGTGGGTATTCACGACACCGATACGGGTCCGCGCGCTAACGCCGCAATCGGCACGACGGAGCATCCGGCCCTGGGCGAGGGGACGTATTCGCCCCGTGCGGCAAAGACGGCCGTGCCCGAGGGCGCGCCGCTGCACTTTGCCCTCGCCGGCAACCAAAACTGCGGCAAGACCACGTTATTCAACCAGCTGACGGGCTCCAACCAGCATGTCGGTAACTTTCCCGGCGTGACGGTCGACCGCAAAGATGGCACCGTCCGTAACCATCCCGAGGCGAGCGTTACCGACCTGCCTGGCATTTACTCCCTGTCGCCGTACACAGGCGAAGAGGTCGTGAGCCGTCAGTTCATCCTTGACGAGCGCCCGGACGCCATCATCGACATCATTGACGCTACCAACATCGAGCGTAACCTGTACCTGACGCTGCAGCTCATGGAGCTCGATCGACCCATGGTCATCGCGCTCAACATGATGGACGAGGTGACGGCCAACGGCGGCGCCGTGGACGTCAACCTGCTCGAGAGCCTGTTGGGCGTGCCGGTTGTCCCCATTAGCGCCGCCCGCAACGAGGGCATCGGCGAGCTGGTGGATCACGCGTTGCATGTGGCGCGGTTCCGCGAGCGTCCCGGCCGCCTGGACTTCTGCGCACCCGATGGCTCGGACGGCGGTGCGCTGCATCGCTGCATCCACGGCATTGCCAACCTTATCGAGGACCATGCCGCGACGGCGCACATTCCCGTGCGTTTTGCGGCGACCAAGCTGGTTGAGGGCGACGAGCTGGTAACCGAGGCGCTTCACCTGGAGCGCAACGAGCTCGACGCCATCGAGCACATCATTACCCAGATGGAGGGCGAGGCCGGCACCGATCGTCTATCTGCACTGGCCGATATGCGCTTTAGCTTTATCGGCGACGTGTGCGGGCGCTGCGTCGTCAAACCGCACGAGAGCCGCGAGCACGTGCGCTCCGTCAAGATCGACCGCATCCTGACAGGTCGGTACACAGCCATTCCGGCGTTCCTGGTGATCATGGGCCTCGTCTTTTGGCTGACGTTTGGCGTGATCGGTGCGGCGTTGCAGGGACTCATGGAGGACGGCATCGCTGCCATCATCGCCTCGGCCGATGCGGGCCTCAAGGCATTCGGAACCAACGACGTGGTGCGCTCGCTGGCTGTCGACGGCGTGCTTACGGGCGTGGGCAGCGTGCTGACCTTCCTGCCGATTATCGTCGTGCTCTTTTTGTTCCTCTCCATTCTGGAAGACTCGGGCTACATGGCGCGCGTTGCCTTTGTCATGGATAAGGTACTGCGTCGCTTTGGCCTGTCGGGCCGCAGTTTCGTGCCCATGCTCGTCGGTTTTGGCTGCACCGTGCCGGCTATCATGTCGACCCGTACGCTCCCATCCGAGCACGACCGCAAGATGACGGTCATGCTCACGCCGTTCATGAGCTGCTCAGCCAAGTTGCCGGTCTACGGTCTGCTGTGCGGGGCGTTTTTCCCGCAGGCGACGGTTCCCGCCATGGTCTCGCTCTATCTGATTGGCATTGCGGTTGGTTGCATCGCGGCTTTGGTGCTCAACCGCACGGCATTTAAGGGCGACCCGGTGCCGTTTATCATGGAGCTTCCCAATTACCGCCTGCCGAGCGTCAAGACGACGGTGATGCTGGCATGGGATAAGGCCAAGGACTTTATTACCAAGGCCTTTACCATTATCTTTGCCGCTACCGTGGTCATCTGGTTCCTTCAGACGTTCGACATTCGCTTTAATGTGGTCGCCGATCAGTCGCAGAGTCTACTTGCCGGTCTGGGTAGCATTATCGCGCCGGCGCTGGCGCCGCTTGGCTTTGGCGACTGGCGTGCATCCACGGCGCTCGTCACCGGACTTATCGCCAAGGAGAGTGTCATCTCGACCCTCACGGTGCTTTTGGGCGCGACCTCGCCTGCGGTGTTGTCGACCATGTTTTCGCCGTTCACCGCCTACGTGTTTTTGGTCTTCACGCTGCTGTATCCGCCCTGCGTGGCTGCCATCGGCGCCGTCAAGAGCGAGCTGGGCGCGCGCTACGCCGTTGCCGTGTTCGCGTTTCAGGTGGCAGTCGCCTGGATTGTGGCGTTTGTCGTGCATTCGGCGGGCATATTGCTGGGGCTGGCTTAGTTATTTATTGACGGCGCAACCTCTGTGTATCGAATTGTTTTCGGCCCCGCATCTGTTGCTGACAGATGCGGGGCCGTTGCTATATAATCGCCTCCGCTCAAAATGATTGGAGACGTTATATATGAGTCAGGCAAGGCAAGACGGCATCACGCTCAGGCAGTGGCTCCCGCTCGTCGGGGTCACCTGCTGTGCGTTCGTGTTCAACACGTCGGAGTTTATGCCCATCGGCCTTTTGACTGATATCGCCGCGTCGTTCTCGCTCACCGAGGCCCAGGCGGGCATCATGATCTCGGTCTACGCCTGGGGCGTCATGCTGTTGTCGTTACCACTCATGGTGTTTGCCTCGCGTTTTGAGTTCAAGCGGATGCTGCTGGGCGTGCTGGCCGTGTTCTCGCTCGGTCAGTTCCTGTCCGCTGTGGCGCCGACCTATCCCATCCTGGTCTGCGCGCGCCTGGTGGTCGCTTGCGCACATGCCGTGTTCTGGTCAGTCGCCTCGATTATGGCCTCGCGCCTGGTTGACACGCGCCACGGCGCGCTCGCCATCAGCATGATCGCTACGGGCTCGTCCATCGCGCAGATCTTTGGCCTGCCTCTCGGTCGCGCCATTGGCTTGGCCGTGGGCTGGCGCATGACGTTTGCCGTGGTCGGGGGCCTCTCAGCCATCGCGGTCGTCTACCAGGCAGCGGTGTTCCCGGCCATGCCGGCGGGTGAGCGCTTTACCGTCAAACAGCTGCCCGAGCTGCTCAAGAACCCGCTCCTCATCGCGCTCTACGCAGTCACGGTCTTCATGGCGACCGGCTATTACGCAAGCTACAGCTATATCGAGCCCTTCCTGGCGCAGGTCGCGCACGTCGATGCGGGCGCCATTACCATGACGCTGACGGCGTTTGGCTGCTCTGGTTTGCTCGGAAGCTGGCTGTTTGGCCGCCTGTTCGATGGGCATCGCTTTCCGTTCTTGGCTATCACGCTCTCTGGCGTGCCGGTGGCTCTGCTGCTTATGGCCCCTGCAGCCTCGGCGCTCGTGTTAGTGCTTGCCGTCTGCGCGCTATGGGGCTGCTGCGCCACGGCCTTCAATGTGGCGTTCCAGGCCGAGCTCATCAAGTACACGCCGGCGGATTCGTCGGCTGTCGCCATGTCGATCTTCTCGGGCCTGTTCAACCTCGGTATCGGCACGGGTACCGCGATTGGCGGAGCCGTGGTTTCGGGTCCCGGTATCGCCTGGATCGGCTGCGCAGGTGGCGCAATCGCCGTCGTGGGCGTCATCCTCGCTATCACGGTGCTATTCCCGGCCATACGCCGCGCAAAGCCCGTCGCCTAGCCACATCCTCCTCATCAGTTGCGGTGGAATAGTTCCTGTTTAAGGCCTCTGAAGGCCCAAGCAGGAACTATTCCACCGCAACTTATTTTGGGGGAGGGGGTGCGCGGCGGGCATACAATGAATGTCGTTGTGTTGAGCTTACCGGGAGGCTGCTATGTGGGCATACGAGACGACGTTCTATCAGATCTATCCGCTGGGTTTTTGCGGGGCTCCGCGCGAAAACGCCGCGCCCGTTGCCGAGGACGAGCTCGCCCAGGCTGCCAACGCCGCGCCCAACCCCGATGCGCCCATCATTAAAATCGCCCAATGGGCCGACTACCTGCAAGAACTCGGTATTGGCGCTGTGCTGATCAACCCTCCACTCGAGTCCGATAGCCACGGCTATGATACGCGCAGCCTGCGTCATATCGACCGTCGCCTGGGTAGGGATGCCGATTTTGCCGCCGTGTGCGAGACACTGCACGCCCATGGAATTCGCGTGGTACTCGATGCCGTCTTTAACCATGTGGGCCGTGGCTTTTGGGCCTTCCGCGATGTGCAGGAGCGCAAGTGGGACTCGCCCTACAAGGACTGGTTTCACATCAGTTTTGACGGCGACTCGTGCTACGGCGACGGCTTTTGGTACGAGGGCTGGGAGGGCCATTTTGAGCTTGTGAAGCTCAACCTGCAAAACCCCGCTGTGGTCGATTACCTGCTTGAGTCTGTGCGTCACTGGGTCGAGGTCTTTGGCGTCGACGGTCTGCGCCTGGACGTCGCCTATATGCTCGATCGCGATTTTATGCGCCTCCTGCATACTTTTACCCGTGAGCTCAAGTCCGACTTTGTGCTGATTGGTGAGACGCTCCACGGCGACTACAACCAGATCGTTAACGAAGAGATGCTCGACTCCTGTACCAACTACGAGTGTTACAAGGGCCTGTACTCCAGCTTTAATTCGGTCAACATGTTCGAGATTGCCCATTCGCTGCATCGCCAGTTTGGCGGCGACCCGTGGTGCATCTACCGCGGCAAACACCTGCTGTCGTTTGTCGACAACCACGACGTGCCGCGCTTGGCGAGCATCCTCACTGACAAGTCCTGCCTGCGCCCCGCCTATGGCATGCTGTTTGGCATGCCGGGCATCCCGTGCGTCTACTACGGCAGCGAGTGGGGAATTGCTGGCGAAAAGGGCGGCCCCGATGGCGACTGGGCGCTGCGACCTGCGCTCGATGAGCCTGCGCCCAACGAGCTGACGGCTTTCATCAAGCAGCTCACGCACCTGCGCTCGGCCGACGACGCGGCGGCCCGTGCTCTCAACTACGGTGCCTATCGCAACGTGGTGATCCAGAACAAGCAGCTGCTGTTCGAGCGTGCCTGCGACGACGCGACGGTGCTTGTGGCGGTCAATGCCGTGAACGAGCCCTATACCTTTGGAGCCGGCGAACTCAACGGCTCCTTCGTCGACCTACTTGCCGACGATGCTCCCACGGTCGAGCTGACGGGTACCCTTGAGCTTGCACCCTACGAGGTGCGCTATCTGCTGAGGGCCTAGCTCGTGGCCGCGCCGGACGAGGGCTATCAACATATTGAGCATGGGTTTGAACCCGTGTTTGACGAGCACTCGCGCGTTTTGGTGCTCGGGTCGTTTCCCTCGGTGCTTTCGCGTGCCAATGCCTTTTATTACGGTAACCCTCAGAATCGCTTTTGGCGCGTGATGGCCGCATGCCTCGGTGTGCCCGTGCCGCCCAACGAGGGCGACCCTTTGGCAAGCGGTGAGCCTGCGACGCTCGACGCCTCGATTGTCGCCAAGCGCTCCATGCTGCTGAACGGCGGCGTAGCCCTGTGGGACGTGATCGAGAGCTGTGACATTAAGGGCTCGAGTGACGCGAGCATTCGCAACGTTGTTCCGGCACATATCGAGCGCATTGCGGGCAATGCGCCTATTGAGCAGGTGGTATGCAACGGAGGTACGGCGGGGCGCCTTTATAAGCGCTATCTACAAGAGCGGACGGGTCTGTCTGCTGTCGTATTGCCGTCAACTAGTCCCGCCAATGCCGCCTGGCGTCTGGAGCGTCTTGTTGAGCGTTGGTACGAAGCCGTTGACTGGGCCGCTCTCTAATTTAGATATTTGATTGAGCATGGGCGCCCAGACGTTTCAGAACGCCTCGCCAGATCGGCGCGGGCACGGCTGGCTCGGCGCAAACCATGCCGTCGACGTTGACGTTGACGGCATTGCCGCCGCCAAGTCGCTGCGCATGCTCGACGGAGCAGCCCATGCGAACGGCGCCTACGAGCTTGTCCATCGCTTCGGAAAATGGCCGGCGCAAGAGGCCCATACGCGGGGAGTGGCGAAGCGCCGCAATACCGCTGCCGGCACAGACGACAACGCCGCCACACCACAATTGGTCATGGCGCTCACAGGTCTTGTGAAGACGAATGGCGGTCCCGCGCGCCTGCTTAGCGCCCTCTTGTGCGGCTCGAATTGCGGCATAGACGCGCGTTCCTGTACCGCCAAAGCGTTCAAGCGCCTGCTCGATAGCTGTCAACGTCTCATCGTCAGCCACATCTTCAATGGCCAGCACGATGCCATCGACTGCACCGGCATCATCCGCCTCCAAATCGACCGGGCGGGGGAGCGCGGTGCCGGAAAGCCGGGCATAGGCCGCGATGGCATCCTGCAGGTCCCAGAGCAAAAACTCAAGATCGGCGCTATTGGGAATGCTGATATACGCAATGGTCTGCAACGTTTTTGGTACATCGCCGCGCGCGATCGTCTCCATGCCGCCTCCTTTCCGGTTGGTTTCCGTTTAGGTTACACCGTCTGACGGCGCCCCGCCGCGCTATCCTAGTGCAACCCTTACGAAAGGAATGCCATGCGTCTGCCCATGAATACCTCGCTTGCCACGCTTAAACCCTCCGGCATCCGTCGGATTAACGCGCTCGCTGCCCAGCACCCAGGGTGCATCGCGCTTGCGCTCGGCGAGCCCGATTTTTCCACGCCCGATGTGATTGGCGCCGAGGTGACCGCTTCGTTGGACCGCGGCGACACGCACTATCCGCCCAACAACGGTCGCCCCGCTCTGCGCGAAGCGCTGTCTGCCTACATGGGGGACGCGGGCCTGGCGTTTTCGGCCGACGAGGTTATCCTGACCGACGGCGCGACCGAGGCCCTGTCGGCAACATTCATGGCTATGCTCAACCCCGGCGACGAGGTCATTATCCCCACGCCGGCCTTTGGCCTGTACGAGAGCATCGTCGTGGCCAACCACGCCAAAGCGGTCTTTTTGGATACGGAGCCTGCGCAATTCCAGATTGACGAGGACGCACTTCGTGCCTGTGTGACGCCGGCGACTAAGGCCATCGTCATCTGCTCGCCCAACAATCCCACGGGTTGCATCCTCGACGCGGCATCGCTCGACGCCGTGGCACACGTGGCGGAGCAGGCGGGCATCTACGTGGTCTGCGACGACGTATATAACCGCCTGGTCTACGTGGACGGCTACGAGCGATTTGCCCAGCGCCACCCGGAGCTACGCGAGCAGACGGTGGTCATCGAGAGCTTCTCCAAGCCCTGGGCCATGACCGGCTGGCGTTTAGGTTGGCTCGCAGCGGCAACCCCCGTCATCGCCGAGATCGCAAAGGCCCACCAATACCTAGTATCGAGCGCCGTCTCCTTTGAGATGGACGCCGCAGCCCGAGCCCTGACCGTCGACCCAACCCCCATGCTCAAAGTCTACCGAGCCCGTCGCGAACGCGTGCTCGCAGCCTTAAACGCCATGGGCCTCGACGTAGTGGAACCAGCCGGCGCCTTCTACGCCTTCCCCAGCATCAAACAATTCGGCCTAACCAGCGAAGACTTCTGTATCAAAGCCATCAAAGAGGCAAACGTAGCCCTAGTCCCGGGCGACTGTTTCGGCACCGAAGGCCACATCCGCCTAAGCTACTGCGTAAGCGACGAAAACCTGGACGAAGGCTTAACCCGCCTGTCCACCTTCATTTCAACCCTGTAGCCCTCAGGGATGCAGCACATCAGCCCACCGACCCAAGCATTATGAGTGGGGCGCGCCGGCCAACGGAAAACCGGGCTGCCCCATAGTTGACGCAGGCCGCGCCGCCGAAGGCCAGGCGCAAGGTTTTCGTAGATTCCGCACGAGCCGAAGGCCACTTAATGTGGCCTTCGTGCGAGCCCAGGACTTGACCGAGCGAAAACCTTGCGCCTGGCCTTCGGCGGAGCGTGCCGGATGGTGGAATTGTGTGCAGCCCGGTTTTCCGTTGACCGACGCCGGGGTCCCCGCCATAATACTTTCAGTTCACGCACGAATCCGCTGCCAGAGACAGCCGGTGCAAACGGGCATTGCCCGCGAGCTTAATGGGATATCCCGCCAGCCGAGGTGGTCGAGTAGATATGTCTTCTCGCCCCCGTCGCTCATGCAGCGCGGGGGCTTTCTTTTTGGACATGCCCCCGTCACGTCCTTGTGGCGGACCGTGCCCGGAAAGAATTCGAGGAGGTGTAATTCATGCCCCAGCAGTACAAAATCGACAAGGTTGCAGAGATTGAGTCCCGTATCGCCGAGAACGCCGGTCTGTTCGTCGTCAACTACAACGGTCTGACGGTTAAGCAGGCTCAGGAGCTGCGTCATCAGCTTCGCGAGTGCGGCGCCGAGATGAAGGTCTACAAGAACAACCTGGTCAAGATCGCTCTCAAGAACCAGGAGCAGCCCGAGCTCGACGAGATCCTCGCCGGCCCCGTCGCTTATGTGTTCTACGAGACCGAGCCGGTCGAGGCCGCTAAGACCCTTAAGGACTTCTCCGCTAAGTCCAAGGGCGTCCTTGAGATCAAGGGCGGTATCTCCGACGGCAAGGCCGTTTCCGCTGATGATGTTAAGGCTATCGCCGAGCTGCCCACCAAGGACCAGCTTCTCGGCCAGATTGCCGGTCTCATCTCCGGTTTCGCTCGCGACATCGCTGTCTGCGTCAACGGCGTTTCCTCTGGTCTCGCTCGTTCGATCCAGCAGGTCTCCGAGCAGAAGGCAGCCTAGTCGCTGTTTTCACCCGCGGCGGCAACGCCGCACCCCTGGCGCATTCGCGCCGTGTTTTAACTGATCTCCGTGCACAGACACGGAAACCGAAAGGACTTAGAAATGGCTAAGCTTACCACCGATGAGATCATCGATGCTCTTAAGGAAATGACCCTTCTCGAGGCTTCCGAGCTCGTTAAGGCTATCGAGGACACCTTCGGCGTTTCCGCCGCTGCTCCTGCCGCTGTTGTCGCCGCTCCCGCTGCTGGCGCTGCTGAGGCCGAGGAGAAGACCGAGTTTGACGTCGTGCTCGAGGGCTTCGGCGACAACAAGATCCAGGTCATCAAGGCCGTCCGTGAGCTCACCAACCTTGGCCTGAAGGAGGCCAAGGAGGTCGTCGAGGGCGCTCCCAAGGCTGTTCTCGAGGGTGCCAAGAAGGAGGACGCCGAGGCTGCCAAGGAGAAGCTCGAGGCTGCTGGCGCTGCTGTCACCCTCAAGTAATCAGGCTTTCTCGCCAGATTTCTTTGCAGACGGGGTTCGCATTGCGAGCCCCGTCTTTTTCGTTTTGATCCCTCTATTTTGTTGGCTCGGCATACAAATTGCTGCCGCTTGCGGTGCTTTGGGGTCGCTACCGTTGGGCGATAAAATTGCACCATTCGAGCAATAATTTGCGTTGACCTGCTGAAGAATGGCGCTTGCCTACATTAACGTTAATTAACGGCGGTAAGATAAACCGGTATCGCAATTTGGTCTGCGGCCGCCGTGCCGCACGCACAGGGCGCATCCTGCGCCTGCGAAAGGATCCCTGAATACTATGAAGGCAATCATCCCCGCCGCCGGTCTTGGCACGCGTTTTCTGCCTGGCACCAAGTGCACGCCTAAAGAGATGCTGCCGGTGCTCGACAAGCCGGTCATCCAGTACGTCGTCGAGGAGGCGCTCGACCCCGAGGAGGTCGACGACGCCATTATCGTCACCTCTCCCGGCAAGCCCGAGTTGCTGAGCTACTTCCAGCCCGATCGTTCGCTCGAGAACCTGCTGCGCGAGCGCGGCAAGGATGCTTATGCCGACGCCGTCGCCCATGCGGGCGGTATGCCGGTCGACTTCCGCTATCAGTACGAGCCCAAGGGCCTCGGTCACGCCATTCGCTCTGCCGCTGACGCTGTGGCGGGGGAGAACTTCCTGGTTCTTCTGGGCGACTACGTTGTGCCCAACCGCGACATCTGCGACAAGATGCTTGCCGTCTCCAAGGAGCACGGTGGCGCTTCTGTTATCGCCGTTGCCGCGTGCGCTCCCGAGGAAGTCAGCCGCTATGGCGTTATCGCCGGCGATCGCGTGGGCGCTCTCGAGGGCTTCGAGAATGCCGCCGACGACGAGCCCGGTGCCGTTTGGCGCATCGGCGGCCTGGTCGAGAAGCCCGCTCCCGAGGCGGCTCCGTCCAACCTGTACATCGTCGGTCGCTACCTGCTGAGCCCGTTGGTCATGGACCTGCTGGCCGATCAGCAGGCCGGTAAGGGCGGCGAGATCCAGCTGACCGACGCCATGGCCCGCTCGCTCGACCGCGAGGCCATGTACGCCGTCGTCATCGACCCGCTGTCGGGCTACGATACCGGTACCCCGTCTGGCTGGATGGCCACCAACGCCCTCATGGCTGCAAGCGATCCTCGCTTTGCCGGCGCCTTCTGGGATGCCATCGACGAGCGCGGCGGCTTGATGCGCAAGTAAGCCTTTCGGGCATCGACATTTACGGGCGCGGACCTCGGTTCGCGCCCGTTTTTTTTAAGAGCTGCGATTGCCGGCTCTCTGTTCACAGAAAATATATGAACAGGTGTTCGATGCACATCCATCTACCTGCATGTTTTCTGTCGAAAAACTTTGCTACTCCAAAAACTCAATCACGTCAAGGCTTTTCTTGCTCAACGGTCGGTACCTGATAAACTATTAGGTTGCGATAACTGGCGAAGCTATGCCTCGCCAATCCACCGAGCATTTCCGTGAAGGAGGAAAAACCTGGTGACCTACGCATACACTGCCACTGAGCGCAAGCGCGTCAGCTTCGGGAAAATCCCGGAGGCCATGGAGCTCCCCAACCTTATCTCTGTTCAAAGGGAATCCTTTGAGCGTTTTAAGGACGAGGGCCTTCGTGAGGCGTTCAAGGAATCCAGCCCCATCCAGAGCCAGAACCATGTTCTCGAGGTTACCTTCGGCGAGCATCAGTTTGGCGATCCCGCGCACACCGTCGAGGAGTGCCGCGAGAAGGACATGACCTATCAGGCTCCGCTTCTGACCGACGTCCGTCTCACTAACAAGGAGACCGGTGAGATCAAGGAGCAGCTCGTCTTTATGGGCGACTTCCCCATGATGACCGATCAGGGCACCTTTATCATCAACGGTACCGAGCGTATCGTCGTCTCCCAGCTCGTCCGTTCCCCGGGCGTGTACTACAGCTCCGAGATGGATTCGGGCAAGCAGATCTACAAGGCTCAGATCATTCCGTCCCGCGGTGCCTGGCTCGAGTTTGAAGTCGACAAGCGCGACCAGCTCATGGTCTCCATCGACCGTAAGCGCAAGCAGAGCGCCACGATGTTCCTGCGCGCCCTTGGCATCGCCGTCACCAACGACGATATCATCGAGCTGCTCGGCAACTCCGATGTGATCAAGCGTACCCTCGAGCGCGACACCGCCCTTACCCGCGAGGATGCTCTTATCGAGATCTACCGTCGCCTGCGTCCGGGCGAGCCTCCCACCGTGGATGCTTCCCGCAGCCTGCTCGAGGGCCTGCTCTTCAACCCGCAGCGCTACGATCTGGCCCGCGTCGGTCGTTACAAGGTCAACAAGAAGCTCAACCTCACCACCGAGGAAGAGGTCACGGTGCTCACCGACGAGGATATCGTCGCTACGCTGCGCTACCTGCTGTCCCTCGCTGCCGGCGAGCAGGGCTTCAAGGTCGACGACATCGACCACTTTGGCAACCGCCGCATCCGCACCGTCGGCGAGCTCGTTGCCAACCAGTTCCGTATCGGCATGAGCCGTATGGAGCGCGTCGTCCGTGAGCGCATGAGCTCCCAGGACATCGACGAGATCACCCCGCAGTCGCTCATCAACATCCGTCCGATCGTGGCCTCCATCAAGGAGTTCTTCGGTTCCTCGCAGCTCTCGCAGTTCATGGACCAGGCAAACCCCCTGACCGGTCTGACCCACAAGCGCCGTCTGTCCGCACTCGGCCCTGGCGGTCTTGCCGGCCACAAGTCGGGCTCCAGCCGCCGCACCAACGTGCCGACGGCCGTCCGCGACGTTCACAACTCACACTACAGCCGCATGTGCCCGATCGAGACCCCCGAAGGCCCCAACATCGGCCTGATCGGCTCGCTCGCCCTCTACGCCCGCGTCAACGAGTATGGCTTCATCGAGGCCCCGTTCCGTCGCGTCGAGAACGGCGTTGCCACCGACCAGATCGACTGGATGACCGCTGACGAGGAAGAGAAGCACGTCATCGCGCCGGCCAACACGCCGCTCGATCCCAAGACCAACGAGTTCATCACGACCGATGCCGAGGGCAAGATCGTTCGTCCACATACCGTGATCGCCCGTACCCGCGACTTCGACGGCTCCTTCGGCGCTCCCGCCGACGTGCCTGTCGAGGACGTCGACTACATGGACGTTTCGCCGCGTCAGATGCTCTCCGTCGCAGCCACGCTGATTCCGTTCCTCGAGCACGACGACGCCAAGCGTACGCTCATGGGCGCCAACATGCAGCGTCAGGCCGTGCCGCTGGTTCACCCCGCCGCTCCCTATGTCGGTACCGGCATGGAGCGTCGCGCCGCCCTGGACTCCGGCGAGGTCACCCTGGCCAAGAACGCCGGCGAAGTCATCTATGCCGACGCCTCCAAGATTATCGTCAAGCATGCCGGCGGCATGGACGAGTATCACCTGGCCAAGTACCAGCGCTCCAACCAGTCCACCTGCATCAACCACCGTCCGCTCGTTCGCGTCGGTGACACCGTTGAGCAGGGCGAGCCTCTGGCCGACGGTCCTTCGACCGATCATGGCGAGCTCGCACTGGGCCAGAACCTCACCGTGGCATACATGCCGTGGGAAGGCTTCAACTACGAGGACGGTATCGTCGTGTCCGAGCGCCTGGTGGCCGAGGACCTGCTGACGACCATCAATATCACCCGTCACGAGATCGACGCCCGCGACACCAAGCTCGGTCCCGAGGAGATCACTCGCGAGATCCCGAACCTCTCCGAGGACATGCTTGCCAACCTCGACGAGGACGGCATCATCCGCATCGGCGCCGAGGTCGGCCCTGGCGACATCCTGGTCGGCAAGGTCACGCCTAAGGGCGAGAGCGCTCTGACCGCCGAGGAGCGCCTGCTGCGCGCCATCTTCGGTGCCAAGGCTCACGATGTTCGCGACACCTCCCTAAAGATGCCTCACGGCGCTTATGGCCGCGTCATCGACGTCGTCCGCTTTAGCCGCGAGAACGGCGACGACCTGGCCCCCGGCGTCAACGAGCAGGTGCGCGTCTACGTCGCCCAGCGTCGTAAGATCCAGCAGGGCGATAAGATCGCCGGTCGCCACGGCAACAAGGGCGTTATCTGTAACGTTCTGCCGGTCGAGGACATGCCCTACATGGCTGACGGTACCCCGATCGACGTTATCCTCAACCCGCTGGGCGTTCCTTCGCGTATGAACGTCGGCCAGCTGCTCGAGTGCCACCTTGGCTGGGCTGCTGCCTGCGGTTGGGATACCGAGGATGCCGACTCCGACAAGTATGTCCCCGGTCCGTTCTTCGTCTCGACGCCCGTCTTCGACGGCGCCAAGGAGGACGAGATCGCCGAGGTCATCCGTCGCGCCAACAAGAACATGCTCAACAAGGCCACCGCTGCCTTTGGCGATCACATGCGCCCCGAGTTTGTCACCCAGCTTGACGAGCGCGGCAAGACCCGCCTGTTCGACGGCCGCACCGGCGAGGAGTTCCGCGAGCCCATTACCGTGGGTACGTCCTACATCCTCAAGCTCGGCCACATGGTTGACGACAAGATCCACGCCCGTTCGACCGGCCCTTACAGCCTGGTTACCCAGCAACCGCTGGGCGGCAAGGCTCAGTTCGGCGGCCAGCGCTTCGGCGAGATGGAAGTTTGGGCACTGTACGCATACGGTGCTTCCAACGTCCTGCAGGAGATCCTGACCGTCAAGTCCGACGATACCGTGGGCCGCGTCAAGACCTACGAGTCCATCGTCAAGGGCGAGAACGTCCCGGTTCCGGGTATCCCCGAGTCCTTCAAGGTTCTCGTCAAGGAGATCCGTTCCCTCGCACTGGACATCGAGCCCATGCACGATGCCGACGAGGACGCCTCCGCCCCTGTGACCGCCGAGGAGACCTCTGCTCTCGACGACCTGGCTGCGCTCGCCGGCGTTGACGCCGACGTCGAGGCCCAGGATGCCGAGACCGCCGAGGCACCCGAGGCTGTCGCCGCCACGACCACTGATAAGGAGTAGTTGACTGTGGCAGATTTCGAAGCTACTGATTTTGACTCGGTAAAGATCTCCCTTGCCTCCGCCGACCAGATCCGTTCCTGGTCGCACGGTGAGGTCAAGAAGCCGGAGACCATTAATTACCGTACCCTCAAGCCCGAGAAGGACGGCCTGTTCTGCGAGAAGATCTTCGGTCCCGCCAAGGACTGGGAGTGCTCCTGCGGCAAGTACAAGGGCATCCGCTTTAAGGGCATCGTCTGCGAGCGCTGCGGCGTCGAGGTCACCTCGGCCAAGGTGCGTCGCGACCGCATGGGCCACATCGAGCTCGCCGCTCCCGTGTCCCACATCTGGTACTTCAAGAGCCCCACGAGCTTCCCGATGAGCCGTATGCTCGACATCAAGTCCAAGGACCTCGAGAAGGTTCTGTACTTTGCCAGCTACATCATCACCGAGGTCGACTACGAGGCTCGCGAGGCCGACGCTGACGACCTGCGCGAGGAGCTCGCCGCCGATCTGGAAGAGATCGATGCCGAGTGCGCCCGCCAGATCGAGTCCCTCAAGGAGCAGGGCAACCCCGAGAACTTTGACGAGTTCTCCGACGAGGAGCCGCTGACCCCCGAGGAGATCGCTTCTGGCATCGTCGACATCGAGGAAGAGTGCAAGGACGAGAAGCAGCTCCGCACGGACGCCTTCAACGCCTTCATGAAGCTCACCGAGCGCGACCTCATCTCCGATGAGCCGCTGTTCCGCGAGATGACCCGTTACTACTCCATGTACTTCAAGGGTGGTATGGGTGCCGAGGCCGTCCGCGACCTGCTCGCTGCCATCGACCTCCCCTCCGAGGCCGAGAAGCTCAAGGCCATCATCGCCGACGAGGACTCCCAGAAGCAGAAGCGCGAGAAGGCCGTTAAGCGCCTCGAGGTCGTTGACGCCTTCCTGAAGGGCGGCAACAGCCCCGCGAACATGATCCTGGATGTCATTCCGGTCATTCCGCCCGATCTGCGCCCGATGGTCCAGCTCGACGGCGGCCGCTTCGCCGCGTCCGACCTCAACGACCTGTATCGTCGCGTGATCAACCGTAACAACCGACTCAAGCGCCTGCTCGACCTGGACGCCCCTGCGATCATCGTGAACAACGAGAAGCGCATGCTCCAGGAGTCCGTGGACGCCCTGTTCGACAACGGACGTCGTGGTCGCCCGGTCTCTGGCCGTGGCGGTCGCCCGCTCAAGTCGCTCGCCGAGGCCCTCAAGGGCAAGCAGGGTCGTTTCCGTCAGAACCTGCTGGGCAAGCGTGTCGACTACTCCGGCCGTTCGGTAATCGTTACCGACCCCAAGCTGCTGCTGCACCAGTGTGGTCTGCCCAAGACCATGGCGCTGGAGCTCTTCAAGCCCTTCGTCATGAAGCGCCTGGTCGAGCTCGGCAAGGTCGAGAACATCAAGGGCGCCAAGCGCGCTATCGACCGCGGTGCCACCTTTGTGTGGGATATCCTCGAAGAGGTCATCGACGGTCGCGTCGTGCTGCTCAACCGTGCACCGACCCTGCACCGTCTGTCCATCCAGGCCTTTGAGCCGGTGCTGGTCGAGGGCAAGGCTATCCACCTGCACCCGCTGGTCTGCTCGCCCTTCAACGCCGACTTCGACGGCGACCAGATGTCTGTCCACGTGCCGCTGTCCAGCCAGGCTCAGGCCGAGGCTCGCGTGCTCATGCTCTCTGCGAACAACCTGCGCTCGCCGGCATCCGGCAAGCCGGTTAACATCCCTTCGCAGGACATGATCATCGGTGTGTACTACCTCACCCAGGTCCGCGACGGCCTGCCCGGCGAGAACCACGTGTTCGCCAGCTTCGACGACGCGCTGCACGCCTATGACTGCCGCTCCGAGGTCGACATGCAGGCCAAGATCCAGGTTCGCGTGTCCGCCGAGAACGCCAACGTCATCAACGAGGACGGCACCCGTATCTTCCGCGTCAAGAGCGGCAAGAACGAGTTCGTCGACTACGACGTCACCGGTAACAAGACCGCGCGCTTCGAGACCTCTATCGGCCGCATCATCTTCAACCGCCAGTGCCTGCCCGAAGACTACGAGTTTATGAACTACAAGATGGTCAAGGGCGACGTGGCCAAGCTGGTTGCCGACTGCTGCGATCGTTACCCCGAGGCCAAGGTCGGCCCGATCCTCGACGCCATCAAGTACTCCGGCTTCCACTACGCTACCCGCGCCGGCCTCACCATCTCGGTGTGGGACGCTCTCATCCCTGCCGAGAAGCAGGAGCTGCTCGATCGCGCCCAGGCCAACGTCGACCAGATCAACGAGTACTTCGAGGAGGGCTTCATCAACGAGACGGAGCGCCACATCGAAGTTGTTAACGAGTGGACCGCTTGTACCGACAAGGTCGCAGCGCTCATGCTCGACTTGTTCGACGAGGAGAACCCGCTCTACATGATGGCCGACTCCGGCGCCCGTGGTTCTAAGACCCAGCTGCGTCAGCTCGGCGGCATGCGTGGCCTGATGGCAGACATGTCCGGCGAGACGATCGACCTTCCCATTAAGGCGAACTTCCGCGAGGGCCTGCTGCCGCTCGAGTACTTCATTTCGACCTACGGCGCCCGTAAGGGCCTGGTCGATACCGCATCCCACACCTCGGACTCTGGTTACCTGACCCGTCGTCTGGTCGACGTGGCCCAGGACGTCATCGTCCGCGAGGAGGACTGCGGTAC
The DNA here is from genome assembly GCA_937980385.1 of uncultured Collinsella sp. Taxonomy (GTDB): domain Bacteria; phylum Actinomycetota; class Coriobacteriia; order Coriobacteriales; family Coriobacteriaceae; genus Collinsella. The sequence goes on along the minus strand of CALJPV010000019.1, from coordinate 62,338 downwards.
GCACGAGGGCGTTACCTACAACCTCATCATCCCCGGCACCACCGATCTCAACACCGACCTCGTCGGCCGTTGCTTCATCGAGGACGTCGTGGCCCCCGATGGCACCGTGCTCTTTGAGCAGGACGGCTACATCGAGAAGGTCGCCGACATCCAGAAGATGGTCGATGCGGGCCTTAAGAAGGTCAAGCTCCGCGCGCTGCTCACCTGCCGCTCCAAGTACGGCGTGTGCCAGAAGTGCTACGGCTGGGATCTTTCCACCCGTCGTCCGGTCGCCATCGGTACCGCGGTCGGCATTATTGCCGCCCAGTCCATCGGCGAGCCCGGTACGCAGCTTACGATGCGTACCATTCACTCCGGCGGCGTCGCTGGCGTCGACGATATTACGCAGGGTCTGCCTACGGTCAGCCGTATGTTCGATATCGTCGGCAACGTCAACGAGAAGATCCTGGGTCGCGAGGCCGAGCTGGCTCCGTACTCCGGTCACCTCTCGATTAAGCCCGAGAAGTCCGAGTACGTGCTGACGCTCACCGACTCCGAGGATCACACCCGTGTCCTCGACGAGCGCCGCGTCCCCGCTTCGGTGCGCTTTATGCCTGAGATCGAGGACGGCTGCGAGGTTCGCGCCGGCGACCAGATCACCAAGGGCTTCGTCAACTTCCGCAACCTGCGCAAGCTGACCGACATCGAGTCGACGATGCACACCTTCGTCGAGAGCGTCAAGGACGTCTACACCAGCCAGGGCGTCGACCTGAACGACAAGCACATCGAGGTGCTCGCACGTCAGATGCTGCGTCGCGTTCAGATCACCAACCCCGGTGACTCCAAATACCTGCTTGGTCAGTACGTCGACCGCTACGAGTTCGCCGACGAGGTCGAGCGCGTTGCCCGTCTGGGCGGTCAGGCTCCTGTGGCCGAGCCCGTCATCCTGGGTACGCTCAAGGTCGCGTCCAACATCGACTCCTGGCTGTCGAGCGCTTCGTTCATCCGTACCGCCGGCGTCCTTACCGAGGCTGCCATCGAGGGCAAGGTCGACCACCTGCTCGACCTTAAGTCCAACGTCATCGTCGGTAAGAAGATCCCGGCTGGTACCGGCCTCAAGCCGTACGCCAACGCCAAGCTGACGTATCGCACGGCCGACGGCTATGTTGACATCGACGGTCCGGCTTCGCCCAACGCCAAGTCGCTGCCCGAGTGGGCTCCGGTTGAGCTCAAGGACCTGGACGAGCAGCTCCCGCAGCAGCTCGACTGGGCCGGTTACGACGAGTTCGGTGGCGCTGACGGTTCGTTCACCCGCAACGGCCATACCATCTCCGCCGAGAAGGCTCGCCTGTACCTGTTCGACGACCTGGGCGTGTCGCAGCGCTGGACCAACAAGTTCAGCGAGGTCGGCATCGAGACGGTCGGCGACCTGGTCGGCAAGTCCGAGGAGGATCTGCTGCGCATCGATGGTATCGGTGCCAAGGCGATCGAGGAGCTCCGTGACGGCCTGGAGGCCCACGACCTGCTCTACATCCTCGAGAACAACGACGACGTTGCCGACGAGGAAGACCTCTCGCAGCTGCTGCAGATGGTCTTTAGCCCCGACGGTCCGGACGATATCCTGCTGGGTACCTCCGCTCCGACGCATCACGCCGACGCCGACGAGGAGCTCCTGGGCGCCCCGATCGACGACAAGAAGGCTCCCGCCAACGGCGCGATCAACGAGGACATGGCGTCCCTCGACGAGCTGCTCAACCAGCTCGTGGACACCGACGACGCCGAAGAGGCCAAGGACAACGACGAGGAGTAACTTCCAAGTACGTTAACCGCCCTTCCAAAGACCCGTTTCCCAGTAGGGAAGCGGGTCTTTTTTGGTGAGGAACGTTGCCCCGACGAGCGCGTCGGATTCCCGGAACGGGCGACGCAGGGGTTAAGTTTGTCGCGAGTTCCGCACGAGCCGGAGGCCACTTAATGTGGCCTCCGTGCGAGCCAGGACTGTAGAGCAGCAAACTTAACCCCTGTGCCGCCCGGGCCGGGAATCCGCCCCCGCGCACAGAAGGGGATTCCTTTTGTGTAGGCTTTGCGGAAATGTGCCAATTTTGGGATACGCCCGGCGGCGTGGTCTGTTGACGGCACAGCTAACGCCACGTATCCTATCGAACTGCGTGTTTCGTAGGGGGATGCTGACCCCTCGATTCAAGCCGTTGCACTTTACAGAAAGCTGGAATCATTCGAGAAGGAGTACGCTTTGCCTACTATTAACCAGCTGGTTCGCCAGGGCCGTCGTTCCGTGCCCAAGAAGTCCAAGAACGCTGCTCTGCAGCACAACTCCCAGAAGCGCGGCGTGTGCACCCGCGTCTTCACCACGAGCCCCAAGAAGCCGAACTCGGCTCTTCGTAAGGTTGCCCGTGTTCGCCTCGTCAACGGCATCGAAGTTACTGCTTACATCCCGGGTGAGGGCCACAACCTGCAGGAGCACTCCATCGTGCTCGTCCGCGGCGGTCGTGTCCGTGACCTCCCTGGTGTCCGTTATCACGTCATCCGTGGCGCCTACGACGCTGCTCCGGTCCAGAACCGTATGCAGGCCCGTTCCAAGTACGGTGCTAAGCGCCCCAAGGCCAAATAAGCCAGATAACGTTTTGATACTTTCGCCGTGTGCCGCCTAAGCGCCGCACGGTAGACACTTAAGGAGATTTCACATGCCGCGTCGTGCAGCAGCTAATCGTCGTGAGGTTCAGCCTGACGCCGTTTACAACAACCGCCTGGTGACTCAGCTCATCAACAAGGTCCTTCTTGACGGCAAGAAGGCCACCGCTGAGCGCATCGTTTACACCGCTTTCGAGATCGTTGCCGAGAAGTCCGAGGGTGGCGACGCTCTCGCTACCTTCAAGAAGGCTATGGACAACGTCAAGCCCACGCTCGAGGTTAAGCCCAAGCGTGTCGGTGGCGCTACCTATCAGGTCCCGATGGAGGTCAACTCCCGTCGTTCCACCGCTCTGGGTATCCGCTGGATCGTCAACTTCTCCCGCGCTCGCAAGGAGAAGACCATGGCCGAGCGTCTCGCCAACGAGATCCTCGACGCTTCCAACGGCCTGGGCGCTTCCGTCAAGAAGCGTGAGGACGTCTTCAAGATGGCCGAGGCCAACCGCGCGTTCTCTCACTATCGTTGGTAAGTTAAGGTAAGGAACTAACATGGCTAAGCCTAAGTACAAGCTTTCCGATACCCGTAACATCGGCATCATGGCTCACATCGATGCTGGTAAGACCACCACGACCGAGCGTATTCTTTACTACACCGGTAAGACCCACAAGATCGGTGAGGTCCATGAGGGCGCTGCCACCATGGACTGGATGGTTCAGGAGCAGGAGCGCGGCGTAACCATTACCTCCGCTGCTACCACGTGCTTCTGGAAGAAGGACGGTACCGACTACCGCATCCAGATCATCGACACCCCGGGCCACGTTGACTTCACCGCCGAGGTCGAGCGCTGCCTGCGCGTCCTCGATGGCGCTGTCGCCGTCTTCGACGCCGTTGCTGGCGTTCAGCCCCAGTCTGAGACCGTTTGGCGTCAGGCTTCTACCTTCAACGTCCCCCGCATCGCCTTCATCAACAAGTATGACCGCGTGGGTGCTGACTTCTTCAACGCTATCGAGACCATGAAGGATCGTCTCGACGCCAACGCCGTGGCCGCTCAGGTCCCGATGGGCGCCGAGGACAACTTCTGGGGCGTCATCGACCTGGTCACCATGACTGCTTGGGACTTCAAGGCCGACGACAAGGGCATGACCTACCCCGAGCCGATGGACGAGATCCCGGCTGAGTTCGCTGACATCGCTGCCACCAAGCGCGAGGAGCTCCTCGACGCTGCTGCCAGCTTTGACGACGAGCTCATGGAGAAGATCCTCATGGAGGAGGACTTCACCGTCGAGGAGCTCAAGGCTGCTCTGCGCAAGGGCGTTCTGGCCAACGAGCTCAACCTCGTCTTCGTGGGCTCCGCTTACAAGAACAAGGGCGTTCAGGAGCTGCTCGACGCTGTCGTCGACTACCTGCCCAGCCCGCTCGACGTTGAGGCCGTCACCGGTACCGATCCGGACACCGGCGAGGAGATCCAGCGTCATCCTTCCTTCGACGAGCCCTTCTCCGGCCTGGTCTTCAAGATCATGACCGACCCGTTCGTCGGTAAGCTCACCTATGTCCGCGTCTACTCCGGCCGCGCCGAGTCCGGCTCCTACGTGGTCAACGCTTCCAACGGTCAGCGCGAGCGCCTCGGCCGCATCCTCGAGATGAACGCCGCCGAGCGTATCGACCGTGACGACGCTGCCGCCGGCGACATCGTCGCTTGCGTCGGCTTCAAGAACTCCACCACCGGTGACACCCTGTGCGCCGAGGGCAAGGAGATCGTCCTCGAGAAGATCGAGTTCGCTAAGCCCGTTATCGACGTTGCCATCGAGCCCAAGACCAAGGCCGAGCAGGACAAGATGTCCCTGGCTCTGACCAAGCTCGCCGAGGAGGACCCGACCTTCCAGGTGTCCACCAACCACGAGACCGGTCAGACCATCATCGCCGGCATGGGCGAGCTGCACCTCGAGATCATCGTCGACCGTCTGCTCCGCGAGTTCAAGGTTGACGCTAACGTTGGTAAGCCCCAGGTTGCCTACCGCGAGACCGCTGGTCACGACGTCGAGAAGGCTGAGGGCAAGTTCGTCCGTCAGTCCGGCGGTCGCGGTCAGTACGGCCACGCCGTCATCAAGCTCGAGAAGATGGAGGAGGGCTTCGGCTACGAGTTCGTCAACGCTATCGTCGGCGGCGTCGTGCCCAAGGAGTACATCCCGTCCATCGACAAGGGCATTCAGGAGGCCCTGAACACCGGTGTTATCGCCGGCTTCCCGGTCCTCGACGTTAAGGTCACCCTGTTCGACGGTTCTTACCACGAGGTCGACTCCTCCGAGGCCGCCTTCAAGATCGCCGGCTCCATGGCTATCAAGGACGCCCTCAAGAAGTCCGATCCGCAGCTGCTCGAGCCGATCATGGCTGTCGAGGTCGAGACCCCCGAGCAGTACATGGGCGACGTTATGGGCAACCTCTCCGGTCGCCGCGGCAAGATCGAGGGCATGGAGGATCGCAAGAACAGCAAGCTCATCCGTGCCAAGGTGCCGCTGGGCGAGATGTTCGGTTACGCTACCGACCTTCGCTCCCAGACCCAGGGCCGTGCATCCTACACGATGCAGTTCGACTCTTATGAGCCCGCGCCCAAGTCCATCGTGGACGAGGTCATGAGCAAGAACGCCTAAGTTCGAGCTCCCTGTTACGTAATCCTGCGAGAACACTTCTCGCACTCTTTGGAGGTTTAAGTTGGCTACCCAGAAGATCCGCATTCGCCTCAAGGGCTATGATCACGAGGTCGTCGATCAGTCCGCGAAGCTCATCGTTGAGACCGCTCAGAAGACCGGCGCTCGCGTTTCCGGTCCTGTCCCCCTGCCCACCGAGCGCAACCTGTACACGGTTATCCGCTCGCCGCACGTGAACAAGGACTCCCGTGAGCAGTTCGAGATGCGCACCCACAAGCGCCTCATCGACATCCTCGACCCCACCTCGGGCACCGTTGATTCGCTCATGCGTCTCGACCTCCCCGCTGGCGTCGACATCGACATCAAGCTCTAAGCTTTTTGCTCGATAGTGCGATTTGCAAGGCCGCAGCCCTAAGGGTTGCGGCCTTTTTTGTGCCGATGGGGTAAAGGGTCTACACTACTGAACTATTCGACAAACGGGTGTAAGAGTAAAACTGTTGGGGGCAGATATAGATGGTCGAGTGGATCGTTCGTCGTGCGCAGGGCGACCGCGCGCGCGTGGGAACGTTGGCAGGCGTGGTGTGTATTCTCGCCAATGTGGCACTATGCGCTGCGAAGGGTGCAATTGGCGTGCTGTCGGGATCGGTTTCGATTGTGGCGGACGCTATGAACAACCTGTCCGACGCAAGCTCAAACATTGTGAGCGTGCTTGGCTTTAAGCTGGCGGGCAAGCCGGCAGACCCCGAGCATCCTTACGGCCATGGCCGCTACGAGTATCTCTCGGGTCTGGTCGTGGCGGCACTCGTGCTGCTGATTGGCGCTGAGCTGGTGAAGTCCTCGGTTGAGCGCGTCATCCACCCCGAACCTGTCGAGTTCTCGCTTGCCCTGGTGGCAGTTCTAGTGCTTTCGATGGTCGTAAAGCTGTGGATGGCAGCCCTCAACCAAAAGCTCGGTGACCGCATTGAGTCCGAGACGCTGCATGCGACCGCTCAGGACTCAAAGAACGATGTCCTTGCTACGGGTGCTGTGCTGGCGTGCGCAATTGTTTCGCAGGTGACGCACATCAATCTTGACGCATGGGTCGGTCTTGCCGTTGGCGCCTATATTGGCTGGAGCGGCTTTGAGCTTATCCAAGATACGGTGAGTCCGCTTTTGGGCCAGGCACCCGATCCCAAGTTGGTCAAACACATCCGAGACAAGATCATGAGCTACCCCGGCGTTTTGGGCGTTCATGACCTGATGGTTCACGATTACGGTCCGGGTAGGAAGTTTGCAAGTGCGCACGCCGAGATGGCGGCCGAGGCTAGCCCGCTGGAAAGTCACGACACGCTCGATAACATCGAGCAGTCGTTTAGGGACGAGGACGGCATGATCGTCACGCTCCATTACGATCCCATCGTGACTGATGACCCCAAGCTGGCGAGCATGCGCCTGCGCATCAACGCAATGGCCCAGGAGATTGATAGCCGCCTTTCGATTCACGATCTGCGCTGCGTGCCGGGTCCTACGCACACCAACGTGATCTTCGACTGCGTGCGACCCTCGGATCTGCAGATGAGTGCCGAAGACGTAAAGCACGCGCTGGCACAACGGGTCGAGTCGGAATACCCCAAGTCGATTGCCAAGATTACGATCGACGAAGACTACGCAGGCCATACCCACGAGTAGGGCTGCGCCTGTAAAGCAAGTTATACAGAAGGGGAGAGCATGAAGCGCCTATACCTACTCCGTCACGGCCAGACGGAATTCAACGTCAAAAAGCTCGTCCAGGGTCGCTGCGATTCACCGTTGACCAACCTGGGCCGCAAACAAGCGGGAATGGCAGCCGCATGGCTCAAGGCCCACGGCGTCGTCCCCGACAAAGTGGTCTCATCGCCTTTAGGCCGAGCCATGGACACGGCAAGTCTCGTCGCAACCGAACTTCTCGGCCCGGATGCAGCAGTCGAGCCCTGCGAAGGCATCATCGAGCGTAGCTACGGAACCTTTGAGGAAGGTCCCCACGACGCCCTGCCCACCGACGTCTGGGATCCGGGCGAGGATCTGATCCCATTTGGCGGAGAAGGAAGCCAGGCTCTGCAAGAGCGCATGGTAGACACCCTCACCAATCTCATAGGCGCCGAGGGCATCGAAACCCTCCTAGCAGTAAGCCACGGCAGCGCCAGCCGCCAATTTATCAAGGCCGCAGCCCCAGAGGGCTTCAAGCTCCCAGCAAAACTCCCCAACTGCGCCATCATGATTTTCGATTTCGAAGAGGAAAAGTCGGGAGAAGAAGGCGACGCGCTCCAATCCAAGTTCATCTTGCAGCAAATCATCGATCCTCAACAAAGTAATTAGCTGAGCGAGCAGAGTTAAGCAGACATCAACGTGTCGTCTCCCGAGCACGGCGGAGGGCCGGAGAAATATATTAAGGTCATCGCGAGTTCCGCACGCAAAGAAGGCCACTTAATGTGGCCTTCGTCTTGCGCAGGACTGTAGAGCAGGGACCTTAATATATTTCTCCGGCCCTCCGCCGTGCTCGTGAGCCATCCACGCACTTTACCTGCGTAAACAATGTGAGTGAAATATGAATCTCGATGGATACGCCCGCACCCGTGTATACTAAACAGCTGTGTGTAACCAGGGGAGTATTCTGGCTGGACAAAATTCCTGCTTAATAGGGTTGTCAGGTAGTCCGGACGCAATACAAGACTGGGGAGCACGTCGTGTAAGTAGTGGTCCTCTAGGGGCGTACGCTCGGTGGTGTACGCATTGTCCCAAGACCACGCGAGAGTTGGGATCATATCTTGATCAGCATGATTCTCGGCCGCAAGATTGGCATGACCCAGGTTTGGGACGAGGACGACAACGTCGTTCCCGTCACGGTCATCCAGGCTGGCCCCTGCGCTGTCTCGCAGGTTAAAACTCAGACAACCGACGGCTATGACGCCGTCCAGATCGGTTTCGGCGACATCAAGGCCAAGAACGTGAACAAGCCCATGGCTGGTCACTTCGCCAAGGCCGGCGTCGAGCCTGTCCGCTTCCTTCGTGAGGTCCGCGTCGAGAACGGCGAGGAGCACAAGGTCGGCGAGGTCGTCACCGTCGCTGATTTCGCTGATGTCGAGAAGGTCGACGTCATCGGTACCTCCAAGGGTAAGGGCTTCCAGGGTCGCATCAAGCGCTGGGGTCAGCGCCGCGGTCCTATGACGCATGGTTCTCACTTCCAGCGTCACCCCGGTTCTATCGGTCAGTGCGCCTATCCTGCGCGCGTCCTCAAGGGCGTTAAGATGGCCGGTCACATGGGTAACGAGCGCGTTACCGTCAAGAACCTTTCCGTTGTCCGCATCGATGCCGAGCAGAACCTCATCTTGGTCAAGGGCGCTGTCCCGGGTGCCAAGAATGGTCTCGTCGCCATCCGTATGGCCTAAGGGCCCAGCCCATTTAGCCCAGCGTCATACCAAGGAGAACACTTAAATGGCAAAGTTTGAAGTAAAGAACAGCGAGGGCAAGAAGGTCGCCGAGGCCGAGCTCGCCGCTGAGGTGTACGGCATCGAGCCGAACATCCACGTTATGCACCACATCGTCAAGTGCCAGATGGCCTCTTGGCGTCAGGGCACCCAGTCCGCTAAGGGCCGCTCTGAGGTTTCCGGTGGCGGCAAGAAGCCTTGGCGTCAGAAGGGCACCGGCCGTGCCCGCCAGGGTTCCATCCGTGCTGCCCAGTGGCGTCACGGTGGCGTTGTCTTCGCCCCCAAGCCCCGTTCCTACGCTAAGCGTATGAACAACAAGGAGGTCAAGCTGGCTATGCGCTCCGCGCTGTCCGCCAAGCTGGCCGATGGCGAGCTCGTGCTCGTCGACGACTACGGCTTCGAGAAGCCTTCCACCAAGGCTGCCGTAGCCATGCTCAAGGCTCTCGGCCTTGAGGGCAAGCGTCTGACCATCATCGTTCGCGATGAGGACGTCAACGCCTACCTGTCGTTCCGCAACATTCCCAAGACGTTCATCATCACTGCCGACGAGGCCAACACCTACGATCTCGTCAACAACAACGCTGTGCTGATGCCCGCCGACATCGCCGCTCACTTCGGGGAGGTGCTTGCATAAATGACCGCCCACGAGATCATCATCCGTCCGATCGTGTCCGAGCGTTCCTTCTCCGGCATGGAGCAGAACAAGTACACGTTCGAGGTCGCCAAGGATGCTAACAAGTATCAGATCAAGGACGCTGTCGAGGAGATCTTCGGCGTCAAGGTCGTTCGCGTGAACACCCTGACGGTCAAGCCCAAGACCAAGCGCGTGCGCTATGTCGCCGGCAAGACCCGTTCTTGGAAGAAGGCCATCGTCACGCTGGCCGAGGGCGACACCATCGAGGTCTTTGGCAACCAGGCCTAAGACTCGCTGCTGTTGAGTGAGCTCATGCCTCCCAAATAGGGGAGGCGAGAGCTCAAGGTTTTGGGCGTATAAAATGGACACGCCCGGAACCGTGTATACGTCCGGTGTCATCGCACCCGAGGCAGAACCTCGAATCCCTGTCTGCGATGGCTAACGGATTCCTATTGAAAGGGATTGTAATGGCTGTAAAGCACCTTAAGCCGACCTCCGCTGGTAGGCGTTGGCAGACGATCTCCGACTTCTCCGAGATCACCTGCACCAAGCCCGAGAAGTCTCTTCTCGAGCCCCTGCCCAAGAAGGCCGGTCGTAACAACAACGGCCGCATCACCACCCGCCACCAGGGCGGCGGCGTGAAGCGTCGTTACCGCGTGATCGACTTCAAGCGCAACAAGGACGGCGTGCCCGCCAAGGTTGCCACGATCGAGTACGATCCGAACCGTTCCGCTCGCATCGCTCTGCTGCACTACGCTGACGGTGAGAAGCGCTACATCCTGGCCCCCAAGGGCCTCGAGGTCGGTCAGACCGTCATGTCCGGTTCTGACGCCGACATCAAGCCGGGCAACGCTCTGCCCCTCGCCGACATCCCCGTCGGTACGCTCATCCACGCCGTCGAGTTCCAGCCGGGCAAGGGCGCCGCTATCGCCCGTTCCGCCGGTAACTCCTGCCAGCTGATGGGTAAGGAGGGCAAGTACGCCATCGTCCGTATGCCTTCCTCCGAGATGCGCCGCATCCTCGTTACCTGCCGCGCCACCGTCGGTGAGGTCGGCAACGCCGATCACGCCAACATCGTCATCGGCAAGGCCGGCCGCAAGCGTCACATGAACGTGCGCCCGACCGTCCGCGGTACCGTCATGAACCCTGTCGACCACCCGCACGGCGGTGGCGAGGGCAAGAACCACACCTCTGGTCGTCCCTCTGTTACCCCCTGGGGTAAGCCGACGAAGGGCCTTCGTACGCGCAAGAAGAAGAAGGTCTCGAACCAGCACATCATTCGTCGCCGTAAGAAGTAATTTCGGATACCGAGTTTTAGGAGAAAGCACTTATGAGCAGAAGTCTCAAAAAGGGCCCGTTCGTGGAGACTCGCCTTCTCTCGCGTATCACCGCGATGAACGAGGCTGGCAAGAAGGACGTCGTGAAGACCTGGTCCCGCGCGTCCACCATCTTCCCCGAGATGGTTGGTCACACCATCGCCGTCCACGACGGCCGCAAGCATGTGCCCGTGTATGTTACCGAGTCCATGGTTGGTCACAAGCTCGGCGAGTTCGCGCCGACTCGTACGTTCCGTGGCCACAAGGCCAAATAGGGGGTTAACCGTAAATGGCAACTAAGTCTATTGAAACTGAGGCCACCGAGGTTCGCGCCGTCGCTAAGTACGTGCGTGTTTCCCCCAGCAAGGCCCGCCTGGTGGTCGATCTGATCCGCCGCAAGCCTGTCGCTCAGGCCTTCGACATCCTCCACTTCTGCGACCGCGCCGTCGCCGTGGATGTCGAGAAGGTTCTCCGTTCCGCCGTTGCGAACGCCGAGAACAACAACGGTCTGCGTGCCGACAACCTGGTTGTCGCCGCTGCCTATGTTGACGAGGGTCCGACGCTTAAGCGCATCCGTCCCCGCGCCAAGGGTTCCGCTTCTCGCATTCTGAAGCGTACTTCCCACATCACCGTCGTCGTTGCTCCTCGAAAGGAGGCGTAAAGCTGTATGGGTCAGAAAGTCTACCCCACCGGCTTCCGTCTTGGCATCACCGAGAACTGGCGCTCCCGCTGGTTCGCAGAGAAGGATTACGCTAAGACCCTCGGTAACGATCTCGAGATCCGCAAGTACCTCGAGAAGCGTCTTTCCCGCGCAGCTGTCTCCCGCGTCGAGATCGAGCGCGCTGGCGACAAGGTGAAGGTCATCATCCTCACCGCTCGCCCCGGCGTTGTCATCGGTAAGAAGGGTGCCGAGATCGATACCCTCCGCACCGAGCTCGAGAAGGTTGCTGGCGTCTCCAAGGGCCAGCTCTCCGTCGACGTTGTCGAGATCAAGCGCCCCGAGCTCGACGCCAACCTCGTTGCTCAGTCCATCGCTGAGCAGCTCGAGGGCCGCGTTGCCTTCCGTCGCGCTATGCGCAAGGCTGTCCAGTCCGCCCGCAAGGCCGGCGCCAAGGGCATCCGTATCCAGTGCTCCGGTCGTCTCGGCGGTGCCGAGATGGGCCGTCGTGAGTGGTACCGTGAGGGTCGCGTGCCTCTGCACACCCTCCGTGCCAAGATCGACTACGGCACGGCTGTCGCCAGCACCACCATGGGCGCTTGCGGCGTGAAGGTCTGGATCTACCTGGGCGAGAAGCTCCCGGGCCAGCCTGTTCCCAACCCTGCACTCGAGGGCTCTTCCCGTCCTCGTCGTCGTAACTCCGAGAGGAGGGGTCAGTAGTGCTTGCCCCTAAGCGTATTCTTCACCGCAAGGTGCAGCGTGGCTCCATGAAGGGCCAGGCCAAGGGTAATACCGAGCTGCATTTCGGCGAGTTTGGTATCCAGGCTCTCGAGGCCCATTGGATCACCAACCGTCAGATCGAGGCCGCTCGTATTGCCATGACCCGCTACATGAAGCGTGGCGGTCGTGTCTACATCACGATCTTCCCCGATAAGCCCATCACCAAGAAGCCTGCCGAGACTCGCATGGGTTCTGGTAAGGGTAACCCCGAGGAGTGGGTGGCCGTCGTCAAGCCCGGCCGCATCATGTTCGAGGTCAAGGGCGTGCCCGAGGAGGTCGCTCGCGAGGCTCTGCGTCTTGCACAGCACAAGCTTCCCATCAAGACCAAGATTGTTGCTGCCAAGAACGCTGAGCAGCGCATCGAGAAGGAGATGGCTGAGGAGGCCGCTCTCGAGGCCAAGTGGGCTGCTGAGGACGCCGCCGCCGCCAAGGAGGAGAACTAATGAAGCCCGCAGAGATTCGTGAGCTCTCGGACGCTCAGCTCGTTGAGAAGCTGAAGGAAATGCGCGCCGAGCTCTTTAACCTTCGTTTCCAGATGGCCACCAGCCAGCTGGACAACACCGCTCGCGTCAACACCGTGAAGAAGGACATCGCTCGCGTCCTCACGGAGCAGCGCGCCCGTGAGATCGCAGCGGAGAAGTCCGCTGTCGCCGAGTAGGACCTAAGGAGAGAACATGACTGATTCGCGTAACTCGCGTAAGGTCCGTACGGGTGTCGTTACCTCCGTCTCCGGTGCCAAGACCATTGTTGTCACCATCACCGAGCGTAAGCGTCACCCCAAGTACGGCAAGATGATGACCAGCTCCAAGAAGCTGCACGCTCACGACGAGGAGTGCACGGCTGGCGTGGGCGACACCGTCCGCGTTATGGAGACCCGTCCTATGTCCAAGATGAAGCGTTGGCGCCTCATCGAGGTCGTCGAGCGCGCTAAATAAGCAGTCGCTCTTACGACTTGTACGTTTCCGAAGATGTGCGTATGCCTGGCTTGCATACCACGGGCCGCATAAAGGCTGCGCACCTCTCTTCGGTTCTTAGTTCGGAGGAACATCTACCATGATTCAGATGCAAACCATGCTGAACGTCGCCGACAACTCCGGCGCTCGCAAGATTCGCTGCATCAAGGTGCTTGGCGGTTCCAAGCGTCGTTATGCAGGCATCGGCGATGTGTTCATCGGTGCTGTCCAGGAGGCTACCCCTGGCGCCAACGTCAAGAAGAAGGACGTTGTCCGTTGCGTCGTCGTTCGCACCGTTAAGGAGATCCGCCGCAAGGATGGCTCCTACATTCGCTTTGATGAGAACGCCTGCGTTGTCATCAACAACGATGGTTCGCCCGTCGGCACCCGTATCTTCGGGCCCGTCGCTCGCGAGCTTCGTGACAAGAAGTACATGAAGATCGTCTCGCTCGCTCCCGAGACCCTGTAGTTAGGGGAGATATATGTATATCAAGAAGGGCGATAAGGTCCAGGTTCTCTCTGGTAAGGATCGCGGCAAGCAGGGCGTTGTCCTGCGTGCTCTCCCCGCCGAGAACAAGGTCGTTGTCGAGGGCGTTTCGGTCGTCAAGAAGGCCGTCAAGCCCAACGCTGCCAACCAGCAGGGCGGCATCGTTTCGCAGGAGGCTCCCATCGACGCCTCCAACGTCAATCTCGTTTGCCCCGAGTGCGGTAAGGTTACCCGCGTCGGTCACGAGAAGGACGGCAAGAACAAGCTGCGCGTCTGCAAGAAGTGCGGCCACAAGTTCTAAGCTACCCGCAACATTAAGTTGCTAGCAAAGGCCCGGATGCCCCACGGCATCCGGGCCTTTTTTGATCCCTTGGGTACTCATTGGGGACAGACTTAAATGAGTGGCCGTTGTTTGGCAGTCATTGGGGACAGACTGGGACAGACTTCAGTCATTGGGGACAGACTTAAATGAGTGGTTGCGCGCACAAGGCTGGCGTTACACAGTCATTGGGGACAGACTTAAATGAGTGGTCGTTGGGAACGTCCCTATGTGCCGGCAGTTTGGTACGGTCCTTTGATGCCTGATGCTTCTATAGGTGCGGAGTAAAACGGCCTACTCTGTCTTTTAGGGCTTTGGTGTTCCGTCCCTTTATGTTTAACAAGGATCGTTGCATGCGCATTTACGCGCATGTCATTGCGTGACATTGCGTGTAACCGCGCAAACATGTGCAAATTATGGCTATATGATGACCGTTAAGCACCTAAATACGCATATACGTGCATATACGCGCGCATTTGTGCGAATATAGAGCTGTCAGAAATGAAAGACTTTTCACGACGCAGGAGGCACATATGGCAGATTCCAAGCAGGCTCCACTCGATTCCGCGGCAGCCGCAAAGGCAGCGTTCGCTTCGGTCCAGAACAAGCCGTTCCCCGATGATATCTTTACGGCTCCCGAGCTCCGCTGGGCTGTGATCGGGTGCGGTGTTATCGCCAACCAGATGGCTCAGTCTCTCGCCCTTGCCGGCCGCAAACTCGCGGGCGTTGCCAACCGCACGCTGTCCAAGGCTCAGGCTTTTGCCAAGCAGTATGGCGTTGAGAAGGTCTATGACACGGTCGAGGACCTCTATGCCGATCCAGACATCGACGCCGTCTATATCACCACCCCGCATAACACGCATATCACCTACCTGCGCGCCGCTCTGTCAGCTGGCAAGCACGTGCTCTGCGAGAAGGCCATTACCCTCAATTCTGCCGAGCTCGACGAGGCGCGTGCCATTGCCGACGAGCACAACGTGGTCCTCATGGACGCCACTACGGTGCTCCACATGCCCTTGTATCAGGAGCTGCGCCGCCGCATGGATGCCGGCGAGTTTGGCCGCATGAACCTCGCTCAGCTCAACTTTGGCAGCTACAAGGAATACGGCGACCTGACCAACCGTTTCTACAATCGCAACCTTGCTGGCGGCGCCATGCTCGACATTGGCGTCTATGCCCTGTCCGTTATGCGCCTCTTTATGGCAAGCCAGCCCGCTGAGGTCGTTTCGCTGGGCAACACCTGCGAGACCGGCGTTGACGTTGCGGGCGGCATCGTCTGTCGTAACGCCGAGCAGCAGCTGGGCGTCGTGAGCCTTACGCTTCACTCCAAGCAGCCCAAGCGCTCGGTCATCAGCTTTGACAAGTGCTATATCGAGGTCAACGAGTACCCGCGCGCCGATCACGCGACCATCGTGTGGACTGCGGACGGCCACCGCGAGGAGGTCCACGCCGGCACCGAGGCTTACGCCCTTTGCTATGAGATGACCGATCTTGAGAAGGCCGTTGCCGGCGACGACTCCAAGCGCGAGCTGCTGGATTATGCTTCTGATGTTATGGAGCTTATGACCAAGCTCCGCGCCGACTGGGGAGTCGTGTACCCCGAGGAGGAGTAAGCGATGCTTGCGGAAGATAGGCTCAACGCGATTGTGTCGATGGTGCAGCAGGCTGGCTCGGTTACTGTGCCAGAGCTTGCTGATACCCTGGGCGTGACGGCGTCTACCATTCGGCGCGACCTGCAGACGCTCGATCGAGCGCACCGCATCGCCAAGGTCCACGGTGGAGCGACGAGTCTTGAGCGCGCGCACGTGACGCGCGACCTAACGCTCAATGAGCGCAGCGACCTCCATAACGACGACAAGGAGCGTATCTGCGCCCGTGCGGCGGCGCTTGTGGAACCCGAGAGCTTTGTGTACATCGATTCGGGCTCGACGACGCTCAAGCTCATCGAGCATCTTCCACACCTTGAAGGTGTCACCTATGTGACCGATTCCGTGCTCCATGCTCAGCACCTTGCTTTGCGCGGCATGCGCACCGTGGTGCTGGGCGGCGAGCTCAAGCCCGAGACCGAGGCACTCGTTGGCCCCGATGCCTTGGCAACCCTAGACCGCTACAACTTCAACTGTGGCTTTTGGGGTTCTAACGGCATTGCCGCCGAGCAGGGCTTCACGGCGCCCGATATCGAGGAAGCGCAAGTAAAGCGTATCTCGATGCGCCATACGGCCAAACGCTTCGTAATCTCGGACGCCAGCAAATTTGGCATGGTGGCGCCCGTCAAGTTCGCGGACTTCCGCGACGCAACGATTATTACCGCAGGCGAGGTCCCCGCAAAGTACCGGGCAATGGACAACGTCATCACGGTTTAGCAAGCAGGGGGCTAAGGCCAAAACTACCACAAAGGGGCCTGTCCCCGTTGTGGTGGTTAGTAACGAAAACCGAGTAGTTTTCTCAATAGAAAAGCGGCAACGTCCATCACGGGCGTTGCCGCTTTCGTTGTCTGCCGGTTTGTCTAAGTCTGTAACAACTGGACCGTTAAAAGTGGGCTAGGTGTTACAGATTGAGATACTTCCGAACCGCGCCGTCCCCTTTTCTCAATCTGTAACATCTGGGGCGGATTTTGCCGAGATACTGTTACAGATTGAGATTTTCCCTTGAGGGGGATTTGAATGTCTCGATCTGTAACAGATAGACCGGAAAATGGGTTCTAACTGTTACAGATCGAGACGTTTTGGGACCGCGGCTGAGCCATTGCGGCAAAACCACCACAAAGGTGCCTGTCCCCATTGTGGTGGTTTAGGGCTCCCAGGGGCAGGGGGCTTCGATGCGGATGTGCTCGCCGGTTACGGGATGCGTAAAGGACACGCTGTGGGCGTGGAGCATCAATCCACAGGGGCGCGGCGTGCCGTACAGGTCGTCGCCAACCAGGGGGTGATGCTCGCTGGCCAGATGCACGCGAATCTGATGCTTGCGGCCGGTGAGCAGCTCGACATCGATATACGAACGCGTGGGCAGGCCTCGGCGGCTCTTAAGGCGCTTGAGCACCTTGACGCGCGTCTGCGACGGCTTGCCGCTGGCACCAACGCGCATCTTGCGGCTATCGTGGCGGTCGCGGGCGATGGGCTTGTCGATGAGCTTCTCGTTCCAGTCAATCTTGCCCTCGGCCAGCGCCAGATAGTGCTTTTCGAAGGCGTGCCCGTTCACCATCTGGTCAAAAGCGGGCTGCGTCTGCTTGTCGAGCGAGAACAGCACCACGCCGGTGGTGTTGCGGTCCAGGCGGTTGAGCGGCTGCATGTCAGTCGCGGCAAAGCCGTCGCCCATCGCCAGCAAAAGGTCGCTAGCGTAGTCGGTAAGTGTGCGCTCGCCGGTGCCGTCGCCGTGGACGATCATGCCGGCGGGCTTATCGATGGCCATGAGCCAGGCGTCGCAGTAGAGGACTTGAGGTTCTTCGTTCACGTGTAAGCCTTTCGGTTAGCTAATTCCCACAAACATGCAGCCCGAGGTCGCCCCGCGCAGGCGGGCGCCGGGCTTACGGCCGGCCTGCGCCGCTTCGACGGCACGACGGACGCGGGCGACGGCACGGCCCACTTCATCCGTCTCGAGCAGGGTTCCGTCAACCATAAAACGGCGCACGCCGGCATCAAGCAGCTGTGGAACCTGCGGCGTAAGGTCAATGGGGTAGGCGTCGTACAAGCGAGAGCGGCCATGGATGTCGGTACGCACCGGCATGACCTTGCCGTCGATATTCTTGAGCGACAGCTTGCGGGCGCGCAGGCGGCAGTTGGCGCAATCGTGGATACAACCGTTGGCCACCTGCAGGATGCAGTGCTCGCTCGTCATAACGCGCGGGCGGCCGAAAACGGTGATGCCCAGGGCTGCGGGCGCGGAGGTGCCAAGCGAGATAATCTCGTCGAGCGTGATCTCGGGCGAGAGCCAAAACGCACTGGCCCCGCGCTCGGCAAGCGCCTCCATGCAGGGCGTGTTGTGCACCGGCAGGCAGGATCGAATCTCGGCCGTGGCACCAACTTGGGCGGCCAGGGCGAGCTCAGAGATGTTGCCAATAGCGACCGTGGCACCGGCAACAATCCACGGGTCAACGCGTACGTGGTCAACGGCGCGGCAGACCTCGTCGAGTACGGGCACAATGCCCTGTTCAAACGCATCGGCGGGGGAGAGCTCGGCCGCATCGAGCGCGTCGGTGGTCATGTAGATGCGCGTTGCACCCTCCGCGCGCGCTGCCTCGGCGGCCTCGAGCGAGGTGACGGTGGCGCAGATCTGCGGCTCATCGCGGTAGTGCTCGGGCGCGGGGCGGGAATCACTGGTTACAATCGCCGGCAGCTCGAGCGTGCGGACACGCTCGTCATACGGTGCCAGAATGGCCTCCTCCAGCGCCTTACAAGCGGCGGCGCGCACCTTGTGCACGGCGGAAAAGCCCATGCCACAGTCCTCATCGAGCGCCACATCAAAGCTCGCAGCCTCAAAGGGCGAGGAGCCCATGCGCCCGACGTGCTCCACCAGATCGGCCGCCTCGACGGCGCGAGTCTTGGCGGCCTCGACGGTAAAGCCGGTGGCGGTGGCCGTAAGCGAAGGGTCGTCGCAGCAGGTGAGCGTAACGGTAAACGGCTCGCCCAGACGCGCCACGACGGACACGTCTACGGCGCGGCGGCGCAGCACGTCGCGCTTGAGCGCGGCACCGGCGGCGTCAATGGCGCGCTGGCTTCGAATCACGCGCACGCGGCAGCCCTCGGGCATGCTGCGAGGCACGCGGCACTCGATGATGTCGCCCGCGGCGGCATCATCGGCGGCGATGGTGGTCAGGAACTGGTCAAACTCATCGTCGTGGCGAAGCTCCAGCAGGTCGCCCTTGCCCACGGGCTCAAACAGCTCAATGCGGGCGATGGCAGCGCGGCGACGGCGGTCGTCGGGCTTGAGGCCGCGCACATCGCGGTTGGCCAGGCGGCTGCCGAGCACCGTGCCCACGATCTGGCCGCGGTTGTTGGAGCGCTCATAGCTCATCATCTCGTCGCCCGAGGTGCCGTCCTGGTAGGCGTGCGTAAAGTCACGGTTAAAGCAGCGCTTGAGCTGGCGCTGGCGGGCGGCCTCTTCATCCTTAGAGGTCGAAACATCGGCCAGCATGTCATCAATCTGATGACGATACACATCGACAATGGAATACACGTAATCGGGGGCCTTCATGCGGCCCTCGAGTTTGAGCGACGCGGCGCCGGCTTCATACAGACGGCGAACGAGCTGCGAGGTGTTGGTGTCGCGCGGGCATAGAGCGCGCTCGCGACCGGCGGGGGAGAGCGCGCGGCCGTTCTCGTCGATCAGCTCGTAAGGCAGGCGACAGGGCTGAGCGCACATGCCGCGGTTGGCCGAGCGGCCCGCCATGGCAAAGCTCGACAGCAAGCACAGGCCCGAGTAGCAAAAGCAGATGGCACCGTGGCTAAAGACCTCCAGGTCAACGTCGGGCGCGGCGTTGTGAATGGCGGCGATCTCGTCGATAGAGAGCTCGCGCGAGAGGGTCACGCGGTCGGCGCCCTGCTCGCGGCACCAGATAGTCCCACGGTCATCGTGGATGTTCGCCTGGGTCGAGATATGGGTCTCGATGCCGGGCATGGTGCGCTTGACCTCAAAGAACAGGCCCCAGTCCTGGATGATGAAGGCATCGGCGCCCAGCGTGGAGCAGCGATGGATGAGGTGCAGCGCATCGCTCATCTCGGACTGCTTGATGACGATGTTGACCGTGACGTAGACGCGCGAGCCGGCCAGGTGCGCGGCGCGGCAGGCCTGCTCAAAAGCCTCGTCGGTAAAGTTCGTTGCCTTGCGGCGGGCGTTGAAGCTGCCCATGCCACAGTAGATGGCATCGGCGCCGGCAGCGAGTGCAGCGGCAAAGGGCTCGGGGCCTCCGGCGGGGGCCAAGAGCTCGGGTCTGCGGTTGGTGGTTCGACTGGCGGTTGCGGTCATATCCTGCCTTTCAAAATGCTCAGATACTCAAAAGTATAGTGGCGCCGTCGCGGCAGGCGATGCCCGCAGCCTAAGCAGGATAAAGTCTTCAGCAGCCTCTCGGGCAAAAATGATCCGTTTTCCTCCGTCCCCAAGGGATCAGCGGGTTAGCCCTCCTTGCGGACCTTTTGCAGATAGCGGTAGACGCTGGGCTCAGAGATTCCAAGCGCGGTGGCGGCGCAGGCAACGGCACCCTTGAGCATAAACACGCCATTGCCGTTAAGGTGGCGAATAACATCGACGCGGTCGGCCTGGCCGAGCGAGGCGACATCCTGCCCGCGACTTTCGAGCAACTCGGAAATGC
Organism: uncultured Collinsella sp.; assembly: GCA_937980385.1. GTDB lineage: Bacteria > Actinomycetota > Coriobacteriia > Coriobacteriales > Coriobacteriaceae > Collinsella. The sequence goes on along the minus strand of CALJPV010000019.1, from coordinate 42,176 downwards.
TGCGGTCGATGAGCTCCTGTGTGGACTCAGAAAGGCTTTCGACCTCGATGGGGGAGGGCTCCGTGCGGACCGGCACGGCGTCGAAGCAGGCCATAAGCTGCTGGGCCATGGCGTTGATGTTGCGCACGGCCGAAAGATCGGTGTTGACGCACAGCATGCCGACGATCTCGCCGTCCTCGCGGATAAAGTACGTTGCGGATTCCAACGTCTTGCCGCCGGCGCCGCGGCCTTCGTAGCCCGTAATAAACGGCAGGTCGCGATACTTGGGGTCGTGCACGATCTTGAGCGCAAGATCGGTAGCGGGTCCGCCAATCTTGCGGCCGCTCACGATACCGTTGCGAATATCGACGATGGCATGGTCAAGATCCGAGAAATCGTGCAGGACGATTTCGCTGTTTTTGCCGAGTATCTGCTCCAGGAAATCGACCATCGGCAAAAAGCGACGTACGGTTTCGTTCACGGGCAACTCCTTTGGGTGAAATCGGAAATGTTCATAACAATTTTTTATCATGGTAACACGCTGCCCATAATCTCGCATATTCGCAGGTACATTGCGTAATACAGCCGCACGGTAGGAATTTGGCGGTAAACGGTCGACCAAAAGAAAAGTTAGATGTTATTTTGACCAGACACTTTCCTTACCTGCGGAAATGTATTATCTCAGCTGAAGAATAGTCTGATAACAAAAAATTATTATTGAGAATGAGAAAAATCTTCAATACGATATGCAACGAAGGCACAACCTCAGCCCCGCACTGCGTCACAATAGAACATTAGATGCGAAAACAACTACTTCTAGGATTGGTGGTCAAATGGCCCAGGAGACGGTTACGAACGGCACTGAAGCCCTGTTCACTCGCGAAGGCATGCCGCCCGTTAAGGAAATGATCCCGTGTGCCCTTCAGCACGTATTGGCATCGTTTGCCGGCATCATTACCCCGGCGGTCATCATGGCCGGCGTTTACGGCTTTAATAGCCAGCAGAGCACCGACATCATTCAGGTTGCGCTCATTCTTTCGGCACTCGACACGGCCCTTCAGGCCTTCGCTCCCTTCCGTCGCATCGGCGGCGGCCTGCCCATCGTCATGGGCGTCTCGTTCGCGTTCCTGCCGGCCCTGCAGGCCATGGGTGCCTCGGGCTTTAGCTTTGGTGCGCTGCTGGGCGGCGAGATTGTCGGCGGTGCCGTCGCGGCCCTCTTTGGTCTGGCCTACAGCAAGATCAAGTGGCTGTTCCCGCCCGTCGTGACCGGTACGGTCATCTTCTCCATCGGCGTTTCACTGTATCCCACGGCCGTCAAGTATATGGCCGGCGGTATGGGCACGCCGCTGTGGGGCACCCCGCAGGCATGGTGCGTCGCTCTTATCACGTTTGCCGTTGTCTTTGCGCTCGCCAACTTTGGCAAGGGCACGCTCAAGCTGGGATCCGTGTTCTTTGGCATGATCGTTGGCATGATCGTCTCCATCCCCTTTGGCATGATCGATTTCTCCAGCGTCGCCACCGCTCAGGTCTTCGCCCTTCCCAAGCTCATGCCCTACGCGCTCGAGTTTGATCCCGAGGTCTGCATTACCCTCGCCGTCGTGTTCCCCATGGTTGCCATCCAGGTTATCGGTGACGTCTCCGCCGCCTGCCTGGGCTCCATCGACCGTATGCCCACCGAGCGCGAGCTCTCTGGCGCTATCGTGTCCCAGGGCATCACATCTATGGTCGGCGGTCTGCTGGGCGGTCTTCCCACCAGCGCCCTTGGCCAGAACGTGGGCATCATCTGCTCCAACAAGGTCGTCAACAAGTGGGTTTTTGTGACCATCGCGGCCGTTTTTGCCATCGCCGGTCTGTTCCCGCAGCTTTCTGCCGTCCTTTCCGCTATCCCGCAGCCCGTCATCGGCGGCGCGACCGTCGGCGTCTTTGGCACCATCACCATGAACGGCGTGCGCATGTTCACCCGCGAGGGCCTCACGCAGCGCACTACCACCATCGTCGGTACCTCCGTCGTCTTTGGCCTGGGTATCTGGATGGCCAGCGGTTGCCTTGCCGGCGAGGGTATGCCCACCTGGGTGTCCACCGTCATCGGCTCCAATGCCGTAACCCCCACCGCCATCATGGCCATTGTCCTTAACCTGATCCTTCCGCAGACGCCGGTCGTGGCTCAGCACATCGATGCTGCCAAGGACGCTGCCGTGGATCTGGTCTTGCCCGAGAGCAAGAAGTAGCCAATTCGGTGCTATTCGTCGGCGGACGCATCGCCTCGTCCGCCGACGTCATGCGGCGCCAAGCCGCACTTCAAAGGGTTTGTCCCGTGGGTAAAATAACGCTGACGGCAGCCCAAGTTGTGGTTAGCTGGGCAGTGCCGTTACTTAGTTCAAGGGGTCAATGCCTTAACGGCGTCGACCCCTCTTTTTATGCTTCGAATGCTGCTTAAGTGCCTCGGTAAGCCCGATAAGCGCCGCGAAGGGCGAGACCAGAGCGGTTCACGTGCGGCGGTGTACCGTCTCTTTTGCGTGCGCCGCTTGTCGAATTACGTTATAGCTAGCTATATTATAGGAAAGTATAATATAGCTAGCTATAACGTAAAGGAAGCTGAGGGTTCGTCCTGTGTTGTTGGTGACGGGGCTTTGCCCGATCGCGTGGTCTTTAGCATTTGCGGTTGAGTGCTCCGTGGATGTTGAGTGGTGGCTGGAGTAGAGCGACGAGTTGAGTGAACGCAGGAGCGGGCGCCGAGGCCTCGTTACCGAAAATCCATTTGTTAAACCCAGCGTCCGTGGGTAGAATAAGGTCGACGGCAGCCCAAGTTGTGGATAGCTGGGCAGCGCCGTTGCTTTGATCAAGGGGTCAATGCCTTAACGGCGTCGACCCCTCTTTTTGTGCTTCGAACGCTGCTTGAGTGCCTCGGTAAGCCCGATAAGCGCCGTGAGGAGCGAGACCAAAGCGGTCAGGAGTTTCACGAAATCAATCAGATCGGTCATGGGCATCACCTCCCGTCGCATGGAGGGCACTGCCCGGCACATGGAACTGCCGTCAACAATAACCAGTCTATCAAACTGCAGCTATAAATACGAATATATGTTCGATAATAATAACGACGCGATTCTCTCAAAGCGCGGCTTTAAGCAAGTGTGTCAGAGGGCCGCGCTGGGCGATTTCATGTCCGCACGAGCGCCTATCCTTACGGCAATGTAGCCGCTTATGTAACAAGCGGCAGTTGACGGAGAAAGGTCCTAACCGTGTCAGCTGAAAAGACGCCGGGTATCTCGGCTATCGATACGACGAACTTTGCGCGCCAGATTGTGTTGGACTTTGAGTTTGCGCCGGTGCCAAAGCAGCGCCAGCGCCGTGGACTGCGCAATGAGATTATCGAGGTCGGCGCCGTTAAGCTCGATTACCACGGTAACGTTATGGGCGAGTTCTCGCAGTTTATGCAGACGGAATTTACCGAAGGCGTTGCGTTTCCCGTCCGCGAGCTTACGGGGATATCGGCCGTGGACACCGCGATGGCCGATCCGCTCTATGTGGTGATCAAAAGGCTCAGCGATTGGATCGGTCGCTACTCCGCCCAGGTGGTTTGCTGGAGCGGGACGGACCGTCGACAACTTTTGACCGAGTGCCAGGCAAAACACATCGACCTTTCCGCATTTCCTACGGACTGGGCCGACCTGCAGGCGTTTTACACCTCGATCATGGACGTTGGCAGCCACGGGTGTGTCTCGTTGGGCGACGCAGCAACGTGGTTTGGCATCGAGTTTGACGAGTCGACGGGCCACGCCCACAGCGCCCTTGCCGATGCGCGCGTAACCGCCAGGTTGCTCAAGCAGATGATGGACGGGGACTATCACGTGAGTCCGCACGCCCAGGAGATCCGCCAGCGGTGGGGGATGGGCGAGCGACCCCAGACGCGCCTTTCCAGCAAGTGCCCCGAGCTGGGCGACCTTCTGCTGAAGCTGAAAGCGGAGGGGAGGTAGGCGGGTATCCTCCGCCCATGCTGGTGCGGTGCCTTACTGCCTGGCAGTTCCTGACGTCGGCAGGTGGCTGCCGCAGTGGCCTATTACGATTAGCTGTGCCTCGTCGTCAAAACAAAAGTGCAGACGGAATGGGTCGCGGCGGTTGCGACCGTTGCCCTTAATGTGCGGCAAGATGCAAACCTGCTTACCGTTGTAAGTGCGTTGGCGGAGCCGCATGAGCTCGGTGTCGTTTTTAGTCAGCTTGGTCTCGGTCGGCGCGGCGTCAAACGAGGTCTGATTTTTAAACTCGCTATAGAGGTCTCCGGTCGTCGGGCGCTCCCCAAACCTGAGTTGCCACATAACGGTCGCTACGGATTTAAGGATCTGCCATTCCTCGTCAAGATCGGCAAAATCATAGCGGCGTGCCGAGTCGTATGCCTCGGGCAAAACGAAAATGCGCGAGGGCCAGAGATTCGCGGCAAACTTAAGCTCGTCCTCAAGGGTGCGCGGAAATGCCTCGAGCCCCTCGACAAAGCATGCTTCCGTCCTGAGTGCGGCTACCTGCTTTTCCGAGCGGTCGGCTCGCTCCAGCGCCTCTTGGAGTCGATACTTTAAGTTGGCGATCGTGTTCTCGGATTCATCCAACTCGAGCAGGCTGTTTTCCAGCTGCTCAATACGCTGCTCATACGCGGCGTTGCTGTCGGCGTAATCGTTTGCCAGCCCCTCCCAGAGCTGCCTGTCCGCAGTCTCTTTTGACAACAACTCTTTAAGGTTGTCCATGGCCTCTTGGCTGTACGAGGCGGCAAGCGCTTCGGTGCGTTTTGCCTCGGCTGCGGTTTCATTCTCTGCATGGCGTTTCATCTCTGCCATGCGGCTGCGTAGCGCCCCAATTGATTGACGTGATTTGTACCAGGCAATATCGCTCGTGTCTACAATATCGCCCCTGCCGCGCAAGAACGAGCGCCCCAGGCTCCGGTTAAGTATCGTGGATGTCTTGTTGCCGTACTCGCTCAGCCTATCGCGCCTGATGCAGAGGTGTCGACGTGCGTCTTCTTCGTCAGACAGATTGATGTTCGGTTGGTAAATACGAAGCGACGACTTGGGACAGTTGTATCGATAGGCAGGTGTATCGCAGAGAAAAAGATTGAACAGCTTTGATTTGAGCCGACCATCGGATTCGTCGGCGGCAAACACGTTGGCTAGGCCCATAAGGTTATTGGCGAGCTTGCCAGGATCTTTGACGGGATATCGACCGGTATCATCGCTGGTTATTAGAATCAGAGGGAGCTCGCGCTGGCTGCTCAGAAGGTTGTCGGAGAACTCGGCGTCAAAGTTCTCAAACGTCAGGCGCGTGCACGATGTGTTGACGACTGTCTCTCCAACGCATGCCTGATGATTGGGAAGCGAAAACAGAACCTTTGCGATGCGGGGAATATTGAGGTCCGGTTCTGGCAGTGGCCAGCCCACATATTCGGGCAGGGTCGCATAGGTGACTTTAATATTGACTAGGCAGGAGTTGTCATCGGCTGTTTCAAGGCCAATGCAAGTGTGCCAGTGACGATACGAATAATGACTGTCGGGCTCGTCATATTCAAAGGCCCAAGCGACGGGAATCTTGCCTCGCTTGTCGTCAAAGGCTGCACGAGTGCAAATGCTCACACGGCTGCCTGTGGTCATGCCTCCAGAATAGCCAACGGGATAGCTGAGGTTTCCAAATATAAAATCGGAGGCAACGTTTTTATTGCTTGATAAAAACTCAAAGGCGCTCTGCTCGTGGCGCTTGCGCTTCTCTTTGTCGCGCACCCAGATGTAGATCTGACGATACGCATCGACGATTGAGGGCGTGGTAGTCGAATAGGGTGAAAGCCTGAACTTTGCTCGGTAATGAATCTGTTCGTTTTCGGACCGCATGTTAGCCTCGCTTGCCTGGTGGCGTAATTGACCTGTAATGCTCAAGTGTAGGCGTTTGAGTAAAGTTCATGCATCGAACAACGGGCGTTAGGTGCCAAAGCGTCTGTAAGCGTGCTAATGGGCGCTGGTGACGCGGGAGTGATCACAAGGCATTCACGCTATTCGCAGCATTGTTGAACAACAAACCGCGCGAGGTAAAAACGATTCCTTTTGCAGAAAACCCCATGACACGGCAAGCTGATTGAAAGACAATAGATAAAGCTGTAACAAGGGTGATTTATCGTTCACCCCGGTATCAATAAAACCCAGGAGATTTTTCGTGGCCATTCAGACGAAAATTCTTCGGGGGGGTGCTCGCCAGCGAGTGTCTTCCTTCGATAGACAATCCTAGCGTTACCTTGCGACACGCATTTTCGCTTCTCGTAAAGCGGGGCGCGTGATGGCAAAGCTAGCAGAGATAACGCCCGGTACGCGCGTTCGCGGTATCGCGGGGGATTCGCCCGTGACCATTAAGGCTGTCGAATGGCATGGCGATTCCGTCTTAAACGTAATCTACAAGACGGACCAGGGCGCACTGGGTGACCGACCTCTCTTCGATACAGATGAGGATAAATACATCATCGAAAAGTCCAGCGCCTGGGCGTTCGATGCCGACCCCGATGACCTGCGACTCGTGTCCGAGGCATATCGCATAGGTTTGGCTCATCTGTTCGATCCCTATCTGGCTGTTCGCACGTCGTCTATCGAGCCGCTGCCGCACCAGATTTCGGCTGTCTACAAGGAAATGCTGCCGCGCTTGCCGCTGCGTTATGTACTGGCGGACGACCCCGGTGCAGGCAAGACCATCATGACGGGCCTCCTAATAAAAGAAATGATTGCTCGCGGCGATCTTAGGCGTTGCCTTATCGTGGCTCCCGGTAATCTTGTGGAACAGTGGCAAGACGAGCTATGGCAAAAGTTTGGGCTCAAATTTCGCTTGCTTACAAACGATGTGCTAGAGTCCTCTGCCACCGGAAACCCCTTCGACGAGGTCAATTTTTGTATCGGCCGCCTAGATAAGCTGGCTCGCAACGACGAGATCCAAAAGAAGCTAAGGGCAACTTCGTGGGATCTCGTTGTATGCGACGAGGCCCACAAGATGAGCGCGACAAACTTTGGCGGCGAGTTCAAGCCGACCAAACGCTATAAGCTCGGTCAGCTCTTGGGTGACACAACCGAAAACTTGTTGCTTCTGACGGCTACGCCCCACAACGGCAAGCCTGCTGACTTCCGCTATTTTATGGCGCTTGTGGACAAGGACCGGTTTGCGGGAGGCAATCGCGTTAAGAATCCTGCGGCGCGCTCCACTGCCGGCCAGGCTCAGGGCCTTCCGCCCGCCGCTTCGCTTGACTGCGATGTTTCCGATGTCATGCGTCGCCTCGTGAAAGAGGAGCTGCTCAAGTTCGATGGGCGCCCGCTATTCCCCGAACGCTGCGCCTACACAGTCGAATACGACCTATCTCCTGCCGAGCAGGAGCTCTATGACTCGGTGACTCATTACGTCACCGAGGAGTTTAACCGCGCGGAGCGCTTGGGTGGCAAGCATAAGAACAGCGTCGGCTTTGCTTTGACTATCTTGCAGCGTCGTCTTGCGTCGAGTCCCGAGGCCATCTTCCAGTCGCTTCGGCGTCGTCGCATGCGGCTTGAGTCCAAGCTCGCCGAGGCAAAAAGTGTTGCGAGCGGCAAGGTCGCCTATACAGATAAATGGGGCATCGATTCCAGAGATTTTGACGAGGACGATTACGACTCCGAAGAGTACGAACAAATGGAAGATGACGTCGTAGACACCGCTTCAGCGGCGGCGACTGCGGCCGAGCTCGATGCCGAGATCGCGATTTTACGCACGCTCGAGCGCAAGGCAAACGATGTTCGCATTAGTGGCGAGGACCGTAAGTGGGAGGAGCTTTCGCGACTGCTGCAAGACGATTCCAATATGTTTGGCATGGACGGTCGACGTGAGAAACTGATCATCTTTACCGAACACAAGGACACACTGAACTACCTTGCAGGGAAGATTGGCTCCCTCCTGGGTGACCGTACTGCCGTGCTCACCATTAAGGGCGGTATGACGCGCGACGAGCGCCATCGTGCCGAGGAAATGTTTAAGCAGGATGCGAACTCGCGCATCCTAGTTGCTACGGATGCTGCCGGCGAGGGCATTAACCTACAACGCGCGCACCTTATGATCAACTACGACCTGCCGTGGAATCCCAATCGACTCGAGCAGCGCTTCGGTCGTATTCACCGCATCGGTCAAACCGAAGTATGTCATCTGTGGAACCTTGTCTCCACGCAGACGCGCGAGGGAGAAGTATTCCAACGCCTGTTCAGCAAGCTCGAGGTGGAACGTGCCGCGCTGGGCGGTAAGGTTTTCGACATCTTGGGCAGAGTTACCTTTGAAGGCAAGACGCTCCGTGACTTGCTCCTCGATGCGATTCGCTATGGCGATGACCCCGAGGTGCGGGCGCGGCTCAACCAGGTAGTCGATGCATCGCTCGATACGAGCTCCATTAAACGGCTCCTCAAGGAATATGCGCTTACCGATGACGTCATGGACGCTCGCGGCGTAAGCGCTATTCGCGAGGACATGGAGCGCATGGAGGCTCGCAAGCTCGAGCCGCACTTTATCCAGGCATTTTTCATGGCGGCAATGAAGCGCTTGGGAGGACGCGTGGCATCTCGCGAGCCTGGCAGGTTCGAGGTGCTCGAAGTGCCGTTCTCGGTTCGCTCGATGAGCATGGACGGCGAATGCGGCCACGTGCTTGCCTCCTATGAGCGTATTTGCTTTGACAAAGAATCTAAAGAGGGTCCTGGACTCGTTCCCGCGGAGTTGGTATGCCCCGGTGAGGCGCTTTTGGATGCAACGGTGAAGGTGCTGATTGGCCAAATGGGTTCGGCGCTTAAGCGGGGCTGTGTGCTCGTGGACGATAGAGATTTTGGAGACAAGCCGAGACTCTTGCTCTATATCGAGAACTCTGTCCAGGACGGCACGACGCTGACCGACGGCACCAAACGTACGGTATCCAAAGAGTTTAGGTTCGTTGAAGTTGACGCTGCGGGCGAAGCCCGTGATGCGGGCTATGCGCCCTATTTGGACTATCGCGGTCCTCGTCCGTCCGAGGCATCTGCCGCGCACGCTATCGCTTCTGAGCAGGAGTGGCTTACCGTCGACATTGATGCGCTTGCCATGGATTTCGCCATTCGCGAGATCCTCCCGGTGAGCCTCGAAGAGGTACGCAATCGTCGTATTCCGCAGGTCGAGAAGATCGAGCGAGCCGTTGACGCGCGTCTTACCGATGAGGCCAATTATTGGGATGGTCGCGCGTGGGAGCTGGAGGAGAAAGAAAAGCAAGGCAAGAAGACACGCCTGAGCTCTCTGAATGCTCGTCGTCGCGCCGACGATCTGCGCGACCGTAGACAAATGCGCTTGGCGGAGCTGCAGCGCGAAAAGACCATCACTCCCGCGACTCCGAGGGTGCTGGGCGGCGCGCTTGTGATTCCAGTTGGCATGCTGCCCCACGACTCACATACTACCGCCGAATCCAGTGCGGCAGGCAGGCGCGAGGTAGAGCTTGCCGGCATGCGTGCCGTCATGGCTATCGAGCGGGAGCTGGGATTTACGCCGCGGGATCGAAGCGCAGATAACTGCGGCTACGACATCGAATCCGTGGTGCCCGATGAGCTTTATGCCAAGGGGCCGGCGCTGCGAATGATTGAGGTCAAGGGTCGCACCGCGGGCGCCACTACGGTCACCGTCTCGCACAACGAAGTGATGTGTGCGCTCAACAGGCCAGATGCCTTTGTGCTCGCACTGGTCGAGGTCGATGGAAACACGACCCGAACTTCTTACATCGCACATCCATTTACAAGTCCGCCGGATTATGCCGCGGCAAGCACGAATTACGACATCGCGCGTCTCAAGGAGGCAGGCGACGTGATACTAGAGAGGGAGCAGGAATGGCAGTAAAGAAGAAGCTCATCGAGGTGGCTCTGCCGCTCGACGATATCAATGCGGCGTCCGCACGTGAGAAGTCCATCCGCCATGGGCATCCCTCGACGCTGCATCTCTGGTGGGCCCGCCGCCCGCTGGCCGCGGCGCGCGCCGTTATCTGGTCGTCGCTGGTGGACGACCCGTCGGCGCATCCCGAGGAGTTCCCCACCGTGGAGGAGCAGGCTGTCGAGCGCGAGCGCCTGTTCGGCATCCTGCGCGAGCTCGTGGTGTGGGAAAACTCCAATAACGATCGTGTGCTTAATGCCGCCAAGGCTGAGATTAAAAAGTCGATGGGCGACGAATTGCCGCCCCTGCTGGATCCTTTTGCAGGCGGAGGCGCCATTCCGCTGGAGGCACAACGTCTGGGTCTTAAGGCGTATGCGCAGGACCTCAACCCGGTCGCCGTTACCATCAATAAGGCAATGATTGAGATTCCGCCGCTGTTCGCGGACAAGCCCGCCGTTAACCCTGAGGCCCGTGGCAAGCTGACCAATGGAGGCTGGAGTGGCAATGCCGGTCTAGCTGCCGATGTTGAGTACTATGGCGCCTGGATGAAGGAAGAAGCGCGGCGTCGTATCGGCGACTTGTATCCCAAGGCGCAGCTGCCTGCCGACCAAGGTGGCGGAGAAGCGGCTGTCATCGCGTGGCTCTGGGCGCGCACGGTTAAGTGCCCCAATCCCGCGTGTGGACACGAGGCGATTCTCGTGCGTTCGTTCGACTTGTCCAAGAAAAAAGGAAAGGAATGGCACGTCGAGCCTCATTGCGAGGGCGGTGAGGTGCGCTTCGATGTTGCACCCGGCAAGGCGACGCAGGACGGCACGGTGAACCGTCGCGGCGCGACCTGCGTACACTGCGGGGCGCCTATAGATCTCAAGTACGTTAAAGAAGAGTCCAAGGCCGGCCGAATGAGTGCCAAGCTTATGGCCGTTGTTGCCGAAGGCAAGCGTGGACGCATTTACATTGCGCCGGATTCGGTTCAGATCGAGGCTTCCAAGGTCGAGAAGCCCGATGACTATCCGACGGGCAAGTTGGCTACGCACTTTACGGGTGGCTCATGCGTGCCCTATGGACTTGACGAGTTCGACAAGCTCTTTACCAACCGTCAGCTGACGGCGCTTACGACGTTTTCGGCGCTCGTCGGCGAGGCGCAGAAAAAGGCCGAGGCGGACGCCATTGCTGCCGGGCTGCCCGATGACGGCGTGGGCCTGGCGGACGGCGGCACCGGCGCCCGCGCCTACGGCGAGGCTATCGGCGTGTACCTGGCGTTTGTGATTGACAAAATGACGGACTACAACTCTTCGATCTGTTCTTGGCACACATCTAGAGACACCATGTCAAACGTGTTCGGACGACAGGCTATTCCTATGAAATGGGATTATGCCGAGGCAAATCCACTCTCTGCTTCATCGGGTAGTTTTAGAAGCATGATTAAGTGGGTTCTTGATTGCTTGGTCGAATTGCCAAAGACCAATATAGCTGGCTCTGCGTGTCAATTCGACGCTCAAAGCGATAATGGCATGCGCGGTCTCCTCGTGTCTACGGATCCGCCCTACTACGACAACATCGGCTACGCGGACCTCTCGGACTACTTCTATGTGTGGTTGCGTCAGTCTTTACGCAGTACGTACCCCAAGCTCTTCAGTACCATGCTCGTGCCCAAGCACGAGGAGCTCGTCGCTACGCCCTACCGCGAGGACCGCGGCAAGGACGGTGCGCGCAAGTTCTTCGAGGAGGGTATGTTCAGCACCTTCAAACAGGTGAACAAGTACGCCCGCGAGGACGTGCCCGTGACTATCTACTACGCCTTCAAGCAGAGCGAGACCGAGACTTCTAACGACGTGGAATCTACGGCGTCGACCGGTTGGGAGACGATGCTCTCCGCGATTATCCATGCTGGTTTTTCCATTGTGGGAACTTGGCCAATTCGAACTGAGCTGGTAACCGCCCTCAAATCATCGGTTAATGCTCTTGCGACGTCTGTCGTCCTCGTGTGCCGCAAGCGCCCCGAGGGCGCGCCCATGGGGACGCGGCGCGACTTCGTGATGGCGCTCAAGCGCGAACTGCATGCGGCACTCGACGAGCTGCGATCCTCAAACATCGCGCCGGTGGATCTTGCGCAGTCTGCCATCGGCCCGGGTATCGGGGTGTACTCGCGCTTCTCGCAGGTGCTCGAGGCCGACGGTAGCCCCATGACGGTGCGTGCAGCGCTGCAACTTATCAACCAAGAGGTCGATGCGTACTTTAGCGACCAGGATGGCGAGCTCGATCGCGAGAGCCGCTTCTGCGTCGATCTTTATACGCAGAAAGCCTTTGACACCATTAAGTTTGGAGAAGCCGACGTGCTTGCTCGCGCTAAGAACGTTTCCATCGAAGGGCTGGCAGCCCAAGGGCTCTTTGCTTCCGTTAAGGGAAATGTGCACTTGCTCGATCGCAGCGAGGTATCGGAGCACGTTGACTTTAAAGCGCCTACCTGGCTCACGACTCAGCAGCTTACGCGTGCGCTCGAGGAGGGCGGTGTTACGGCTTGCGCCAAGATCGTTAGCCAGACACTTGGTGGCCGTGCGGATGGTGCCAAGGCGCTGGCGTATCGCCTCTTTACCATTGCGGACAAGCGCAACTGGCAGCAGGAGGCCTTCGCGTACAACTCGCTCGTAACGGCATGGCCCGAGATACAGTCGAAGGCTGCGCAGCTTGCTGTCGAGCGTCCCATGCAAGACTCGCTTTTCGATTAAGTCCCAAGGAGATAAACCATGGAGAACAACGCTAATAACTGCGATCTTCTCAATAAGGGCTTTGACCTTTTGCTCGAGGCCCTTGATCCTTATGTGATGCGCGAGCTTACCCAGGCATACGGCAATGATTTTTGGCAGGTCGGTGTGCTCAACAAGCTCTACGACGACCAAAAGCGCAACCTGCCAGCATCGGATGACTATGCCACTCTTGCCGACTCGCTCGATATTGCCCTGTGCTTGCTGCTCATTGACATCAACTGGCGCGATGTGTTTCGCCTTAGGTTGCCTCAGGATTGCAAGAACTACGTCATGGAGCTCAAGGGCGTTCGCAACAAGGTTGCGCATCGCGGTATGGGAGGTATCTCGGACAGCGACGCATGGCGTGCGCTCGATACCATGAGTCGTTTGGCTGAGCAGATTGATCAGGATACCACGGCGCAACTCAACGCAATGCTTCGCGAGGTTCGTTATGGCAGCGCCGACGGCTCGACGGCAGTGACAACGAATGTCGATGCTGGCGTGGATGCCCCGGCACCCCGTAGGAAATCACTCGAGCAAACCAAGGCCGTGCGTGGCCTGCCTAGTTGGCGCGACGTCATGGAACCCCATATGGATGTTGCTGAGGGGCGCTATAGGAATGCCGAGTTTGCTGCCGACCTTGCCCAGGTGGCGCGCGGCAAGGGCGAGCTGGAGTACCGCGACCCGGTCGAATTCTTCAATCGAACGTATGTGACCGAAGGCATGAAGGGGCTGCTCGTGCAGTCGTTGCGCCGCGTGGCTGGTCTCGACGGCGAGCCCGTCATTCAGCTTAAGACCGCGTTTGGTGGCGGCAAAACGCACAGCATGCTTGCGCTTTACCATATGATGCGCAGCCGTTCGCGTTTGGGGCAAATCGCTAATATCGCTTCCGTGCTCGAGGAGGCGGGCGTTGCCGAAGTCCCCGAGGTGCATGTTGCTGTGCTCGTGGGCACCTCTATCAATCCGGCAAAAGCCATGCGCCCGGCTACTATGCCCGGCATCATGGTCAACACGCTTTGGGGTCATATGGCATACCAGCTTGCAGAATCCGCTGGCAGGCCCGAGCTCTATGATTATGTTAAAGACGCCGACAAGAAGGGCGTCTCGCCGGGATCTGCTGCTCTGACTGAATTATTCGACGATTGCGGCTGCTGTCTTGTCCTTATGGACGAGCTCGTTGCCTATGCCAAGAAGATTTATGGCGTCGATGGACTTAACGCCGGCAGCTTCGACAACTTCATCACCTTTATTCAGGAGTTCACCGAGGCAGCACGCGCTTCGAAGCGCAGCCTGGTCGTAGCCTCTATTCCCGAATCTGACAACGAGATCGGTGGCGAGGCGGGCCAGCGAGCTTTGGAGCAGATTGAGCATACCTTTGGGCGCATGGAAGCTATCTGGAAGCCCGTGGCGGCAAACGAAGGATTCGAGGTTGTGCGCCGCAGGCTTTTCCTTGACTGCAAGGATGATGCCGCTCGCGATGAAGTGTGCGCGACATTTAGCAAGATGTACAACGAAAATACTGCGGACTTCCCGGTGGAGTCGCGCGAGCTTGAATATCGCGATCGCATGGTTTCCTGCTATCCGATTCACCCTGAAGTGTTCGATCGTCTCTACGAGGACTGGGCAACGCTCGAAAAGTTTCAACGTACCCGTGGCGTGTTGCGCTTAATGGCGTCGGTTATCCACGAGCTGTGGATGAACCAGGATCCTTCGCCGATGATTATGCCGGGGTCGTTCCCCCTCGATGTGCCTGGCGTGCGCGATGAGCTCACACGCTATCTTGATGACAACTGGAATGCAGTTGTTGATTCCGAGATCGACGGCAAGCAGTCCGTTCCGTATCGCAATGACGGCAACAACACTCGTTACGGCAATCTTTTGGCTTCGCGTCGCGTCGCGCGTACCATCATGCTCGGCAGTGCTCCCGACGTGGGCGGCCAATCCGTCCGCGGTATCGAGCGCGCGCATATTCGCTTGGGCACGGTTCAGCCTGGCGAGAACATCTCCGTATTCAACGATGCCCTGGGCACGCTGCAGACATCTTCGTCTTTCCTGTATAGCGACGTCAACGGAAACCGTTTTTGGTACGATACGCGCCCCACGTTGCGCAAGGTTGCCGATGACCGCGCCCAGCAAGTCAAGGACTCCGAAGCGCTCTATGAAGTCGAGAGTCGCCTAAAGAGGCTGCGCAAGGTTGATCCTTTCTCAGGCATTCATGTATGTCCCGCAAGCTCGCTTGACGTTCCGGATGACCAGACGCTGCGCCTGGTGGTGCTGACGCCGTCTGCCAATCACCGTGGAAAAACGGCTGATTCCGCGGCACTCACCTTGGCATCGGAGATACTCTCAAATCGCGGTACGTCTCCGCGTACGTACAAGAATATGGTTGTGTTCGCCGCTGCGGACGCATCTTACTATGCACAACTCCTAAGTGAGGCGAAACAATACCTTGCTTGGGATTCCTTCAAGAAAGATCGCGAGTCGCTGAACCTTGATGTGGCACAGACGCGCGAGACTGACCAGAGTGTGAGACGTGCCGATGAATCGCTCGAGATAAAGATCCAGGAGGCCTATAGTTGGCTTATTTATCCGCGTGTTGACCTTTTCAGCAACTCGATGGATATCGTTTGGGAAGCAGAACACGTTGAGGGCGGCGGCGAAAATATCGTTGCCAAGATGGCGCGCAAGCTTGTTTCCGATGAGGCGGCCATCAAGACCTGGGCACCCGCCCTGCTTAAGATGGAGCTCGATCGAGTGCTCTGGAAGGACGCGGACCACATCCAGATTAAGCGTCTGTGGGAGTTCCTGTGCTCTTATTGCTATCTTCCCAGGCTGTCGTGCTATGGCGTGCTCGAGGACGCGATTCAAAGGGGCCTGGGCTCAAAGGAATACTTTGGCCTTGCTGCTGGCTTCTCGGACGATCGCTATATGGAGCTGACGTTTGGTGAGCAGAAGACGTTTATCAACGAGAGTGACCTGCTGGTAAAACCGGCCGTAGCAACAAGGCAGATTGAAGAGGAAGAGGCTGCTGCTCGCGCTGCGGCTGCGGAGGCTGAGCAGAGCTCCGATGGCGGCGGGCATGGAATTGCGTTTGGTCCTACGACGAGCGAGACGGTGACGGACGGAACTGGCAGGACTACGGTTGTCGACACGACGCCAGTGGTGGTGCAGCCCGCGAGGCAAAAGACATCCTTCCATATGACGGCAAAGCTCGACAACACTCGTGTCAATCGCAACATTCAGACCATCATGGACGAAGTAGTGAGCCAACTAAACATGCTGGGCGGTGCCGATGTACAGCTTTCGTTTAGTGTCTCCGCTCATGTCGAAGACGGAATCCCCGTGCAAACAGTCCGAGCAATAAGCGAGAACTGCTCTACGTTGGGCATCAACGACTATAGGTTTGGGGAGTAAGAGCGCTGGCAGAGAATAAGACTGCCCCATCATTCCGCTACTCGAAATGATGGGGCAGGATGTGGTATGGCCGGCTATTCAACGGGCGCTAAATAAAGTGCTCTGCCGCGCAAATGAACTTAACTGACATTTGATATCACGGGGCTTAAGTGGCGGCGCGCAACGGCCGCACGTTACCATGGCGCCGCCTGCGTCTACCTACACCCTCGCAATCCCGCGGGCCGCACTCAGCAGCTCGTACTCCCTTTGGCTCCACTGGCGCAGCTCGGCAGCCTCGACGGAGTCGCGGCACAGGTCCAGGAACACCTCGGCTCCCTCGCAGAAGCACTCGCGGGCAAAGGCGCCCGATCCGTCCGCAACGCACACGCCGTCGGCAAAGAGCTTCCAGCTGGACGGCTCGCGCGAGTTGTCTCCGAGCAGCTTGATCTGCAGCACGTGCGGGTCGCCGGCGGCGCAGAGCTCTTCCTCGAGCACCTGCACGGAAAAGCGCATCTGGTGGGAGAGACTGTTCTTGACCAAAGCCGAGGCATAGCCGCTCGGCTCGTCCAGAAGATGCATTCGTTTTTGCTTGGCTGCCAGGTTGTGGAAATTGCGCTCACTGCGCTCGGAGAAATTGTCCATACGGACTCCTTTCATCGATGTTGGCAGGGCCACCGTGCCTCTTGGCCGGTTGGCGTCGGGATCGTGGAGCCAACTCTCTACCCCGACTCTGGATAAAACGCGCCCGCTCCTTGCGGGCACGATGGAGTCTATCAGCGCGCGCGGACAAAAATCAAGCACCGCCTGCGAAATGATGTGCAGACGGCGCTTGATTACGCGGCAATTATTCGGCAAACATCCGGAAAAGTGTCGAAATCAGCTGTATGAAAGTACGGAAAAGTGTCAAATTCGAGCCGCCCAAATTACGGAAAAGTGTCGAAATGAGCACCTAACAATCACGGAAAAGTGTATCCTAGTGCTAAAACAGCACGTAATAAGGGGTGCGCTTATGCTGCAGAGAAAAGCGAAAGCACAATTTGAATCTTGGCTTGCCTCGTCGCCTAACAAGGCCCTTTTGGTCAAGGGCGCTCGACAGGTAGGAAAGTCATATCTGGTCAACGCGTTCGCACGTGAATCGTTCGAAAACGTCGTGACGTTCGACCTTATCGCCGACGCGTCCGTGCGCGATTCATTTTTGGCGGCAAAAAGCGCGGACGACCTTCTTATGCGCATGTCTATCGCTGCGACGCAGCCGATGGTTGCCAACAAAACCGTCGTGGTTATCGACGAGGTGCAGCGATGCCCTAACGTGGTGACGTTTATCAAATATCTGGTCCAGCGCGGCGACTTTCGATACATCCTTACCGGATCGCTCCTTGGCGTTGAGCTCGAGGGTATCGACTCACTGCCGGTGGGGTATGTCGAGCAGGTCCAGATGTACCCGCTCGACTTTGAGGAGTTTTGCTGGGCAAATGGCGTTGGTGCCAGCGTGTTTGACATGCTCAGGGGCTGTCTAAAGGATGAGGGGGAGCTCCCTGGCTTCCTGTATGACCGCTTGCTCGATCTGTTCCATCAGTATGTGGTGGTGGGAGGCATGCCCGACGCGGTCAATTCCTTCTTGGCGACGCGCAATGTCGACGAGGTTCGAAACATCCACCGCGATCTTCACGCCCTGTATCGCGATGACATCGCAAAGTACGCTCCGCCCGAGCTGCGCCTGGTTATTCGCGATATCTATGATTTGATTCCCAGCGAAGCGGGTTCTAAAAACAAGCGATTCAAGCTGTCATCGATAAGCGGTGTTAAGCGTTTTTCGCAGGTGACAGACCATTTTCTTTGGCTCTCGGAGGCGGGCGTTGCGCTTCCCGTGTATAACGTGACAGCTCCGGTAGCGCCTCTTTTAATGGGGGAGCAGCGAAATCTGTTTAAGCTGTTTTACTTGGACACCGGAATGCTCATGTCGTCGTATTCCAAGAAGGTTGCCCGAGGGGTATTTGATGGAGAGGCAGAAGGCCCCTTTGGCATGAATATGGGGGCGGCATTCGAGGGCTTTGTCGCGCAAGAGCTCAAAGCCCACGGATTCAGATTGCGCTACTTTACGTCTAAAAAGGTCGGCGAGCTCGATTTTGTGGAGGAGACGCTCGATGGGGAGGTTCTTGCCATCGAGGTCAAGTCGGGCAAGAGCTTTAGGTCCCATGCGGCGCTCGACAACGCGCTCGTGACGAAGGGTTACGGAATCGACCGTGCTCTGGTGCTTGCTGAGTGCAACCTGCACCGCGATGGAGAGGTGTTGTATCTGCCCATCTTTATGGCGGGCCTCTTGGAGCCGTAACGCGTTGCCGGCTCTTCCAGCCCTCCTTTAACCTTCGCTACTCGTCTCCGTCGTTGGGGTCGCCCTTGAGGGTGTTGATGTCCAGGTACTGGTTGTCGTCCTCTTTTTGCTGCGTTGCCGATTCGGACGCGGTGGGGCCACGGAACAGCTGGAATCCCTCAAACGCGATCACGCCGAGTAAGGCCACGATAATCGCGATAAAGACCATCTTTGCCGCTTGAGGAAACTCGGAGAAGTGCGGTGGCTCTTCCTCGGTGTAGTAGTCGGCAAAGCGCTCATCGTCGGTGCCGTGGGTATACGACGATGCCGAGGCTGCCTTTACGCTCGCTTGGTTGTAATCGGGAGCGGGCGTGGCGGCAAACGGGTCGCGAGAATAGCTGCTCGACGTTTGGCCGTAATCCTCGGTTTCGATGCGGCCGGCGCGAGGCTGTTCGCTCGGGCGGTTGGCGTATGCTGCGGTGTTGTCGTATGCGGAGTCGCGTTCTTCGGCAGCCGCAAACAGGGGGTTTACCGGAATGTCGAGCGCCGGCATGCCGCCCGAGGTCTCGTCCAGATCTGCCGCCGCCCAGGAATCGAAGGCAAACTGGCGGGTTGCAAAGTCGTCGAGATCCGCAACGGGCGGTTCGGGCGCATTGTGCTGTGCCGCGGCGATAAACGATGCCGTCTCGGTAGGATCGCCTGCCGAAGGGGTTTTGCCGCCCATGAGTTCATCGGCGGTCCAAGGTCGGTCGCTCATCACGTCGTCGAGGCTCAACGCAAACAGATCGTCTTCGCCCTCGTCAAACGCGTTTTTCGCATGCCTGGCGGTAGGCGCGGTGCCTCCGTGGCTGCTGCGCGATGCGTTGCTCGGCCTCATCTTGTCCCATCCTTTCGAACTGTCTAGCCCTTCGATTATATGGAACTTGCCTTGTCACCGATGCCCGGATTCGCGCATTCAAGAACTCGTACTAAGGGGAGGATGGTTCAGGCGGGTCGTTTACTTGTCGTCAGCCTCTGCCTTGGCCTCGTTGAGGTAGCTGTAGAAGCTGTACTTGGAGATGCCAAAGAACTCGCAGGCGCGCTCGCTCGATTTGGAGATAAGGAAGGCGCCGCGGCGGTCGAGGTATCCGATAGCGCGAATGCGCTCGTCCTTGGTCATGAGGGCCGCAGGCTTGCCCACGTACTGCTCGCACTCGCGCAGCAGATCTTCGAGCAGGTCGCCGATGTTTTTGGTGATGGGCTCGGGCTCGGTGTATCCCTTGTCGCCCGTGCCGGTGAGCGCATCGAGCGAACGCTCAAATGCCTTCATGAGCGTGATGTCAAAGTTGATGCCCATAATGCCAACGGGGTTGCCGGCGTCGTCGCGAATGAAGATGGTCGACGATTTGAGCAGCTTGCCATCGGCAGTCTTGGTGAGATACGGCGCGCGGTCGTGGACCTCGGCGGCATCCTCGTGCATGGACTCGAGCACGATATGGCTGGGGCCGTCGCCCAGTTTGCGTCCGCTGACGTGGCCGTTTTCAATCGCCACGATAGAGTGGTCCATGTCCTCGGTCTCCAGATCGTGGACGACGATTTCGCAGCTGGGGCCAAACTGTAGCGCCAGGCTGTGCGCAAGACGCTTGTAAAACTCAATCTGTGCGGGGGTCATGGGTGCCTTCCTAAAAATAAGTTTGGGCTCACTGTGCCACAAATGCCACATGGTCGCAAATAACGAAAGCGTCGCTGCGTTATAAGGCCGCCAACGGCCAGGACACCATCTTTATGCACCCGCGGCGCGAGTTATGGGTACGATGGCTTCAGGGGAGGTATCGACATGAAACTTGGATGCGCCATTATGGCTTCGGGCGAGGGCAAGCGGTTTGGATCTAACAAGATGTTTGCTGATATCTGCGGAAAGCCGCTGATTCAGCGGACGATTGAGTCGGTGCCCAAAGGATTTGACGTTGTTGTTACGACGCGCTGGCCCCAAGTTGCCGAGATTTGCCGTGAGCTGCGCTGCGCGTGCGCGCTGCACGATGGCGCGCTCAGGAGCGAGAGTGTGCGCGCCGGTCTTACCTGGGGAGCCGATCGCGGCTGGAAGGGCTGCCTCTTTTTGCCGGGCGACCAGCCGCTCGTGAGTTCGGATTCCTTTGAAGCACTCGCCGGTGCTTTTAAGGCCAACGGCGGCGTTGCGCCCGTGCGTCTTGCCCTAAACGGTGAACCCGCCTCGCCGGTGCTGTTCCCTGCGAGTCTCTTTCCCGACCTTATGGGTCTTAAGGGCAAGGATGGCGGATCGTCGCTGCTGCGCGGCCGCGCCGATGTCCAGTTGGTCGAGGCACGTGCCTACGAGTTGTGGGATGTCGACACCGCCAAGGGCCAGCGCCGCGTCTCGGAGCATATCGCGGCCTGCTACGCGCCTCGCTAGCAGAAAGGACGCCAGGGTGGCGCCGGCTACTTGAGGCTGCTGGCGACGACGGGGCGGTCGAGAGCTGCCTCGAAGCGATCTGCCATCGTTGGGTCGGCAAGCGTGTCGACTTGGTTGAGCATGATGCGGGCATTGTTGAGTTCCAGCGCCTGCATCTCGGCATTGAGCACTTGGGCGACGCGCTCGGGCGTGGCAACGTCGGTGGGCTCGCAGCCGCAGCGCTCGCAAAAGAGCTCGGGGCGGTGGACAGCCTCGCTGATGGGCTTGCCGAATCCCGAGGCGCCGACGATCCAGGCGATGTCGGCTGTGCCAGAGGGAATTACCGGCTCCCAGGCGGCGTGGGCCTTGAGCGGGAGCCGCTTGCTGCCGTCTGCCTCGGCCAGGACGTAGTCAAAGCGCTGCGCCAGCTGGTCGAGCGGCTCGGCAGGGGAGGAGAACTTGCCCGTCTGGGGGTCCAAGACACCGGCTTGGCAGATGCTTCCCCGCACAAGCCCCACGCAGGCCTCGCAGGTGTAGCCTGGGGCGTGTAAGGCACCTGGCTTCCAGGGCACAGCGTCCAGGCGACGGTTCGACCCGTCCCACGGCACGCCGGCGACGGGAAACATATGCGTGGTGGTGCAGAGGAGCACGCGGCCGCCAGCGCGCATAAGCTCAAGGCCGAGCGTCTTTAGCAGGGTCGACTTGCCGCCGCTGCCGATGATCGCGGTGATGCCCGGCTCAATCTTGAGCGTGGAGGCAAGGCTGCCGTTAACCGTTTCCATCTGTTCACCGCCGTATAATGCTGCGATAAGAAATAATCATTAGCGTAGCGGTCGAACCGCTTTTGCTCTGCTCAAACCGTAGCACAGGGAGGTGTCCCGGGAATGCTCGTTTATGTTCGCGGCGCAGGCGATATCGCCACGGGCGTGGCTGCTCGTCTGGTGCGCGCCGGCGTGTCGGTCGTCATGGCCGATATCGCGGTCCCCACGTGCATCCGTCGCACGATCAGTTTTTGCGAGGCCATCCGCTTGGGCGAGGTCGAGGTCGAGGGCATTCGTGCTCGCTTGGCGCGGACGCCGGCCGAGGCACTTGAGATTACCAAGGCGGGGGATGTCGCCGTGGTGGTGGACCCCCAGGCACAGATGCTCGGCGAGCTTAAGCCCGCAGCTGTGGTCGACGCGATCCTGGCCAAGCGCAATCTGGGCACCACGCGCGACATGGCTCCTGCCGTCATCGCGGTGGGGCCGGGCTTTACCGCGCCGGTCGATTGCGATGCCGTGGTCGAGACTATGCGCGGTCATTTCCTCGGCCGCGTCATCACCCAGGGCTCGCCCCAGCCCAACACGGGCGTGCCGGGTGTCATCGCCGGCTATGGCAAGGAGCGCGTTATCCACAGCCCCGCCGCCGGTATGTTTAGGTCCGACCGCGCGATCGGCGACATCGTGTGCGCCGGCGAGTGCGTTGGGTATGCGGGCGATACGCCCATGTTCACGACGATTGACGGCTGCTTGCGCGGCCTTTTGGCAGATGGCGTCCAGGTCGCCGAGGGCTTTAAGTGCGCCGATGTCGACCCGCGCGGTGACGCCAGCTACATCAACTATATTTCGGACAAGGCGACATCGGTCGGCGGCGGCGTGCTCGAGGCGCTTGCCATGCTCACCGACGTTTTTAGGGGATAGGAAGCGACGATGGAAAAGCTCGATGTTGTGAATGCGGCGCTTGCTGCCCTGCGTGCTGGCGAGGCATGCGAGCTGGTGGTCGTGGCCGGCACGGCAGGGTCGTCGCCGCGCGGTGTGGGCGCCTGGATGGCCGTTTTTGCCGATGGAAGCCAAGCGGGCACCATCGGCGGCGGCAAAATCGAGCTCTTTGCGCTGGGCGAGGCCTGCGAGCTGCTGGCCGAGGGTCAATCGCGTCTAGTCCGCTACACCATGGGCGGCGAGAACTCCGATACCGGCATGATCTGCGGCGGAGCCATTTGCCTGTGCTATCTGCACCTGGATGCGACCAAGGCGCCGTTGTTCCAGGAGATTGCCGATGTACTGGCGTATCGACGCATCGGCGACTTCGCCATCGATTTTGAGCCGTTTATCGCAAGCGCGCTCGAAAGCGACGTTGCCGAATACCATGGCGAGGAGTCGCGCCGCACCATTGTGGGCTGCCCCGAGCTTTCGCTGAGGGAAGAGGGGAGTAAGGTCACCTACACCAACGCGGCCTCCGAGATTCCCGCGGCGCACATCGAAACGCTCTGCCCCGAGGGCCTGACCTATATCTTTGGCTGCGGCCACGTGGGCGCTGCGACGGCGCGGGTGCTCACGGCGGCGGGCTTTGCCGTCGTGGCTTGCGACGACCGCCCCGGCACGCTGACCCCCGATTGGGTGTCCGGTGTCTACGACCGTCGACTGGTCGACTACAAGAACCTGAGCAAGCTGTGCCCCATCGGCCCGCGCGACTTGGTGGTCGTGGCCACGGCGGGTCATAAGTCCGATATCGATGTGGTGATTCAGGCCATGCGCGCCAAGCCAGCCTATCTGGGTTGCCTGGGCTCGCGTCGCAAGACGGCCTTTGTGCGGGCCCGCTTGGAACAGGAGGGCTTTACGCAGGAGCAGATCGACGGGCTGCACCTGCCGATCGGCGTTGCCATCGAGGCAGAGGATCCCGAGGAGATCGCCATCTCCATCGCCGCCGAGATGATTCACCTGCGCCGCACCAAGCTCGTCCCCCGCAAGCGCTAATCGCATCCCCATCAATAAGTTGCGGTGAAATAGTTCCTAGATAAGCCTGACGGGCGGTCAGCCAGGAACTATTTCACCGCAACTGCCATTTTGATTCCTTGGGGACGGAGGAAAACGGATCACTCAGAGGGCCAGGCGACCCAAGTGATCCGTTTTCCTCCGTCCCCAAGGGATCAATATGTGCGGGGGAGTTGTGGAGTTGTGCAGGCAGACGAGGTTTTTCTGGAAATACGCTCCCGATGCGCGTATAGTACCGATTGTTTTGTCGGCTCCTGCTGCGTCGAGTCCAAACCGCGAAATGCCATGAGCGGCGCGGATGCAGCCAGGAGGCACGAGGACAACCCACCGTGGCCACGCCCCGTGCTTAAAACCCCAAGAAGGAGTGAACAATGGCAGAAGAGAAGTATGTGCCGCGTCTGAAGACCAAGTACAACAACGAGGTCAAGCAGCAGCTTCAGGACAAGTTCCAGTACGAGAACGTCATGATGATCCCCAAGTTTGAGAAGATCGTCGTGAACATGGGTGTCGGCGAGGCCGCTACCGATTCCAAGGCCATCGACGGTGCCGTGCGCGACCTGCGCGCCATCACCGGCCAGCAGCCGATGATCACCCGTGCCCGCAAGTCCATCGCTACCTTCCGCCTGCGCGCTGGTATGCCGATCGGCTGCAAGGTTACCCTGCGTGGCGACCGTATGTGGGAGTTCTTCGATCGTCTGACCTCCGTCGCGATCCCCCGTATCCGCGACTTCCGCGGCATCTCCGCCAAGAGCTTCGACGGCCGTGGTAACTTCTCCATGGGCGTCACCGAGCAGCTCATCTTCCCCGAGATCGACTTCGACTCCGTCGATCACCAGCGTGGTATGGACATCACTTTCGTGACCACCGCCAACACCGATGAGGAGGCCAAGGCCCTTCTGGACGCCTTCGGTTTCCCGTTCAAGAAATAGGTTCACCTGCCCTATAAGCGCCGTTCCCACAAGGGGGCGGCGCTTGGGGCGAACAATACTCTATGTGAGGAGGATATAAGTGGCTAAGACATCGATGATCGTCAAGTGCAATCGCAAGCAGAAGTTCTCTACTCGTGAGTACACGCGCTGCCAGCGCTGCGGCCGTCCGCACTCTGTGTACCGCAAGTTCGGCCTGTGCCGTGTCTGCTTCCGTGAGCTTGCACTCAAGGGCGAGCTTCCCGGCGTTAAGAAGGCCAGCTGGTAAGTCACTACCAGCGTTTCAAGCATCCGTTTGGAACAGGGAAAACGCGCTAAATAGGCTTTGCCGTTAAGGGCGGCGAAGAACCAAGAGCACGTGTTCATCAAGAACGAAGGAGAATCTGTATGAACCTTACAGACCCGATCGCAGATATGCTTACGCGCATCCGTAACGCTAACTCTGTGAACAAGGCCACGGTCTCCATGCCGAGCAGCAAGAAGCTCGTCGAGATCGCTCGTGTTCTGCACGAGGAGGGCTACATCGAGGGCTACGATGTCGAGGACACCGTTCCCCAGAAGACTCTGCACATCACGCTTAAGTATGGTCCCAAGAAGGCTAAGGTCATCAACGGCATCCGCCGCATTTCCAAGCCGGGCCTGCGTAAGTACACCGGCGTTGCCGACATGCCCCGCGTCCGCGGTGGCCTTGGTACCGCCATTATTTCCACCAGCCATGGCGTCATGACCGACCGCGATGCTCGCAAGCACAACGTCGGCGGCGAGATCATCGCTTACGTCTGGTAATTCGCTCGGTAGGTAGAAGGAAAGGAGATCACCGTGTCTCGTATCGGTAATAAGCCTGTCCAGATTCCCGCCGGAGTCGAAGTGGCAGTCAACGGCAACAACGTTGTCGTCAAGGGGCCCAAGGGCCAGCTCGAGCTCGATGTTTTTGAGAAGCTCACCATCAACGTCGAGGACAACGTCCTCACCGTTTCCCGTCCCGACGACGAGCGTGAGACCCGTGCCCGCCACGGCCTCACCCGCGCCCTCATCCACAACATGGTTGTTGGCGTTTCCGAGGGCTTCGAGAAGAAGCTTGAGCTCGCCGGCGTCGGTTACCGCGTGCAGCAGAAGGGTAAGAACCTCGAGTTCTCCTTGGGCTTCTCGCACCCCGTGATCGTCGAGGCTCCCGAGGGCATCACCTTCGAGGTTCCCGACAACACCCACGTGAACGTCAAGGGTATCAACAAGCAGCAGGTCGGTCAGATCGCCGCTGAGATCCGCGGCCATCGTCCTCCCGAGCCTTACAAGGGCAAGGGTATCCACTATGTTGGCGAGCACATCCGCCGCAAGCTGGGTAAGGCCGCCAAGTAGTCGTAACCGACTCACTCGCATAAGACCAGCACCCCGTTAGGTGCTGGCAAGATCAACCTTTTTAGGAGTTTACGTATGAACAAGCATAAGGCGAAGCTGGAAGGCCTCAAGCGTCGTCAGCGTCGTGTTCGCGGCAAGGTCTCGGGTACCGCCGAGCGTCCGCGTCTTCGCGTGACCCGTACTAACGCCAACATCTATGCCCAGATCATCGACGACAGCAAGGGCTCCAGCCTGACGCTCGTCTCTGCCTCGACCCTCGAGGCCGAGTTCAAGGGCACCCACACCTCGAACAAGGAGGCTGCGGAGAAGGTCGGTCAGCTCGTTGGCAAGCGTGCCATCGAGGCCGGCATCACCAAGGTCGCTTTCGATCGTGGTGGCCGTATCTACCATGGCCGCGTCAAGGCCCTCGCCGACGGTGCTCGTGCCGCCGGTCTCGAGTTCTAGGAGGTATGTAGCACATGGCTCGTAATCAGAAGCAGCAGCGCGAGGCCTCCGAGTTCGAGGAGCGCGTCGTTTACATCAACCGCGTGTCGAAGACCGTCAAGGGTGGTCGTCGCATGAGCCTCGTCGCTCTCGTCGTCGTTGGCGACGGCAAGGGCAACGTCGGCGTTGGCATGGGCAAGTCCGCTGAGGTGCCCATGGCCATCTCCAAGGCGTCTCTCGATGCCAAGAAGAACATGTTCCACGTGCCGGTGACCGAGCAGGGCACCATTCCGCACGAGGTTCTCGGTCACTTTGGTGCCGGTCGCATCATCATCAAGCCCGCTGTCGAGGGTACCGGCGTTATCGCCGGCGGCGCTGTGCGTCCCCTCTTCGAGCTTGCTGGCATCAAGAACGTCCTGTCCAAGTCCCTCGGTACCGACAACGGCCTCAACATCATCAAGGCTGCCGTCGAGGGCCTCAAGGAGCTCTCCAGCCCTGAGGACGTCGCGGCTCGCCGTGGCCTGACGGTCTCCGAGATGTTCGTCGGTAAGGAGAACTAAGCATGGCTGACACCATCAAGATCAAGCAGGTCCGCAGCACCAATGGTTGCAAGCAGGACCAGGTCCGTACTGTCCGTGCCCTCGGTCTCCACAGGATCCGCGAGGTTCGCGAGATTGCTGACAACGAGTCCGTCCGCGGCATGATCTTCAAGGTCAAGCACCTTGTCGAGATTGTAGAGGAGTAGCAAATGCAGCTTCACGATCTTACTCCCGCGCCCGGTTCCACCAAGAACCGCAAGCGCGTCGGCCGTGGCAATTCTTCGGGTCACGGCACCACTTCTGGCCGCGGTCAGAAGGGCCAGGGTTCCCGCTCTGGCGGCACCAAGGGTGCCGGCTTCGAGGGTGGCCAGACTCCGCTGGCTATGCGCCTGCCCAAGCTTCCGGGCTTCCGCAACCCCCGTCGCATCGAGTACACCGCCGTTAACGTTGAGCGTCTCGAGCGCAAGTTCGAGGACGGCGCTGTGATCGACGGTGCCGCTCTTAAGGCCGCTCGCATCACCAAGAGCGAGTTCGAGCCCGTCAAGGTGCTCGGCAATGGTGAGCTCACCAAGAAGTTCACGGTCAAGGTCGACAAGGTCAGCGCTTCTGCGCAGGCCAAGATCGAGGCCGCCGGCGGAAAGGTCGAGCTGCCGTGCTAAATGGTCTTAAGAATGCTTTCCGCATCAAAGAATTGCGCGAAAAGATTCTTTTTACCATAGCTATGCTCGTCGTGTACCGCATTGGTGCGCACGTTCCTGTGCCCGGCATTCCCTTCCAGGGGATGCTGGGCCTTTTCTCGACCGATAACAATTCGGTCGCCGCAGGTGCTATGGCCCTCCTGAATCTTTTCTCTGGTGGCGCGTTGAGCTATGTTTCGGTGTTCTCCCTGGGCATCATGCCTTACATCACCAGCTCGATCATCCTCCAGATGCTCCAGGCCGTTGTGCCTTCCCTGCATGAGCTTGCCCGCGAGGGCGAGGTCGGTCAGACCAAGATTACGCAGTATTCGCGTTACCTCACCCTGGCTCTGGCAATCCTCAACTCCGTGGGTTACCTCTTCCTCTTTAAGAGCTTCGGCATCAGCTTTACTGGCGCCGGCGCTCCCGAGATCATCTTCGACCTCATGATCGTCGGCACGCTCACCGCGGGCGCCATGCTGATCATGTGGATTGGTGAGCTCATCACCCAGCGCGGTATCGGCAATGGCATGTCGCTGATCATCTTCGCGAACATCATGGCCGGCCTGCCGCAGGCGATCTTCTCCAGCACCGAGGGCAATGCCGGTGGCATCATCACCATGGTGATCATCTGCGCCATCATCCTGCTGGTTATCCCGCTGATTGTTTTCCTTGAGCGCGGCCAGCGCCGCATCCCGGTCTCCTACGCTAAGCGCGTCGTGGGCCGTCGCATGATGGGTGGCCAGACCACCTACCTGCCCATCAAGGTCAACACCGCGGGCGTCGTGCCGATCATCTTCGCTTCGGCGCTGCTGTACTTCCCGGCTCAGATTGCCGTGTTCTTCCCCGGCATCGGCTGGATTCAGGCAGTTGCCTCTGCGCTTTCGACCGGTTGGCTCAACTGGGTGCTTAACGTTGTCCTCATCGTGTTCTTCGCGTACTTCTACACCTCCATGGTGTTCAACCCCGATGACACGGCCGACAACCTTAAGAAGCAGGGCGGCTTTATTCCGGGCGTCCGTCCGGGTAGGGCTACCGCGGCCTACATCAAGAACGCGCTCAACAAGATCACGCTTCCCAGCGCTGTCTTTTTGGCGCTCATCGCCATCGTGCCTTCGATCATCTTCTCCTTCACGGGTAACCATCTGATCCAGGCATTTGGCGGCACGTCCATCCTCATCATGGTCGGCGTCGTGCTCGACACGGTCGATAAGCTCGAAGGCCAGATCAAGATGTATGATTACGATGGATTCTTTAAATAGGCTAGAGGAGGATTGCTCATGAACCTCGTATTGCTCGGAGCTCCGGGTGCCGGTAAGGGCACCGTCGCACAGGAGCTCGTCGCCGAGTTTGGCGTCGCTCACATTTCTACGGGCGACCTGCTGCGTGCTGCCGTCAAGGGTGGCACCGAGCTTGGTATTCAGGCTAAGAAGTACATGGACGCTGGCGAGCTCGTTCCCGACCAGCTCGTGATCGACCTTGTCAAGGAACGCCTTGCCGCCGATGACGCCCAGCAGGGCTTTATCCTCGACGGCTTCCCGCGCAACACTGCCCAGGCTGTGACGCTCGATTCCGAGCTCTCCGCCATGGGTCGCGAGATCGACTGCGCCCTTCTGGTCGACGTGGCCCCCGACGTCATCATCGATCGTCTGTCTTCGCGTCGTACCTGCCGCGCCTGCGGTTACACCGGCACGGCTGCCGATGCTACCTGCCCCAAGTGCGGCGGCGAGATGTATCAGCGCGACGACGACAAGCCCGAGACCATCAAGAACCGTCTCGACGTCTACGAGAAGTCCACGAGCCCGCTCGTCGACTACTATCGTGGCCAGGGTCTGCTCAAGTCGGTCAACGGTGATCAGGCTCGCGAGACCGTGTACGGGGATGTCAAAGAGGCTCTCGGTCTATGATCAAGATTAAGTCTGCAACGCAAATTGAGCAGATGAAGAAGGCAGGAGCGCTATCTAAGATGGCGCTCCGCCACGTTGGAGCCATGGTTCGCCCCGGCGTGTCGACCTTCGAGCTCGATCAGCTTGCCGAGCAGATTATCCGCATGCATGGCGGCACCCCGGCCTTTAAGGGTTACGGCGGGTTCCCCGGAACCATTTGCGCATCAATCAACGATGCCGTGGTCCACGGTATTCCCAACCCCGATATGATCCTGCGCGATGGCGATATCATCTCCATCGATACGGGAGCCGTTCTCGACGGTTGGGTCGGCGATAACGCTTGGACGTTTTTCGTCGGCACCCCCACGCCCGAGGCCAAGGCCCTGTGCGAGGTTACGCGCGATTGCCTTAAGGCTGCCATCGAGCAGGCTGTTCCCGGTAACCATATCGGGGACGTCGGGTATGCTGTTCAGTCCCTCGCCGAGTCTCACGGTTACGGCGTGCTTCGCGATTACGTGGGCCATGGCATTGGCCGCGTGATGCACGAGGACCCCAACGTTCCAAATTATGGAAAGAAGGGGAGAGGCGTTCGCCTTCAGGCTGGTATGGTCATCGCTATCGAGCCGATGGTAACGATGGGTTCCAATCATGTGAGCACGGGCTCCGATGGTTGGATCGTAACGACCAATGACCACCTGCCCGCCGCGCACTACGAGAACACCGTCGCCATTACCAATGACGGTCCGGTGATTCTTACCACGGATGCCCAAGGTGCTTGGTGTTCGCTCCAAGGCGGAGAAATGTAACAAGTTCCACTTAGATGTGGAGCCATTACGAAGATATTACGATACGTGCATGCGTATTGTAGAATACTCAATCGCTGTCGTTTTCTAGAGAAAGATGATTGCTTGTGAAGAAGGAAGACGCAATTGAGCTCGAGGGTACGGTAAAGGAGCCGTTGCCCAACGCCATGTTTAAGGTTGAGCTCGAGAACGGTCATTCGGTTCTGTGCAACATTTCTGGCAAGATCCGAATGAATTACATCCGCATTCTCCCCGGTGACAGGGTTGTCGTGGAGCTTTCCCCGTACGACCTGACCCGCGGTCGCATCACCTATCGCTATAAATAGCGACACGCATACACGCTCTTTTCCGACTGCAGGCTTAGCTCAACCTACGGTCGGTTTGCGTGTGAAGACCAGCCATAGTTTTAAACGCCTGCGGCTGGGCGAGTAGATAGTAGGGAAGTAGTTTGAGCGCTACCGAAAGGAAGAACGATGAAGGTACGTCCTTCGGTCAAGAAGATGTGCGATAAGTGCAAAATCATTAGGCGCCATGGCAAGGTCCTCGTTATTTGCGAGAACCCCCGTCATAAGCAGCGTCAGGGTTAAGAGAGGAGACTACGTTGGCCCGTATTAATGGTGTCGATCTCCCGCGTGAGAAGCGCGTTGAGATCGGTCTGACCTACATTTACGGCATCGGCCGCACCACTGCGACGAAGATTTGCGTCGAGTGCAACGTTAACGTGGATACGCGCGTTAAGGACCTCACCGAGGATGAGGTTAACGCCATCCGCGATTATATCGATAAGAATCAAATCATGGTTGAGGGCGACCTCCGCCGTGAGCGCAACCAGAACGTCAAGCGCCTTATGGACATCGGCTGCAACCGCGGCCTTCGTCACCGCAAGGGCCTCCCGGTCCGCGGCCAGCGCACCCACACTAACGCTCGTACCCGCAAGGGCCCGAAGCGTCAGATCGGTGCTAAGAAGAAGAAATAAGGAGCGCTAGATAGATGGCTACTGCTAAGAAGAACGTTCGCGCTGCCCGTCTGAAGCGCGCGGACCGTAAGAACATTTCCGTGGGCCAGGCTCACATTCGTTCTACGTTCAACAACACGATCGTTTCGATCACCGATCCCCAGGGCAACGTCATTTCCTGGAAGTCGGCTGGCCAGGTGGGCTTCAAGGGCTCCCGTAAGTCCACGCCGTTCGCTGCCCAGATGGCTGCCGAGGCTGCTGCCAAGCAGGCCATGGAGCACGGTATGAAGAAGGTTTCCGTCTTCGTCAAGGGCCCCGGCTCCGGTCGTGAGACCGCCATCCGCTCCCTCCAGGCTGCTGGCCTCGAGGTCTCGAGCATCCAGGACAAGACCCCCATTCCGCACAACGGCTGCCGCCCCAAGAAGCGTCGCCGCGTGTAACTGAAAGGATCGTATCAATATGGCAATCGACAGGACTCCTGTTCTTAAGCGCTGCCGTCAGCTCGGGATCGATCCCGCTGAGCTCGGTTACAGCAGCAAGAAGGAATCTATCCGTCAGCCCAAGCGCCGTCGCAAGGAATCTGAGTACGGCATGCAGCTGCGTGAGAAGCAGAAGGTCAAGTTCATCTATGGCGTTCTGGAGAAGCAGTTCCACGGCTACTTCAACAAGGCCCGTAAGATGAACGGCGTCACCGGTGAGAACCTCATGATCATCCTTGAGTCTCGCCTCGACAACGTCGTCTTCCGTCTTGGCTTCGCCCGCACCCGCAAAGAGGCTCGTCAGTCCGTCCGTCACGGTCACTTCACCGTGAACGGCAAGCGCGTGGACATCCCGTCCTACCGCGTCAAGGCCGGCGACGTCGTCGCTGTCGGCGAGAAGTTCCGTGACCTCCTTCCCATCAAGGAGGCCCTGATTTCCTCCGAGCGCTTTGAGGTCCCTGGCTGGCTCGAGGTCGATATCGAGAAGCTGTCTGGTAACGTGCTCGCTCTGCCGACGCGTGAGCAGATCAGCGGTGATATCAACGAGCAGCTCATCGTCGAGCTCTACTCTAAGTAGTCCATCCGGGCTGCTGAGGCTGGAGGTAATACATGTCAGAATTCATTAGGCCTCAGGTTCAGGTCGAAGAGATCAACGAGACCTCTGCTCGTGTCTCCGTCGAGCCGCTCGAGCGTGGCTACGGCGATACGCTGGGTAACTCGCTTCGTCGTGTTCTTCTGTCCTCGCTCGAGGGTGCCGCCGTCGAGGCCATTCAGATCGATGGTGCACAGCACGAGTTCATGACCATCCCTAACATGGTCGAGGATGTCACCGACATCGTCCTGAATGTCAAGGGTCTTGTCTTCAGGGCTCTCGGCACGACCGACGAGGCGACCGCCACCATCTCGGTTGACGGCCCCTGCGAGGTCACCGGTGCGGACTTCTTTATTCCGTCCGAGTTTGAGCTGGTCAACCCCGAGCAGCACATTGCTACGCTCACCGAGGGTGGCCATCTCACCATGAGCATGCGCATCGGCTATGGCCGCGGCTATGTCTCTGGCGAGGCTAACAAGCGTGACAACGATCCCATCGGTGTGATCAACGTCGACTCGCTGTACTCGCCGGTGTCCCGTTGCGCCAAGCTCGTTGAGGCTTGCCGTGTCGGCCAGCATACCGACTACGACCGCCTTGTCCTCGAGATCGAGACCAACGGTTCCATCGCCCCGCGCGACGCCGTGGTCCAGGCTGCCAATATCATCAACCAGCATATGGCCGCCTTTATGAACCTTGCCGAGACCCCCGAGGTCGAGGAGGAGGCTTCGATCTTCGCTCCCGAGGTCACCAACGACAACGCCGAGCTGGACAAGCAAATCGAGGATCTGGACCTTTCCGTCCGTTCCTACAACTGCCTTAAGCGCGCCAGCATTCACTCGGTCCGTCAGCTCGTTGAGTTCTCGGAGAACGATCTGCTCAACATCCGTAATTTCGGTGTTAAGTCGATCGAGGAAGTGAAGGACAAGCTTGAGTCCATGGGCCTGAGCCTGAAGGCTTAATGCTTCGCATATTTGAGGAGAAACTAGACCATGCGTCACAACGTTAAGAAGGGCCTGAAGCTCGGCACCGATGCGAGCCACACCAAGGCCATGAAGAAGAGCCTTGCTAAGGCCCTCTTCGAGAACGACCGCATCAAGACCACCGAGACCCGCGCTAAGGCGCTGCGTTCGGTCGTCGACCCGATCATCACCTGGGCTAAGAAGGGCGACCTGCACTCTCGTCGTCTGGCTATCGCCAAGCTCGGCGATAAGCAGCTCGTTGCCGAGATCTTCGACAAGGCTGCTCAGGGCATGTGGCAGGACCGCAACGGCGGTTACACCCGCATCATGAAGCTTGGTAACCGTAAGGGCGACAACGCTCCTATCGTTATCATGGAGCTCGTCACCGAGCCTTGCACGCCTAAGGCCAAGAAGGCTGCTCCGGCCCCCAAGAAGGCCGCTGCTCCCAAGAAGGTTGAGGCTGTCGAGGAGGCTCCTGCTGAGGAGACCGCTGAGTAGACATTCTGTCTGCATAGGCTATATTCGAGGGGTACGTTCGCGTACCCCTCTTTTTTTGTCGCAATACCGTTGCTAGTTTGTTGGGAGCGCCCATGACTGCGCCGTCTGATTTCAATTCGACCCCCGAGCTCGACGCCACCCTTGTATTTCGCGTGGCCTACGATGGCTCCTCCTATAGTGGATTTGCCGAGCAGCCGGGCCAGACGACGGTTGCGGGCGAGCTGCGCCGTGCAATCGAGACGTTCCTGCGCCGCCCAATCGATCTGACGTGCGCGGGGCGTACCGATGCCGGCGTGCATGCGGTGGCCCAATACATCAGCGTGCCCGTAACGGACGCTGAGCTCGCGTGTACGCGCCGTAGGTGGCTGAGGGCTATGGATGCCCTCCTGGGCAAAGATATCGCCATAAACGAGGTCTACAAGGCTCGTAAGGGCTTTTCTGCGCGCTTTGACGCGCGTTCTCGCACGTACACCTATCGCATTGCCGACCGTGATGCTCGGCCCGTGCTGTCACGCGGTGCCGTGTGGTGGCATCGCTATCCCCTCGACGTCGACGCGATGGCTGCTGCCTGCCCTGCGCTTTTGGGCGAGCAGGACTTTAAGAGTTTTTGCAAGGTCGCCTCTGCCGTGGGCAAACCTACGCACCGCTGCGTAATGCGTGCCGAGTTTGGCCATGAGGTCGCCTTTGGCGAGGACATCCTCACGTTTACCATCGAGGGCAACGCGTTTTTGCATTCGATGGTGCGAACCATTGTGGGCACCCTTGTCGAGATCGGCATGCATCGCCGCGATCCCGAGTGGATGCGCGAGGTAATTGATGCCTGCGATCGTACTGCAGCTGGTCCTACGGCACCCGCATGCGGTCTTACTTTTATGGGTGTGGACTACGACCCAGCCGAGCTTGTGGTGCTCGATTAGGGATGAGACTGCCTGACGGCGATCTTTGTGTGCGGCGCCTGTGGGCGGGGCGTGTGCAACATCTGTTCTTGACGTGCATCGCGGCGGACGACCGCCCGCATTAATTGACGGGGTGTACCATGAACGACAGTTTGTTACTAGCTGTCGAGAGGACGGAAAACTTGGTTCGACGTGGTTCGCATCCGCGACTTTCGGTGATCCTGATTGTTGAGGGTTCGCCCAGTTATGCGATGCGCGCTCTCGAGAGCGTCCAGAACCAAGACCTCTACGATTTGCAAATTGTCGTCGTTTGTCGCGGCGTGGTAGCTGGTGTGCGCCATTCGCTCGAAGTTGCTGCCGACAGAGACATTCATATTGATTTGATTGATGTTGAGGACCCAGCGCCTGGCGCCTGCCTGCGTGCCGGCTTTGCGGCTTCGCGCGGCTCCCAGATCATTGCGATGAATGCCAATGAGTGGTTTGCGCCGCAGTCCCTTTCGCAGATGGTCGAAAGCTCCTGCGACGCTTCTGCTGACATCGTGTTTCCCTCTGTTTCGCTCGATCGCTACGATGTTCACCGCGAACGTCATTCCCGAGTTTTGGACGCGACATCCGTTTCTGAAGATGAGGACCGGGCGGCTTGCCTGACCCAATTGGTTTCCTGTGGTTTAATCCGACAGACCTCTGGCGTGCTGTATGATCGCGCCCTCTTTGAGGCGTGCCTTGCGCATGGCGATGCGTTTCGCACGGTGTCTTTTTTGACGTTCGCGCTTTCGCAGGCAAAGCGCGTTTCGGGATGTGGCCGTGCCCGTTTTCATGCAGTGGCGCCGTCGATTACGGAGACGTTTGACCCCACGATGTTTGCCAGGCTTTCTGATGATATCGGGGCGCTCGACAGGCTTGCCGACTCGCTTGCCGTCGCGGGCGGTGGCGATCAGTTGAAGCTGGTCTGCCAGCGGTATTACTACGCCGGCCTGGTTGCCTGCATCGAAAATTTGTGTCTGAGCCCCCATGGGGTGTCTTCAATAGAGCGTTCGGCCCGTTTGCATGATATGCTCGAAGCACAGCGTACCCGTCAGATGGTTGCGGCTCTTAAAGGCAATCATCAGGGTTTAGGTCTGCTCTATGGTTCGATAGCTGGTGCCAAGCCTATGCGGTGTGCGTTGTATACGCATCTGGCGGCCTTTTTCAATCGTTCGGGCGTCAGGACTGTCTAGTAGCGTGATTTTCGAAATTAATTGCATGGAATTGTTTCGAAATGCGTTCTTATTCACTAAAACCCTCAAATAGCGCTAAACTATTCAATCACTAAGTGATTGTCTCCGCCATCTTTTGGAGTGAGGTTTTGTATGGCCAAAAAACGCAATGGGCGCCAGGATGCCATCAGAGATATTGTTCGCAATAAGGACGTACGTACGCAGCGCGTTTTGGTAGACGAGCTTCGCGCCATGGGTTTCGATTGCACGCAGGCGACCGTTTCGCGCGACATCGCGGACATGGGACTGCGTAAGCTCCCCGAGGGCATCTATGTCCTTGCCGAGGACCTGCATCTGCAGCGCATGGTTTCCGAGTTGGTTACCGGCGTACTGCGCACCGATAATCTGGTTATGATCAAGGCACAGCCCGGTACGGCTTCTGGTATTGCCGCAGCGGTCGATGCCGCGGAGCTGCCCGACGTGCTTGGCTCGCTTGCCGGCAACGACACGATCTTAGTCATTGCGCAGACGGCCGAGGACGGCGAACGCCTTGAGGCGCTCATCAACAAGCTGAGTAACTCTCACAAGTAGGGGATGCGTGGCACTGCTGCTGTGCCGATTGTTGCTATAGGTAATTGCCGAGGGCGTTGACGAAGGTCAGCGCCCTTTTGCATGCCGGCACCCGTTGCTCTATCGGTCCTGCAGCCGGGGCCGTCGTGGCATCTTATGGCATCTGCCGAAATAAAGAGGCGCCCGAGCAGCGTACGTGCTGCTCGGGCGCCTTGGTGCCAGATGCCGCTTTGCGTCTACTGGCCCGTAGAGGGGTCGGGCGTGGGCGTAGGATCGGGGGTAGGCGTCGGCGTGCTGCCGTCGCCACCCGTGCCGCCATCGCCACCCGTGCCACCGTCGCCACCTGTCGTGCCGCTATCGCCGGTGGTGTTGCCGCCCGGGGTTTCAGTGGTCGTGGTTGTCGTTGTCGTTGTGGTGGTCGTGGTCTCTTCCTCTTCTTTTCCCTCGTCTTTATCCTCTTCGTCTTTCTTTTTGTTGTTTGTGCCGTAGAACTTCCAGACGTTATTGTTCTTGTACGTGGGAGCCGTTCCGGTCGGGAATTCCTCGCGCTCGGTGCCCGCAAGAACGGTGTTCATGAACTTCTTAAAGACGGGCAGGTTGGTGCTGTCGCCCAGCAGGTCCGAACCGTACTTTTGGATGGGAATCTCGCCTGCGGAATAACCGGTCCACAGGGCGCATGTCAGTTGCGGCGTGAAGCCGCAGAACCACAGGTTGGTGGTGTTGTCAGTGGTGCCCGTCTTGCCGGCATAGGGCTGGTTGACGCTCAGCGCGCCGGCGGCACCCGTGCCGCTGCCCTGCATGACGCCGGATAGAACGTCGGTAACCGCGGCAGCCTCGCCTTCGGTGAGCACCTGCGTGGGATTGTCGGTGTGCTGGTACAGAACCGAGCCGGTACGCGAGTCGATCTCGGTAATGGCGATGGGCTGACGGTAGTAGCCACCGTTGGCAAACGTTGCGTAGGCCGATGCCATCTCGAGCGGTGAGATGGACCCGGTGCCGAGCGTCATGACGGGAACGTCCTCGATATTGTCCTTGGCGGGATCGATGCCGAGCTTTTTGACGAGCGACATGATCTTGTCATTGCCGATGGCTTCGGCCACCTGAATGTAGCCGGTGTTGGATGAGTATGCCGTTGCCTGCTTAAGCGTGATGTTGCCATAGCTCTGCTTGTCGTAGTTTTGCACCTCGGTCGTGGTGCCCTTGGCCTTGAGCGGCGAGTTGCAGTTGAGGGTGACGTTGGGGTTCATACCGTTTTGGATGGCAGTTGCCAGCGTAAAGGCCTTAAACGTGGAACCCACGGGGCGCTTTGCCGTAGCGTGGTTCACGTGATTCTCGTCGGCGTTGTAGTCGTAGCCGCCCACCATGCACTTGATGTAGCCGGTCTTGGGGTCAACGACGACCATGCCCATGTCCAGGCCGTCGAGCGAAAGCGTGTCGAGCTGCGAGCGCACGGCCTCCTCGGCCACCTGCTGCATGGTGGGGTCGATGGTGGTCTTGACGGTCAGACCGCCCTTAAAGAGCACGTCGGTGGAGAACTCCTGCTCAAGCAGCTGCTTAACGTAGGCGACAAAGTAGGGCTGAGAGTACACATCGACGCCACTGCCCGAAATCTCGGTCACGTTAAGCGTGATGGGCTCAGCCTGCGCGGCATCGTGCTCTTCCTGCGTGATGTGGCCTAGACGCAGCATGTTGTCCAGAACCTTGTTGCGGCGGGACAGCGCCAGGTCGGGATTAACCGTGGGGTCGTACTGCGAGGGCGAGTTGGGAAGGCCGATGAGCAGCGCGGCCTCGCTCAGCGTGAGGTCGGCGGCGGTTTTGGACAGATAGGTCTCGGCTGCGGCCTCGATGCCATATGCTCCATGGCCGTAGTAGATGGTGTTGAGGTACATCATGAGGATCTCGTCTTTGGAGTACATATCCTCCATCTTGATGGCGATATAGGCCTCGCGCACCTTACGCTCGATGGTCGAGTCGAATTGTTCCTCCTGCAAGATGGTGTTGCGAACCAGCTGCTGGGTGATGGTCGATGCGCCCTCGTGGCCGCCGGTGAGGGTTGCCACCGATGCGCGTGCAATGCCCCAGAGGTCGATGCCGCCATGCTCGTAGAAGCGCTCGTCCTCAACGTCAACGGTGCCCTGCAGCACGTACGGGGACACTTGGTCCTTGGTGATGGACTTGCGGTTTTGCGTGTAGAAACTCGCAATGGTATTGCCGTTGCAGTCGACGATGTCGGTGGGCTCGCTCACCAGATACGCGTTGGCATCGGTGTAGTCGGGCAGATCGGACAGCCAGCGATTGACGTTGCCGATCATGCCGATGCCAAACGCTACGCCCGCGATAAGCAGAAAGCCCAAAAACGAGAGCAAGATTATGGGAAGGGCATGCGTCTTAGAGCGACCGCGCCCCTGTCGTTGGCGAGGACCCATATATTGACCTCCAGGTATGTCGTGCCAGGCGGCAGGTATGCTGTCGGGCAGGATGGACATAAGTTATTACACGATAAACCAATCGGGGCACGCGGGGCCTCGTGTATGCTGGTTGGCAGCAATTTTCAGAGTGAAAGCACACCTTGGCAAGGAGTTTACTGATGGCGATTCGGCCGATGGAATCGAGCGGACAATGCGAAAGCGAGTTGGCGGCGGCTGAAGTGGCGCTGCCCGAACTGCTGGCGCCTGCTGGCGGACTCGACCAGATGCTCGCGGCGATTGCGGCGGGTGCCGATGCCATCTATGCGGGGCTGGACGGATTCAACGCTCGAGTGAGCGCGTATGGCTTTAACGATGATGAGTTCGCGCGCGGTTGTGCCGTGGCCCATGCCCATGGCGTGCGCGTGTACGTGACGCTCAACGTGTTCGTGTTCGATGATGAGCTTGCCGACGCCGTGGCGTTGGGGGCGCATGCGCACGCTTTGGGTGCCGATGCGTTAATTGTGGCCGATGCCGGGCTGGCCTGTGCGCTTCATGCGGCGATTCCGGGGGTCGAGATTCACCTGTCCACTCAGGCGGGCGCTCATAGCGAGGGTGCCGTGCAGTTGGCTGCCAAGGAGTTGGGCGTTGAGCGCGTGACGACTGCACGCGAGCTGAGCGTGGCGGAAATTGAGACGCTTTGCGCTACTGGTGTGCCCATCGAGGTATTCTGTCACGGCGCTATTTGCATTGGATACTCGGGTGCGTGCGGGTTCTCTGCCCTTCGACGTGGCCGCTCTGCGATGCGCGGTGATTGCACGCAACCGTGCCGTCTATCCTATGACTTGGTGGACGAGGCGGGGCAGAGTGTTGTCGCTGTCGAAGGGGATCGCCTACTTTGTCCGCGTGACTATCTGGGCATCGCGCATCTGCCCGAGCTTGTTGCCGCCGGCGTGGCATCGCTCAAGATCGAGGGCCGCATGAAGAATCCCGACTACGTCTTTAACGTGGTAAGGGTGTGGCGTCGGGCGCTCAATATGCTGCGCGACGGCACATGGGATGCCGATGCGGTGCCGGCGCTTGAGCGCGAGCTGGGAAGGTCGTTCAACCGCGGCTTTACCGATGCGTATCTGCGGGGTCGTTCGGGCGCCGAGCTCATGAGCTTTGAGCGCGCGATCAACCAGGGCGTGCGCGTGGGCCACTTGGTGGCGGTGGGTCACGAAGAGGTGACGGTTGAGCTTGATGCCGCCGTGGCGGCGGGCGATACGCTCGAGATCCGATTTTACCCGGGTGCCGACGCGCGTCCCGATGTGCCCAAGCGCTGGCCACAGGTGCCTTGCCCCGTGGATGCCGCTGCGGGAGAGCGTATCGTCGTGCATTGCAAACGCAAGGTGGACGCGGGCTGCGAGGTCTATCTGATTCGCAGTGCCGGCGTGCTGGGGCAGACGGCAACGGTGTTGGAGCGCATGCGGGTCGAGGCAGATGCGGTCGCGCCTGCTGAGCGGTCCGTTGAGGTGCTGCCGTTTGAGGGCGTTCTGGCAGATGGCGACGTGCCGACGGAGTTGGCGGGACCGGCGGAGCCGGCAAAGCATGAGGCTTTTGCTCGCATGGTCTTTGCCTGGGAGCTGATGGATTTGGATCCGCGCGATGAGCGGGATCTGTCCGATGCGACGGTGGTGCTCGACGAAGTGTGCCGCGCGGGCGACGCCGAGCGGACTCGAGCGCTTATGCAACGTGCCGGGCGCGTCGTCTGCCGCAACCTGGGGCAGGTAGCGATGGCCCGCGAGCTGGGCACGGCGTTTGACGTGGCGGCGCCGGTGTTCTGCGCCAATCGGGCCACGCTTGCCTGGCTGCGCGGGCTTGGCGCGGGGTGGGTATACTTGCCTGCCGAGTTGCTCAGCAATGATAGGGAGCGTATTGCCGAGCTGGCTGCTGAACCCGGCGTCTTGGGTCCGTTCGACGCCGACCGTCCCGAGCTCATGGTGTGCGAGCACTGCCTGCTGACCGCCGAGGGCGTCTGCGCCACCGATGCGACGGGGCAGGTCCGTTGCCGCGACTGCTTGCGTCGTCGGCAGGTGCGCTATCTGGTCGAGCGTGACGGTACGCGTCTGCCAGTTGCCATCGACGCATGCGGCAGGACGAGGATTTTCCTGTCGTAGATGCTGCGTCGCGTCAGTTTGTTATCATAAGAGAGTTTATGGACTTCCAGCACCGCCGTTTTCGGCGAGGGTGCTATAGCAAAAGGAGGATACCCAATGCTGTCTGTTGACGAGCAAATGCGTATCATCACCTCGGGCGCCGCGCAGATCGTTCCCGAGGCCGACCTTCGCAAGAAGCTTGAGAAGGGCGAGCCCCTCAACATCAAGCTCGGCGTCGATCCCACCAGCCCCGACCTGCACCTGGGCCACGCCGTGCCGCTGCGCAAGATGCGTCAGTTCCAGGACCTGGGCCACAACGTTACCCTCATCATCGGCAACGGTACTGCGCTGATTGGCGACCCCTCGGGCAAGAATTCCACTCGTCCGCAGCTTTCGCAGGAGCAGATCGAGGCCAATGCCGAGACCTACGTGAGCCAGGCCATGAAGATCCTGGATCCCGAGAAGACCACCATCGTGCACAACGGTGACTGGATCTTGTCGATGGATCTGGCTGGTCTGCTGCAGGTGTGCTCCAAGTTCACCGTCGCCCGTATTCTTGAGCGCGACGACTTTACCAAGCGCTACCAGTCTCAGACGCCGATCGCCCTGCACGAGTTCCTGTATCCCGTGATGCAGGCATACGATTCGGTCATGATTAAGGCTGACGTGGAAATGGGCGGCACCGACCAGCTTTTCAACCTGCTCGCCGGCCGTGAGCTCATGGAGAAGATGGGCATGGAGCCCCAGATCGCGCTCACCA
Source organism: uncultured Collinsella sp. (assembly GCA_937980385.1). Classification (GTDB taxonomy): domain Bacteria; phylum Actinomycetota; class Coriobacteriia; order Coriobacteriales; family Coriobacteriaceae; genus Collinsella. The sequence continues at coordinate 655 of CALJPV010000019.1, read as the reverse complement.
TGCCGCTGCTCGAGGGCACCGATGGCGTCCGTAAGATGTCCAAGTCCTATGGCAACTACATCGGTCTGACCGACGCGCCCAAGGATATGTTCGGCAAGACCATGTCCATCCCCGACGAGATGATCGGTAAGTACTACCGCCTGGCGAGCTCGCTCACCCCGGCCGAGGTCGACAAGATTGACGCCGCCCTGGCTGACGGTTCCGCCGATCCCTATGAGCTCAAGCGCGCTCTGGGCCGCGACCTGTGCGACACCTACCACGGCGCCGGTGCCGGCGACGAGGCTCAGGCCGAGTTCGACCGCGTGTTCAAGGAGGGCCAGCTCGCCGACTTCCCCGAGAAGCATGTTGAGCTGACTGTTAACGACGAGGGCCAGATCTACCTCGCCGGTCTGCTCAAGGACCTGGGCCTTTCGGCCAGCGCCGGCCAGGCCCGTCGCGACATCGACGGCGGCGGCGTCAAGATCAATGGCAAGGCCGTGGCTCCCAAGAGCTACAACATCGACCCCAGCGCCCTCAAGCTGGGCGACACCCTCTCCGTAGGCAAGCGCAAGGGCTTCAAGTTGATTTAGTTCCGCCGTTCTACCGAACGGCGGACCGGCCGACGCTGCGCGGGCCGCATTTGGACAATCTGACGTTCAACTTCAAGGGCGCGACC
>CALJPV010000018.1:0-8708 GCA_937980385.1 uncultured Collinsella sp. | reverse complement strand
CGAGCGAGCGGGCGTTGAGCGCGTCGGCGCGGCGCTCGCGAATTGCAGCATGAGCATCCTGGCGGGCAGCACGGTCAGCAGAATCCGCCGCTGCCACGCGTACGTGCTCGCCGATAGCGCCGGCATTTTCGGGCGCGGCCGTCAGCGACTCCTCAAAGGTAATGCCCTCGTCGCCAAAGGTGAGCTCCATCGACTCGCGCGCACCGCGATCGGGAATGGCAAACACGCAGGCGTAGCGTTTGCCCACGACTTCCTGGATGCGCGTCATAAAACGGTTGTCCGAGCCTGCAATGGCCGGCTGCTCAATCTTGAGCTCGGCCGTCACCGCACCGCCGGCACGGATGAGGCTTACGTAGTTCAGGCGCTGCTGGGCACCAAAATCGAGCTGCTGGGCGCGCACGTACAAGCCGTCTAGACGGTCAATCCCCGCCTCGCCGGCACGCGCCTCGATATCCTCGTAGGCGCGCAGGCAATCGTCGAACAGCGAGCGCGGCTCGGACAGAACCACGAGCGCCTTGCCGCCCACGTGCGCCAACGGGCTCACGGTCTGGCCGTACATCACCGGCAAAAAGCGGTCGAGCTCGGGCGTGACGATGCGTGCATCCACCATCTCGAGCAGCGCTGCCAGTTTACTGTCATCCTGGCTGGCGCGGTAGAGCGCCACGTGCATGTTGTGGACGGCATCGTCGGTAAGCGCCAGCTCACGGCAGGGGAAGATCTCGATGCTGTCCTCGTTGCCGATGGTTTGGCCCGTGGAGCTCACCATGCGGCGGATGCGGTCAATCTCGTCGCCAAAGAACTCGATGCGCACGGGCGCCTTTTCCTGTGCGGGAAACACCTCGACGGTGTCGCCGTGCACGCGGAACAGACCGGGCGCGTCGGCGGCACCGGCATTGGTGTAGCCCATGCCCACCAGGCGCTGCGGCACCTCGTCAAAAGGAATCTCCTCGCCCACCGCAAAAGTGGTGGACTCCCAATAGCGACTCTCGACCGGCGGCACGCAGCGCAGCAGCGCACGGGCCGAGGCAACCATGATGCAGTTGTCCCCGCGCACGATGCGCCCCAGAGCCTCGCAGCGCTGCGCCACCACGGCGTCGTCGGGCGCCTGCTCGCGCCACGGATAGTCCTTGCGCTCGGGAAAACGGCACACATGCGCAAGGCCCACGTAGGCGGCAAGGCTGCGCGCGGCGCGATCGGCCGCGTCCTCGCCGCTCACAATGTAGACCGTCGGTCGCGGACGGCGCGCAAACTGGGCGGCCGCCATAAGCGTACGGCCCGACTGCGACACGGCCAGCGTCACGTCCTCGCCGGCATCGAGTCCGGCCTCGACGGTCTGCAAGGCCTCGGCAGTGTAGAGCTGCGCGGCTATACGGTGAATGAGCATGCTGTTCCTCCGGCATTGCAACGCCAAAAGCCCGCCGGGGCAAGCTCGGCGGGTATGCGGCGGATTTCATTGCCTGTCATGGTAGCGCATGAGATGGACACGCCAGCGCACGCCAAACAGCTACCCCAAAACGCGCACGCTGGGGCACAAATCCGCCAGCGGGCACTCGTCGCACTTGGGTTTGCGAGCGTCGCAGATCTCGCGACCAAAAGTGATCCACTGGTGGTTGACCGACTCCCAATACTCGTGCGGCAAAATCTTGAGCAGGTCTTGCTCGGTCTTGAGCGGCTCTTTGGCATGCGTCTTGGGGCTCAGCATCAGGCGGTGCGCGATGCGGTTGACGTGCGTATCGACCGCGATGCCCTCGACAATGCCAAACCCCACGTTGAGCACGATGTTCGCCGTTTTGCGGCCAACACCCGGCAGCTTGACGAGCTCCTTCATGTCGGCCGGCACCTCGCCGCCGTAATCGGCAACGATCATCTGCGCGGCCTCCACGGCATGCTTGGCCTTACTCTTATAAAAGCCAAGTGACTTAATGGTATCGGCCACATCGGCTACACTCGCCCCCGCCATGGCCTCGGGCGTGGGCCACTGGGCAAACAGCTTCGGCGTCACCTTGTTGACCTGCGCGTCGGTCGTCTGCGCCGAGAGCAGCACCGCGATGAGCAGCCTAAAGGGATTCTCGTGGTCCAAAAAACACTCGACCGGGCCATAGCGACGGTTGAGGCGCTCGCACACCTCAACGGCGCGCTCGCGTTTGGCGGCATTGGTCTCGCGTGGCATAACGACTCCTCGCTTCAGCGGCATAACAAACCTATGGGCACGATTGTCCCACGTATGGGGTCTTTACGCCTCCAAAAATGCGCCGGTCTGGCGGCCCCACAGGCTTGCGTACTCGCCGCCTGCCTCGACAAGCTGCGTATGCGTACCGTCCTCGACAATCTCGCCGTCCGCCAGCACCACGATGCGGTCGAGCGCCGCCACGGTGGACAGGCGATGTGCCACCACAATGGAGGTGCGGCCGCGCATCAGGTTCTCGAGTGCCTCCTGCACCAGCGCCTCGGACTCACTGTCCAAGGCAGACGTCGCCTCGTCGAGCACCAGGATCGGCGCATCGGTCAAAATAGCGCGGGCAATGGCCACGCGCTGGCGTTGGCCGCCCGAAAGCTTAACGCCGCGCTCGCCCACCATGGTGTCAAAGCCATGGGGCAGACGGTCGATAAACTCCAGGGCATTTGCCAGGCGCGCGGCCTCGCGGATCTGCTCGTCGGTTGCATCGGGGCGGCCGTAGGCGATATTCTCGCGAATGGAGCGATGGAACAGCAGCGCCTCCTGCGGCACGTAGGCAACCTGGCGGCGCAGGCTCTGCTGCGTGCAGCGCGAGACGTCCTGGCCGTCCACGAGCACGCAGCCGCCCTGTACGTCGTCCAAGCGCAACAGCAGCTTGGTGAGCGTCGTCTTGCCCGAGCCCGATTTACCCACCAGGCCCACGCGCTGGCCCGCCGCCACGTGAAGCGTCAGGTCGTCGAACACGTTCTCGCCCGCCGCGGCGTCACGGTATGCAAAGCTCAGGTGCTCAAAATCAATCGCACCTTCGGTCACTTTAAGCTCGGGAGCGTTCTCGTCATCTGCCACCAGACGCGGCTCGTCCAGCACGCGCGTCATCTCGGCCGCATCACCGAGCGCGCGGTTGATGCGCTGCATCATGGAGCTTACGTAGTTCAGACGCATGGTGAGGTTGTACGTATAGGTAAAGATCATGACGAGCGCGCCGGCAGAGATGCCAAACCACGCGTTGCCGCCCGCGACGAACACGCTCACCACGGCCATGGTGATGACGATAAGGCCCGAGGTCGTAAAGTTGCGCTGCATCATGGCGTGCATCGAAACCGTCTCGGCATCGCGCGCGGCGCGGTCGGCTGCATCGAACAGGTCGCGCTCAAAGTCCTCGCGCCCACAGGTCTTGACGGCCAGGATATTCGTGACCGCGTCGGACAGCACGCCCGACAGCTTGTTCTGCGCGGCGGACGTCGCGGCCGAAAGCGGCATGATGCGCTTATACATAAGCCAGACAAACGCGATGTAGACGATCATAATGCCCACCAAGATCACGGTAAACGTCGGCACCACCGGAGCGAGCGCCGCTACCGTGCAGACAACCGAGGTGATGGTGGGAATGAGCGAATACACCGTCACGTCGACCAAGCCCGTGTAGCCGCTCATAAAACGACTCGTTTGGCTCACAAGCGATCCGCCAAAGCGGCTGGTGTGGAATGTCATGGATTGATTGGAAAGCGTGTCAAAGCACAGGCGCGCCAGGTGATAGTTGCCCGCAATCTCGAGCTTGTAGACGGTGTAGTCCTGCAGCTTGGAGAGGATTTGGCCTGCCAAGTTAACGAGCACGAGCGCCAGGATGTAAGGGCCAAAGACCTCGAATACTTGATCACCCGCCACGGGGCCGGCCTGGACGCGGTCGACGATAAGGGCCATCACGTAGGTGTTGGCAAACGTGAGCAAAAAGATGTAGCCCGCCGACGAGAACACCGAGAGAAAGACGATCAGCGGCTGCGTGTGCGTGACGTCCCAAAAACGCCGCAGCGTGCGGCGCACGGTGGAGCGTTTGAGCGGACTGGTGCTTCTCTGAGACATGGACTTCCTTTCGCGTCTGATAGGGCGAAACGCCATTGTTGCACATTAAAGTGCACTTCAGGCAAGTGCGACGCGAAAAGCGCCCGCGCCCCGCGTTTACACCGGCGGCCCGCCGTCAGATGCAGCTAGTCCTCGTCTTTTTGGTCTGCGAGCAGCTCCGCGGATGTGAGCCCCAAGATCTCGTCCGCCTCCCGCGCGTCTTCCAGCGCGTCGATATCCTTGAGCTTGCGCTCCATAACGTTGGTACGCGTGGTGATAATGCCCTCGACCGTCTTTCCTGCGGTCTCAATCTGCTGCTGGGCGCGGCGCAGCGCCGCCTGATAGCGCGGCAACTCGGCCTTGACGGCAGAAAGCACACGCAGCACGTCGTCGGTGCGCTTTTGCAGCCTAAACGTCTGGTAGCTCATCTGCAGGCTGTTGAGGATGGCCGCCATGGTGCTGGGACCGGCAACGTTGACATGATAGTCGCGGCCCAGGGTCTCGATAAGCCCGGGGCGGCTGACGACCTCGGCGTACAGGCCCTCAAAAGGCACGAACATAATGCCAAAGTTGGTGGTCGCGGGCACGCTCAGGTACTTTTCGCAGATGTCCTTTGCCTCGCGCTTTACCATCGCATCGAGCGTCTTGCGCGCGGTGGCCACAGCCTCGGCATCACCCGACTCTTGCGCGTCGAGCAAGTGCTCGTACGCATCGCCCGGGAATTTGGAGTCAATCGGCAGCAGCACGGGATCGCCCTCGTCCACCGGCAGCATGACGGCAAACTCAACGCGCTCCGAGGCGCCAGGCTTGGTGGCGACATTTTCCAGATACTGGTCGGGCGTAAGGATGTCCGCCAGGATTGCACCCAGCTGTACCTCGCCCAAAATGCCACGCGCCTTGACGTTGCCCAGCACGCGCTTAAGGTCGCCCACGCCGGTGGCAATAGACTGCATATCGCCCAAACCCTTGTACACAGCCTCGAGCTGGTCGCTCACTTGCTTAAACGATGCGGACAGACGGTCGTTGAGCGTACGGGAGAGCTTCTCGTCCACCGTCGCGCGCATCTGGTCGAGCTGCACGTTGTTGTCCTTGCGGATGGCGCCCAGCTGGGCATCGACCGTCTCGCGCACCTTGTCCAGGCGGTGCTCGATACCCTCGCGGTTGGCGCCGAGCTGTTGGGCCGTCTCGCGGCGCAGGTCATCCATACGGTCGCCGGCCTGCGAGAACTCGCGCGCAATGGTCAGGTAACGCTGTTGCCCTACGGCCGCATCGGTTGTCTGCTGCTGTGCGATGGCATTTGCCGTGCGGCGGGTTTCGGCCAACGCGACATTGAGGGTGTCGAGCGCGTTGTTGGCCTGCTCGAGCGCAGCCAGCATCTCTGCCCCGCTATCACCGCGCTCCCGCAGCTCGGCGCGAAGGCCCTTGAGCTGCAGGGCACAAGCCACAGCAACCCCCACCGCCACCAAGGCGATCACAACAAGCACGATATCAATAGCAGACATAGTCTCCGCCCAACAAACCCAATCGATCATCAATCAAAACCGCGATCAATCTTACCCCGCCACACGCACCGGGCGTCACATGGCAATCGGACAAATGGATTTTGGGCCACAGGTACTAAAACGCTAACTCTCCCAGCCGGCGCGAATAGTTGTTACGACATCGCTTAGGCGCTGGCCGAGAGCTGCCAAGTGCTCAAGCACCTCACTGGGCGAGGCGCCGTTGAGAATGCACGTGAGGGCATATGAGGCCAAGAAGATTGCCGCGAGCCCCAACGGAATCAGCACGATCATCGCCAGCGTACGCAGGCGCTGGGTCCAACGACGGCGACGCGCACGGCGCTTGTCGAACGCAAGCTCCTGCGCATATGAATCTTGCTGTACGGAATAGGCTTCTGGGTCCACCTCACCCGCAGACGATACCGCGGACGCGGCGTTTTGCGCAGGAGGCTGGACGGCCGCCCCTTGCATTTGCATCTCCATAAGCCGTTGCTGCTGGCGCAACATGCGCTCGGCTTGTTGCCGCGGGGTCTCAAGAAACAGATCCATGTTGGCCTCCTCAATCGGAGCATTCGACGCTTACGCCCAGCATCCCGCACCGCCATGACCGCGACAACGCAATCGCCGGCAATAGCCACAAAGTTTCTTTTGCCCAAAAGCTGTCGAAAACCTCAAAAACTCCCCTACCAGCACTTTCTCTGAGCTTTTTTATCGAATGATCTTTTGCCCTTCCGCCCTTACGCCAACCGACCAAAACCTAACCAAAAGCTTGACGAAAATTGTGAAGACCGGGACCCCACACAAAAAGTGCCGCCCCAAAAGGGGCGGCACACAAACTTCTAATCAGCTTTTCAGTAACGAGCACGCGACGACCGGGAGCCGGAGCGCAGGGCGGGGAAATACCTTTGCCTCGCGCGACCCTGCGGAACCGTGAGCGAGAGGGAAAGGTATTTCCCCGCCCTGCGCTCCGCAGTCCGCGTTCGTATCGGCGCTAGTAGTTCACCACCTGCTCCTCAAAGTACGCCTTCGGGTGGTTGCACACCGGGCACACCTCGGGCGCCTCGGCACCAACATGCAGGTGCCCGCAGTTCAGGCACTTCCACACCTTTACGCCCTCGCGCTCAAACACCTCGCCCGATTCAATGCGCTCGACGAGCTTGTTGTAGCGCTCCTCATGAGCCTTCTCCACGGCGCCGACACCACGGAACTTTGCGGCAATCTCGGCAAAGCCCTCCTCCTCGGCGGTCTTGGCAAACTCGTCATACATCGTGGTCCACTCGTAGTTCTCGCCCGCGGCGGCGTCGCGCAGGTTGTCCAGAGTGCCCGGAACGGCACCGTCGTGCAGGTACTTAAACCACAGCTTGGCGTGCTCGGACTCGTTGCCCGCCGTCTCGGCAAAGATATTCGAGATCTGAACGTAGCCGTCCTTTTTGGCCTTGGATGCATAGTAGCGATACTTGGTGTGTGCCTGGGACTCACCGGCAAAAGCGGTCTCGAGGTTCTTCTTGGTCTGAGAGTTCTCAAAATCCATAGGTGTACTTCCCTTCAACACGTGCCGCCCATAGGCTTTGAGCGGCCTTGTCTTTAGGATGCCCTCATGTCGAGAATCTAAACCTTATAATCCTGTTCTTCAGATTTGAGCGGGCTATATACTCAACCAACGATCGCCCTCGGAGCGGCAAAAGCCCTCGCGCTCCAGATCGGCAAGGATGCTTGCGACCAGCTCGCGCTCGACCGGCTCTCGGCCGGCCGCCGTCTCCATCTCGTTAACGCCTGCAACGGCTTCATCAAGCGTAATACCTGCCGGCTGTCCATCGCGCGCTGCCAGCAGCATGCGCACAATGCGGGCGCGCTTTTGGCGACGCGAGCCCTCAAACTTGGACTGACGACTATAGCTCGCCGACCGCCTGGACGGATTGGGCAGCGTCTTTTTAAGATACGCGCCGTAATCCAGCAACGCGTAATACCACGCGCGCGGCGTGTCGGCATCGTCTTGAGGCGCGGCAAAGGGCGCAATTTCGTCCGCCGCCGCACCGGGGGCCGCCGGACAGGCGGCTTGAATCAGCGGCACCAGCTCGCGATCGGGAACGGCCGGCACATCGGGAAAGAAATGATGCAAAAAGACCGTGCGCACGTTGGTCTCCAGATACACGCCCGGAAGATCGAATGCAAACGAACGGATGCCCTGCGCCGTCGCCGGGCCAATGCCGGGCAGCGCGACCAGATCGTGCGTCTCGCGCGGAAACTCCCCATCCCAGTCCTCCACAACGCACTGTGCAGCCCTGTGAAGCGCCAGGGCGCGGCGATTGTAGCCCATCCCCTGCCACGCGTCCAAGACATCGGAAGGGGCGGCCTGAGCAAGCGCTTGGACAGTAGGAAAGCGATCGAGCCACGCCGGCATACGCGTCCCCACGCGCGGCACCTGCGTCTGCTGCAGCATGACCTCAGAGAGCCAGATGATATACGGGTCGCGCGTGCGGCGCCACGGAAGGTCGCGATAACGCAGAACCCCTTCCGAACGAATCATCGAACGAAAGGGGTCCTGAATCATAGCAATGCTCCTTATGCGGCGCTATTCCTCCCGGCAAGCATACGCGCAAGCGGCGTACTCGGGAAACGCATCGCGGTCGGCGAACTTGGGATCGACAGCCGGAAACTGGCGATGGGCGACGATATCGCCGAGCGAAACGGAATCGAGATAGTCGCGCATCAGCGCCTGGGCTCCGGCCCACAGGGGATGATAGCAGCACGTGCCCATGCGCGCACAGCCGCCATCGGGCGCGGTGCAATCGTTCATAACCATGGGGCCCTGAACGGCCTCTACGACCTGACGGATCGTGACATCGTCGGGGCTCACCTTAAGGCGCATGCCGCCATGAACACCACGCAGGCTCTCCACAATGCCGGCCTGAACCAAACCGTGCTGAATCGAACGGGCAAACGAATACGGAACATTGACCTCTTCGGCAGCAGTGCGAACAGAAAGCAACCGCTCCGGCTCCTCGGCAAGCATCGCAAGCATGCGAAGGGCATAATCAGTCTTCCTCGATATGTCCATGTTTCCCCTTTCAAGGAATACGAACAGCTCGAACGAGCTCCGGGGCCGAGCTTGTGTCGAGACGCCAAATGACCGCCTGAATGTTAGCGTCGGATTATTTTAGCCAAATATAGTCGGCCGAGATTGACCAATCCCG
>CALJPV010000017.1:0-31475 GCA_937980385.1 uncultured Collinsella sp. | reverse complement strand
GGAAAACGCTTCGCGTTTCCTCAGCTCCGCACCCTGTCGGGTTCGAATCCCTCTGCGATGGGCCCAAACAAAAACGGTCCCCTTTCGAGGACCGTTTCCAATTCAATGGTGGGCGATGAGGGATTCGAACCCCCAGCCTTGTGCGTGTAAAGCACCTGCGCTAACCGTTGCGCCAATCGCCCGCAGGGATTGAGTATAGCGGAAACCCTGCGCTGTTCACCGCTAATTCATAACGAAATCTAAGCGGCGACTTCGGCGCCCTTGCCCTCGTCGATAAAGAAGCGTTTGTACCAGATGAGGAAGGTCAGCGTGGTATAGATCTTGCGCTGGTTGAGCGCACGGCCCTCAAAGTGATCGTCGAGCAGTTTCATGAGCGCATCGGTGTCAAAGAAATCAGCAGCCCACGGCGCGGTGAAGTATTCCTTTACGTAGTCGTAGTACTTTTGCTGGCGCAGCCAGAACTTGACCGGTACGGGGAAGCCCACCTTCTTGCGCGTTGCCCACTCGTCGGGCAGCGTGCGGTTGGCGGCGTGACGCAGGACGAGCTTGCAACCTTCTTCGTTAACACGGTAGTTGGCGGGAATGTGCTCGGCAAACTCCATGACCTTCTTGTCCAGGAACGGGACGCGAAGCTCCAGAGAATGCGCCATGCACATTTTGTCGGCCTTGAGCAGAATGTCGCCCGGCAGCCACATGTTCATATCCAGATACTGTTTCTTGGAAAGCTCGCAGCAGTCGGGAACCTGCTTGTAGTACTCGGCGCACATCTCGGCGGCGTTCTTGCCGGTGTCATAAGCGGGCTTGAGCACCTCGTCGACCTCGGAGGGATCGAACACCTTTGCCTGACCCACATACCAGCGCTCGGGAACCTCGGCGCATTTCGTCAGGAAGTTGTGGCCCTTAAAGTAGGGGAGATGCTGAACGAGTGAGCCCAGGGCGCGACGTACGCCGAGCGGCACGCGCTTCTTAAAGGTGCGCATCTCGGGGGTGTCCTCGTACCACTCATAGCCGGCAAACAGTTCGTCGGCACCCTCGCCCGAAAGGACGACGGTGACCTCCTTGGAAGCCATCTGCGCCAGATAGTACAGCGGCACGCTGGACAGGTTCGATTGCGGCTCGTCCATGTGGTACTGGATATCGGGCAGTGCATCAAAGAACTCGTCGGCGGTAATCATCTTGCGCACGTTCTTGATGCCCAGCTTGTCGGAAAGCTCGGCGGCGTAGTTGGTCTCGTTGAAGTTCTTGTAATCGAAGCCGACAGAATACGTGGTGTCGGGCATGAGACAGGCAGCGATGTAGCTGGAATCGACACCGCCGGAGAGGAACGAACCAACCTTAACATCGGCGATTCGGTGCGCAGCGACGCTTTCGTGCACGACCTTGTCGCACTCGTCCACGTACTCCTCGAAGGTCTTGGAGTTGTCGTCGGTGAAGTCACAGCTCCAGTAACGCTTGATGTCCATGGTGTTGGTCGTCAGGTCATACGTAAAGCAATGCGCCGGGGCAAGCTTGAACACGCCCTTAAAGAAGGTCTCCTCCGTGGCGGGGAATTGCAGCGTCAGGTAGGGGCGCAGCGCGTCGTGGTTGACAGCCTTCTCAAACTTGGGATGGTCCAGGAAGCTCTTGATCTCGGAGCCAAACAGCAGCGAGCCATCGGATGCCTGGTAGTAATAGAACGGCTTGATACCAAAGATGTCACGAGCACCAAAGAGTTTGTTCTTGTTCTGGTCGTGAATCACGAACGCGTACATGCCGCGCAGACGGTTGACCAGGTCCTCGCCCCACTCCTCGTAACCGTGTACCAGGACTTCGGTATCAGCGTTGCAGTGGAAGGCGTAGCCGGCCGCCTCCAGCTCGGCACGAAGCTCCTGGAAGTTGTAGATCTCTCCGTTGAAGACAATCGTGACCTTGCCGTCGTCGCTCGACATGGGCTGGGCTCCAGCTTCGGAAAGATCGAGAATCGAAAGACGACGAAAACCAAGGGCAACGTTGTCGACGATATGCTGGCCGCCCATATCGGGACCACGGTGGATGATGCGATTCATCATGGCCGTGAGAACCAGCTCACTCTGTTCATCTGTACCGGTAAAACCGACAAAACCGCACATGCAAGATCCTTTCTGCTGACGGCTCAGGTGTACTGCCGCAAGGATTGCGGCAGCTGATGTCAAATAATCTTTACTATCATGCCAATCTTTTGTTTCGTGATAGGGCATAAGCGCCGAGCGAACCGAAAAAACCACGTCCCGATCTTCAGGCGAAGCGGCGGGACGTGGTTGCGAACGCTATGTTAAAGAACAGCGCCCAGATTTCCCTGGTTTTACACGGGGTGAACACTGTTGCCATTTATTAGACCACGGCACAGTCCATGCAATTTTTTAGAAGGCTGTGATGCGCGCAAGGTCAGGTGGCATATTAGGATGGTTGATAATACAGAATGTTTCGTCGTTTCTGCCGCGGGACGTCTTCTGCCCTTTAAGGCTGAATTTAGCGAGAGAGGTCTTTGTATGTCGAGTCCGACACAAGAGAAGCTAACTCTGATGCGCTATATAGAGTTGCTCGAGGAAGATGACCTTGTTGTTTCCAGACCGAGCGCTTCGTGCGACCAGCGCATTGAGTTTGCGACTGATGACTCGCGCCAGGTGCGTCCGGGCACGTTGTTTGTCTGCAAAGGCCGTGCGTTTAAGCGCGAGTACCTGCTTTCGGCAATCGCCGATGGCGCCGTGGCCTACGTTTCCGAGGTCGATTACGATGTTGATCTTCCCGCGGTGATTGTGAGCGATATTCGTCGCACGCTCGCCGTGGTGGCAGATGCCTTTTATGGGCACCCGTCGGGTAAGGTGAAGGTCTGCGCCTTTACAGGCACCAAGGGCAAGTCGACCTGCAGCTTTTATCTGCGCGGCATCCTCGCCAACGAGGCCAAGCTTACGGGCTGTCATCGACCCGCTCTTAATACGGGCATTGAGTTCGACGACGGCATCGAGACGGGCCCTTCCAAGCTGACGACCCCCGAATCCTTCCTGCTGCAGTCTCGCATCGCACATGCTGCGGAGGCGGGTGCCCCGTGGCTGGTTATGGAGGCATCGAGTCAGGGCCTCAAATACGAGCGCACGGGCAAGATTGACTTTGAAGTCGGCGCCTTTACCAATATCGGCGAGGATCACATTTCGCCGATTGAGCATCCGACGCTCGAGGATTACTTTGCCAGCAAGCTCAAAATCTTCTCGCAGAGCCGTTTTGCCGTGGTCAATCTCGATATGGATAAGGTCGATCGCGTGCTCGAGGCGGCATCTCGTTGCGAACGTACGGTGACGTTCTCCCTGACCGACGAGCGTGCCGACGTGCTTGCGCTGGCGATTCGCAATGGCGACTGCGGCGTGGTGGCAACGGTGCGCACGCCCCGTTTTACGCGTGACATTGTGATTCCCACGCCGGTTAAGTTCAATGTGTCCAACGCGCTTGCCGCTATTGCCTGCGCCGAGGCCCTGGGCATTTCCGAAGAGGGTATCGTCCATGGCTTTGAGGGCGTCTTCGTTCCCGGTCGTATGGAGCTCTATCCGTCCGTATCGGGCAAAATCCTGGGCATCGTCGATTTTGCACATAACGGCATGAGCCTCGAGACACTCCTGCGCGACTTGCGCGAGAACTATCCCGAGCGCGAGCTGGCGGTTGTATTTGGCGCTACGGGCGGTAAGGGTGTCGATCGACGCACCACGATGGGCATCGCCGCTGGCAAGTATGCCGACCGAATCGTGATTACCGAGGATGACCCCGGCCCCGAGGATGTCGAGGACATCTGCGCCGAGATCGCGCGCAACGTTCAAGCGCAGGGGAATGATAACTGGCAAATCGTGACTGATCGCGTTGCCGCTATCGAGACTGCCGTGCGCGAAACTGTCCGTCCTGCCGTGGTCATCGTGACCGGTAAGGGCGAGGAAGAGTGTATGCTGCGCAAGAACGGACCCGAGCCTTGTGAGCGCGACGGTTCGATTCTCAAGCGCACCCTTGCGGCGTACGACGCCTAGACCAGCCCCTTCTATGTAAACGGAGTGAACATGTTCCACAACATCCTGCCGACCGTTGCCGAGCTTTCGGGCGAGGTGCGCGAGCGTCTTGCCAAGGTCAAGTATGTCTTTACCGATCTGGACGCCACGATGCTCGCCCCCGGCTCGTGCGTGCTGCGCGATAACGACGGCAATCCCTCGACCAAGCTCGTCGAGGCGGTTGTCGCGCTCGCTCGTGCCGGCATCCAGGTGGTCCCCACCTCGGGTCGCAATCGCACCATGATCCATGAGGACGCCCGCGTGCTCGGCCTCAACTCCTACATCGGCGAGATGGGCGGCCTGGTCATGTACGACCTCAAGGCCAACGACTGGGAGTACCTGACGGGCGACATGCCCTACGACCCCGCCTGCGGTCTCACGCCGCACCAGGTGATCGAGCAGACTGGCGTGTGCGAGAAGATCCTTGCCCGCTGGCCGCACAAGATCGAATACCACAACGACATGTCGACCGGCTACAAGTACCGTGAGGTCACCGTCGGCATGCGCGGCGATGTGCCCGACGATGAGGTCCAGGCCATCCTGGACGAGGCCGGCTGCGGTCTGGTCTGGGCTTGCAACGGCCATCTGACTCACCTGTCCAAGCCGACGACGCTCGAGCTTAATCGCGTCGAGGACGGCCGCGCCTTCAACATCAATCCGGCGGGTCTCAACAAAGGCGTTGCCATTGCGCGCTTCTGCGAGCACCTGGGGATCGAGCGCGAGGAGACGCTTGCGCTCGGCGACTCCGAGTCCGACTTCTACATGGCCGACCATGTTGGCATGTTCTGCCTGGTCGAGAACGGTCTGACGAGCGCCGGTGCCCCGGAGTTCTTGGACGCCTGCGACAATGCCTATGTAACGCGCGGCAAGATTGTCGACGGTTGGGCGGCAACGGCCGAGCTGTTGGTCGCGGCCCGTTCGTAGCGCGACGCATCACGCATGGTCGCATTTTTCGAGAGAGAATCTGGTGAGGTAATGTCCGATATCGATAATCTGGCCGGGGACACGCGTCCGATCGGCGTGTTCGACTCGGGCCTGGGCGGCTTAACGGTCGCGCGCGCGATCGCAACGGCGCTTCCGCACGAGTCCGTCTACTATTTCGGTGACACAAAGCGCTGCCCTTATGGCACCCGCACCGAGGACGAGGTTCGCTCGTTTGCGCTGCAGGCGGGCCGCTGGCTATCGAGGCACGACGTTAAGATCATGGTCATCGCCTGTAACACGGCGACCGCCGCGGCCTTGCGTCTGGCTCAGCAAGTGCTCGACGTTCCCGTGATCGGCGTGATCGCTCCGGGCGCGCGCGCCGCCATTAACAGCACGCGTACGCGTCGCGTGGGCGTGCTGGCCACCAACCTCACCATTCGCTCGGGCGCCTACACGCGCGCCATCCAGGACTTGGATGCTGGTGTCGATGTGTATGGCTGCCCGGCTTCGAGCTTTGTCGAGGTCGTCGAGCACGAGCTCGCCTCGGGCGCGCACCTGCAGGAGCAGTGGCTCGAGAACGAGGATATTTTTGATACGCCAGCCGTTCGCGCGCTGGTCGGCGCCACAGTCGAGCCGCTGCACGATCGCGGCATCGATACCGTGGTGCTCGGCTGTACGCACTTCCCGCTGCTGGTGGGTCCCATCC
Organism: uncultured Collinsella sp.; assembly: GCA_937980385.1. Lineage (GTDB taxonomy): Bacteria > Actinomycetota > Coriobacteriia > Coriobacteriales > Coriobacteriaceae > Collinsella. The sequence goes on along the minus strand of CALJPV010000017.1, from coordinate 25,802 downwards.
GCCATGCGCTGGGACCCGGGGTGCGCGTGGTGAGCTCCGCCGAGGAGACCACCCGCGAGCTGACCGATATCCTCACGCGCCGTGAGCAGCTGGCGGGCGATACCGCCGAGCCACAGCATCGCTTTGCCACCACGTCTGACAACATTGCCGAGTTTGCGGTGGCGGGTAGCTTTATCTTTGGCCAGCCGCTCAAAAGCATCGAGCACGTCGATATCGACGAACTCGGTTAGGCTCGCAATGTCGCCGGAGTCTTCGCCACATCTTTTGCCGAAAGGATAGTTCCATGGAATACATGCAGGTCAACCGCGCCAACGGCCGCGCCGCCAACGAGCTGCGCCCCGTTAAGCTCACCCGCGGCGTCATGAAGCACGCCCACGGCTCGTGCCTGGCCGAGTTCGGCGACACGCGCGTACTGTGCGCAGCCACCATCGAGGAGGGTGTGCCGGGTTGGCGCAAGGGCGCCAAGGCCGGCTGGGTAACGGCGGAATATGCGATGCTGCCGGCCTCGACCGGTAAACGCTGCAAGCGCGAGCATGCCAACCGCAAGGGCCGCTCCATGGAGATCGAGCGGCTTATCGGCCGCAGTCTGCGTACCGTCGTCAACATGAAGGCGCTCGGCGAGTACACCGTTACCGTCGACTGCGATGTGATCCAGGCCGATGGCGGCACGCGTACGGCGAGCATTACCGGTGCCTGGTTGGCGCTGCACGACGCCCTTGCCATGTGGGTCGAGGCGGGCAAACTCGAGCGCATCCCGCTCACGGGCCAGGTTGCCGCCATTTCCATGGGCGTCGTCGACGGCAACACCCTGCTCGACTTGGATTATTCCGAGGACAGCCACGCCGAGGTCGACATGAACCTCGTCGCCACCGATTCCGGTGATATGATCGAACTCCAGGGTACCGGCGAGCAGGCGCCCTTCGACCGCAAGCGTCTCAACGCCCTACTCGACCTGGGTGACAAGGGTATCGCCGAGCTCATCGAGCTTCAGCGCCAAGCCCTCGCCTAACCTGCCAAAAAGGGACAGGTTTATTTTGGCAGGTTTTATCTGGGAAAACGTCGAAGTATAAGACTGCCGTTGATTGAGACGGGAGAGAGGCCGAAGTCCTCGTCGTCCTCAACTCGGCATTGCTATAGAGACAAAGGAGGCCAGTCATGGCACTTGAGAAGATCGATATCGACACCCTCGACCCGGCAGCGACCATCGTCGTGGCAACGGGCAATGCCCATAAGCTCACCGAGATCGAGGCCATTCTGGGCAAGGTCATGCCCGAGGTGCGCTTTGTGGCGCTCGGCCAGCTGGGTGATTTTGAGGACCCCGAGGAAAACGGCACGACGTTTTTGGAGAACGCCATCATCAAGGCGCAGGCCGCGGTAGAGGAGACGGGGCTCATGGCCATCGCCGACGATTCGGGCCTGGTTGTCGATGCCTTGGATGGCGAGCCGGGTGTGTATAGCGCGCGCTACGCGGGCGTGCACGGTGACGATGCCGCCAACAACGCCAAGCTCCTCGTGAATCTGGAAGGCGTGGCCGACGAGGACCGCACCGCGCGCTTTATGAGCGTCGTCGCGCTTATCGATACGGACGGCCTGGTCACCTATGGCGAGGGCGCCTGCGAAGGCGTTATCGCGCACGAGGGCCGCGGCGAACACGGTTTTGGCTACGACCCGCTGTTCCTGCCGGTCGATACGCCGGGCAAGACCATGGCCGAGCTCACGGCGGACGAGAAGAACGCCATCAGCCATCGTTTCCATGCGCTCGAGCATCTGTCCGCCAAGCTGACGGGCGAGGAGTAGACCGTGCGTGCGGTGGTGCAGCGCGTGCTCAACGCCAGCGTGACAGTCGACGGCGAGTGCGTGGGCCGTATTGGACGCGGCTACTTGGTGCTGCTGGGCGTGGGCAACGGCGACACACGCGCCGAAGCCGACAAGCTGTGGGGCAAGCTTCGCGGGCTGCGTATCAACGAGGACGAGAACGGCAAGACCAACTTGGCGCTGGCCGATGTCGACGGCGAGGTGCTCGTGGTGTCGCAGTTCACGCTGTTTGCCGACTGCCGCCACGGCCGCCGTCCGTCGTTTACGGACGCCGGCGCGCCCGATGTCGCTAACGAACTTTACGAGTACTTTCTGACACTCGTCGCTCAGGACGTTGAGCATGTGGCGCACGGTATCTTTGGCGCCGATATGAAGGTCGACCTGGTCAACGACGGTCCGTTCACCATCGTTCTGGACACAGACAATCTTTAGGTTACGCGGTTTTACCAAACCGCGTAACTACTCGACGCTGCACGGCCACCATTCGGCCAATCTGTCGCTCAAACCGTCGCTCGCGTACCAAAGTACGCGTCGCTCCTCTTTCGCGACACCTTGGCTCGAATGGTGGTCGTTCGCTGACGTGAGCTGGTCATGCGAAGTTGTCGTCTGGAGCGTATTTGAGACCGGGCTTTTTTAGCTGCTTGCGTATGGCTGCAGCAGGGTGCTATAGTATTAGAGTTTTGTCTATCTTAGGGGTATTATCCTCTTTTTGAATTGCACCCTCTGGAGGCCCTATTCATGGAAGAGATGGAAGTCAATCACGTCGACGACATCCACGAGAAGCTGACCGATATGGTGGGCGATCGCGTCAAGGTTAAGGCCAACATGGGCCGTACCCGCGTCATCGAGCGCATGGGCACCATCAAGAGCGTCCACCCCGCCGTCTTTATCGTCGAGGTTGACGAGCGTCGCGGCCGCAAATCGCGTCAGTCCTACCAGTATATCGATGTCCTTACCGGCCAGGTCGAACTGTTCGACCCCGAGAGTGGCGAGCATATCTTTACCCCGCTCGGCAACCAGCTCGAGGAGCACTAACGGTGACCGATCGGTCCCTCATCCTTACCGCGCCGGCAAAAATTAACCTCTATCTGGGGGTTCATACCGAGCGCGACGCCCGCGGCTATCACAGGGTCGATTCCCTGATGGCAGCCGTCGGTCTAGCCGATACCGTGACGGTCACGCCGGCGCAGGCGTTGACCGTCCAGACGGTTCCGGCATCCGATTTTCCCATGCAAAAAAATACGGCCTATCGAGCGGCAATCGCTATGGCCGAGCGTTACGGTCGCGATGCCAACGTGTGCGTGACGATCGAAAAGCGTATCCCGCTGTGCGCCGGCCTGGGAGGCCCCTCGACGGATGCCGCCGCGGTCATCGTTGCCTTGGCCGAGCTGTGGGGTATCGACCGCGCCGACCCCGCGCTCGATGACATCGCTCGCGGTATCGGCGCCGACGTGCCGTTCTTTTTGCACACGAGTCCCGCATTCTACGTCGGCGGGGGAGATGTGCTGGCCACTGAGTATCCTGTGCTTCCGGCGACACCTGTCGTATTGGTCAAACCGCACGAGACGAGCGTTTCAACGGTTGAAGCGTATCGACGATTTGATGAGAGCCCGGTGCCCGCGGAAAAACCCGATGCGATTGCTTCTGTCTTACGCGCCGGCGATGCCGAGGCGGCATATGCGCTCGTTCATAACAATCTGGGCGTCATATCCGCGCAGATGGAGCCGCGGATCCAGGCAGTTCTCGACTGGCTGCGCGCACAGGAGGGAACCGTTGCCGTGGACGTGTGTGGTTCGGGTGCTTGCTCGTTTGCCATTTGCGATACCGTCGCTGCAGCAGCCCATCTTGCGGGAGCTGCCCAGCAAAATGGCTGGTGGGCCTGCGCGACTGAGCTTATTCCCAACACGGTTCAAATCGACGCGCCAAAGAAATAAAAATTTCTCTAGCACGCGATGAAAATCTTTGTTACTATAGTCGAGCTAACGGGTTGTGGCTCAGTTTGGTAGAGCACTGCGTTCGGGACGCAGGGGTCGCTGGTTCAAATCCAGTCAACCCGACCAGAGCATGAGAAGGGACCGCTTCTTGCGGTCCCTTTTTTTAGCTATTGTTGTGATACCGCGGCACCCGCGGTATACTCATTCGAGCTTGTCTCGCTGTATTGTGGAGGTCTACATGTTTGGACTGAGGGCTCCTGAGCTCATCATTATTCTCGTCGTTGTCTTGATCATCTTCGGGCCTAAGAACCTGCCGAAGCTCGGCAAGTCTCTCGGCTCTACCGTCAAGAATATCCGCGAGGGTATGGAGGGCGACGATAAGGGCGAAACCAAGCAGGCCGAGGACGTTGTGGTCGAGGAGTCCAAGGAGGACAAGGAGATCGCAGAGCTCGAGGCCAAGCTCGCTGCTGCCAAGAAAAAGCAGGCAGAGGATAGCGACGCGGACGCAGAGTAGTCCCATCCCTTTGGGGTGAGCACCTGACCGGCTTGCCCGCAGGCTAGCCGGTCTTTTTCGTTTTGTTGACAGTTGATCGTTACATCATAGTTGGGGAGATATCCGTATGGACGCAAGCCAGATCGTACTGACCGCTGAGGGCCGCCAGAAGCTCGTCGAGGAGCTCGCTTGGCGTGAGGGCGATTACGCCAAGGAGATCGTCGAGGACATCAAGGAAGCCCGCGCGTTCGGCGACCTTTCGGAGAACTCCGAGTACGATGCCGCCAAGGACAAGCAGGCCCAGAATGCTGCTCGCATTGCCGAGATTCAGGCCATCCTCGCCAACGCTCAGGTTGCTGCCACCACGGGCGATCTGACCGTCTCCATCGGTTCCACCGTTTCTCTGATCGATCCCAACGGTGAGGTCATGGAAGTCACGCTCGTCGGTACCACCGAGACCAACTCGCTCGAGCACAAGATCTCTAACGAGTCTCCGGTCGGTCACGCCATCATCGGTCACGGCGAGGGCGACTCCGTTGAGGTCGTTACGCCTTCTGGCAAGACCCGCGTCTACACCATCGCCAAGATCGCACGCTAGACCACGGTCCCGCGTAAAGGTATGTTTTCGCTCCCTGGGACCGAATCCTGGGGAGCGTTTTAGTTTGAGGAGCTAACTTATGGCAGAGAACCAGAACGTCGCCGATCAGGCCTCGACGCTCAACGACGAGCGCGCCACGCGTCTGGCAAAGCGCGCCGCCCTGTTCGAGGCGGGCCAGAACCCCTATCCCGAGCACTCCGAGATCGAGGACTATGTCGTCGACATTGAGGCCAAATATGCCGATCTTGCCGATGGCGAGGATACTGAGGACGTCGTGAAGATCGGCGGCCGCGTGGTCGCCAAGCGTGGCCAGGGCAAGATCATGTTTATCGTCGTGCGCGACGCTACCGCCGAGATTCAGCTGTTCTGCCGCATCAACGACATGGACGAGGCAGCTTGGAATACGCTCAAGGCTCTCGACCTTGGTGACATCCTGGGCGTGACCGGCGTGGTCGTGCGCACCAAGCGCGGCCAGCTCTCCGTCGCCCCCAAGAGCGCGACCCTGCTCTCCAAGGCCGTTCGTCCGTTGCCCGAGAAGTTCCACGGTCTTTCCGATAAGGAGACCCGTTATCGTCAACGCTATGTTGACCTGATTGCCAACGACGATGTTCGCGAGACCTTCCGCAAGCGCTCGCAGATTCTCTCCACCTTCCGCCGCTTCATGGAATCTGACGGCTACATGGAGGTCGAGACCCCCATCCTGCAGACCATTCAGGGCGGCGCTACGGCCAAGCCGTTCATTACGCACTTCAACGCGCTCGATCAGGAGTGCTATCTGCGCATTGCTACCGAGCTGCACCTCAAGCGCTGCATCGTCGGTGGCTTTGAGCGCGTCTTCGAGATCGGCCGCATCTTCCGCAACGAGGGTATGGACCTCACCCACAACCCCGAGTTCACCACGATGGAGGCCTATCGTGCCTTCTCCGATCTCGAGGGCATGAAGGCACTCGCCCAGGGCGTCATCAAGGCTGCCAACAAGGCTATCGGCAATCCCGAGGTCATCGAGTATCAGGGCCAGACCATCGATCTGTCCGGTGAGTGGGCAAGCCGTCCCATGACCGACATCGTCTCGGACGTGCTCGGCAAGCAGGTCACCATCGACACGCCGGTCGAGGAGCTTGCCGCCGCCGCACGCGAGAAGGGCCTGGAGATTAAGCCCGAGTGGACTGCTGGCAAGATCATCGCCGAGATTTACGATGAGCTGGGCGAGGACACCATCGTCAACCCGACCTTCGTATGCGATTACCCCATCGAGGTCAGCCCGCTTGCCAAGCGTTTTGAGGACGATCCGCGCCTGACGCACCGCTTTGAGCTGGTCATCGCCGGCCACGAGTACGCCAACGCATTCTCAGAGCTCAATGACCCGGTCGACCAGGCCGAGCGCTTTGCTGCCCAGATGGCCGAGAAGGCCGGCGGCGACGACGAGGCTATGGAGTACGACGAGGACTACGTGCGCGCCCTCGAGTACGGTATGCCTCCCGCGGGCGGCATCGGCATCGGCATCGACCGCGTGGTCATGCTGCTCACCAACCAGGCTTCCATCCGCGACGTCCTGCTGTTCCCGCACATGAAGCCCGAGAAGGGTTTCCAGTCCGGTGCCGCTGCTGCTAAGGCTGCCGAGGCCGGCAACGCCACGAGCCCCTTCGTCAAGCCGCTCAAGCCCACGGTTGATTATTCCAAGATCGCCGTCGAGCCGCTGTTCGAGGAGTTCGTCGACTTCGATACCTTCTCCAAGAGCGACTTCCGCGCCGTGAAGGTCAAGGCTTGCGAGGCCGTCAAGAAGTCCAAGAAGCTGTTGAACTTTACGCTCGACGACGGCACCGGCACCGACCGCACCATCCTCTCCGGCATCCATGGCTACTATGAGCCCGAGGACCTGGTCGGCAAGACCTTGCTCGCCATCACCAATCTGCCTCCGCGCAAGATGATGGGTATTCCCAGCTGCGGTATGCTGATCAGTGCCATCCACGAGGAGGAGGGCGAGGAGCGCCTCAACCTGATCCAGCTCGACGCTTCCATCCCCGCCGGCGCAAAGATGTACTAACTAGTTACGCGGTTCTACGAACCGCGTAACGGCTCGACGCTGCGCGCCGCCCAGAGCGACAATTTGTCATTCAAAAGGCAAGGCATGACCAGAAGGTCTATGCCTTGCCTTTTTCATGCCAACTTGTTCGCTCTGGACGGCGCTCGCTGACGTTGCCGAAACATCGGCGTTGCCTTGGTCCAGATGTGGCACTTGGGGACGGTCCTTTTCGTCGGGGCCTACCGGCGCATTGGGGGTTTGCGCCTTCCATGCATGACAGTCGTCTCTTTTATGTTTCCTTTAGCCGTTGCTGCTTAGGATGGGGGTTAGTCGGTAGAAAGGGAGTGTCTATATGGACGACGCGAGCGAGCGTGCAATCGAAGAGGACATGCTCGATCAGTTCAATTACTTTGACGATGAGGATGAGGAGCTAATCGATCGTCGCGAGCCGGCACCGCTTGACTCATTTGATCTGGTCGATGAAGAGCCCGACGAGGACGAGGACGAATCAACGGAGCCCCCACAGCCCTCGCGCCTTGACTCGCTGCTTTCGAGAGCCCCCATGCACCACGGTGTCCGTACCGGCGCGCTTCATATGAAAACTGACTGGCGCCAGATCGTGACGGCAGGCGATGAGCTTGCCGTCGATGCGCCGCTCACCGATAAATCGTCCATCATCTGCCGCACCGGCATGCTTATGCTGGCAAGTGGAACAGGTGCCTGGCGCGTGCGCGATACCATGAATCGTGTTGCCGCCGTGCTCGGTGTCACGATTCACGTCGACCTGAGTCTTCTGTCGTTTGAGTGCACCTGCATCGAAGATGGCCACTGCTTTAACGAGGTCGTCAGCCTACCCACAACGGGAGTCAATACTCATCGCATTTGGATGATGGAGAGCTTCTTAAAGGAAATCGAGATTTATGGGCGCCGGTTTACCGTGCACGAATACCACGAGATGCTCAAGACCGTTGAGAGCTCAAAGCCCGATTACGCTCCCTGGCAACAGGGCCTTGCGGCAGCCTGTGCTTGCGGCGCCTTCGTCTTTTTGCTCGGCGGCGGTCCTATCGAGATGGCCTGCGCATTCGTAGGCGCCGGTGTCGGCAACTTTGCTCGCTCCCATATTCTCAAGCAGGGCCTTGGCCAGTTTAGCGCGCTGACGATCGGCGTTGCGCTCGCTTGCGTTTCGTATCTGCTGGCATTGCTCGGCCTTGGCCAGGTCATTCCAGGGGCAATGTCGCACCAAGAAGGCTATATCGGCGCCATGCTCTTTGTGATTCCCGGTTTTCCCCTCATTACGGCAGGCCTCGACATCGCCAAGCTTGACATGCGAAGCGGCATCGAGCGTCTTTCGTATGCTGTGTCGATTATTGTGATGGCGACCCTCGTAGGCTGGATGGTTGCCGAGTGTGTGGGACTGGCGCCGGATGACTTCGCCCCGCTTGGTCTCTCACCGCTGGCTCTTACGCTCTTGCGCATGCTGATGAGCTTTATCGGCGTATTTGGCTTCTCGGTTATGTTCAACAGTCCGGTAAAGATGGCAGCGGCGGCAGGGCTCATCGGCGCCGTGTCTAATACCTTGCGCCTTACGCTCGTCGATGCGCCGACGCTGCTTCCCTTCTTGGGCCTGAGTGCGGGCATGCCTCCCGAGGCGGCTGCGTTTACCGGTGCGCTGGTATCGGGGCTGCTCGCGAGCTTAGCCGAAATCAAGCTCACCTACCCACGCATCGCCCTCACGGTGCCATCGATTGTCATTATGGTGCCTGGCTTGTATCTGTATCGCTCGATGTATTACATGTGCACCTTCGACACGGTCAATATGCTCGGCTGGTTTGTGCGTGCAGTGCTCATCGTGGCGTTTTTGCCTGTTGGCCTGGGTGTGGCGCGTACGCTCACCGACCCTCGCTGGCGCCATACCAGCTAATTGGTGCAAGGGGAACAGGTCACTTTGCACCAAATGAGTTGCGGTGAAATAGGGACTGAATTGCTGCTTAAAGGGTCAAAACAGTCCGTATTCCACCGCAACTTATGGGGTCGGGGGATTTTGGTGCCCTGCATCTCCACAAACTCAACGCTTACGAAGCGCGCGCCGTTCGTGTTAGGGTAGTTCCACCACATAAGTAGTCGCAGACGCACGTACCACGGGCGGGCGAGATGAAGTCCAAGTAACTCCATCTCGCCCGCCCATTTTTGTTGCGTGGCGTTGCGGCGCAAAACAGAAAGGATTTCGCCCTTTATGCCTATCAACAAACGAGAGAGCCTGCTGTTCACCTTTATCATGTGCTTTTGCATGGTGCTCTGGATGAGCATCTACAACGTTGCCCTGCAGCATGGGGCCATCAACGGCGAGGTTGTTGCCGCTGCATGGCTCGGCTTCCCCGTTGCCTACGTCTTTGCCATGTGCTGCGACTGGTTTGTTGCCAGCCCGCTGGCCAAAGGCTTTGCCTTCAAGTTCCTGGTTACTCCGGGCAAGAGCTCGCCGCTCGCTATGACGCTCGCCGTCAGCTCCTGCATGGTCGTTCCCATGGTCATCATCATGTCGCTCTACGGCGCATGCGAAGGCCTGTTCCATATGCCCGGCGGCCCGCTTGCCAATTTGCAGGCGCTGCCGATGATGTGGCTCGTCAACATTCCGCGCAACTTTATCATGGCCCTGCCCTGGAACCTGCTGGTGGCCGGTCCGGTTGCTCGCTTTGTCTTCCGCCGCGCTTTCCCCATGGGGACCGTCTTTGAAGAGCCGCACATGGAGCTCGTGCACATGCCGGGTGTTCCCGCTGCCGAGGAGGTTGCCAACATTTCCGAGGGCATGGACGCCGAGCCTGCCTGCTAGGCAACGCTCAAAACCAGACCCCCAAACAGACCGGAGCGATTCCTTTTTTGTAGACGTTGTCGCGCGGCTCCGTACGGAAAAGGTCCCAACGGTTAACATATACTCCATATGGGTAAAGAGACCAAAGCGCTGCCGCGGGGCGGCGCTTTGCGTTTGAAAAACTAGCTCGTCTAAGAGGAACTAGCATGTTAGACCGTTTTACCGATCGCGCGCGCAAGGTCATGTCCATGGCCAAACAAGAGGCGCTCGATCTGCACTCAAATAAGGTGGGCACCGAGCACCTGCTGCTCGCACTCGCCAAGGAGGACGAGGGCATCGCTGCCGAGGCGCTGCGCTCGCTCGATATCGCCTACGACGACATCATGGACACCCTCAAGGAGGTCCAGACCACGGTTCCCGAGCCCAGCGAGGAGACCGAGGCTGCCAAGCTTGCCTTTACGCCGCTCGTCATTAGCGTGATGGAGCGCTCCTTCCGCGTGGCGCGTGAGAACAACCAGACATATGTGTCGACCGAGCACCTGCTCATCGGCATCGTCGAAGAGGGCAACGGCATGGCCATGGATATCCTCATGCGCCTGGGTGTGTCGTCTGCTTCTATCAAAAAGGCCATCGAAAAGCTCACCGCTAAGGATCAGGACAAGAAGCGTCCGCTCGCCGGAGCCGGCGCCGGGCGTCCCGGTGCGGGCCTGCCGTTCTTTAGCGGCTCGGACGCCTCTCAGCAAAAGGGGAGTGGCACCGATACGCTCAAGCAGTTCGCCACCAACCTCACGCAAAAGGCGCGCGACGGCGAGCTCGATCCCGTGATTGGTCGCGAAAAGGAAGTCCAGCGCATGATGGAGATCCTTTCGCGCCGCAGCAAGAACAATCCGCTTATCCTGGGCGATCCCGGCGTGGGCAAGACGGCCATCGTCGAGGGCCTGGCCCAGCAGATCGCTGCCGGCAATGTGCCCGAGAATCTTATGAACCAGAACATCTGGACGCTCGACCTGCCGGGTCTTGTCGCGGGCGCCAAGTATCGCGGTGAGTTTGAGGAGCGCCTCAAGAACGTGATCCAGGAGGCAACCGAGGCCGACGACGTCATCCTGTTTATCGACGAGATGCACACCATCATCGGTGCCGGTTCTGCCGAGGGTTCCATCGATGCAAGCTCCATGCTCAAGCCCGTGCTCGCGCGCGGCGCCTTCCAGATCATCGGTGCCACGACGGCAGAGGAGTTCCGCAAGTACCTCACCAAGGATCCGGCCTTTGAGCGTCGCTTCCAGACCATCGATGTCGAGGAGCCGAGCGTCGAGGACACGGTCAAGATCCTGACCGCGCTCAAGCCGCGCTACGAGGAGCACCACCATGTGCGTTACACACAGGGTGCTATCGAGGCCGCCGCGAACCTCTCCAACCGCTACATTCAGGACCGCTTCCTGCCCGATAAGGCCATCGACCTCATCGACGAGGCCGGTGCCCGCGCCCGCATTGCCGCCAATCGCGCGCCCGAGCCGGTGCGCGAGGCCGAGCATCGCGTCGAGGAGCTCAAGGCTGCCGCACAGGAGGCCACCGAGAGCGACGACATGAACAAGGCCGCCGAGATCACTGAGCGGCAAAAGGCTGCCGAGATTGAGCTTGCCGAGGCAAAGGCTGCCTGGACGGCCGAGCTCGACGCGAGCCCGCTCACTATTGACGTGAGCCAGATCGCCGATATCGTGTCCGTGACCTCGGGCGTGCCGGTGTCCTCGCTTACCGAGAGCGAGAGCCGTCGCCTGCTACAGGCCGAAAGCGTGCTCAAGACCCGCATTATCGGCCAGGACGAGGCCGTCGAGGCCGTTGCCAAGGCCGTGCGCCGCAGTCGCTCGCCGCTCAAGGATCCGCGTCGCCCCGGCGGCAGCTTTATCTTCCTGGGCCCCACCGGCACGGGCAAGACCGAGCTCGCCAAGACGCTCGCCGAGTATCTCTTTGGCAGCAAGGACGCGCTCATCAGCTTCGACATGTCGGAGTTCGGCAGCGAGTTCGAGGTCTCCAAGCTTATCGGTAGCCCCCCGGGCTACGTTGGCCATGACGAGGGCGGTCAGCTCACCAAGGCCGTTCGTCGTCACCCGTACTCGGTCGTGCTGTTCGACGAGATCGAGAAGGCGCACCCCGATATCTTCAACATTCTGCTGCAGGTGCTGGAGGAGGGCCGCCTGACCGATAGCCAGGGCAAAACGGTCGACTTCCGTAATACCGTGATCATCATGACGTCCAACGTGGGCGCCCGCGAGATTGCGCAGGATGCGAGCGTTGGCTTCGGCACCACCGGCGAGCAGGGCCTTACCTCGAGCGAGATTAAGGGCCGTGCAATGGGCGAGCTCAAGCGCCTGTTCCGCCCCGAGCTGCTCAACCGTATCGACGACATCGTGGTGTTCCAGAAGCTTTCGGGCGAGAACCTGACCAAGATCGCGCACCTGCTGGTGGACGACCTGCGTCAGCGCCTGATTGCCAACGGCATGAACATCAAGCTCACCGATGCGGCCTACGACAAGATCGTGGCCGAGGGCACCGACCTCACCAACGGTGCGCGTCCGCTGCGTCGTGCCATCCAAAAGCTCATCGAGGATCCGCTGTCCGAGGAGCTGCTGGCCGGCGAGTGGGGCGAGGGCGATACCGTCCTGTGCGATGTGGCCGACGGCAAGTTTGTCTTTAGCCATGGTACGGGCGAGATCCCGGCACCGCGTCCGGCGGGCACGCTCGGTGGCGATACCGCTCCGGCGGCGCCGCACACCGGCAACGCCGCGCCTGTGAGCAGTGGCGTGAGCTCGGGTCCCGGTGGCATGATGCAAGCCGGTTCCGGCGCGCTGTAGGGTGTGGCGACAATTTGATCTGTGCAATCGAGGCGTTCCGGCAAGGGCGCCTCGATTTGTAGAGCTGTGAAGTTGTGACCGTTACGCTATGCGGTCCACCGTTAGCCGATGATGCGAGGGCGCTCGGCGTTTTCGAGTGGTTTATGCAAACGAAGTCTGGGAATATACAAGGCGCATGTCTTATTGTCTAACCAGTTGCGCCAAGGAGGCACCATGGACTACAAGATTATTGGCTACAAACCCGCCCAACTGTTCCATTTCTTTGAGGAGATCAGCGCGATCCCCCGTGGGTCTGGCAACGAGAAGGGCATCAGCGATTTCCTGGTTGCGTTTGCCAAGGAGCGCGGCCTCGACGTGTACCAGGACGAGGTCTACAACGTCATCATTCGCAAGCCCGCATCTGCCGGTGCCGAGAATGCCCCGACCGTGATGTTGCAGGGCCATATCGACATGGTGTGCGACAAGTTAGGCTCCGTTGAGCACGACTTTACGACCGATGGTATCGACCTGGTCGTCAAGGATGGTGTCCTTACCGCCAACGGCACCACCCTGGGTGCCGACAACGGCATTGCCGTCGCGCTTATGCTTACCGTGCTCAACGATGATTCGATTGTCCATCCGGCCCTCGAGTGCGTATTCACCACCGACGAGGAGACTGGCCTGGTCGGCGCCGAGACGCTCGACAAGTCCCAGATTAGCGCCCGCACCATGATTAACCTTGACTCCGAGGAAGAGGGCGTTGCCACCGTCAGCTGCGCCGGCGGCGTCGTCGTTACCTACACGTGCCCGATCGCGCGCGAGCACAAGACCGGTAGCACCCTCACGCTCGACATCTCCGGCCTGCTGGGCGGTCACTCCGGCTCCGACATCAACCTGGAGCGCGGCAATGGCAACCTCATCATGGCCCGCATCATCGACCGCCTGATGGTCGCCGGCGAGCCCGCCATCGTCAGCTTCAACGGCGGCACTAAGGACAACGCCATCAACCGTGAGTGCAAGGCCGAGCTGGTTTACGCCGACCACGCTGCCGCCGAGGCCGCGGCCCAGATCGCAAAGGACATCATCGCCGACGTCACCGCCGAGCTTGAGGTCTTCGACCCCGGCTTTACCTGCACCGTCGAGATTGCCGACAACGCCGAGGTCGAGGCCATGGATCAGAAGTCCGCGCTTGCCCTCATCCGCGCCCTGCGTCTTGCCCCCAACGGTGTGATCCGCCGCAACGTCGCTACCGACGGCTCCGTCGAGGTTTCCTCCAACATCGGTGTGGTTGCCACCTCTGACGACGAGGTCAAGATCATGCTGTCCCCGCGCTCCTCGATCACCTCGCTGCAGAACGAGTTCAAGGACCGCCTGCAGACGCTGGCCGATGTCCTGGGCTTCGACGCCAAGTTTGAGTTTGAGTATCCCGGCTGGAGCTATGCCGAGCATTCGCCGGTCCGCGACGTCTTTGTCGAGAGCTATCGCGAGCTCTTTGGCTCCGAGTTGCGCATTGAGTCCATTCACGCCGGCCTTGAGTGCGGCCTGTTTGCCGAGGCCCTGCACGGCCTGGACGCCATTGCCGTGGGCCCGACACTCTCCGATGTCCACACCCCGGACGAGAGTATGGAGCTCGCTTCTGCCGAGCGCTTCTACGAGCTGCTCATCGACGTCCTCAAGCGCCTCGCTGCGTAAAGGACGTGCTAACAGCAGTCCGGACTCCGCGCTGATAGATTGCAAATGACATATCGAGAGGGGGTACCCGAGCTTTTGCGACGGGTGCCCCCTCTCTTCTTTTAAGAAATGGGAAATTGATTGGCGTCTAGCCCATATCCGCCTTGATGAGGTCGAGGGTGCGCTGGCAGTTTTCGCGGACGGGGCCGAGCATATGCTCGCGCAGGTCCGCCATGCCGGGCAGGTCGGCGTATTCGTCCATGACCTCTTCCATGCAAATGGGTACCTCGTAGGCGAGGTCCATCATGGTCGCAAAGCAAAACTTCTCGGATAGCCCGGCATCGGTAAGCGCCGCCTCCAGCGCGGGGTCGCCTATACCGTGGTATCGGCGGATAGCGCCTGGACCGATTCGCCCCACACGATTTTCGCCGCCAACGCTCATGGCGAGGCGCGCCCGGCGGCGCGTGCGCTCATACGCCAAACCCGACGCGACATCGTACATCCGGGCCATCATGGCTGTGCCGCCGTTTCCAAGGAGCAGGGAATAGTTTTTCGCATGCGCGTCCGGTGCGCCGATGATGGCGTTAAAGAAAAGTATCTGCGTAAACAGATACAGGTTAAGTTGATGGTGGCTCGTATTGACGAGGAGTTCTTGTATATCGCGTGCGCTCGGGCCGCCGTCTGCCGTGTACTTTTGAGCGGGCATCACTCCAAGAGCCTGACAGAGGTCTTCTTGGTGTAGACGTCTGATTGTTCCGTCCTTGGCTTTCACGCGGTCGTGACGCTCAACAATGAGGGCGGGCTCGTCCTCAAATAAGCGATATCCAACGTTTGCCGTTGCGATATCTGCGCGCTGGGCGCTTTTCATGCAGACAAACTCATTAAGGGCCTCGAGCTTAAATCCGATAACGCCATTTTTGAAAATATGCGTCGTGGGCGATGAACCCATGCATTCGCACCAGCTGCCGTCTATAAGCGCGAGCGCGAACTTGCCCTGGTTGCCCCCAAGTGACCAACTTTCATCTAGGCCCATCCAGGATGCCTCGCGGTCATCTCTGATCGACTTGAGACGGAGAGCAATATCGTGGTCGTCTATAGGGCGGTATTCGCCGTCGCGATGCAGGACGGCGTCGAGATCTTCTTCGGCACAAAACTGCACTCCGCCCGGACAGTCGAGTCCGATATGGCTGAGCAGCGCAACGGGATTGTTGGGCCTGGTGTCAAATTCGACGGCGATCGCTTTTCGCTGGTCCTCGCTGTCAGGCAGAAGACCAAACAAGTACGGATTCATGACCTGTTGGCCGTATATGCGATTTGATACGGGTATGTTTGTCGATAGGGCTGGCCCGTCATAGTCTCGATCGTAGGCAAAGCTGACAAGACCGTTCTCATCTTGCGTGAGCGTTCCCGCAGGTACGCCGCAAATAATAGTCCGAAGCGTTTTGCTGGTCATTGGCTACCTCCCTTTGGGCCCGGTTTGGGCAGATGGGTTTGCGGCAATCGAGACTCCGAGATTGGACATGGCAAAATCGGCGAAGGCCTTGTCGTAGAGCTCGGACGTAAAGGGGACATCTGCGAGAGCCGGAACGGCTGCACTGCGACGGTTGCGATGGTGAAAACGTTGAGCGTGATGACGCCTGAGAGTGCTACGAGGTTGCAAATCAGCATGCGGGGCGTCGACTGGTTGCTCGTTTTTCGATTCGTCGATATCCCCTTGAGCGGCGAGCGCCAGTCCAAGAGCACCGAAAACTGCCAGCAGCTTGTCGAGCCGAATGCCCGTGGCATCTCCCAGCTCGAGCGATGCGAGCAGGCGTTCCGAAACACCGGCTTTTTTAGCGAGGGCGGCACGGGTGATCCCCTGCGCCTCGCGCGCCTGACGCACGTAGATGCCGGCTTGGCGCGGTGTGGTGATGGGAAGGGTGTCCATGGCAATCTCCTAACGTGCAGACTTTTGCATCCTAGTATGACATGCAAAAGTCTGCATGAAAAGGCCTCATGCAAAACTCTGCATGAGGCCTCATACGGACGTTTAGTTTTGAAGGGTGTTTTACAGCACCAAAATCCCCAGATGCTCAAGCAAGATCTTAAGCCCGATGAGGATGAGCACGACGCCGCCCACGATGGTGGCGGGTTTTTCGTAGCGCGCGCCAAAGGTGTGGCCGATCGCTACGCCGGCGACGGAGAAGACAAAGGTTGTGATGCCAATGAGCGATACGGCGGGAACGATGTCGACGGAAAGCGCGGCGAACGAGATGCCCACGGCCAGGGCGTCAATCGAGGTGGCGATGGCGAGGATCAGGTACTCGCCCAGGTCAATCTTTTCGGCATCCTTGCCGTCGCCTTCATCCTCGTCTTCGGTAAAGGCCTCCCACAACATTTTGCCGCCGATAAAGGCGAGCAGGATAAAGGCGATCCAATGGTCGATGGGTCCGATGATGCCCATGAATTGACTGCCGAGCGCCCATCCGATTACGGGCATGCCGGCCTGAAAGCCGCCAAAGAACAGGCCGAGCACCACGGCAACTTTAAGGTTGATCTTCTTCATGCCAAGGCCTTTGCAGATGGAAACGGCAAAGGCGTCCATCGAAAGGCCAACGGCTAGCAATACGAGCTCTGCGAGTCCCATAGTCTGGCTCCCTCTCTGCGGGCGGGCCCGCGTGTACCTCTTGGGGGAGTAACAAAAAAGACCCGTGGCGTACGCGTTGTGCGCACAGCCACGAGTCTCGTTCATTAAGGCAAGCCAGACCGCATCGGCCAGTATGTTGACTTGCCGCGCCACCGGAGGCGAACCCGGTCACGCGACTACTCCCTCATTTATGCGAATCCCGATGCTACCACATAAGCAGCTCATTTGGATTGGGGCTCTCAGCTGTGTTCGCTCATTCTGTAAGCATCGGATTTTGCGGGCGTCACAGGGGCAAACCGTGAGAAACTTATTGACGTTTATGGAGCGTATACGATGGGAGCGATGCCTTGGATAAGAACGAGCTGCAAAAGCGTATGGAACAGGCCATTCGCCTGACGGCACCTGGCCAGCCGATCCGCACCGCCCTCGACATGATCATTGCCGGTCACCTGGGTGCCCTTATCTGCGTCGGCGACACCGAAAACGTGCTCGCTGCCGGTAACGACGGCTTCCCGCTCAACATTTCGTTTACCTCGAACCGCCTGTTCGAGCTTTCCAAGATGGACGGTGCCATCGTTATCGATGGCGACCTCACCCAGATCCTGCGCGCCAACTTCCACCTCAATCCCGATCCCTCGCTTGCCACGAGTGAGACGGGCATGCGTCACCGTACTGCCGCTCGCATGTCGGTGCTCACCGACGCCATCGTGATCTCGGTTTCGGCTCGTCGCGCCGTCGTTAACGTGTACGTTCACGGCAAGAGCTACGAGATCCAGCCCGTCACCACCATCATGAGCTCGGTCAACCAGCTCGTCGCCACGCTCCAGACTACCCGTCAGTCGCTCGACCGCTCCCTGCTGCGCCTGACGGCCCTCGAGCTCGACGACTACGTCACGCTCGCCGACATTACCGGTATTTTCTCGAGCTTCGAGATCATGCAGCAGGCAAAGACCGAGCTTAAGGATTGCATTGTCAAGCTGGGCAACCAGGGCAAGCTCGTGCAGATGCAGCTCGAGCAGCTCGCGGGCTCCAGCATGGATACCGAATACGACTTGATGATCCGCGACTACGCAAGCGATTCCTCCGAGGCAAACGCCGAGAAGATCCGCGCCGAGCTGAGCCGCATGACGCCTAAGGACCTGTCCGACCCGCAGCACGTGGCGGCAGTTCTGGGTTACGACGACCTGGACGAGGACTCCGTCATGACGCCGCTGGGCCTGCGCACGCTTTCGCGCGTGTCCGTCGTGCGCGACGGCGTGGCCGAGAAGATCGTCGACGAGTACGGCTCGCTGCAGGAGCTCATGGACGACATCAGCGAGGATCCGGAGCGCTTGGGCGACTTTGGCGTCAACAACCCTGCCATTCTTGCGGACTCGCTGTACCGCATGAAGGGCACCAAACAGGGGAACGCATAATGGCGCCCGTATGCGCCGTGGTCGTTGCCGGCGGCAGCGGCCAGCGCTTTGGAAATCCCGGCGGCAAGCAGCTCGTTAATGTGGCGGGCCGTCCGCTCATGAGCTGGTCCATCCGCGCGTTCGATCGTAGCGATAAGGTCGGCCATATCGTCGTGGTTTGCCCTGCCGAGCGCCGTGCCGAGATGCGCCGCCTGGCCATCGACCCGTTTGACTATGACACGCCCATCAGCTTTGCCGATGCCGGCGATACCCGTCAGGATTCCACCCGTGCCGGCGTGCATGCGGTTCCGGCGGGTTTCGAATATGTCGCCATCCACGACGGCGCTCGTCCGCTCATTACGACCGAGGCCATCGACCACGCTATCGACGTGCTCGTGAGCGACCGTGCCCTCGACGGTGTCGTGTGCGGTCAGCCCGCGATCGACACGCTCAAGATCGTTGACGGCGATAATATCGTCGAGACGCCGCCGCGTGAGCTCTACTGGGCAGCGCAGACGCCGCAGATCTTTAGCGTCGATGCTATGAAGCGCGCCCACGCTGCAGCCATTGCCGAGGGCTTTATCGGTACCGATGATTCGTCGCTGGTCGAGCGCATGGGTGGGCGCGTCCGCTGCGTCCAGAGCCCACGCGATAACCTTAAGGTGACGGTGCCCGAGGACCTGCGTCCCGTAACCGCGATTCTGCTTGGCCGCATGGCCGAGGGAGAGGACCTTCCCCATGTTCAGTAACCTGCGCATTGGCCATGGCTACGACGTTCACCGTCTGGTGGAGGGGCGTCGATGTATCATCGGCGGTGTCGACATTCCCTACGAGCGCGGCCTGCTGGGCCACTCGGATGCCGATGTGCTCGCGCACGCCTTGGCCGACGCTATTCTGGGCGCCTGCCGCGGGGGAGACATCGGCAAGCTATTCCCCGATACCGACCCCGCCTATGAGGGTGCCGATTCGATGGTGTTGCTCGCTCGCGTGATGGACTATGCGCGCGAGCTGGGCTTCGAGTTTGTCGATGCCGATTGCACCATTGCCTGTCAGCAACCCAAGATCACCCCGCACCGCGATGCCATGCGCGCCAACCTTGGCCATGCCCTGGGCGTTGACGTCGAAAACGTGGGCGTCGCCGCCACTACGACCGAAAAGCTCGGTTGGGAAGGCCAGGGCGAGGGAATCGGCGCCTGGGCCGTCTGCCTGCTACAGAAAACCGTTAAGGAGTAACGAATGCGTATCTACAACAGCGCTACCCATAAAAAGGAAGAGTTCCAGCCCATCGAGTCCGGCAAGGTCCGCATGTACGTGTGCGGCCCCACGGTCTACGACAACATCCACATCGGCAACGCCCGCACGTTCATCAGCTTTGACGTGATTCGCCGCTGGCTCATCGCGAGCGGCTACGAGGTCACGTTCGCCCAGAACCTCACCGATGTCGACGACAAGATCATCAAGCGCGCCAACGAGCAGAGCCGTACGGCCGCCGAGGTCGCGACGGAGTTCTCCGACAAGTTCATCGGCGTCATGCGCGCCGCCAACGTGCTCGATCCCGATGTGCGCCCCCGCGCCACCAAGGAGATCGGCCCCATGATCGCCATGATCAAGACGCTTATCGAGCAGGGCCACGCTTACGCAGCCGATAACGGCGATGTGTACTTTGCCGTGCGCAGCGATCCCAACTATGGTCAGGTCTCGGGCCGCAACATCGACGACCTTATGGTTGGCGCACGCATTGAGGAGAACGAGGACAAGAACGACCCGCTCGACTTTGCCCTGTGGAAGGCCGCCAAGCCCGGCGAGCCCAGCTGGCCGAGCCCCTGGGGCGAGGGCCGTCCCGGTTGGCACACCGAGTGCGCCGCCATGGTGCATCGCTACCTGGGCACTCCGATCGACATCCACGGCGGCGGCTCCGACCTTGCCTTCCCGCATCACGAGAACGAGTGCGCTCAGGCCACCTGCGCCTGGCACCAGGGCTTCTCCAACACCTGGATGCACACGGGCATGCTGCTGGTAGACGGCGAGAAGATGTCCAAGTCGCTCGGCAACTTCTTTACGCTGGCCGAGGTCCTCGAGCAGCACTCCGCTGCCGCCCTGCGCCTGCTGATGCTGCAGACGAGCTATCGCTCGCCGCTCGACTTTTCTTGGGAGCGCCTGGAGGGTGCCGAGAACTCGCTCACGCGTATCGCCGGTACGGTCGAGAACCTGCGCTGGGCCGCGAACCATGCGACGGCCGATGCCGATGAGGCAGCATCCGAGGCGTTTGCCGCCAAGGCCGCCGAGACCCGTGCCACCTTTAAGGAGTGCATGGACGACGACTTTAACACCGCCGGTGCCATGGGTGCTGTCTTTGGCTTTGTGACCGAGTGCAACCAGTACCTGGAGCAGGCGGGCGATGCTGCCGACAAGGCCGCAGTCCTGGCTGCCGCCGATACGCTGGCCGAGCTGCTCGATACGTTTGGCGTCGAGCTTCCCGAGCCCAAGGTGGAGCTGCCGCTGGGTCTGCTGGGTGTTGCCGCCGGTCTGGTTGCCTATACGGGCGACGACGTGGACGAGGCTGCTGCCAAGATTCTCGAGGCCCGCGCCGAGGCCCGTGCCGCCAAGAACTGGGATCTGGCCGACGCCATCCGCGACCAGCTCAAGGACCTGGGCCTCACCATTGAGGATACCGCCGCCGGCACCCGTATCAAATCTCTCTAATCCCCGCGGGTTTCCCAAGCACCCGACCTTGCCGTTCAAACCGTCGCTCGCGTACTCAAGTACGCGTCGCTCCTCTTTCACGGCAATCTCGGGCACTTGGAAAACCCGTACCGACCGCCCGAATTAATATTCATGGGCGGTCGTTTATTTTGTTTCGTTTGATAGTTGTATTTAGGAGGTCACTTTATGGCCGACAATCGCAAGCGTGCGCCTCGTGGCGGCAAGCAGGCCGCTTCTGGCTCGCGTCCGATTCGCCGCAATGACCGCGCTGCCGCTCCCAAGGGCCAGCGTGATCGCACTCAGGCCGCACGTCCGCAGCGCGATCGCAACCGCGACGCTGTCCAGGCTCCCAAGGGCGAGTTTATCGAAGGTCGTCGTGCTGCCGCCGAGGCGCTACGCACTGGTTTTCCCATCAAGTGCGCGCTCATTGCCGAGGGCGGGGAGCGCGATGCCGCCTTGTCGCGCCTGGTCGACGACCTCAACGCCGCGGGTGTCCGCATTAAGTATGTGCCGCGCGCGCAGCTCGACGCGCTGTCGAGCCATGGCGCCCACCAGGGCATCGCGCTCGAGGTTGGCAACTTCCCCTATGCCGATGTCGCCGATATTCTCGACCGCGCAGGCGAGGGCCCGGCACTTGTCGTGGTGCTCGACCACGTGACTGACGACGGCAACTTTGGCGCCATCGTGCGCTCCGCCGAGGTTGTGGGCGCGGCCGGCGTCATCATCGCCAACAAGCGTGCCGCCGGCGTGACCGTGGGCAGCTACAAGACTTCAGCCGGCGCCGTCATGCATCTGCCTATCGCTCAGGTGCCCAACATCGCCCGTGCGCTCGATGACCTCAAGGCCGCTGGCTTTTGGGTGGGCGGTGCCTCTGAGCACGCCGAAGGCAGTTGCTGGGATGCTCCCTTCGAGGGTCGCGTGGCGCTCGTCATGGGCTCCGAGGGCGACGGCATCTCGCGTCTAGTGCTCGAGAAATGCGACTTTTTGACCAAGCTTCCCCAGCGCGGCATGACCGAGAGCCTCAATGTTGCCCAGGCGACTACGGCCCTCTGCTTTGAGTGGCTGCGCCGCAACGCCGGCGAGCTCATGGGGGAGGAGTAGCGCATGTCCAAGAAGAACCGTGCCAAGTCCAAGGCCAAGCGCTTTGGCGAGGGCTCGGCCAAGCCGATTGTTTCGGCCGCGACCTACGGCGTGGGCGGCAATGCGTTTGCGCAGGCTATCGCCGACCCAGTCTCGACGGTGCACTCCAACAAGCCCGAGCTGCTGGTGGTCGACGGTTACAACGTGATCCACTGCACGCCGCGCTACGAAAAGCTCGTCTACGACCATTCCGACGATCCGTATTCCAGCGACGTTCACGATATGGCGCGCACCGCTCTCATCAACGATGTTGCCGCGTTTGCCCAGGGCCGCTACGAGGCCGTGATCGTGTTCGACGGCGCGGGCAATATCTCCAACGAGCGCCCCAACCTGCCGGCCCGCGGCGTGCGCATCGAGTTTTCGCCGACGGGCGTCTCTGCCGATACCGTGGTGCAGAAGCTCTGCATCGAGGCACGTGAGGAAGGCCGCGCGTGCTCCGTGGTATCGAGCGACGGCACGATCCAGGCCGTCGTCATGGGTAAGGGCGTCACGCGCATCTCGAGCCGTATGCTGGTGGACGAGATCAAACAGATCGATAACGACGTTCACGAGGCAGAGGAAGCTCCGCAGATCAAGATGACTCTGGGCAGTCGCCTGAGCCCCGATGCTCTGGCCAAGCTCAAGGCCCTGCGCGGGAGGTAGGGAAGTTGGCGGGGCAATGCTGCCTCGCTAACTCCATTCAGCGATGTCGATCATTCTTTCGAGGCGCCACGTTAGCGCCTCTTTTAGATATGGCAGCCTTGCCGTGAGCGCGTCGTTTCTGGAAAGAATCTCGATTGCCTCGTCAACGAAGCCTTCGAGTTTGTCGCCGTCAAACCAGCCCATGTCCTCGACGAGCAACATTTGTTTGGCGGGGCTTGAATGAAATTGTGCGCTGGTAAAACTGTGCTCTCCCGCCCTAAGCTCCTCTAGTGATATGTTGCACCAGAGCGATGAGCCCGAATCGAAGATGGGGGCAGGTCTGCAGGCTTGCGTGTTTACGTTTCGCACGAGGCCGAAGTTGCGCCAATGACGATCGTAGTTGGCAATGATGTCGTCACATACGATCATGCGGTCAAGGGCATCCTTGACGCCTGTCACCCCGAGCTCCTCGCAGTTTGCTACATATCGCTCGTAGTCGGTTAGCCGTTCATCTGCGTTTGCGTGCTGGTTTACATAGAACGCAGGGACATACTCTTCTTCATCAGTTAAGAAGACATCGCATGTGCTCAGGGCGGAAGTGCCCGTGCCCTCGAGCGAGTAAGGCACATAATCGCAGGCGTTTAGGATGCGACGGTGGAGCGCGGTCGCCACCAGCTCGTTATAAGGTTCCTGGTCCAGGTGCGCTCCTGCCTTATGCAGAATTCGACGTTCGCCCTCGCATGTCCAGTACTTTTGAAGATTGCCGTCCGAGGTGTTATCGGGCTTTGCGGCAGCTGCCTTGCCCTCTGGGGCGAAGGGCGCGATGCTGAGAGAGACGTCGTCAAAAGCATTATTGAAGAAATTGATATCTTCCCACGCGAGACCGGAGTCTTGGGGCCTGATCCAATACTGGTCGGATAAGGAGAGGCCGAGATTTCGCTGTACGAGTTCATCGGGAACATCGACTGCGGCTTCTGCAAGCAGGGAGGCTAGCCCAATGCGTGCGAGCGGGATACCGCGGCCGCGCCACCAGATGCGGAAGGAGTCGAGCGATATGGGGCTATTAGGGCCAAATACTCCAATAGGGGCGTGGGCGTAATCGACGTCGGCGCCGATGTGGGTAAAGTCTTTTCGCGATGTGCTGTAGACCAGCTGAGCGACTTCGTACGTGCGGTTCATGAGGGTGAACGCGATCTCGCTCTTACCGTGGCCGCGGCGGGGACGTCCCCCCGTTTTGGTCACAGAGCGGAGTCGCGTGTCGACGCTGTCTTTGTCGATGAGCCATACACCAGAAGCCTTGCGGGCCTCAAGTGCTCCGTTTTTTATGAGCTCCTGTACCCTGCGCGGAGTGATGCCGAGCAGCTCGGCGGCTTCTTTGGTAGTAAGCATCGCGAAACCCTTCGCCAGAACGAATAGTTTTATATATAGCAATTGTAATTAAAACTATTCGTTCTGGCGAATGGTTTTAAGATTGAGGGCGCACTGACAGAAATGAACGGGCCTGGTACGCGTTGTTGCTGGATTTTGCATATTTGTATAACGCCGTGCGGCCTGTTGCGCCCCGTCCGCAATTCCATTATTCTTAACAAGCTTCGCGCGAAAGCGCCAAGTGTGCCAGTGTGGCGCAACGGTAGCGCAACTGATTTGTAATCAGTGGGTTGCAGGTTCGATTCCTGTCACTGGCTCCATGAGAGTTTCGGGCTCTGTTCCCTTGTGGGACAGGGCCCGTTTCTATTTATGTCGATAAGTCAGCGGGTTTGGCACCGGCCAAGCTTCAGATTTGTCTCGATCTGTAACACGAAGGGGCGGAAAACCGTTCGTACTGTTACAGAATGAGACGTAAGCTGGGGTCTCTGCGTAATATCTCGATTTGTAACAGATAGGGGAGAAAATATTCTCTAGATGTTACAGATTGAGATAAAGGCCGGGCCGGTCCAGGTCATCCTGGTCGAGCGAGGATTTCCGGACATACGAGCGTGGAAAATCTCCCGCCTAGTGAATGAACGTGGATAATCTGCCGCTTTGGCCTTGGGGGCACGCCAAAAGTGGGAGATTATCCACGTTCGATTCTGCCGGGGAAGCCCGATCTCGACCTATATATAGGTGCAAGTGAGTCGTTATCGAAGTGATATTCTACAGGCTCACTCCACTACGCCAAAGTGTTCCCTCGGGAAATGTCACCGCAATATGCAAATTCACTGTCCTTCATATCCAAACTCAATAAAACCGCAGGTCATGGCTATATAGATACGCCCGGGGCCGTGTATCTAGAGGTTTTCGTTGACAGCCCCCAAGGTTGCATCGTATTATCTTTTTCGTTCGCGGGGGCGGCGGTCCAAAAGACCAAAGAACCTGCGGATACTTGAACGATTGGGAGTTTGCCCGAGTGGTTAATGGGGACGGGCTGTAAACCCGTTGGCTCTGCCTACATAGGTTCGAATCCTATAGCTCCCACCCGTCAAGTGCCTGTATAGCTCAGTCGGTAGAGCACTTCGTTGGTAACGAAGAGGTCACCAGTTCAAGTCTGGTTGCAGGCTCCATCCGGCGGTGTAGCTCAGTTGGTTAGAGCACACGGTTCATACCCGTGGCGTCACTGGTTCGAATCCAGTCACCGCTACCATAGGTAACACGGTGGCTTCTCAATAGTATGTTGAGAGGCCACTATGGTATAAAGGCAAAGTCCCGTCCGGGGACGACCTGTTTAGAGGAGGGCTTTATGGCCAAAGAGAAGTTTGAGCGCACTAAGCCGCATGTTAACATCGGCACCATTGGTCACGTCGACCACGGCAAGACCACGCTGACCGCTGCCATCACCAAGGTTCTCTCCGAGACCGAGGGCTGCAAGGCTGACTTCACTGCGTTCGAGAACATCGACAAGGCTCCCGAGGAGCGCGAGCGCGGCATCACGATCTCCGTCTCCCACGTTGAGTACGAGACCGCTGCCCGTCACTACGCTCACGTTGACTGCCCGGGCCACGCTGACTACGTCAAGAACATGATCTCCGGTGCTGCTCAGATGGACGGCGCTATCCTGGTCATCGCCGCTACCGACGGCCCCATGGCTCAGACCCGCGAGCACATCCTGCTCGCCCGTCAGGTCGGCGTTCCCTACATCGTCGTCTTCCTGAACAAGTGCGACATGGTCGACGA
>CALJPV010000016.1:0-2625 GCA_937980385.1 uncultured Collinsella sp. | reverse complement strand
GGCAGCTATGGCAACAGCCGTGGCGGCAAACGCGGCGGCAGCTCCCGTCGCCCCGGTGACGGCGGCGGCAAGCGCAAATAACACGCGCGTCGCGCGGTAAGGCGAGATGAGTTTGGGCCCCGAGCAGACTATGCTCGGGGCCCTTTTTGTGGGCGCAGTTTGAGGTGGGCCGGCCCCCTCACGAAAAAGCACGGAGACGGTCGCGGCAAGAGATGTGGGTTATCGGCTTAGTTGGAGATTCGCGTATGCGGGGTTCTGGCATAGACGGAGAACGTGAAGCTCCCTACTGACGCACGGTGGCCTCAGTGCTCGGGCAGACACACTCGGGATTCCGCTCGCTGCCTGGCGCCCTTGCTGCCATCTGACTTTCACGCTCGCATTGTTCTGGATGCGGGCGTGTTTTTTCACGGCACGCACGGGTCCCCCGGGGCGCGCCGTGCATTTTCGGGAGTTTTCAGCAAGCCGGGGTGGCTGCATACGCGTCGGAAGCGTCTATTTGATCTCGCGAGATCCCTCGACGGGCGATTTGGGTTGGCAGACGGGGCCCGGCGCGGCGATAACGCGCGTTTCGCGCCGTGCCGTGCCCCCAAAACGATGCCGATCGCGCGGCGTTCCCGGTTCGAGGCGCCGCCGGCGGGGGCCGCGATGCTGAAAACTCCGGTTTTTGCACGGTCCAAGCGGGGGTACGTTGGGACGGGAAGGGGCGCCCCCGTCTATTTATGCATGGCACAAGCGAAAATATGCAAGACAATAGGGCGCCATGCGCCGGATGCCCAGATTGGGCGCGCCATACGCCGACGTTCGCCGCGTCCCTTCCGCGCCGTGCGCGAATCAAAAGGCGAGGGCAGTTATGGGCGTGCGGGCGGCCCTGCTGACGGCGGGGTTGCAGCGGAGCTTGCGCTTGCCGTGGGCGATCGCGCGCCCTGGGCGCCGGCGCTCGACGGCCGCATGCTCCTGCTTGCCACGCACGATGCCGCTGACGCTCAGGCCCTCAATATCTCGGACATCATTACGCTCTAAAAGCCATTTCAGGCGCTAACTCAACAATAAAATGATTCGTTTTCTTCCGTTCCCATGGTGTCGTGTATGGTATTCTATCTGCGGGGTAATACTTAGGAATACCAAGTAATACCAACGCCGTAGAAACAAACTCCAGATGCGGGCCAATCGGGTTGCCTTCACAGCCCGTCGCCCAGCCGCGTGGCCCACATCTATCCGCACCACCGTCGTTTCAAAAAGGAAGCGCCATGGCAGAACACATGACCCCGGTTGTCGCGAAGGTCTTGCCCGAGGAAAAGGCGGCCTTCGCGGCGGCAACCCAGCTCGTAGGCACCACGCCGTCCAACGCTATCCGCATGTTTATCGCCGCGTTCAATCGCTGCGGCACCTTTCCGTTCGACATTTCGCCCAGCGGGGCCTTCGGCACTGCGCCCGATTCTCATCAATAAGTGATCCGTTTTCCTCCGTCCCCATGGGATCAGCTCTCTGCCGAGTTGTGGTAGAACTAGGGAACGGTTTTGAGGAGGTTGGCATGCTCAATGCGATGATTTGGGCGCTTGCCTGTTTTGGCGTTGTCGCTGCCGATATAGCCCTGAGCGTGGTTCTGTTTTCAGTTCTCGATGCCCTGTCGGTGCTGACGGGCTATCCGGTCGACAATCTCGATATCCAATGGTTCCAGGCTGCCGCTCAGACGGCGTCGTTTTTGATGGCGCTGCTGTGGTGGCGTTATTTGTGGCCGCGCTCGTTTATGGCGCGCTGGCAGGGCGAGCGCCCGCTTGGCGGGGGAGCGCGTGGGGCGTGGAAACGCATCGCCTGCGTTATCGTGATCGGCCTGGCCCTGCAGGTGGTCGTTGGCTACGTGACCGACGCCGTGCTGTCGCTGTTGCCTGATGCCGCGGCCGATTATAGTGAACTTGTCGAGGAGACGGGCATGGGCGACACGAGCTATCTGGCCGTCCTGACCACGGTGCTCGGCGCTCCGTTTTGTGAAGAGCTGCTGGTGCGCGGCATTATTTTTGAGTTTTCGCTCCGAGCGTTTAATCCGCAGTGTCGCCCACTTTGGAAGCGCCCGCGTCGTGCGAGCGCGCAAAACTGCGCCATGGTGCCCTGGGCGGCCCCAAGTACGTGGGGTATCGCCGCGGCGATTGTGCTGCAGGCGGCAATCTTCGGTTTTATGCACATGAATTGGGTGCAGGGTTGCTACGCGGGTGCCGCCGGCCTCATCTTTGGCTGGGTGCTCGTGACGACCGGAAAGCTCCGCTACACGATCCTGCTGCACTTTGCCTTTAATGCTGGGTCGTATCTCATGACGTTGCTCTGGTTTGTGAACACGCCGCTCGACGTAGTGATCACGGTTGCCATCGCCGGCTTTGTGCTGGTAGAGGCGATGCGGTCGCTCAAACTGACGTGCCAGACGGATCGTCCCTACCAGCAAGCGTGATTCCCCTAAGGAAAACACGCTTGGCCGATGAGGAGACGCCGGCTGGCCAAGAGACGCTGGCTGGCCCTTGCCACGCTAGTTACGGCGACCGCCGCCGTTGGCGCCCTGTCGTCCCTGGGCCGCGCGGTTGCGGCCTGCGGTGTTCTGCGCACGCGACATGCCGCCGTGGCCCTTGCTGCCCTTGG
>CALJPV010000015.1:0-43878 GCA_937980385.1 uncultured Collinsella sp. | reverse complement strand
TGCGACACAACTGGTGTGTCCATCCTCGCAGTATCCGGTTCTCAAGGTGCACGCTTTGCGGCTCATCCGGTCTCACCGGTCCGCGCGGCAAGGAGATATATTGCCAGACCGGAGGGGTCCCGGGGGCGGGAATCTGGCACTCCATATTTTGTTCACAAATGAATCGATCCTTCAGTTGTTCCACTGAAGTCATGTCTGAAGCATCGGCTTCTGGTATTGGCGATGACCAGCTGGTTTATAGGTGTTGAGGCGTCGGCCATCTCTGCTGGGCTACTTTACTCTAAAGACATTAGGTTTTGGTTTCCTGTCGGTAAAAGGCTGGTTTTGGCCGCCAGGCGTCCTTATATATAGAGAAGATCTGGTTCGAACCCGCGTCGCGACAACAAAAAAAGCGACCGGCATCCGCCAGTCGCTTTTCTATTCTATGGTGGGCCGTCAGGGGTTCGGGCCCGCTGCGCGGGCGACCGCTGCGGCGCTTTCGCGCCTTGCGCGCTGCTCTGACAAACGCTCGCGCGTTTCCTCAGCTCCGCGCCCTTTCGGGTTCGAACCCGTGCACCGGCAACAAAAAAGCGACCAACCGGAGTCGATCGCTTTCTTTTCTATGGTGGGCCGTCAGGGGTTCAGCCTGCTCCGCAGGCGGCCGCTGCGGCGCTTCGCGCCTTGCGCGCTGCGCTGGCAAACGCTCACGCGTTTCCTCAGCTCCGCGCCCTTTCGGGTTCGAACCCGTGCACCGATAACAAAAAAGCGACCAACCGGAGTCGATCGCTTTCTTTTCTATGGTGGGCCGTCAGGGGTTCGAACCCTGGACCTTGGGATTAAAAGTCCCCTGCTCTGCCAGCTGAGCTAACGGCCCGCGGGTGGCATTGTACCACGGTCTGGGACTATTCCCAACTCCATTGGCCGTTCTGGAAAATCACAACTTCGCGTCCATCGGGCGTAATGCCCACAATATCGATGTCGTCCGTACCGATCATAAAGTCGACGTGCGTGCTCGAAACGTTGACGCCATGCTCCAAGAGCTCCTCTTTGGACATGTCATATCCACCCTCAATGCACTCGGGGAAGCCGACTCCCAGCGCAAGATGGCAGCTGGCATTCTCGTCATAGAGCGTGTCATAGAACAGGATGCCGCTTTCACGGATCGGCGTGTTCTTGGAAATGAGCGCGACCTCTCCCAGATGAGCAGCGCCCTCGTCAGTATCGATGATACTTGCGAGTGTCGCCTTTCCCACACGGGCGTCGTAATCCACCACACGACCGTTCTCGAACTTGATCCAAAAATCGTCGACCTTGTTACCGTGATGGATAAGCGGCATTGCGGAATAGACGATTCCGTCAGCACGCATACGATCGGGCGAGGTGAAGACCTCCTCGGTGGGGATGTTAGGGAAGAAGGGGTGACCGTCGGGGGTCTCGCCCTTACCGCCGGCCCACTCATGCCCCTTCGTCATACCAATTACCAGGTCGGTTCCGTTCGAAGCGGTATAGCGCAGGCAATCAAAACGATTTTCGTTCAGAAAGCGCAGGTTCTTTTCAAACGCCGCATCGTGAAGCTCCCAGTCGCTCTCCGGATCTTGGCCGTCAGCACGGGCGGTATGCAGAATCGCATTCCACAGCTTGTAGACTGCAACCTCATCCGGGTCATCCGAGAACACCTCGCGAGCCCAGGCAACAACCGGCGCACCGGCAATGCACCACGGGTTGATGTTGTAATCCAGTCCGCGGCGGAAAGTCTTGCACTGCGTGTTCCTTGCCTTGGAAGCCGCGGCGGGCTTGGCGGGATCGATACCCTTGAGAGCTGCAGGGTCCGCACCCTCGATAAAGATAAAGCAGGCACCGTCCTGGGCCAGAGAATCCAGCTGTATGCGCTTCCACTCGGGCGTCTGCTCAAAATAGCTTTTCTCGACATGCTCGTACGCAAGCCTCGTCACGGCGTCGTCGGCCCAGATGACCGTCACGTGACCGGCACCGGCGTCATAAGCCTCCGCAACCACCACGCGCGCAAATGATGCGCACTCGACGGGAGACTGAACGACGACCTCCTGGCCGGGCTTAACGTTTACACCCTTGCGGACAACGAGACGCGCATAATTTTTAATCTTGGGCTCAAGGGTCTTCATGCCCTCAAGAGCTTCCTCGACCGTTAGGGCAGCTCGAATCATGTGCCACTCCATCTATCTGTAGGACAGTAAAAAGGCGCGCCGCAAAAAACGACGCGCCTTATATCTTAGCGATATCTATAGGTTGTAACGCTACTTCTTCTTAGAGGCCTTCTTGTCCTCCTCGGCAGCTGCGCGCTCGATAAGAGCGTTGAGCTTGTTCTCGGACATGCCCTCGGCCTGCGCGCGGTACATGTTGCGCAAGGGACGAATACGAGCGAAGTCGTAGATAAAGTCACCCAGGATGATGACATAGGACAAAACGATGCCGACCATCTGAACAGGACTGGACACCGTGCCGCCGGGAGCGAAGTAGAGCGAAGCCCAAATTGCCACGACGAGTACCATGCCGATGGCGAGCACAATCCACCAGATGCGACGGCGCTTGGTGTAGTCCTCGTCCTGCTTGAGGAGGATATTCGACACCGTATAGATGCGGTCCTCCTTGGCGCGCTGCTTAGCCTTGCGGGCGCGCTTCTCCTCTTTAGAGAGGCCCTCGAGGTTCTCGCCCTTCTCGAGCTCTTTGCGGCGTGCCTTAGACGAAGCCGGCACGACGCGAACGGAGCTCGCTGCTTGGCGGGCGGGCTTAGCAGATGCGGCAGACTT
The DNA here is from genome assembly GCA_937980385.1 of uncultured Collinsella sp. Classification (GTDB taxonomy): domain Bacteria; phylum Actinomycetota; class Coriobacteriia; order Coriobacteriales; family Coriobacteriaceae; genus Collinsella. The sequence goes on along the minus strand of CALJPV010000015.1, from coordinate 41,113 downwards.
GCGCGCAACCCCGGTAACTTCGTGGGATTGCGTGCGCTTGTTCGTGGCGCTACGGGTACTCACTTATGCGTTCTCCTTCATGCTTGTGAACTGGGAGCCCGTGATGATCTGGAAGGCCTCGCGATAGCGCTCGGACGTGCCATCGATGACCTCGGCGGGCAGGTGCGGGGTCTCCCCCGTCATATCCCAGTTGGCCTTGAGCCAATTGCGGACGAATTGCTTGTCGTAGCTAGGCTGGATCTTGCCCTCCTCGTAGCTGGCAGCAGGCCAGAAACGGCTGGAGTCGGGCGTGAGGCACTCGTCGATCAGCGTGACCTTGCCATCAATAACACCAAACTCGAACTTGGTGTCGGCAATGATGATGCCGCGGGTCGCGGCGTACTCGGCAGCGGCCTTGTAAATCTTGAGGGACAGGTCGCGGATCTGCGTGGCGATGTCCTCACCCACGATTTCGCAGCAACGCTCGAACGAAATGTTCTCGTCGTGGTCGCCGATCTCGGCCTTCGTGGACGGCGTGAACAGCGGCTCGGGAAGCTTGGAGGCCTCGGTCAGACCCTCGGGCAGCTGGATGCCGCAGACGGTGCCGTTCTCGTCATAGGTCTTCTTGCCCGAACCGGTCAGATAACCGCGGACGATGCATTCGATGGGAATCGTCTGGGCCTTCTTGACCAGCATGGCGCGACCTGCGAGATAGTCACGATACTCGGCAAACTCCTCGGGGAAATCCGCCGGATCGATGGAGACGAGGTGGTTGGGGACGATATCGGCAAACTTGTCGAACCAGAATGCCGAGATGCGGTTGAGCACCTCTCCCTTAAACGGAATCTCGTCGGGGAGAATAAAGTCGAACGCAGAAATGCGGTCGGTGGCGACCATCAGCAGGTTTTCACCGGCATCGTAGATATCACGAACCTTGCCACGGGAATCCGGACGACGCTCCATCGTTGTCACGTGAGTCACTCCTTACCTAAATACGACAGAAATGCGGGTTCTTTCCCGCATGTTTTCGCAAACTCGGAGCGGCAGGAACGCGGCCCCTCCTTCACCGAATAGCGAAAAGCTAGTGCTCCATTGTAGTAGATGCCACGTCCGCCGTGTGCTCGCGAGGCAGATGAATCGTAAAAGTCGTACCCTTTCCAAGCTCCGACTCCACGGATATGTAGCCATGGTGACGCTCGACGATTTGCTTGGTCACGGCGAGGCCAACGCCCAGGCCGCCGGCTTCGCGGGCGCGGCTGGCATCTGCGCGCCAAAATCGCCCGAAGATGCGCGACAGGTCGTCCTTGGCAATACCGATACCGGTATCCGAAACGGCAATACTGACATGCTTGCGGTCACTGAGCACCGACACCACGACCCAACCGCCCTCGGGGGTGTAGCGCATGGCGTTGCTCATGAGGTTGATGACGCACTGCGTGATCATGTCGGGATCGGCCTCGACGACATCGTCGTGACCTTGGGTCTCGTCAGCAAAGCGCAAGCGCAGATCGCGGTCAACAAATAGGCGCTCCTGAGCGTTGACGATAGACCGCACAAAGGGAACCATGTCCACCGGTTCGAGATTGAGCGGCGCCGTGCTGTTTTCCATACGCGATAGGTCGAGCATCTGCTGCACCAAACGAGCCAGGCGGCGCGTCTCGGAAGCGACCGTCTCCAGATGCTCGTCGTCGGTGGGATACACGCCGTCCTGCATGGCCTCGACCGTTGCAAGCATGGCCATGAGCGGCGTGCGCAGCTCGTGTGCGACATCCGAGGTCAGGCGCTTTTCGTGCTTCATATCTTTCTCGAGCGAGGTGGCCATCTCGTCAAAGGTCTCACCCAGCTGATCGATTTCATCGTCGCCGCGCAAGCCCGTACGAGCGGACAGATCGCCGTCGCGAATTTGCTTGGCCGTGCTGGTAATACGGTGAATCGGCTTGGTGAGCATGCGCGACACGAGTGACCCGATAACGACCGAAATACAAACTGCAACAACCGCGGCAAGAGCCATGGCGTTAAAGGTCTTCTCCCTAAACGCAGAATCCGCCTTGGTGAGCAGAGCATCGGAGCCGATGGCCCATAGCTTTACCTGTCCGACATGCTCGCCAGAAGACGTTATGATTTCGACGTTGGCGACGCTATCGGAGTCGGTGGGCGCCGACGAGACCGGGCTATGCGAGGCCTTTTTACCGCTCGAGCTGCTCGACGGTGATTCACTCTCGCGCACATCGGCGGTCGCACTTGCCGAAGGCCATGAGTCATCATAGACGACAACGCCTTTCTTGTTGACGACCTGCATACTCAGGTCGTCGGACACCAAACTCGATGTCGCGACCGTGCGCAGCTCGCCCGCAGTCCAATTGCCGTTTTCCTCATACGACGTCGCAAGCTTTTCGGCAGCAGAATTGGCGATCTCGACGATATTAGAGCGCGTGTAATCCGAAAAGACGGTGCCCCACACAACGGAGACAACGCCCACCAGCACCAATACCGTCATGAGCGACGTCAGGGCAAAAGCCAATGCCATGCGCGAGGGATAGCTCATCGCTGGCCGTGAATCGGAACGAGGCGTGTTCCAACTCGCCTTGGAACCCGCCTCGTTCTCCTGCTTGTGCTTTTGTCCGATTTCAAAGCGCGCAGGTGTCATATGTGATTTCCCTATTTCTCGTCCGACTTATCGGTCTTGGCCGGAGCCTCAAAGCGATAGCCGACGCCGTGAACGGTGTAGAGCCACTTAGGCTTCTTGGGGTCATCACCCAGCTTGGCGCGAAGGTTCTTCACATGGCTGTCGATGGTGCGCTCATAACCCTCAAAGTCGTAGCCGAGCACCTTCTCGACCAGCTCCATGCGGTTATAGACGCGACCGGGATGGCGAGCAAGCGTGGTGAGCAGCTTAAACTCGGAAGCAGTCAGGTCCACTTCCTTGTCCTCGACCAAAATCTTGTGGCCCGAGATATCGATGACCAGATCGCCAAAGTCGAGCACCTCAACGGCGGGCTCATCGGCCTGGTGAGCACGGCGGAACAGGGCACGGACGCGGGCGACGAGTTCGCGAGGCGAGAACGGCTTGATCAGGTAGTCGTCGGCACCAAGCTCGAGACCGATAATGCGATCCTCGATCTCGCCCTTGGCGGTGAGCATGATGATGGGCACATCCGAGGTATCGCGAATAGTGCGGCAAACGCGCTCGCCGGGAATCTTGGGGAGCATAAGGTCGAGCACAACCAGGTCGAACTGGTGCTTCTCGAACTCCTCGATCGCAGACTGGCCGTCGCCAACGCCAACAACCCAGTAGCCCTCGCGCTCGAGATAGGCAGCGACAGCGTCACGGATTGCCTTCTCGTCCTCGACCAGCAGAATCTTTTTTGCATCTGAAGCCATAACACGGCCCCCCTGTCTCAATTAGCTAAGAACAAGCCCATTTTAACGCACCTATGCCCACCGAGCACCGCTACAGTGCGGCGGCTCGGCGGGCGGTACTCACAATTACAACGCGCTTATTCCCCCGTTGACGCCTTTTTAACCCCTCGGCGCTAAAGAGAGAACAGGCGGGCGGTAACCGTCTCGGGAATTCCTTGGCTATTACGCACCGTGGCATAGGTTAAAAACGTATTCGATTTACCCGCCGTAGCTGGATAATCGCCATATTCGAGAGCGCGGTCGGGCGACAGCAGCGAACCATAGGTTTTGGCGGAGGTATCGATCAGAAAATGCGATGCCTGAACCTTAACCAGATATTTGCCTTTTCTGCCGGCAGCACACGCAAGCGGCTCGCGCGACAGGAATAGGAACGTCCCATTCTCGTTACCGATATAGGTGCCCATGTTGCCTAGACTCCCCACGCCGCTATAGGTGGCCTCGATGGAGAACACAAACGTGTCGCCCATATATACGACCTCGAAGGGAGACACCGATGAGGGAAGGACCAGCTGAGCCCTCTTGGTATTGTTGCCGTCCGTCAGGTCGATCGCCGTCATGCCGTAGTAGACGCCCTCGTCGTTGCGCACGCGCGGGGAAATGGTCAAGATGCCGTCACTCACACGCGGGGCGGATGCAAAGCGGCCCGTTGACTTCCAAATGGCCTCGGCCTTTGCCTCGTCGAGCGAGCGACGGTAGCAATACGAGTCGTGACTCGTCTTTTTGCCGCCCGCCGAAGGCATCTTGTACCAAATGACGGACGATTCGAACGCCGTAAACAGCGGCGGGTCGTAGTCCTTGCCGCCTCGGTCGAGCTCGACCACATCGCCGACAAGCGACGCACCTGCCGTATTTTGCGCATAGAGTTTCCATGATGCATTCGCAAAGTTCATCTCGACCCAAGCAAACACGCCATCGCCGGCTCGGACATCGTAAAACGAATACCCTGCACCTTCGACGGGGTCCTCGATGAGCGTTGTGAGCGAACCGTCACCCAGGTTGAGCACACCGAGTGTGTTGGCATGCCGCGCCGATGCGGGCGCCATCATCGCCGCGGCGTAATCGCCGTCGCAGTAGTACAGCAGCGTACCCAGAGGCAATGTCCATGAAGCTGCAGGCTCGAGGTCGATTTCGACAGCCTCGTACTCATCCGTAATCGAGACGATTTTTGAGTCATCTTTGATAACCTGCGGCTCGCCGGCGGCATCGTCGCTGGTGCCCGTTTTTTTCGAGCATCCGGCAAGTACCGTGGCAGCGCCCGCGGCAGCTCCACCGAGCACAAAGCCGCGGCGCGATATTCCGTTCTTGATGTGGTCGGCGATACCCATTAGGCGATCTCGGCGCGAGCGGCCTCGATAGCGCGGGTAAGCTGGTCGGCGCAGGAGGTCTTTTTCATACCGCAGGTATTACCGGCGAGAACCTCGATTACGCGATCGGCAGGAGCACCCTCAACCAGCTTGGAGATAGCCTTGAGATTGCCGTCGCAGCCGCCGGTAAACTCAACGCCCACCACCTTGTTGCCGTCATCGGAAAGGTCAAGGTGGATATTGCGAGAACATACACCCTGAGGCTTGTAGTCAAAACTAATCATTGAGATCCCCTCTCAGAAAGAAATTTCAGACGTCTATTATCCCCGCCTGGGCCGACTTATTATCGTAAGCACCGATTCAACATCCTACGATGCATGGACTGGTGGGGATAAGATTAGCAGTCCGCACCCTGTGCGTGGACCATGCGCTTCTCCCGATACATATTGTGGTCGGCGACACGATATACATCGGCCAGCGTATTTCCAGCCGTCTCGACGGTCGCCACGCCAATCGATGCGCTGACTGTCAGGGCCTCATCGCTTACCGCGGCAAGACCGAGACGAAGATCCTGTTCCAGCCCGAGCGCAGACTCATTGTCAGCATGGGAACAAACCAGCAAAAACTCGTCGCCGCCAACGCGCATCGGCAGGTAATCCGCACCAGCCACCCGCCGCAGCACGGACGCCGTCCGTCGCAGCAGTTCATCCCCCATCTCGTGACCATAGATGTCGTTGGTCCACTTGAGATAATTGCAGTCCAGCATAATCACGCTCACGGGCAAGCCCTCGTTTACCAGGCTATCTCCACGCGATTCAAGATAGTTGCGGTTGCGAAGCCCCGTCAGTTTATCTTGGTATGACAGCTCCTCGGCATGCTTGACCATCGATATGTTGTGCGTCGCCACGACGACCGACTCCAGCCGGCCTTGCTCATCGCGATGCTGGGGGACAACCTGTAGCGAGTACCAAGCGCCTCGACAATCTCGCACCTCGGCAGCCAAGTACGGTACGCCCTCCATACGTTCACGAAGCGTACTTATATCTACGAGTCCCACAACCGCTTCGCGGCTTTCGGGGCTCACGATATCCCGGCAGACCGTGTCCATAAAGTCATATGCCTCGCTGTGCTCGGCAAATATCTTCGCTATCGTCGGCGACATATTGATTCCCTCGATCTCGAGGGTGTCGAGATGCAAAAGGAAGGTCGAATCGTAGATGGCGCTTATGGCATTGATAATGCCGAGCTGTTTATCCTTTTCGACCAAATTGCGGCGATCAACGATATTTCGAGCCAACAGTACCACGACCCAAAACGCAAGGCACACCAAGACGCCAGCGGCGACAAATGAAATCCTGTCAGACATGACCTCAGGTTTGGGATATAGCGCAAACAGGCGGTAGTCCTTATATGCCGCACGCACGGCGTACCATTTGTCTCCTCGATATTCGATGGGCGTCAGGCCGCCGTCTTTCCACTCAACCCCTGCGCTGGTGAGGAGTCGGGCGAGCGACATGTCAGCATCGGCACTGTTGGATGAGACAATCTCCGCATCCTCCATAACAAGCACCGTGGGACCCTGGTGGAAGGTGCTGTTCGAAAGCACGTCGGCTATGGCATATGAATAGTCGTCCGCCGTATCGGGAACAAATGAGCGGTATGCCAGGGCAACGCCGTCGCCATATGGAACAGCACAGACGGCAAAAACAACACCACGGCGCTCGACGACAGTTGAGTAGGTCACTTTGGAACCTTGATACATCGATGCGACCGGCGAACAGGCCAGCTCCTCTCGCCACAACATGAGCGGATCGCGACCATCGATGTCGTAGTGGGCAGCCATATGACCATCGGAGTCCATGACCATCAACCCCGAAAGGTTCTCGGCATGGACAAATTGCTCGATAAGGTCGTTGTTAACCTCAACGCGATCAGAGGACAGGAACGTCGCAAACGATTCGACCGCGGCGAGCAAATCGTGCGTCTCCTCGGCTTTTCTCCCCTGTTCGTAGCGGTCATATTTTTCGCAAGCGTTTTCCAAAAACACCATGGTTTCTTGGCCAAACCCAAGCGTTTTTTCGAGGCAGCGATGGGTTCCAACCGTATACAACAGGCCTAACAAGACAGCACTGACAATAACGCCGACAGCTATGACGGCCAGAGTCTTTCGACGCAAGCGGTGCTCATCATTTGTCATGGATTTACTCCTTGCCCGCCCGTCGTCGCTCCTGTCTTGTAATTGCCCACAATACGGTCAATCGTGCCATCTCGATCCATGGCAAACAATGCAGTATTGAGATCCTTTACGATCGGTCCTTCATAGCCGTCATCAAACGCGACGCCCAGATCGACCGTCATAATGTTGTCGGCAAACACGCGGTAAAGGCCGGGATACTGGGCGACAAGTCGGTCAAGCGGCTGAACGTCCGCCATCCAACAGTCGACATACCCTTTGGCGAGGGCGGCTTTGCAGAGCTCGGCAGAACCATACGATTTGATTTGCACGTCCGGCGAGATTTCCAGATCCCCTGCGAGCAATCGGCGTTCGCTCACCGAGCCCGCAATCACCGCGATGGTCTTGCTTCCATCGAGATGCGCCAAGGACTTGATGCCACCCGTTTTCTTGGCGGCAACCGAGACCGTCACGGTTAGATACGGCTCGGTCCAGTAATACTTATCCTCGCGATAACAAGGAGAATAATCACACCACAGGCAATCGATATCACCGTTTTTGAGCAGCCGGTCGCGATCGTTCCAGTCAATATCGACAAACTGTGGCTTAATCCCCGCACGCCCGCAGGCCTCGCGGGCGATGTCGATATCGATACCGGCGTAATCGCCCGTGGTATCGACATACACATAGGGGTCGTTATCCGTAACGCCGATTTTGAGTACCGGGAGATCTTTGTCAGCTTCATTCGAGGAGGAAGAACTGCTTCGAACGGTATACGTCAGGGCGCCCGCACAGGCGGCAACAAGGAGCATAAGCGTAAACGAGACGATGGCGGCTCGCTTGGTGCGTCCAGGCACGCGCCTCCCTTCATCGAAACAGCAGTCGGATTTCATTGTATACCCGGGGCTGATGCGGCAATAAAAAAGCGCCTCACCCAAAATGGGCAAGGCGCCAAAGGTTGAAATGCATCCGCAAGCGGTCGAATTAGGTTAACCCTACTCGAAGTTCAGCTGCTCCAGGCGGTCGAAGACCGTATCGATGCGGGTGAGGAAGTCCCACGGATCAAAAATCTCATCGAGCTTCTCCTGGCTGACGGTGCAGCGCGGATCGGCCTCGAGGCGCTCCTTAAAGGTGGGGCCGGAGACACAATCCTGCACCTCGTGCCAGGTGGCCATGGCGTTTTCCTGCACGATAGCGTAGGCGTCCTCGCGGGTGATGCCCGTATCGACGAGGGCAAGCAGCACCTTGGAGGAGAAGATGAGGCCGCGGGTCTTGTTGAGATTGGCCATCATGCGGGCCGGATACAGCTGCAGGCCGTCGATAACGCGAATGAGGCACTGGAACATGTGGTCGAGCGCGATGAAGCTATCGGCCTGGGCGACACGCTCGGCGGAAGAGTGCGAAATGTCGCGCTCGTGCCACAGGGCAACGTTGTCAAAGGCGACCTGAGCGTTGGACTTCACGACGCGTGACAGGCCGCAGACCTTCTCCATGGTGATGGGGTTGCGCTTGTGCGGCATGGCGGAGCTGCCCTTTTGGCCCTTGCGGAAGGGCTCCTCGGCCTCGAGCGTATCGGTCTTCTGCAGGTTGCGGACCTCGGTCGCGATGCGCTCGCAGGTGGCCGCTGTAGTAGCAAGCACGCCGGCAAGGTAGGCGTGGTGATCGCGGCTGATGACCTGCGTGGACAGCGGGTCGTGGACCAGGCCCAGGTGCTCGCAGACGTACTCCTCGACGAACGGCTCGATGGAGCTGTAGGTGCCAACGGCACCCGAGATGGCACCGAAGGCAACGTTCTTGCGGGCATCCTCGAGACGGTCCAGATCGCGCTTGAGCTCCCAGGCCCAAGAGCCAAACTTCATACCGAAGGTCATCGGCTCGGCGTGGATGCCATGAGTGCGGCCGGCACAGAGCGTGTTGCGCTCCTCGAAGGCACGACGCTTGCAGATCTCACCGAGCTTCTTGACGTCCTCGATGATCAGGTCACAGGCCTGGGTGAGCTGGTAGCACAGAGCCGTATCGCCCAGGTCGGAACTGGTCATGCCGTAGTGGACCCAGCGGCTGGGCTTGGGGTCGCCCTCGGGAACATCGGCGTCGATGTACTCCTTCATGTTGGTCAGGAAAGCAATAACGTCGTGGCGCGTGACTTCCTCGATCTCATCGACCTTTGCCTTCTCAAAGTTGGCATGGTCGCGGATCCACTGGGCTTCGTCTTTAGAAATACCGATCTTGCCGAGCTCCGCCTGGGCCTCGCAGGCCAGGACCTCGATCTCCTGCCAAATGGCGTACTTGTTCTCGAGGGAGAAGATGTGTCCCATCTCCGGGCGGGTATAGCGATCGATCATAGCGGCTCCTTTTTGGCTATTGGCACGTTGGTCGTAACTTAACCATTGTACCGTGCGTAGGTGCAAGTATGGGCAGCAGGCATTAACCTAACATTTTGCCGCAAGAGCGGCCATGGGGACGTCTGCGTATTTGCTTCGCAAATACGCACCGGCTGCGGTCGCCTATCGGATTCGCGGAGACGGTGGGGAAAACTTTGTTGAATTGGCCGTCCCCGCGTCTCCCGTGCCCGGTGGAGCGGGCAACGGGACGTCTGCGTATTTGCTTCGCAAATACGCACCGGCTGCGGTCGGCAGACCCGGTCCGCGCACATGCACGGGCACAGCGGATTGGACCCGACATTCCCGAGGTCTCCCGTGCCCGGTGGAGCGGGCAACGGGACATCTGCGTATTTGCTTCGCAAATACGCACCGGCTTCAGGCGCCTGCCGGCGCCTTCGCCTGCTCGCTACAAACGCTTCGCGTTTGCTTTACGCTCGCACCCTGGCGGGTTCGAGTCCCGGCACTTTATTGAGAAAAGCACGGCACCGTGATGGTGCCGTGCTTGTGCTTTTCACTGGAGCGGGCAACGGGACTCGAACCCGCGAGTGTCAGCTTGGGAAGCTGATGCCTTACCACTTGGCGATGCCCGCATATGTGGGGGATAGTATAACGCGGTTGTCTTGTTCGATACAAGGGTGACGATGCTTGTTTTAGCTGTGGAGAATCGCCCTAAAAACAGGCCAATTGTGGAGATAGGGACCTATACGTTCTTCTATTTACCGTTGTCTACCTGCAGATTTATCCCATTGTCTTTCATAGGCGCCATTTGTCAGATATCGGGCAAGCGTTTGGTCAGGTTCCGGTACTTACCCGCATGAACCTTGGGGGTAGCCTCATCCTACGCGCCGCGGCCTCCCCGTGCGGCGCACGAGGGATAAGGAGCAGCCATGTCCAACGCACCCACGCACTCTGTCCACAGCGCAATCACAGCAGGATCGCTGCTCCTAGTCCTCTTTTTACTTTTAGGCTGCATGACACCGGATGCCGCGCTCGCCGTCGACGGTTACGAATCGCTCGGATTCCGCACTATCAGCAATGAATGCGGTCCTTTTGGAGTTGGCAAATACGAGGCGCAGGATTCTTCGACTGCCTACTGTATGAACCAGGACCGATTTGGCCCCAGCACACCGGGCGGACCCTGGCTCACCTACAATCAGGGCTGGGTATGGCTCGAAGACGAATTCGCGGCCATCATCTGCCATGGCTACCCCACCGCCACATCCTTTGGCGGGCATAACCTGTCCCCCGATCGAGCACGCGCCGCAACCCAACTTGCCGTCTGGATGCTCAACGGCACCACCCATACCGACGGATCATTCTCATATACAACCGCCCAGGGCGTCACAAAGAGCGGAAACTTTTCCGGCGACAATGAGGTCGTTGCCGCAGCGCGCTGGCTCCACGACAGCGCCAAGTCGGGAAGCATTAAAGCCGCACCGCATCGCGCGCGGCGCTATTTGGGAACTGTGTCGGGCGGCAGCAAGCGTCAAGACATGCTCTACGTGCTCCCGGCCGTCTCCGCATCCTTCCAAAAACAGTCAGCCAACGCCGCCATCACGAGCGAAAACGATACCTACAGGCTCGACGGAGCGAGGTTCGACATCTATGAGAGCGCCGGCGACAAGCGAGTCGGCAGCATCCAGATGGACAGCCGCGGTCGCGCACAGGCGATACTTTTGCCCAACACGGCATATTATCTGGTCGAAACCAAAGCTCCGGCGGGCTATATACCCAGGAGTGACCGCATCGCCTTTTCCACCGGCAACAACGGCGGGAATGTCGTCATCGATGAGCAGCCCGGCACCATTACCCTGCGCATCGCAAAGGTCGATGCCGCGACAGGGGCAGGCCCTCAAGTCGGCGCGTCACTTGCCGGCGCTGAGTTCACCTGCGTCTCACAGTCTACCCCGGGCTGGACGCGCGCCCTCACGACGGATGAGGACGGCCGGGCAACACTTACCGGCATCCCCCTGGGCACCTTTACCATCTATGAGTCGAGAGCTCCCAAGGGCTATCTGCCCTCCGATGAAACCTGGAGCTATACCATCGGTGCCGACCAGCTCGGAGACGCGGGCGTCGTTGAACTCGAGCGTCGCATCCCCAACATCCCCATCGCTTTTGACCTCGAGATTTCAAAGTTCAAGGACTGCGGTAATAGTGACGAATCTGGTGTAGAGCAGCCGGCGGAAGGCGTGGTCTTTGAAGTGGCAAGCAACACTTCGCAGCAGGTTGTTGGAACGCTGACCACCAATATCTACGGCTTCGCATCGACCAAAGACCAGGCTGGAGCATGGTTTGGCGCAGGAGAGCGCCCCGATGGCGTCAGCGGAACCATACCGTATGACCGTGCCGGCTACACCATTCGTGAGGTTGTCGACACTGTGCCCGACGGCTTTAAGCAGGCAGGGGAATGGACTATCACAGCAGAGCAGATCACGGACGGCGCAGAGCTTCAGTACATCGTAGACAACCACGCCCTGTCGACACATCTTCAAATCGTGAAGCGCGATGCTCAGACCGGCAACGCCGTACCACGCGCTGGGTTCACCTTTCAGCTGCTCAATGGCGACCGTGAGCCCATCTCGCAAACATCCTGGCATCCCGCCCATACCGTTATGAATACCTTTACGACCGATGAAACCGGCACCGTCACCCTACCCGAATCGCTTAACCCGGGCACGTATTACATACGAGAGACTTCCGCCAAGGAACCGTATCTTGTTGGTGAAGATCTGGAGATAACGATTCCCGCCGACATGAACTTAACGCCCGTCGCGGTCGCCTCGTTTTACGACGACGCGGCAACAGGAAGCATCGAGATCGTCAAGAACGATGCCGTAGGTGGGCGCGCCCTTGCCGGTGCTGTTTTTGATATCCGTGCCGCGGGCGATATCGTGCGCCCCGACGGCAGCATTGCTGCCCTGGACGGCGAGACTGTCGCCACCATCACGACCGACGAACGGGGATTTGCGTGCGCAAATCATCTTTCACTGGGGTGCGGAACCGCCACCTATGAGGTAATCGAGGTGCAGGCACCCGAAGGTTACCTGCTCGACCAAAGCGTCCACACCGTCGAGCTGTCGTATGCCGGTCAGGAAACACCCGTGATCGATGCGCACCTCGACGTTTCTAACGACTACACCAAAATCGACATCTCCAAAGTCGATTTGACCGGCAAACAAGAAGTAGATGGCGCCAAGCTCTCCCTCCACGGTGCCGACGGAACCGAGATAGACGCTTGGACCTCCTCTGACAAACCGCATCGCATCGAGCATCTTTTGCCCGGCACCTACACCCTGCGCGAAGTGATGCCCCCGCGCACTTACGACCTTGCCGAAGACATGACGTTTGAAATTAAGGCCACAGGAGAAGTGCAGACGGTAGCCATGAAGGACACACCCATCGAGATCGAGGGCAGAGTCGACAAGCGGCAAGAGATCGCCCGCCCTATCGGTAAGGGTCTCGTCGCCAACGGCGATGGCAAAAACCGAGCCGTGGCACAATCCGATGCGGACGGCTCCTTCTCTTATACGCTCGATGCTAAAAATGAGTCGAATACCTGGGTTGATGAATTCACCATCACCGACGATCTCGAATGCGCCAAAGACGGCACTGCCAGGCTCATCGCCATCGAAACCCCTGTCGCGGCTGGGGACATCGACGGTCTTTGCAACGTGTGGTACCGAACGTCTCCAGTGGGAAGTATCGATACGGGCGAACAGGCCAATGCAACGCTCAGCGACGGGCATGACAACCCCTGGCTCAAAACGGACGAGGTCAAAAAGTTCCTAGGTGACGATTTGCGCATGGTCGATTACGGCGATTGGCATCTTTGGAAAGCCGATATCCCAACAACGGAGTCGGTCACCCTCGAGGCAAAAGAGCTCGCTCTTTTGGACGATACCGCCGTCACGGGCATTCGTCTTGAGTACGGGGCCGTATCGGCCGACTTCACGACAAGAGGCGCTGCAGAATCTTGGACCCGCGAGGACCTCAAAGACGAGCATGACGACCTTGATGATGTGAGCGCCGTCCTTGACTCGGATATTCACGGTGCCGTCATCCATATGCAGGCCGCGTCGTCTTACACGCCTCAGACCGCACTCGCCAACAGCGCTCGCGTTGACCTCTGTCGCAATGGCGGCGGTAGCAACCTTGAATCACATGACGAGGATCGCGTCATCCAGCGATGCGTCATGCCGCAAGATTTACCGGCAACGGGCTCCCTTCCCATTGCCGCCTGCCTCACCGCCTTCGTGACCTCCGGCGCCGCGACAATCTGGTTTGCCCATCTAAAGCTGGCGTCAAAACGTCGCTGACGCAATAAAAAAGAGGCGAGCCCGTCTCCCGGCTCGCCTCTTATTCGTTCGTGGCGAAATGGCTATTCCCCAGATGCAGACCCACCGTCGATGAGCGCTTGTTCGGACTTGGAGATGCCGTCGGCTCCCAAACTCTGCTCGTGCTCCACTTCTTCGCTAATCGTGGACTCAGGCGTTGAGCCTTTAACACCCACGATATACGCGGCCCCGAAACCAAGGGCAATGGCGATCAGGACCAAGATGAGATAGACGGGCCAGTGGCGCTTGATGTACGAAAACACGCAGACTCCTTATAGGTCAACCTACGAACGACGAATGACCTCGGTCACGACCTCGGACACCGTAGCGATATTTGTCGGATTGACGTTGTACGGCAGATCGTCCTCAGTGTGAGCGCATGCCAAACGTGGGCCGTCGACGCCGGCAATGGTAAGGGCGCGTCGGCTTGCCTCGAGAGCAGCATAGGCATCGGTCTTGGCATAGGGCATCTCAAATGCACCGCAATCGACATGGAACGACTTGCACACCTTGTTGACCAAGTTCATGATGCGTCGGTCACCCTTGAGCAATTGCTGCTCGCCCTCGACCGTCACGACCGAAAGCCTACCGGCACCAATGGACTCAAGGTTGATAAAGAACACGCCGCGGAGCTTGTCGCGATGCGCGGCCAGGAACGCCTTCATGCCGGCGCCGTCGCAATCGGAAGCGCCTGTAGCCACAAACCAGATGTCGTGGCCAAGCAGCTCGTCATCGCCCATGGAGGCAACGGCAGCGAGCATATCCTCGGCGGAAGCTCCATCGGAAGACGTGGCACCGCCCTTCCAGCCGTCGTCGTCATCCTCGAAGTTATCCCACGAGCCGATACCGCGACCAGAATTCTTGGCGTCGTAATCATCCTCGACGCCAAGCCAATCGCTCATGCTGTCCTGCTCGTTTTTCTTTTTGCGACCGAACAGACCGCCCAAGCCGCGCTTTTGCGGCTTGGCGGCCGGAGCGGCAGGAGCCGAGATAGTCTCAAGCGGCTGAACATCCGAGGTGACCGGCATGGGGGGAACAACCGGAGCCGATGTGGGCTCGGGACCCTGTGCCGTCGCGAAGGGATCGTTAACCTGAGCCGAAGGGTCGGGAAGGTCGAACAGCGAGGTGCGCGAGGCGACATTGGCCTGCCGCATCGAAGGCATCGAGGGATCGGGGACCGAGGCCAGCGGAGACGCAGAGGGCATGGGAGCCGGCGCGGATGCCGGGTCGGGAACGTTCATGTTCGGGCGCGGCGACGCCTGAGACGAGATCTGAGCCATCAGAGCATCGACCGTCTCGGCCTGCGACGGAGCAGCGTTGGCAACCGTGGCGCCGGGATCGCTCGGCGCGGGCATGGTGAAGATCTGCGTAGAGTAGGGCCTCGACTCATCCGCCTGCGGAGCTTCGGGGGCCACGGGCTCAGGCTCTTGCTCGGAGCTGTCCGCAGCGACCTGTTCCGCCGCAGATTGATCCTCGACCGTATCGGGCGCAGCGGGCTCGTCCTCGACAGGAGCGGAAAGGGGCTCGGCGATAGCGGTGCCCTGCTTCTCAAACGTCATCGTGGCATCAAACGACACAGTGCTGTCGACTGGCTGTTGGGTTTCGAAAGTCGCCGTCTCCCCGGCAACATCCGCAGACGAAGGCTGCGGCGCCTCGAAAGACGTCGTTGCGGCGGCAACATCAACAGATACCGGCTGCTCGGCGGCGTTTTGCTCAAATTCCTGTGCCGCGCGCTCGCGCTCGGCCTCGGCCGCCTGTTGCTTGGCTGCAGCCTCGCGCGCGGCTGCCTCGCGGGCAGCAGCACGCTTTTCCTCAAAGTCGTCAACGAGTTTCTTGCCCTTTTCGAATGCCCCCTTAAAGAAATGGGAGGCGCTGGCACCGATCGAAGAAAACGCGGAAGCGATATCGGCGTGGGGCGTCGTCACCGGAAGCTCGGCAGAAAAATCGGTGTCGCTCTCGTAGGACACACGCTGCGGATACGCATCGTAGTCGTCCTCGGTATTATCGAGCTCCTCGGGCGCCGGGGCAGGCGCCATGACGTCCAGACCGGCTGCGGGATCGATAGCAGTCTCCGCATCGGCTTCCGTCTCGACGGCATTGGCCTCATCGGGCTGCGCAGCCACGACCGGGTCGGGCTGGGGCGCGGGCTCGAACGTCGGCTCCTCGCCCTCTTCGTAATCGAGCGTACAGGACTCGGGAAGCATTCCCAGGGCACGGATGGCATCCGAGCCAAACCGGATGTTGCCGGCGGCATTGCGATAAAGCTTGGGCTCGGGCTCGGCCTGCTCGGCCGCGGCAGGCTCCTCTGCCGACTCGGCAGCGGACTCGTCTGCAACGGGCTCCTCGGCCGGAATATCTTGGACCTGGGACTCGGGTGCAATGACGCCAATCAGGGTCTCGTCGGCAGAAGCACCTTCGAATCCATCGATTTGCTCATCAAAAGCCTCGCCCTGCTCACCCTCGGGAGCGACCGGCTGGCCATACTCATCCTCGGTATAGGCAGGCTCTTCGTACTCGATGGTATTGCCGTAATCGTTTTGCTGCTGGGCCGCGGCGTACTCGGCTGCCGCGCGCGCCATCTCCTCGGCGCGACGCTTCTGCTCGCCAAAATACGTGTCAAACGGAATATCGTCAGGGAACTCGTTCTCACCCTGATAGGGGGCGACGTTATCCATGACACCCAGCATGGCGGCAACAGAGGACTTGTTGCAAACCGAGCCGGACGTGTAGGGAAGGACAAAACGATTGGAAATGATATTGGCGGCATTGGCGAGCGCCACGAGGGAGGCAAGGATCGCGACAATCCACAGCAGGACCTTCAACGCGCCGGGAAGCGGCAAGATGCGCAGGTTGGCAATAGCCGCGGGAGCAATCGTGGCAATCGGGAGCAATTTGGCGATCAGCGCTCGGTACGGCGCATAGGGCTCGCGAGCGAGCAGTTCGGCGCGCGGGGAGTCATAGTGCGCGACGACGACAACCGGGCGATTGCGCGGAGAGGCAAGCGGGCCCGACGCCTTGTGGTAGGCGATGACGTTTTGGCTCACGCCCGTCTTGCCCAGGCGCGAGATCACGGGGCGCCCGGTTCGCTCGAGCACATAGAGCACGGCTCCGACAATGGCCAACAGGGTGCCGACTAAGCCGATACCGCCACCGATGCCCATAAGCAGGGCACCGGCGAATGCCAGAATGCCCGTAACGGCAAACGCCATCCTGCTCGGCGCGGGAGCATTAAACTCCTGCACCTCGGGATCAAAGCCGTGGTTGCGGAAAATTTGAGCGATATCTTCGGCAGCCAAGCGCTCTTCTTCGCTGCACGCCGGCGTGATGCCAGTGTTCTGCAACAGGTGGTTAATATAGTTCTGGGTGTTCGCCATATGCGCTCCACATCCATAATCCGACAAATAGGCCCAATGTATGCACATTAGAACCGTATATAGTCGAAAGTATACCCCGAGCGGGCGCAAACGGCCGAATTCTGGGCATCTTAACGCCCCAAGCGGACAAGGATATAGCCTAATCTCCATATCGGACTAAAATCATGGCATCAAACACCTTCCCATGCGAGGATTCTATGACGGCAAGCGATACAACCGTAACGAATAAAAATGGGGCGCCGGAACCCGGTTTCGACAAGACCGCCCAGCGCATCCTCAATCTGTTCTTTGTCCTCAACAGCTCTCCCGAGCCATTGACCACAGAGCAAATTGTCCTGGATTCCGATCTTGGCTATGGGTCGGGCAATATCGACTCGGACAAGCGCAAGTTTCGCCGCGATCGCGAAAAACTCCTCGAACGCGGAATCACGATCAAGGAAGTTCGCGCAGCAGGCGCCCAAGAAACCGAAGAAAGCGCGTGGACCATCGATCGCGAGCACACGTTTGCGGCCGGTGGCCTCATCACCGCAGACGACGCGGACATCTTGCTCGACGCTATCGACCAGACCCTTGCGACCGGTTCGGCCGCGTTTGCCACGCCGCTTGCAGACATACGCTCCAAGATCGCCTACCTCACCGGCGCATCGACCGCAGAAGAGCCTCCCGCCCGTCGCTTACCCGCCGTCGATGCGGTGTGGAGCGCTTTCGCCGAACGCTGCGCACTGCGCTTTTTGTATCAAAACGGGCACGGGGAGCAAAAAGAGCGCACCGTCTGCGTATACGGCATGTTTGAGCACGAGGGTGTGGCGTATTTTTGCGGACTCGACAACGCCACCGATGAAATCAGGACGTTTCGCTGCGACCGTATCGTTCGCGCATGGCGCCCCTCGAAGGCCTACTCCATCCCCGCCGACTTTAACCTGAACGATCGCCTGTTCTTCGAGTTTGATTTTGCCGATTGCAAGCCCGTTATGGCGACCTTTTCGTTTGCCCCGCAAGCCCAGGCCGACATGGTCAGCGGTCTAACGCGCGGTCGCGGGGAGCTCACGCACACCGAAGAGGGTTGGACCTGGACCGTCGGCGTGCGCGACCTTAATGCCGCTGCCTCGTTTTGTATGGAGCACGCCATGGACGGCATGAGACCCGTTGCCCCCGATGCACTTAAACTGGCGTGGAACCACCTCATCGAAAGGACGGTGCACGAGCATGCCCGTGCGTAAACTCACCAGCGAGCAAAGGCTCTCGCGTGCGATTGACATCATGGAGGCCCTCTACGCTGCCGGCGAGACCGGTATGACACGAGGGGATATCTGCAGCCGTTTTGATATCACGGGTGCGGCGCTCGACGAAATTATCGATATCGTCTCGACCCTCGCTGACCGTGAGTCGGGAGCACGCATCATCTGCGAACGCCACGGCGAGTGCATCATCCTGACAGGCGATGCGGGGCGTGTGCTGCCCTTGCGCCTAAGTGCCGCCGAAGGTGCCGTGCTCAACCACGAACTCGAATCGATGGGAATCGACTCTCGGGCAGCAGAGCGTATCCGACACGCCCTCCTACCCGAGAAACTCGGCTACAACCAGCGCGTCGTCGATACCGTTGCCCGAGGATCGCACTGGCAACAGCTGAACTGCGCGATTCAAGACGGCGTTCGATGCCGCATCATCTACCGTTCGATGGACGACACACGGCCGCGTGAGCGTCTCATCGACCCCCTGCGCATCGCGACGCATGGCGACCAAACATATCTGATTGCCTGGGATGTCGAAGTTGATGCGCAGCGCTCCTACCGCATGGACAAAATCGAAGGCCTTGCCCTTACCGACGATTCCGTGGAGCGCCACACACCCGCGTCCTTGTCCCTCCACGAATCCCTTTCCCAAGCGGAGCAGAGCGCAAAACTCCTCATGCCGCTCGACATGGCAGAGCGCCTAGACTGGGCCGGCATCATGTCGATTGAGCCAAACGGGGCAGACATGGCGACGGTGACCGTGCGTTATGGGTCAGAGCACTGGCTGTTCTGCCAGGTAATCGCAGCGGGCGGAGCCATCCGCATACTGGATGACCCCGCCTCGGCAAAGCGTCTATGCGATATGGCGAAGAGCCTGACCTGCCCGCTTTAACGGCGTCGCTCGTGGCGTGCACGCCACAGCTGCAAATAATGACCGATCTGTGCCGACTCGATACGCTGGTAGGAAGTCGTGGGCAGCGACGTCAAGAACTTCTTGCCGTAGCCCTTTGTCACCAAGCGCGGATCTGCCAAGATGAGCACACCGCAATCGGTTGACGAGCGGATGAGACGGCCGGCGGCTTGCTTGACTTCGAGCACCGCCTCGGGCAGCGAGTAGCGCGCCCAGGCGCGGTCTTCGCGCAGGTTGCGCTCACACGAAAGAGGATCCGTGGGGCTCGAGAACGGCAGCTTGGGGATAATGACGCAGCGCAGCGTCTCGCCGCTGGCGTCAAAGCCCTCCCAAAAGGCCTTGAGCGCAAAGAGCGATGAGGTCGGCTCGTTGATAAACCGATCGCGCAGGCGACGCGGGGACGAGTTGCGTTGCTGGCAATTGAGCTCCAGGCCCGCTCGCGCCAATTTGGGCTCGACACGGGCATACAGGTCCTCCATATCGCGCCTGTTAGTGAAGAGCGTGAGCACCGATCCACCCATGGCGAAATGGGCATCGACCAGCACACGCTCGAGCGCCGACAGATAGCGCTCGCGATCGCGCGGATCGGGAATGTCCCCCGCCACAACCACGGCCATATTCGAGTCAAAGTCATAGCTCGAATCAAGGTGTAGCGATGAGGATGTCGACGCACCGATGCGATCGAGGCCGACGGCATGGTTGAAATGCTCAAAGCTCTTAGACACCGTCATGGTCGCCGAAGCGAAGATGGCCGTGTGCACCTCGGGCAGCCACTCGTTCGCCAAGGCCTCGCCGATATCGATGCGCTCGGCGGTCATAGACTCCCCGCCCGCTCGCAGCCGGCGGTTAACCTGCAGTGAGTACACATAGTGCTCATCCGTACCCTCAATGATGAGCTTGAGATTCTCGACCAACTCGTGCAGACGGCGCGAAATGTCGCCCAGGTCGACGACGACCTCGGGCTTATCGGCAGAGACAGCTTGCACCAGCGCGTCTACGCTTTTATCCGCCCGGTCCAGTACATCAATTGCGGTATAGGCCGACTGCAAAAAATCGTGCCAGTCATCCGACTCGCGCAGCTCGGGGCCAATCCACAGATTCGCGTTGTCATAGCCCCCGCGGGCACGGCGGCCAAGCTCGCGCACGCCATCGAACACATCGGCAATCGCCATGCTCGCGCGGGCAACCGTCGACGTTGCTTTGGCGGTGAGTCCCAGGTAGAGCGTGGAGCCCTCGGAAGTGGCCAGGTCACGGGAAACCTGACTCAGCGCGCCGGCACTCGACCCACCCAAGCGCTCAAACAGCACGCGCGACTCATCTGCCGAAACCACGCGCGCCCATTGGCGACGAGCCTCGCGCTCGATGGAATGGGCCTCGTCGACCACCCAGTGACGAATCGGAGGCAAAATCCTTCCCTCGGCGGCCACGTTGCGGAACAGCAGGGAATGGTTGGTAACCACCACGTCGGCATGTGCCGCACGGCGGCGCGCCCCGTGGACCAGGCATTTGTCAGGGAAGAACGGACACAGACGACGAGCGCACTCGCGCGAGGCCGTCGTAAAGTCGGGACGGTTGACACTGCGCCAGCGAATGCCAAGCGAATCAAGGTCGCCGTCGGCTGACTGGCAGACGTACGCCATAATGACCGCGACCGCCGTAAGCGTGTCGGCGGGATCACGCTTGGTGGTGATCTCAACCTGACCACGGCTCATGCGCTCGAGCTTGCGTAGACACGGATAGTGGTCATAGCCCTTGAGCGCACAAAACGACAGGCCCCCGTCCAGCTGTTCGGCGAGCTTTGGCAGCTCATGGTACATAAGCTGATCGGCAAGATTATTCGATTTGGTCGCGATGCCGACGGTAATGTTGTTTCGGCGGGCAGCCTCGGCGAAGGGCACGAGATAGGCCATCGACTTACCGACGCCCGTGCCTGCCTCGATCACGCGATGGGTACCCGTGACCAGCGCATCGCGCACCTCAACCGCCATCGCGATCTGCTCGTCGCGCGGCTCATAGGTGGGATACATGCGATTAACCAGACCGCCCGGTGCATAGTCCGCCTCGATTTCCTCGCGGCTCGGCATCTTAAGGACCGGTAGCTCGTCCGCATCAACGCGATCATCGGCCCGATCGGCCTTGAGTACGTCGGCGCGGGCGGCGCTGAGAGAGAAGATGGAACCGGGGTTCTGTCCCGCCAAGAACGAGAAGATGGGACGATAAGACCAGGGCACGTCGGGGTGCATGTCGGCCAAGCGCGCCATTAAGCCCTGGGGCAAGTCGGTGAGCGCCACGAGCAACACGCGCCACACACCGCACAGGGCATCAACGTCGGCGTTCGCACGGTGCGATACCGAATCGCACCCAAACAAGTCGGCCATAAAGGACAGTTTGTGCGATGTCAGGCGCGGAAGCGCAATGCGCGATAGCGCCAGCGAATCGATCCAGATATCACTCACGTTGACGCCGCCCTTGACCGATTCGATGAACGACCGGTCAAACGTGGCGTTATGCGCGATAACAGGACAGCCGCCCACGAAGTCGGCGAGCGCCGCGACGGCCTCGACGGCCGACGGGGCATCTGCCACATCGACGTTCGTAATGCTCGTGAGCTCGGTAATCTCTACAGGGATCAGCTGCTTGGGATGCACGAACGTATCAAAGCGGTCAATGATCTCGCGGCCCGAAAGGCGGGCCGCGGAAATCTCAATTAACTCGTTGTCCTGCACCGAAAGACCCGTGGTCTCGGTATCGAGGACGATTACGTCCTCCTCGATGAGGCCAAACGATTGCGTCTTAGCGCGCTCGGCAAGCGTGGCATAAGAATCGATGACAAACTGCGGCGTTCCAGGAGATACGGCGTCCTCGATTAGCATGCAACGCCCGCCCGGCGGAGACCCATACGGATCAGGCTGTCGCACACCTGCGGGAACGTCATGTCGTCGGTATGGCGAATCTCATCGGGATACAGCGACGTATCGGTCATGCCGGGAATGGTGTTGGTCTCGAGAATGACAGGGCCGTCCTCGCTCACGATAAAATCGCTGCGCGAAACGCCCAGACAGCCGATGGCCTTATGGGCCGCACAGGCAAGTTCCTGGGCACGCGCATAGTTTTCGGGCGAAATCTGCGCCGGAATGCGGTGGATGTCTGTGGGGTCGACGTACTTTACATCCAGGTCGTAGAACTCGCAGTCCTCAGGCTTGCGAATCTCCACAATCGGCAGCGCGCGCACGTCGTCCTCGCCGTACACGCCCACAGTGATCTCGGTTCCCTCGATGCACTTTTCGACCAGCACTTTATCGCCGTACTCAAAAGCCTTGGCGATTGCCGCCGGCAGCTCTGAGGGCTCGTGAACGAGCGAAATGCCGTAGCTGGAGCCGTTGACGGCGGGCTTTACAAAGCACCGCTCGCCACAAATCTCGACGATACGATCGATATCGACCTCGTCGCCCGCCTCAAGCGCCAGGCCGGGGGCAATGGGGATGCCCGCCCTGGCATACAGAAGTTTTGAAACCTCTTTATCGGCGCCACATGCGCTGGCGAGCACGCCTGACGCCGTGTAGGGAATACCCAGCGTCTCCATGGCCCCCTGCATGGCGCCATCCTCACCGCCGGCGCCGTGCATGGCGATAAATGCCACGTCGAAGCCACCGGTCGCCATAGTCACCATAAAGTCATCGGCGGCGGCATCGAGCAGCTCCACCGAGGTGTAGCCGGCCTCCTTCAGTGCCACCACGACATTCTTTCCCGAATTGAGCGAAATCTCGCGTTCGGCGGAATGGCCGCCCGCCAAGACCGCTACGTGCATGTTCTCTAGGCTTTTACCCGGCATGGGCAGACTCCTCCTCTATAATTCCTGCAGCTGATACCATATTGTAGCGATACCCTCTACGTTTCCCCAAAATCGAAAGGCTTCCATGAATCCCAGGACTAAATCTCAAGACATTCGCGACTTGAGCCAAAACGATATTCGCGAACTTGTCGCCGAACTCGGCCAACCCGCTTTTCGCGCAAAGCAGCTCATCGAATGGGTTTTTGAGAAGAACGTTTGTTCGTTTGATGACATGACCAACCTTCCCAAGGCCTTCCGCGAGCAGCTGAAGGAGGCATTTGCCTTCGACACGCCGACCGAGCTCGCCAAGCAGGTGTCTAAGGATGGCTCTCGTAAATACCTACTCGAGTACCACGACGGTATCTCCGTCGAGACCGTCGGCATGCCTCGTCGCAACAAGCTGTCTGTCTGCGTATCTACCCAAGCCGGCTGTGGTATGGGCTGCGCTTTTTGCGCTACCGGTCTGAACGGCCTCAAGCGCTCACTGACCGCTCAAGAGATCGTTGACCAGGTACTGCATGTTTCCAACGACTTTGGTGAGCGCGCGACGAGCGTCGTGTTCATGGGCCAAGGTGAGCCTTTCGCCAACTACGACGAGGTCCTCAAGGCACTGCGTATTCTTAATGACCCCGATGGAATCGGTATTGGAGCACGTCATCTCACTGTCTCCACCAGCGGCGTCATTCCTGGTATTCGCAAGTTTGCCGACATTCCCGAGCAGTTCACGCTCGCCGTCTCGCTGCACTCTGCCATTCAGTCCACGCGCAATAAGCTCATGCCGGGCGTTAAGAAGTACACGCTTTTGCGCCTTCACGAGGCCCTTCAGCTCTACACCGAAAAGACCGGACGCCGTCCGACATACGAATACGCCATGATCGAGGGCGTCAATGACACCAACCCCGAGATGCAGGCGCTCTGCGACTTCTGCGAGGGCACGCTGTGCCACGTCAACCTGATCCAGCTCAACGATATCGAGGGCAGTCCTCTCAAACCGTCACCGATTCATAAGGTTGAAGACCTTCAGCGTCGTCTTGAGTCCCGTGGCATTGAGACCACGATCCGTAACTCTCGCGGCAACGATATCGACGCTGCTTGCGGCCAACTCAAGCAGCGCTTCAAGGTTCAGAAGTACGCGTAGGGGAGACCAACCTAAACGTTTCATGTGAAACATCGAACAGCCCCGGTTGCTTAATTGCAACCGGGGCTGTTTCATATCTATCGCTAATTCGCATCGAGCGATTGTTCAACAACTTTTTCGAAAGAAATAAGGGGTCCTTGTTCTGGCGTTCAGACAAGGACCCCTTAAAAAAGGCTAGTAATTGTTAGGTACCTAAAAGCCTACATTTTCCCATTGATGATTAACCCAATCTTGATTAATCTTAGGATTCTTAGTTACCTGAGCTGTACGCACAGCGACATCCTCAGTCATAACATCCATTTTCTTTTTGGACGTATCGACGATATCTTGCACTCCGCGAAGCAGACGACCACACAATTCATCGTCTGTTGCGATCTTAAATCCCGCAAACGCACCAACCGCTACAGTTGCAGCCAAAGCAAGAGCAGTCAGAACTTTATTCTTCATCCTGATCTCCCTGGTCAAATTGAATCATCTCGCCAAGAATGCGAGACAGCTCTTCCTCATCCTTAAACTCAATCTCGATTTTATTCTTGCCGCGCGAGCTCTTGACGCGAACGTTCGTGTTAAACACCTGACGCAGAACGCGTGCAGCCTTCTTAAAAGACTGAGGCGTTGCAGGGCGAGGTGTTTTGGGCGTCTCTCCGGCAGAAAACAGTGGGGCAAGATTTTCTGTCGCACGGACAGACAATCCCTCTGCAACAACCTTCTCAGCAAGATTAATGCGCGCATCTTCATACGGAACCGCAAGAATTGCACGCGCATGACCAGCAGTCAGCTTGCCTTCGAAGATCATCTGCTGAACTACCTCTGGAAGATCGAGCAAACGCAACGAATTGGTAATTGCTGAGCGAGACTTGCTAACAGCCTTTGACAAGGCTTCTTGAGTCATACCGCTCGCATCGATGAGCTGTCGATATCCCTTTGCCTCTTCGACGGGGTTAAGGTCAGAGCGCTGAAGGTTTTCAATCAGCGCGAGTGCAAGCATCTGCTCATCATCAACATCTTTAATGATGACGGGGAGCTCCTCAAGACCCGCAAGTTTCGAAGCCTGATAACGGCGCTCACCCGCGATAATCTCATAGCCATTACCGTGCTTGCGCACAAGAAGCGGCTGAAGAACGCCATGCTCCTGAATTGACTCACTCAACTCTCGAAGCTCGGTCTCGTTGAAGTGAATTCGTGGCTGATTTGGGTTCGGAACGATGTCTTCGATTGGAAGCTTAGTTTCCGAAACGGCATTTGATGCTGACGCTGCAGATCCACCAGTCTCATATTCAGCTTCTGAGACCAGTGCATTGAGACCACGACCCAAGCCGCCGCGCTTCTTAGGACTAGGCACGCTTAATCACCTCTTTAGCAAGGTTCATATACGCCTTTGCGCCCTTGTTCTGTGGCGCATAGGTAATTACTGGCTCTCCGAACGAGGGTGCTTCTGAAATTTTAACTGTGCGTGGAATCAAGGTCTTGAATGCCTTGTCACCAAAATACGATTGAACCTCTTCCACAACCTGGTTCGAAAGCGATGTACGCGAATCGTACATAGTCATGAGCACGCCATAAGTATCAAGGCTCTTATTAAGGCGTGTTTTAACCATCTTCATCGATTCAAGCAGCTTTGTGACACCTTCGAGTGCGTAATATTCGCATTGAATAGGAATCAAAACACTGTCTGCTGCTGTTAACGCATTGATGGTCAGCAAACCAAGCGATGGCGGGCAATCGATGAATATAAAATCAAACTCATCCTGAACAGGCTCAAGCAGATCCTTTAAGCGAGTCTCACGGGCAATCGCACTGACAAGTTCGATTTCCGCACCCGCAAGCTGGATAGTTGCCGGGATTACAAATACCTTATTGCAATTTGTATCAAGAACGAGCGATTCCGCCGGAACATCGTTCAGCAATGCATCATAGATGCAGTGATCGAGTTCTTCTTTTTCGATTCCAAAACCACTCGTACTATTACCCTGCGGGTCAAAATCGACAATTAACGTCTTTCGGCCCAGTTCACCCAACGCTGCTGCAAGATTTACAGCCGTGGTGGACTTACCTACGCCGCCTTTTTGGTTGATGATAGCAATGACACGCGTGTCTTTTGCACTCTTAGAACGCTTAACGTCGCGAAATCCCACGGTCCCTCCTGGTGTATTTAAAGCTGTTGAATGGAGGATGTTTCACGTGAAACAATCCGATTCGACATCGATTGTTATGTTTCACGTGAAACATAACAATCGACACTATCCATTATGTTTCACGTGAAACATCTAGGCAAGCGGATTCTTTTTTGCCATGCCATTAGCACGAGGAAGAGAAACCGAGGCATGACGAGTCTTTTTAAGGATAATAAATTCACGGTGACCCAGACCATTCGGCAAATCAAGGTCGTCCGTCATAAGCGTGGTAAAGCCGCATATCTTTGCAGCAGCAATACCAGATTGAAACTCTTCATCAGATGGATTCCCCTTCGTAATAACAAAGAGACCACCATCTTTTAGAAAAGGAGAAGCATATTCAACGAGAACCGGTAATGGTGCGAGCGCACGGGCGGTCACAACTGCAAATTGCTTCTTATGGGATCGAGCATATTCCTCAAGACGATCGTGAACGGCATAAGCATGCTTGAGTCTAAGCGCACTAACAAAGGAGTTAACAGCATCTACTTTCTTGCCAACGGAATCGATATAGGTAGCCTTTCGCCCACTTGCAATAGTCAACGGAATACCTGGAAATCCAGCACCGGTACCCATATCAAGCAAAGCACCTTCAGGAGCTTTATCAATATAGGGCAGTAAAACAAGTGAGTCCAGAATATGAAGGACGGCTGCATCATCAACATTCAGGATGCGCGTTAGATTAGTAGTCTTATTGGCCTCCAGAACAAGATCAAGATGCTTGATACAGACACGAAGGCTCTCGTCGGAGACCTTCAAAGAATAGTCTTTGCGATACGAAATAAGACGGCCCAGCATTTGGCTTGCCTGCTCATCAGTTAAAACAAACAAGACGACTCCTTTCTGACAAAAATCAGTGTATCGAGAACTTTTGACAAAAAAAGGGGACGTGGAAACCACGTCCCCTTAGCATAGACTCGAGAAGATTATCGAGCAACAATCACAACATGGCGATCGGGGTCAGAGCCCTCAGAATGCGTGTCGACAGCATCGTTACCACGAAGGGCAATATGAACCAGTCGACGTTCGTAGGCATTCATAGGCGGCAAGGAAACACTTTTATGAGTGCGAATAGCGCGCTCGGCAGCGGACTGGGCCATAGAAGCAACCTTGTCCTGTCGACGGCTCTTATAACCTTCGACGTCGACGACGACCGGATACCTAAAGCCAAGCTTGCGACTCACCAACAGGGAGAACATAACTTGAAGAGCATCGAGGGTACGTCCATGACGGCCAATGAGAACAGCAAGATCAGGAGCAGTTACGTCCAGGATCAACTCGCCCTCGTCACCCTCATACTCATCGATGGGTGAGTTCGCCGCATCGAAGTGCGAAAGGATGGAACGCAGAATGGAAATAGCCACATCGGCAATGGTGTCGAGCTCCTCATCGGTCAGCTCTTCACCAGCCTTGTAACGCTGTGCAATCTCGGGATAATCGCCCGCGACCCGCGGGGCAACCTCCTCAAGCATATCCTCGACGATCTCTTCAGACATAACGAACTCCAAAAGTTAGGTACCTAAATAAGAATACTATCCCACTACTTCTTCTTGTGCGGACGCGGCTTCTTCTCGCGACGGGTAACCTCGACCTGCAGCGGAGCGTTCTTGAGGCGCTCCTCCTCATCGGCCTTAGCCTTGTCGATAACCTTCTGCGTCACGAAGATCTGCTGGATAACCTGCCAGGCAGAAGACACATCGTAGTACAGCAGAACGCCGACGGGCAGGCTCCAGCCCATCCAAAGCATCATGACGGTCATGACGACGGCCATCATGCGCATGCTCTGGGCCTGCTGACCGGTCTGATTGCGAGACATATACAGCTGCGGAATCAGGGTCAAGACAGCGAACAGAATCAGGCAAACCAGTGCAGGCAGCGCAACCATAAAGCCATCGGCAAAAGAAGCGCTCGGCGTGGTGGTAAGGTCAGGCAGGATGTTGAAGAACGAGAACGTGCCGTCGCTAAAGTACTGCGGCAGGTTACGCAGCAGCGTAAACAGGGCGAACAGGACAGGCATCTGGATCAACAGCGGCAGACAACCAGCCATGGGGTTGAACTTGTTCTCGCTGTAGAACTTCTGCATCTCCTCGGCCTGACGCTGGGGATCGTCGGCATAGCGCTCCTGGATCTCGAGCATCTTAGGCTGCAGCACCTGCATGCGAGCCGTCGACTTGGTCGACTTGAGCATAAGCGGCGTCAGCAGCAGACGGATGATGACCACCAGGATGATGATGGACAGGCCCCAGTCGACCGCAAAGGTCTGGATGAGCTTGAGCAGCTCGAAAAGGATGTTAACGATCCAATCCCACATGTAAGTTTTCCTCCGATAGCGAGTGCCCGCTAGGGCACAGGGTCATAACCGCCGACGTGCAGGGGATTGCAGCGAGCGATGCGCCTCACGGCAAGCCAGCAGCCTCTCAAAACACCGTACTTCTCAATCGCCTGAACGGCATATTGCGAGCACGTTGGGTAATAAATGCAGGCGTCAGGCAATAAGGGCGAAATAACCTGTTGATATATGCGAATAGGAGCGATGGCAACACGTCGCAAAACGTGATTGCTCATCGCTCCTCCCCGGCAACGCCGGCGCGTTTCATAAGCGAACGCAATGCCTTGTCCATCTCCTGAGGCGAAGAGATCCTCGTCTTGGGAGTAGCGAACAAGATGATGTCATAACCCGCAACGGGAAATCCGCAGCTGCGGGCGGCCTCGCGCATCACACGCTTAGAACGGTTGCGCACGACTGCGCAACCGAGCCGTTTAGCACCAACGAAGGCGACCCTTCCGGAGTCGCCTTCGCCAACCGATTCACATATGGTCATTCGAATCAGAGGGTGATTGAAACGACGCCCCTGACTGAACACATGCTCGAAATCTTGCCGAGACTTAATAGTCTTCATGCGAGATGTGTGTATCGCTGCTAGACAGTGAGACGCTTGCGGCCCTTGGCGCGGCGACGGGCGAGCACGGCACGACCACCCTTGGTGGCCATACGGGCACGGAAGCCATGGGTCTTGGCACGCTTACGCTTATTAGGCTGATACGTACGCTTCATCTTAAGTTCCTCCTGCTGCATTTCGAGTGTCCGCGGGAGCGCGGACGCAGATATAGACACGTGAGCTTGAAGATTGTAGGGAAATCAATGTTCAAATGTCAAGAAATCCAAGGTAAAAGGTTGCGTAGTTCACACGGTTCCCCCATAAGCTCAACCGAAATTTGCGCCGCATTACAACTTTTCACGATATTTCATCGAGTTTTCGACAGGTCATGTTGGCAATGTTGAGAACTTTTCGCCTGTTTTCCAAAGTTTTCAACAGGTTTTGAAAAGTTGTCGAAAGATGAGAAACATTGCACGGTGAGCTACTATTTGTTCGAAACCTTTTGAAAGATTGCGAGCGGCATGTCTGACGACTTTTACACCATGGTCGATTCCGGAGACCCGGCACCCGACAACGAGCACATCACCGGCGTGCGCGAAAAGCGTGGCGAGGAAGAGCAGGCCGCTGCGAAAACGCAGACTGCCATGTATGCCGCACGCATCGCGGTCTATGACGACATGCTGTCGACGCCGCGCGTCATCGTCATCGAACCTAAGGACGTGCGCACCTATCTGGAAGAGACAACCAACACCGTCTACCAGTGCATGAAAGAACAGGGCGGGCACATCTCGCTCATGGTTATCCGCGAGATTGTCGAAAACTTTATCCACGCCCACTTTGCAGAGCCCATCATCTCGATCCTAGACGGCGGCGACACCATCCGATTCGCAGACCAGGGACCGGGGATCGACGACAAGGAGCGCGCGTTCGACTTTGGCGTTACCAGCGCAAACAGCAACATGAAACGATACATCCGCGGAACCGGAGCCGGGTTTCCCATGGTGCAGGAGTACCTGGAAAACGCCGGCGGCGCTGTATCCATCGAGGACAACATGGGCAACGGCACCGTGGTCACGGTAAGCCTGAATCCCAAGCGCGTACAGGAAATCGAGCGCGCCGGAGGGCGAGGGGCCGCCGTGCGCCCCGAGACGGAGCAGCCGGCGTATCCCCTATCCAGCACGTTTGCACAGCAGCCCGTGGCGCAGCAGATGCAGCAGCCTGGAAGTTTTCCCATGCAAGACCCCCAGACACCGCTGGGCAACCCAGTGCAAAACATGCCGGAGGGGATAGGCTCGGCAGATCCGGACACAGGCGCCGTGCAGCAGACGGCGGCCATGCCAAACGTCGCGCAAATGGGCTACCAACCGTACCCACAAGGGTATCCTCCCCAATATATGCCGCAGCAGGGATATGCCCAGCCGTATCCACAGCAGTATCCTCAGCCGTACCAGCAGCCGTATCAGCAGATGCCGCAGGGAAACCTCAACCCCTGGACTCAGCAGATGCCGCCGCAGCCTTACCAACAGTGGCCGCAAAGTTTTCAACAGCAGATGCCGCCCATGCAGAGTTCTCAACAACCAGCAGCTCAAATGATGTATCCTAATGCGGCGAATCAATACGCACAACCGCAGTCGGACGTGTTTATAAGCGAACGCGGCAACGCTGCATTAGGGTATCTGGCCCAACATCAAGAGTGCGGCGCGACGGACTTGGCGCGGGCGTTTGGAAACTCTGCACCCACCTGGTCGCGCACGCTCAACGATTTGGCGCAGACGGGCTTGATAGTCAAACATGGGCAGAAATACCATCTGACCGAAATCGGAAGCGCTCGCGTGCGGGCCCAAGATTAAGGAACGGGAGAGACAGTGGACGAGGAAGCAAGCATCATCCTGGGGGATGCCATCGCCTTTTGTCAGCGCGACGGCCAAGATGCGCGCCTCATCAACATGCTGGGGCAATCGCGTGCTGTGAGCCTGACCGAGGACACCTTGACGATTGAGGCCCCCTCACGATTTGCCATCGCTCAGCTCAAAAAGCATCAGCCGACCATCGAGGCGTACCTGGAAGAGATCGCCTTTGCACCGATTGCGCTCAACATCGTGGCACCACAGGGCTCCGCGGCAGATAACGCCGCACCCGCGGCACCCGTCGTTCCCCCGGCGGCGCCAGCTACCACCACAGTGTCGGCTCCCGAGCATCAAATCGGCGATGTTTCCCGTGAAACCATGCCCACCGTCTCGACGCCGGCGGCCCCCATGTCCGCTGCCACACACATGCCTATCGCGCACGACGCAACACCGGGCGAGAATTCGGGCATCGCAATCAAAAACACGCTTTCGGCCGACGATTTCCGCCGCATGATGAACCAGATGAAAGGCGAGGCGCCTGCAAAGAGTGCAAAACCAGCCTCCACATCGCCCATGAGCGTCCCCGCAGCTGCGGCACCGATCGAGCAGAACACCGACGGCGCGCCGCTCGCGGCCAACTCGAAATTCACCTTCGAAAACTTTGTCTACGGCCCAGAAAACAGCCATGCCTATCGCTCAGCCCTCAAGTTTGCCGCGCTCGCGGACGAACGCGGCACATGCACATCCCTGTTCATCTATGGCAAATCGGGGCTGGGCAAGACCCATCTGCTGCTCGCCATCAAAAACGAGCTCGCCGAAAAGTCGCCCGAGATCAAGGTAAAGTACGCCAACTCACAGGCGTACCTCGATGACCTGATGACGGAGTTCGACCGCCAAAAGAAGAGCAACGCCCCCATCATGCAGGCATACCACGACGTGGACGTGCTCATCATCGACGACATTCAAAACATCATCGGCAAGCGCGCGAGCGTGGACTACTTCTTCCAGCTCATGGACGAGTTTATCCGCAACAACAAAAAAGTCGTCATCGCAGCCGACCGTGCGCCCAAAGACCTGAGCATGGACGAGCGCCTTACCAGCCGTTTTAATGCCGGTATGCTCTGTTTGGTGGCGGAGCCCAGCTACGAGATGAAATACAAGATCTTGCAGCGCTACTACGAGAACACGATAGCCGCCGCACCCGAGGCGGGTGACGACTCGCTGCTGGCGGCCTATGGCGGCGATGGTGGGCATCTGACCGACGAGCACTTTAAGCACATGGCAGAAGTCTCGGGAACCAACATCCGCGAACTCGAGAGCTTCTGCGAACGCTGCGCCGGCGAGGCAGGAGACCGCGAACGCGAGGGCAGCGAGCTCAGTTTCGACGACATCGACGCCATCGCAAGTCAGTACTTCGATACGTCGGCCAAAAAGATCAACGTGCAGACGGTCCAGTCTGTCATTGAAGAGCAGTACGGCGTGACGCACGAGGAGCTCATCGGCCCGCGCCGCAACGCCAACATAGCCAAAGCCCGCCATATCGCCATATATCTGGCCATCGAGATGTGCGAGATGACGACTACGGCGGTGGGCGCGGAGTTTGGCAACCGCAACCACTCAACCGTCAGTACGAGCTATAAAAAGGTTCAGAAGATGATTCAGGAAGACCGCACCATAACCGAGGATCTCAAATCGCTGCGAGATAAAATTACACTGCGCTCGTAGGGAAATAGAGACACCTGTTGAAAACTTGTCGAAACGCCGGGCATAACGTGTCTAAAACTCGCCCCAAGGCGACGAAAAGTTTTCCGCAGGTTTTGAACGTGGAAAACACGGTCGGTTGCGCACAGGTTGCTGTCGATTCTCTTTTTGGGGTTGACCAGCGCTTTTGGGAGTAATCAACAGTTTCGTCAGTGCTATTACTATTATTAAGATATTTATATCTATAGAAAGGTATTAAAAGATGAAGTTTACCGTCAGCCAAAGCTCGCTCACGCAAGCCATTGGCGTCGTTATGAAAGGCGTCGCTTCGGCATCTACCCTTCCCATCCTGTCGGGCGTGCTCGTTAAGGCGCAGGACGGCATCTTGGAATTCCAAACCTCTAACTACACCATCTCGATTCGTCATCGCATTGCCGCGCATGTCGAAGAAGAGGGCGAGATGGTGATTCCCTGCAAGATGCTCTCGAACATTACGAAGACCCTTCCCGACGCCCCGGTTACCTTTGAGCTCTCGGAGCGTCAGGTGCTGATCGGATGCGAGAAGAGCTCCTTCCGCCTCAACACGCTCGACGCCAACGATTTCCCCGAGTTCCCCGCCTATGCCATCGAAAGTGCGGTGGAGCTCCCGACCGATATCCTGTCCGAGATGGTCAGCCGCGTGTGGCGCGTCACTTCGACTGATAAGGCCCGCCCCATCCTGGGAGGCGTGCACATGAAGGTCGAGAACAACACCGTGCGCCTGGTGGCAACCGACTCCTTCCGTCTGGCTGTATGCGACACCCAGGTCGAGACCTCGACGCTCGAGGGGTCCTTTGAGCTCAACGTTCCGGCCGACGCCTTCAACGACGCCCTGAGCATCATGGCCAGCCAGGCGACCATCATGATCGGCGCCACCGACACCCAGGTTGTCTTTGAGGCCGGCAACACCACCTACGTGTCGCGCCGTATCGAGGGCGTGTACCCCAACTACAAGCAGCTCATCCCCGATTCGTGCGTGACGAGCGTCAAGATCGACGTGGCGGCTTTTAATGCCGCCCTCAAGCGCGTGGCGGTCATCGCGAGCGCGAACCCCGCAGTCAAGTTCGAGATCGATGTCGAGAACGGCCAGATGGGCCTGTCCTCCATCTCCAATGACCAGGATCTGGCGCAGGAGACAATCGATGTCGAGGCCGAGGGCGAGTCGGGCACCATCGCCTTTAACTACCACTACATCTTTGGCTGCCTCAATGCCCTATCCAAGGAGAAGGAGATCACGCTGGAGCTCAAGAGCTACTCGCAGGCGGGTATCTTTAAGTCCTACGACAAGATCAACTATCTGTACCTGGTCATGCCGGTTCGCATCTAGCGCTGCGCCATGACCATGTTTGCCCGCAACCTTTCCGTCGCGCGCTACCGCAGTTTCGATAGCTACCGTCTTGACCTGGACGAAGGCGTGACGGTGCTTGCGGGACCCAACGCGGCGGGAAAGACCAACCTTATAGAGGCGCTGCAGCTTTTGACGAGCGGCGCCTCGTTTAGGCATCCCACCGCTACCGAGCTCGTGCACGACGGCACGGGCTCGTGCAGGCTCGAGTTGAGACTCGAGGGCGATGGCCGCGTGCTCGATATGGGGCTGGGCGTTGAGGACGGCAAGCGCTCGTTTAGCCGTAACGGCAAGAGATGTTCGGCCGCCGGCGTGCGCGGGGTTTTGCCGAGCGTGCTTTTTTGCCCCGATCATCTGGATATGGTCAAACGCGGTGCCAGCGTGCGTCGGGCCGCCCTCGACGACTTTGGCGTGCAACTGAGCGCCCGTTACGCCGACCTGGCGAGCACCTACGGGCGTTGCGTGACGCAGCGCAACGCCCTGCTCAAGGAGTCCTGGTGCTGCCGCGAGATGCTCGGCGCATGGAATGACTCCATCGCTCGCGCCGGGTCCGCCCTGCTCGTGCATCGTTTGGCCCTGCTCGACCGACTGGCAGGCCATGTGCGCGCCGCGTATGGGCAGGTGGCGTCCGGTGAGGACGCAGGCGTGTCCTATGTGTCCACACTGGGGGATTTGCCTCAAACCGAGGGGCGCGAGGAACTTAAGGGCTGGGCGTACGAGCATATGCTCGCGGCCCTCGATGAGCGTGCCGATGAGGAGATGCGCCGCGGCGTGACGCTTGTGGGTCCGCATCGCGACGAGATTGAGTTTACCGTTGCGGGTCGATCTGCCCGTTCGTTTGCCAGCCAAGGGCAGCAGCGAACGCTGGTGCTTGCCTGGAAGGTGGCAGAAGTGGCCGTGGCGCGCGATATCCTGGGCACCGCGCCACTGTTGCTTTTGGACGACGTGATGAGCGAGCTCGATGCCGGGCGTCGAGGCGCTTTTCTGCAGCTGATCGGTGATGACATCCAGACGGTCATAACCACCACCAACTTGGGGTACTTTACTGATGACCTGCTTGAACGAGCCAAGGTGGTGAGCATGGGTGAGGCGTGCTAATTACGAGCGCGAGAACGGAACGGTTGCCTTTGGCGGCTTTTTGGATGCCGAGCGTCAGCGCATCCTGGCGGCCGCGACACCTGAGCGCCGCGCGCAAATGGAGGCTGCCGAGGAGTCGCGCGCGGTCTATCGTGCCTGGAATGCGGTGTGCTCGGGCACGCGCGAGGGACGCCACGTGACGGGCCTACGCTACCTGCCCGAGTCCAATGAGCTGCTGGTGTATCTCGATTCGCCCTCGTGGACGCAGGAGATGACGCTGCTGCGCGAGATCATCCGGGCGCGCATGGAGCGGGCCGGCGCGCATGTGGACGGCCTGGTGTTCAAAACGACCGCGCCCGGTCACACGCCGCCGGCTGCCAAGGAGCGCCTGCGCCCGGCCGTGACCGAGCGACCGCCGGTTCCGCACGCCGATCTAAGCGAAGCCGAACGCGGCGAGATCGAGCGCCAAGTGGCGCCCATCGAAGACCAAAAACTGCGCGAGGCCCTCGAGAATGCCATGAGAGCCAGTGCCGAGTGGGCCAAGGGCGTGCAAAGCAAGAAAGAGCCTTAAATCGCATCTGGTGGCCTTGTAGAGCCAAATACCCTCGCTCCCGAGGGTATTTTTTTACGATAAACTAGTAAGGCTGTACACATTTTCTTAGCTGAAGGAGGACGTGTGGCAAACGAAAACGATTACGATGGCGGCGAGATTAAGATTCTCGAAGGTCTCGAGGCCGTTCGTAAGCGCCCGGGCATGTATATCGGCTCGACGAGCGCCAGCGGCCTGCATCACCTGGTGTGGGAGATCGTTGACAACTCCGTTGACGAGGCCATGGCCGGTTTCTGCACCGAGATTCACGTGACGGTCCACGCCGACAACTCCATCACGGTCGTCGACAACGGGCGAGGCATCCCCGTCGACGAGCATCCCATCAAAAAGATCCCGACGCTCGAGGTCGTTATGACGATCCTGCACGCCGGCGGTAAGTTCGATAACTCGGCCTACAAGGTCTCGGGCGGACTGCACGGCGTGGGCATCTCCGTCGTCAACGCACTGTCCAAGCGCGTGGTCGTGCAGGTGCGCCGTGATGGCAGCGTCTACGAGATGGAGTTCTCGCGCGGCAAGACCGTCAAGAAGATGGAGGTCGTGGGCACCTCGGATTCGACGGGCACCACCGTCAGCTTCTGGCCCGACGACGAGATTTTCGAGACCTGTGTCTACGATTTCGATACGCTGCACAACCGTCTGCAGGAGACGGCGTTCCTCAATAAGAATCTAAAGATTGTGCTGACCGACGAGCGCGAGGCGACTCCCCACGTGGAGGAGTTCTGCTACGAGGGTGGCATCATCGACTTCGTCAAGTTCCTCAACGACGGCAAAGACGTTCCCGAGGCCTTCAAGGAGCCCATCTATATCGAGGGCAAGTCGGATCCGGATGCGCCCGTGACCAAGATGGGCGAGGTCGAGGTGTCCCTGCAGTGGAATGCCGGCTACGGCGAGAACGTCATGTCGTTTGCCAACGACATCTACACCCCCGAGGGCGGCATGCATCTCGAGGGTTTCCGCACCGCTCTCACCCGCGTGATTAACGATTACGCCCGCAAGCAGAACCTGCTCAAGGAGAAGGACGCCAACCTGAGCGGTGACGACGTGCGCGAGGGCCTTTCGGCCGTCATTTCGGTTAAACTGCCCGATCCGCAGTTTGAGGGCCAGACCAAGGCCAAGCTCGGCAGCTCCTACATGCGCGCGCTCACGCTCAAGATCGTGACCGATGGACTGACCGATTATCTGGAGGAGCACCCCAAGCCCGCCCGCGAGATCGTCAAGAAGGCCCAGCAGGCCTGCAAGGCCCGCAACGCCGCCCGCAAGGCGCGCGAGGCGACCCGTCGCAAAAGTCTGCTCGAGACGGCGTCGCTGCCCGGCAAGCTCGCCGACTGCTCGGTGCGCGATGCCGAGCTGACCGAGCTCTTTATCGTAGAGGGCGACTCGGCAGGCGGTTCGGCCAAGGACGGCCGTCGCCGAGACATCCAGGCGATTCTGCCCCTGCGCGGCAAGATTTTGAACGTCGAGCGCGTGGGTGACCACCGCGCGTTCTCGAGCGACACCATCCAATCCCTGATCACCGCGATCGGCTGCGGCGTCACGACGAGCGCCGGCGACGGTGGCGACTTCGATATCAGCAAGGCGCGCTACCACAAGATCATCATCATGACCGATGCAGACGTTGACGGTGCGCATATCCGCATCCTGCTGCTGACGTTCTTCTACAAGTACATGCGCCCGCTGATCGATGCCGGCTATGTCTATGTTGCCTGCCCGCCCATCTTTGGCATTAAGGTACGCAACAAGATCCATTACGTGTATCCCAACGGCCGCCAGCCCGAAGACGAGATTCTGCGCGACACCATTCAGAGCTTGGGTCTGAACCCCGACGACAACGACGAGGACGGCAAGGCCAAGGACGGCAAGATCACCAAGAAGCGCAAGGGCTATACCGTTCAGCGCTACAAGGGCCTGGGCGAGATGGACCCCAAGCAGCTTGCCTCGACGACGATGGACCCCAAGACCCGTATCCTGCAGCGCGTGTCGATCGAGGACGCCGTGGTGGCGGACCGCGCCGTGCGCGAGCTCATGGGTTCCGAGGTCGGCTATCGCCGTGAGTACATTGAAAAGCATGCGCATGATGCACGATTCCTTGACGCTTAAGAGGAGGTAACGTGGCAGACGATATCAACAACAACGAGGGTATGGACGAGGCCGGCGACGCCGGCATGCCCGATGATCTGAAGCGCCTGCTCGCCCGCGCTGAGCAGGGCGAGGACGGCGATCCGGATTCCTATAACCCCGACGCCGAGGATGAAGAGGATGAGGATGACGACGCCGAGCTCGATGAGAGCTTCGGTGCGGTCGATCGTGGCGCCTCGGCCGGCGAGGATATCAACGGCGGTCAGCTCCAGATTTCGGAGTTCGGCCGCGAGATGAAGCAGTCGTTCATCGAGTACTCGATGTCGGTCATCACGGCGCGCGCCCTGCCGGACGTGCGCGACGGCCTAAAGCCGGTGCACCGCCGCATCCTGTACGCCATGAACGAGAGCGGCATCTACCCCAACCGCCCGCATAAGAAGTCGGCCTGGACGGTCGGCGAAGTTATCGGCAAGTACCATCCGCACGGTGACTCCGCGGTTTACGAGGCCATGGTTCGTCTGGCGCAGTGGTTCTCCATGCGCACACCGCTCATCGATGGCCACGGCAACTTCGGCAACATCGATGGCGACGGCGCGGCGGCCATGCGTTATACCGAGAGCCGCCTGGCAAAGCCTGCCATGGAGCTGCTGCGCGACCTGCAAAAGGATACCGTCGACTGGCAGCCCAACTACGACGAGTCGCTCGCCGAGCCCGTGGCGCTGCCCGCGCGCTTTCCCAACCTGCTGGTCAACGGTAGTCAGGGCATCGCCGTCGGCATGGCCACCAATATCGCCCCGCATAACCTCACCGAGGCGATCGAGGCCACCTGCTACCTGATCGACAATCCCGACGCCACCGTCGACGAGCTTATGCAGATCATGCCCGGTCCGGACTTCCCCACCGGCGCCATCATCATGGGCAGCGCCGGCATTAGGCAGAGCTACGAGACCGGTCGCGGCTCCATTACCGTGCGTGCCAAGGCTCACGTGGAATCCACCAAGACCGGTCGCAGCCGCCTGGTC
The DNA here is from genome assembly GCA_937980385.1 of uncultured Collinsella sp. Taxonomy (GTDB): domain Bacteria; phylum Actinomycetota; class Coriobacteriia; order Coriobacteriales; family Coriobacteriaceae; genus Collinsella. The sequence continues at coordinate 2,263 of CALJPV010000015.1, read as the reverse complement.
TTTACCGAGATCCCTTACATGGTCAACAAGGGCACCCTGCAGGAGAAGATCGCCCAGCTCGTGAACGACAAGCGCATCGAGGGCATCTCGGACATGCGCGACGAGTCCAACCAAAAGGGCATCCGTCTGGTCATCGAGCTCAAGAAGGGCGTCATTCCGCAGGTCGTGCTCAACAACCTGTATAAGTACACCTCGCTGCAGACGACTTTTGGCGCCAACAACTTGGCGCTCGTCAATGGCGTTCCCAAATGCCTGAGCCTGCGCGAGATGCTGCAGCACTACATCGACCACCAGGTTGACGTCGTCACCCGCCGCACCCGCTTTGACCTTAAGAAGGCCCAGGCGCGCGCCCATATCCTCGAGGGCTATCTGATGGCTCTCGACCATATCGACGAGGTCATCAGCATTATCCGTTCCTCGCAGACCGACTCCGAGGCAAGCGGCCGCCTGATCGAGCGCTTTGGCTTTACGCCCGAGCAGACCACGGCCATCCTCGAGATGAAGCTGCGTCGCCTGACCGGCCTGGAGCGCGACAAGATCCAAGAAGAGCTGGACGGCCTGCGCCGCGCCATCGCCTACTACGAGGACCTGCTGGCGCATGAGGAGAAGATCCTGGGCGTCATCAAGGAGGAGATGCGTGAGATTTCGAAAAAGTTCGGCGACAAACGCCGCACCGAGATCAGCCATGTCGAAAAGGATCTGGATGTCGAGGACCTCATCGCCGACGAGGACATGGTCGTGACCATCACCCACACCGGCTACGTGAAGCGCATCCCGGTGGCTGCCTACCGCGCCCAGAAGCGCGGCGGCAAGGGCGTGTCGGGCGTCAACCTTAAAGAGGACGACGTCATCGACGAGATGTTTATCGCATCCACGCACGAGTACGTGCTGTTCTTCTCGAGCAAGGGCAAGGTCTACCGCCTGAAGGTACACGAGCTGCCGGTGGGTACGCGCCAGGCGCGTGGCACCGCGATCGTCAACCTGCTGCCCTTTGAGGAAGGCGAGAAGATCGCGAGCGTCATCAGCTGCCGCGAGTTCCCCACCGACGAGTACCTGATGTTTGCCACCAAGAGCGGCATGGTCAAGAAGACCGTGATGAGCGCTTACGACCGTAGCCGCCGTGATGGCCTGATCGCCATCAATCTGAGAGACGATGACGCGCTGCTCGCCGTGCGCCGTGTGCGCGAGGGCGACAAGATCATCCTGGCCACCACTGCGGGCAAGGCGATCATGTTCCCCGAGGACCAGGTTCGCGCCACGGGACGCGACACCAGCGGCGTTCGCGGTATTAGCATGAAGGACGGCGTGAGCGTTTTGGGTATGGAGGTTACCAACGGCAACGGCGACCTGTTTGTCATCACCGAGCGCGGCTACGGCAAGCGCACGCCGGTCGCGGACTATCCGGAGCAGAACCGCGGCGGTCAGGGCGTCTACACCATCCAGATGACCGAGCGTAAGGGAAACCTCGCGGCCATGAAGACGGTGGGTCCGCAGCACGAGCTGTTCATCGTGACGGAAGGCGCGACGGTCATTCGCGTCAAGACCGATGAGATTAGCCAGACCGGCCGAGCCACCCAGGGCGTCAAGATGATGACCGTCGACGACAACGACCGTGTGTGCGCTGTCGCCCGCATGACGGCAGCTAAGGAAAAGCCCGAAGGCGAAGGCGCCGAGGCCGAGGCAACGGTCGATGCCGAAAATACCCCAGTCGACCTAGGCGACGGCAACGACATGCCAGAGGATCTCCTAGACGAGTAAGAGGCCCTAGCTGGTAGAAAATATCAGACCCCATATATCGGCGGTCGGCGCACTGCGCGCCGACCGCTTTTTTGAAAACCTCGGGACTCGCGTTCGCCCCGGCCGCACGGCGGCATGTGAAGTCGATCGCGAGTTCCGCACGAGCCAGAGAGCGCTTAATGTGCTCTCTGCGCGAGTCAGGACTGTCCGAGCAGGCGACTTCACATGCCGCCGTGCGGCCGGGGCGAACACCCTCCAAAGATTTTCAAAAAAGTTGTTGACGCGCGCGTAACGACTCGTCTAATATATCCCTTGCGCGATGGACCTGTAGCTCAGTTGGTTAGAGCGTCCGGCTGATAACCGGGAGGTCACAAGTTCGAATCTTGTCAGGTCCACCACTTTCTTTCGCAATAAACACCCCAGCGAGAGCCGAGTCGCCGCTGGGGTGTTTATTACTGTCTCCGTGGGGGTTTAGCTCAGCTGGGAGAGCGCGGGCTTTGCAAGCCTGAGGTCAGGGGTTCGATCC
>CALJPV010000014.1:0-4740 GCA_937980385.1 uncultured Collinsella sp. | reverse complement strand
CGCGCATTTGCATTTGCGCGCCCGGCCCCACCGTGTCTATATGTGCTCGGTTACTTGTCGGCGGCCGCCTTCTTGGTGGTCGTCTTTTTCGCCGTCGTCTTCTTGGCAGCAGTCTTCTTTGCTGCCGTGGTTTTCTTCGCCGTGCTCGCCTTGGTCGCAGTCTTGCGGCCGCGGGCGGGCTTCTTCTCCTTGGTCGGGCAGTCCATGTTGACGCAGATACGCCACGGACCGCGCGCCGTGTTGACCACCACGATGGGAGCGCCGCACTCGGGACAGGTCTCGCCCGTCGCCTCGAGTTTGCCACGCGCCGGCAGCGGATAGCTCACGCCGCAGTCGTCATAGTTGGTGCAGCGGATAAAGCGCTTGCCGCTCTTCTCGCTCTTGTGTGCGATCAGGTCGCCATGGCGTCCTGCCTCGGCGCACACCTTGCACTCGCCCACCTTAAGGTCAGGCTCGTAGTTGGTGGGGCATGTGGGGTTCACGCAAATCTCGAAAGCCTTTTGGCGGAACGGCTGGCACTTAATGCGCGGCGCACCGCATTCGGGGCACACAGCAGCCTCGCCCTCGAGCGGGCTCACCTTGACGCCGCTCGGCACCGGATAGGTCACATCGCAGTCGGGCCATCCCATGCAGCCGATAAAGCTGCCACGGGTCTTGGCACTCGTCTTCATAACCAAATCCTTGCCGCACTTGGGGCAGGTGCCCACGCGCGCATCGGCCGTGACGGCGTCGCTGATGGCGTCGCCCAGCTCCTGCGTATGCTTGAGCAGCTCGTCGAGCACGCCGGCCAGCAGCGCGCGCGAGTGCGTCACGACATGCTCTTCGGTGTCCTCGCCGCGCTCCACGCGGGTCATGTCGCCGTCGAGCTCGCTGGTCATATCGGGGCTCGTGATGCGCGGGGCAAACCGCGACAGCGCATCGATGATGGCGATACCCAGCTGGCTCGGCTCCACGGGATCGTTTTTGAGATAGCGCACGGCGTACAGGCGCTCGATGATGCTCGCGCGCGTGGACTTGGTGCCCAGGCCGCGCTTTTCCATCTCCTGCACGAGCTTGCCCTGGCTGTAGCGCGCGGGCGGCTCGGTCTGCTTGGCCTCGAGCTTAATGTCGAACACGTCGACCGTATCGCCCTGCTCCAGCGGCGGCATCTGCTCGTCGCGCTTGAGACCGTACGTGTATGCCTCGCGGAAACCGGGGGTCACGAGCACATCGCCCGAAGCCACGAACGGCTCGCCGTTCACATCGAGCTCGAGCTTGGTGTTCTCGATGGTCGCGGGACCCATGAGCGTTGCCAGGAAGCGACGGGCGATGAGGTCGTAGAGCTTGCGCTGGCCACCGTCGAGCGCGGACGGATCGCCCTCGCCCGTGGGATAGATAGGCGGGTGGTCGGTGGTCTCGACCTTGCCGCGCGTGGGCTTCATGGGACCGGCGAGCACCTTTTTGCACACGGGCGCCAGCGCCGGGTTGATCTTTGCCAGGTCGCTCACCACGGCGCCCAGGTCGAGCGTCGCAGGGTACACGGTATTGTCGACACGCGGGTAGCTGATGAGGCCCGCCATGTAGAGGGACTCGGCGATGCGCATGGTACGCGCAGGTGAGATGCCCTCGGCTGCGGCGGCAGCCTGCAGCGAGGTGGTCGCAAACGGCGTGGGCGGCTGCTGCTTGCGCGAACGCTTGGTCACCGCGGCGACGGTTGCCGTCGCAACGCCGTCAACGTGGCCGTACGCCGCCTCAGCAGCATCCTTGTCGGTAAAGCGCGCCGTCTTGTGCGCAATCTTAAAGCGGTCGTCCTCGGCAGCACCCTGTGCGGCGCCCATGCCGCGGATCTGCCAATAGTCCTCGGGCACAAACGCCATGCGCTCGCGCTCGCGCTCGACCACCAGGGCAAGCGTCGGCGTCTGCACACGGCCAGCAGAGCGCACGTTACCAAAGCCGCCAAACTTGGCGAGCGTCAGGTAGCGCGTGAGCACCGCACCCCAAATGAGGTCGATGTGCTGGCGGCTCTCGCCGGCGTCGGCCAGATTCTGGTCGAGCGAGACGAGATTATCGAAGGCCTGCGTGATCTCGGCCTTGGTAAACGAAGAGTACTGGGCGCGGGCAACCGGCAAGTCCGGCGCCACCTCGCGCACCTTGTTAAGGGCGTCCGAACCGATTAGCTCGCCCTCGCGATCGAAGTCCGTGGCGATGATGACGCTGTCGGACTTCTTGGCAAGGTTCTTGAGCGAACGAATGAGCTCCTTCTCGGCCGGTAGCTTAATGACGGGCGCCCAGGTGAGATAGGGCAGGCTCTCGAGCTTCCAGCCCTTGATGGAGATACCATCGGCAAGAAACGGCTTGCGCTTGGTATCGTAGGGCGGACGTGCCAGGCCATCGGGTATGTCGGCCGGCAGCATCTCGCCGTCCTCGGTGACCGAATACCAGCCCAGCTTTTTATCGAACAGCACGCTGTCACAAAAATCGGGCGCGAGGATGTGACCGGCAAGGCCGATCGTCACGCACTCCTCGCCCTTCCACTCAAAACGGTAGATGGAGGTGTTGTACACCTTGTCCTTTTTGGGCTTACCCGTGGACAGACGCTCGGCGATCTGACGCGCGGCGTCGTTTTTCTCGGCGATGATGAGCTTCAAAAGAGGCTCCTATCTCGTATCTCTGCGGCTACGCCCGCCCGTATGGCGGCCGACTTACGCCCTTGCTTGCTCAATCTGCCCGATGAGCCAATCGCACCAGGCATCCATGCCCTCGCCCTTGCGCGCGCTCACGGCAAACCGCGGCGCCTGCGGATTGAGGTCATCGAGTGTCTTAGTATACCTATCCATGTCAAAATCGAAAGCCGGGGCCACGTCGACCTTATTGAGCAGCTGCGCGCCGGCATGTTGGAAGATACCCGGGTATTTGATGGGCTTGTCGTCGCCCTCGGGCACCGAGAGAATCATGATGGACAGGTTCTCGCCCAGGTCAAAGTCGACCGGACAGACCAAGTTGCCCACGTTTTCGATAAAAATGACGTCGATGTTATCGAGCCCAACGGCCTGGTCGAAGGCGTCGACGGCCTCCATGATCATGTTGCCCTCGAGGTGGCACAGGCCGCCCGTGTTGATCTGGATGGCGGGCATGCCGGCTTCCTTCATGGTGATGGCGTCGACGTCCGAGGCGATATCGCCCTCGATGACGGCGCAACGCAGGCCTGCCTTGTCGCGCAGGCGCTCGTTGGTGCCCAGAATCGTAGTGGTTTTACCCGAGCCAGGGCTCGACAGCACATTGATCACATAGGTGTTTGTCTCTTTAAATCGCTGTCGCAGCTGATCTGCCAGGCGCTCATTGCGCGACAGGATCGGCGACGCGATATCAATCGTTTTCTCAGCCATACTTAGCGCTCCTTAATTTGGCCCCTTTATACCCCATCACCAGATGGCTAGCGGGCTAATCGTCGGGGGTTTCGATTTCGATACTGGCGATGTCGAGCTCGAGGCCGTGCAGCAGGCGCACGTTGGCGCCGCCACATTGAGGGCAGCGGCAATGGAAACGGTCGTGATCGAAGACCTCACCGCAGTCCTGGCACTCGCTTTGTGGATGGACCTCCTCCACGGCAAGCTCGCAGCCGCGCGTGAGCGGGTCCTCGTCGCGAAATGTCTCCCATGCAAAGTCGAGTGCCTCGCGCACGACCTCGGTCATATCCCCGATACGCAGCGTTACCAAAACGGCGCGCGAGGCCCCCGCCCCACGCGCCGCGCGAATCACTGTATCGAGTATGCCGTTGACAATGCCAACCTCGTGCATACCGATTTACTCCTCGTCGTCCTCGTCGTCCGAGAACAGGTCCAGACGACTCACGAACAAGCCCTCCTTGCCCTCGCGCGCGGTAATGACCACACGGGCGATGGCAAGCGAAATCTCGTAAAGCGAGAGCAGGGCGCCATACATGAGGCCGAGCGTAACGGGCGAGCCGTCAGGCGTAATCACAGCCGAGCCCACAAGCAGGCCAACGTATACGTAACGCCAGGCACCGCGGAAAGCAGCGTAGGACACGATGTGGAAGACGGACAGGTAGAAGATGATGAGCGGCAGCTCAAACGCCACGCCAAAGCCGATCATAAAGAGCAGCTCCATGTTGACGTAGTTCTCCAGATCGGGCAGTGCCGTAGCGACGGCCGAGGTCTCGCCGATGAGCCACTCAAAGCCCGCAGGAATGATGATGAAGTAGCAGAAGATGGCACCCAGGAAGAACAGCACCGTCGAGGCGAGCACCGTGGGCACGACCCACTTGCGCTCGTTGGGGCGAAGCGCCGGCAGGAAAAACGCCAGAATCTGCCAGATGATCATGGGCGTGCACATGACCACGGCCATCTTGATGGCCAGCGAGAAGCGCAAGCCAAAGCCGCCGAGCGTGGTAGTGATGTAGAACTTACCGTCCGGCACAAAGGAGCGGATGGGATCTTCCAGGATGTCGAGCACCACAGGCGTGGCGAAATACAGCACGATAGCGGCGGCGAACACCGACACGACCACGATGGTCAGGCGGCGACGGAGCTCTCCCAGGTGATCGAAGAGCGGCATACGCGCAGGTCCGATAGGCATTACTCATCGCCTCCCTTCGGGGCGTCGGCGGCAACGGTGTCGTCCTCGGCCTCGAGCTCGCGAGCGAGCTGGTCGACGACGGCCTTGCGCTTGCGGGGACGACGGGCGTAGAGATCGGCCGTCGTGGGCTCTGCCGGCTCGGGCTCCGGCTCTGCAGCAGGCTCG
>CALJPV010000013.1:0-60838 GCA_937980385.1 uncultured Collinsella sp. | reverse complement strand
GGGGCAGGGGCAGGCGCGGGTGCCGGGACAGGTGCAGGCGCGGGTGCCGGGGCAGGCGCAGCACCAGTGGCTGCCGTGGGATTGAATCCCGCAGGAGCAGGCTTCTTCTCACCCGGGAGCACAAAAGTCAAAACGTCGTCCTTGTCCTCATCGGCCCATTCGCTTGCATAACGTGCAGCCCAATAGCCAACGGCACGGTGCTTGAGCATCTTGCCAAAGACCGTAAGGAACACCGTGACGAATGCAATCAGCACCAGGAACAATACGAGCGTGACACCACCGGCGGTAACAATCGCCTCGATACCCGTGGGGCGATAGTAATAGCCGTACGCGCCAATTCCGGCGATGGCACCAAAGACAGCTGTCAAGATCCACGTAATGGCGTTGGAAACCAGGCCCGTCAAAAACTCGGGAAGGAACGAAGCGCAGAACAGCTTGGTCTTGTTGTGCTTAAACGCCGCCCAGACCTTGTCGAGCGAAAACGCGCTCTCAACGCGCCCGGTCACCGCAAAGTGCATCACGGCAATGTCGGCGAACATCTTAAAGAAGACCCCCAAGACTGCCGTGGCAATCATAGCCAGGACAAGCAGGCCGAGCGAACCGAACAGCGCAGCCTCGAGCGCATAGGAGCCATAGTAGGAGTACGAGCCTGCGGCACCAAGCGCCACGCCCTCCACCAGCGAAAGCACTACACCGATAACGGGAATGGCAGCGATAACCTCGAGCACGACCGAAATAACGCTCGAAAAGACTCCGAGACCAAACGACGTGGAACGCATCAGCGGACGATCCATGCCGTCATCGATCTTAAGCGACAGATCGCGACCCCACTCGATGCCAAAGCCGGAACCGCACACGCTCGCAATGCAAGCTGCCAAAAAGCCGATGGCAGCCGCAATGCCGCCAATAACGGGAATAAACAACACGAGCACCGACACAACGCAAATCAGCGCCGGCAAAAACGCGATTTGGCATACACGCTGAAGCACGCCCGGGGTCCTGGTCATATCCTGGAACGCCTGAACCACACAGCCCTTTGGCGCATTCGCCACGGGCGGTTGCGGAACAAACTGCTGGGGCTGAGGCTGTCCCTGGGGAGCGGGGCCAGCGGCACCGGCATTAGGAGCACCACACACGCCGCAGAACTTGTCGTTATCGCCCATGGGGGCGCCACACTGCGAGCAGAACATAGAATCATCCCTTCGTATCTAGAGCGAATCACCTGGATCGCAAACGATGTCTTTGGCATCATTATCACCCAATGTGAGTTCAAATACTCAAAGATGACCGATTTGCATGGTACACGGCGCCAGCAGGCGGTTCGTTGAATACGTCTGTGCTAGTTCGTTCCGCGGAAGCCCTTGCCGACGATCTCGGAGCTGTCGACAATCGTGATAAAGGCGCCCGGATCGACTTCGCGCGCATAGCGGCGCAGCTGCACGGCCTCGCGACGGCTCAGCACGCTCATGATCACCGTCACACACTTGCCCGAGAAGGCACCGTAGCCGCGGCTGATGGTCGCCGTGCGGTTGAGATGCTTGACGATAAACTCCTCGACCTTAAGGGGCTCGGAACAAATGACCGTGCAGACTTTGCGCAGGTGAATGCTCTCAATGGCTTTGTCGACCACAAGCGTCTTGGCAAACAGGCCGAGCACGCAATACAGACCGACACGCGGGCCGTACAAGAAGGCCGCGATGGTCACGATGCCGATATCGACCAGCAGCAGTGCGCGACCAATCTCGAGCGTCGTGCGGCGCTTGAGGATCATGGCAAGAATGTCCGTGCCACCCGTCGAGGCGCCGATGTCAAAGACAATAGCGCTGCCAAGCGCCGGCAGGATGACGGCAAAGCACAGGTCGAGCCACATATCACCCGTCAGAGAGACATCGGTCGGAATAAAGAGCTCAAACAGCGAAACATAGGCGGACAGCGCAAACGAGGCGAAGACGCTCCACAGGATTGCCTTGCGCTCCAAAAAGATAAAGCCCAAAACGACGAGAACCGCGTTAATGATCCACATAAAGACGCCGACGGGCAGGGTCGGGAACAGCGTGGACAGAATGACCGACATGCCCGAGGTGCCGCCAAAAGCAAAATGATTAGGGGTTTTAAACGCAACGATGGCGAAGGCCGTAAGAATCAGGCCCAGATTGAGCTCGGCGAAAAAGCGCGGGAAGCCCGGCTCCTGGCTGCGCTTTTGGCCGGCACGCTCGCCGCGCTCGATATCGGTGCGATCGACCACGCGCTCCATCGGCACCACGGGAGGACGATGTAGCTCCTCGGCAGCTCGCGATGCCGCCTCTGCCGCGGCGGCCTCAATCGCCCATGCCTTGCTTTCTGTTTCGCGCTCGTCAGCCATTACGGCAACCCCTCGTTAACAATTTGGAAACAATGCGCCCATTAGGGTAACGCGGAACGCGACGATTGCAACCCCTAGTTAGACGAGTGGTATGCCTACATCGGGGGCATACAAATAACGGCCGGCCGCACATACATCCGTGCGACCGGCCGTTTGACGTTTTCGCAGATAAAATCTGCCAAAATAAACATCCCTTTTTGGTAGGTTACTCGTGCTGGTTGGTGCGGTGCTCGTACTCCTCGGGGGTGATAACATCCTCGATGCGCAGGTTGACGCCTGCCACCTCAAGGCCGGTCATCGCAGCCAGACGCTCGGTCACGCGCGCCTTAACGTCGTCGAAAATCGCGGGCGCATAGGCGCCGTACTCGATAATGACGGAAATGTTAACGACCACGCGGTTGTCATCGGTGACCTCGACTGTCACGCCCTTGGTCAGATTCTCGGCACCAAACTGCTCCTGCACAAAGTGCATGAGGTTGCCCTTCATGCCCAGGACGTGCGGTACCTCGCGGGTGGCCATGGCGACGATCTTCTCGATCACACCGTTGGAATAGGTCAGCGAGTCCTCGGACTCGTCCGCTTCCCCATCATCCTCATCCGCATCGTCGGCGGGTTCGGCCTCGACGAGCGCCTCGTCCTCGAGCGTTACGTCCTCGGCCTCGGCGGTGACGGTCTCGTCTACCTCGAGCTCGGTATCGGCCACATCGACCTTCGTGTTAAAAGCCATGGTTCCTCCTTATGCCCACCGCACACGCGGCGGTCGAATACATGCTAGCGGCCGCTAAACAGACGGCCGAAGAAGTTAACGATCCCGTTCTCGCCGTCGCGGATCTGGCCAATCACGGCGCCGATCAGCACAAAGAAAGCGATGACGAGCGTATCCCACAGGCCGAGCGTGAGCACCAGCACGGCGAGCACAAAACCAGCGACGGCTCCAAGCGTGGTGTTGGGATGACGGACGGCATAGCTCCAGATGGCTGCCCCCGTACCCTTGATGAGACCCATGGCCTCATCAAAATCATCGGCGACCGCGTCATGTGACTCGGTACCCTCCACCTTAGGATCGACGACCTCGCCTGCCGGCGCGGCGCTCTGATCGATAGTCAAGCGCGGGGTGCGGACGGTCTTGTCTTGATTGGTATCACTCACCGGAAACCTCCACGGTCTGGACGGTAGTCTTGGACGGCAAAAAACGAACGCGCGCAGTCGTGCCCGGCGTGCCGAGCATAGTGTCGCAGGCCTCCTCGATACGTTGCTGCATCGCGGCTGCAAGGGAGGCCACGTCCCGGTCGTCGAGCGCGATGGCGTCAACCTTAAAACGGACGCGCGATTCATCGGAGCCCTGCACGCGTGCCTCGACATGCTCGATCATCACTCGGTCATCGCGCTCCGCCGCGGTGCGAGCACACGAGGAGAGGGCTGCGAGCGTGACCTCGATATTACGCTCCCCCGCCGGATGCACGCAGGACGGCTCGCGACGAGCAAACACCAGGCGGAAGAAACCCACGAGCACGCCGAGCGCCACGACGCCGCCGCACGCCGTAACAACGATGCGAGGCAGAGGATCGCGCATCAGCAGCATAAAGCGATAGGTATATGGCCCCCAAAACTGGCAGACCAACGTACCCAGCGCCACGACGGCGGCGGCAAGATACACGATCGCCAGGGCTCGTTTGAGCACGCGCATGCGGCGCTCCCTTCAAATCTCGATCCACAGAATGCAAAACGATTCGCATCATTATAAAAGAGCCGGGTCCGGTGCCTCATTGCACGCGGATCCGGCTCATCTATTCCACGAGGCTTGCATGCTCGCTTCATTATGCCCAGATATGCACGGCTCAATCCGTGCGGGCCTACTCCTCCTCGAGGGCAGCGATGACCTCGTCGGTCATGTCCATGGTGCTGTAAACATCCTGGACGTCGTCGAGCTCCTCAAGACGGTCGATGAGGCGCTGAACCTTCTTGGCGTCGGCGCCGGAGACCTCGGTCGGGGTGGTCGGGACCATGGTGGTCTCGGAGCCCTTGACCTGGACGCCCTGCTCCTCGAGCGCCTTGGAGACAGCCATGACCTCGTTGGCGGTAGTCCAGACGATCCACTCCTCGCCGGCGTCCTCGTAGTCCTCGCCACCGGCCTCGGCGATGGCCATCATGAACTCATCCTCGTCACCAGCAGCACCGTTGGCGATCATGGTCTCCTTCTTGGCGTTCTCGTCCAGGATCTCCTTGGCGACGACGATCTGACCCTTGCGCTCAAACTGGAAGGCGACGGAGCCGGAGGTGCCCAGGTTGCCACCAGCGTGGGAGAAGGCGGAACGGACGTCGGCGGCGGTGCGGTTGCGGTTGTCGGTCAGGCAGTCGACGTAGACGGCGACACCGGCGGGACCGTAGCCCTCGTACACGATGTTCTCGTAGACGGCGGCATCGGCACCCGAACCAAAGGCCTTATCGATAGCGGACTTGATCTTGTCCTTAGGCATGGACTGAGCCTTGGCCTTGGCAACGGCAGCGGCGAGGCTGGCGTTGTTCTCGGGCAGCGGGTCGCCGCCGAGACGGGCAGCAACGGTGATGTTGCGGCTGAGCTTGGAGAAGAGGGCGGAACGCTTGGCGTCCTGCGCGCCCTTACGATGCTTGGTTGTGGCCCACTTAGAGTGTCCGGACATACGTGTCTCCTATCGGTTTCGACCTAAAGCCCAGCGCGAATGCTCGGGCAATATAAACAAACGTCGTTATGATATACCTACCGGCCTGCAAGATAAACCCCAAAATGAAGGCGTCGTGATGATGCAGCCCCTTGGCACAAAGCAACCTGACCCCAATGCGCCAATCTTTGGTTAGGTCCACAGGCGGTCGCTGCGGGTGATCGTGGCGCCGATGGCGAAAGGCATGCATGCAATGACCGGGTACAGGTAGCGCATGTAGGTCGACCCGTTACATGGACCAATCAGGCACACAGCGAGCACACCCAGCAGCGGTATCCAGATGGCCAGCGCGCGCCACGAATGGCGGCGCAACAGGTAGACCACCACGACGATCATGATCCACACATAGGTGGCCGAACTCATGGTGAGCGAGATAAACGGAATGCGCTGCACCGCCACGCGGTACAGGTTAATCAGGTGGTCGCACCAGCGCACGGCTTTGCTGTCGACCGGATGGAAGTCAAAGTACTTGAGGTTATCGGGCTTCGCCATGATCTCGGCACTGCGCGCCGTGCTGTAGACCCACGCATCGCGAGCGCTCGGATAGAAGTACCCGTAGTAGTTATTGACGAGCGCCGAGATATAGCACTCGGGGTCCTTTTTGAACATCTGGGCCCACACCTTAAAATAGGCCTTGATGTCCTCCTGCGAGGCGTACTCATTGAAGCAGTTTTTGACGGCATCCGATTTGTCGGGGTTGTAGCGACGGCCCAGGTTCTCGTACTTAAGCACGCGATCGATCACGGCACGCTCTTCGTCGGTCACCAAGCCGTCGCAAGGAGCCTCCACGATGGTGCCGTCCTCCTTAACCGTGGGGTTGACGCCCGAGTTGAGGCCGTCGTGCTTTTGGACAAAACGAGCCGTCTGTTGGAACGGAATCGAGAGGATTTCGCGCTTGGAACCAGGCGTGATGTCATGTGCCGGCATAAAGACCTTGGTGAAGTACATATTAGAGGCAAGGCAGAGTGCAAGCACCGCAAGAACTCCCACCCAGCGGAAACGCGGGGTGGTGCCCGAAGGCGCAGCACCAGCCTGCTTGGCTGCACGACGAGCCACGTGCGCGTCCCATGCGCAAAACGCCGCCGCGATTACGCATGCCGCCAGGGGAAACACCAGGCCGCCGTTGCGCAGAAACGTGGAACCCATGGCGCCCATAGCGAGCAGCAGCCAGTCATGGCGCGCAAAGAGCACGGGCCTCTGTTCGCCCGCACGCTCGGCATTGGCATCGCGACGGGGCAGGCCGCATGCCACAAGCTTCACGGTCTGCACCAACAGCACCAAAAACGCGTCGGCAAACAGCACATCTTTGGTAAGCAGGGCCGCGTAGTTGGAGAACATGGGCATAAACACAAAGAACAGCAAGATCACGCCGCGGACCGGCAGGCTCACGCCTAGCTTGCGCAGCGACGAGATGGAATAGGCCATACAGGCGGCCGTAATGACGAACTGAGCGCAGGTGTAGATGGCAAGACCTGCGTTGGCGCTGTTGAACAGTGAAAGCCCCAGCTGGACGCACGAACCGATGATAGCCGTGTGCACCACGGGGTGATGTCCGTTGAGCAACACATTGGGATTGAGCAGACGCAGGTAGTCACTCGTGCCGTTGGGGTAGTTGAACCACTGGCGAATCTGCGCACCCGTATCTCCCATAAAAAGGCCGGGCAGCGAGGCGATAAGCGTGGGCGCCCAGACAATCATGAGCACAAGAAACGGCCCGACAAAGGGATGGACCGAGAGCAAGGCGTGGGCAACACGCCACACGCGACCAAAGTGGGTCTCCGAAAACGGAATGCGGCGGGAGCTCAACCAATCCAAAAACTCAAAAGCCAGATAGAAGGCCACAATCGCCAGAAGCATCCAGCCCGCGCCGCCAATCCAGGCGCAGATAACGCGTGCCTTGTCGCCCAGCACAATCTCTGCCGAATCGGTAAGGTCGTAGCTACGGCCGAACACCATGCAAACGGCAAAGAACAGCGATGGCAGCACGACCGACGGGCGCCAAGCGTCACCGCGGCCAAAGAACACATAGCGAAACGGCAGCGTGAGCAAGCAGGCAAGCGCGAGCAGCATCACTGCGTCGGTATGGCCGGCAAACGAGAGAAGTACCTCGTAGCACACGTAGAGCGTGCCCGTTGCCTTGGGGTCGATCGCCAGGACCGCATTGCTCGACACCGGGGCGGGATCGATGGAAAACGCCGTAGTCGCCAGCAGGGCGAGCAAAAATGCGATGAGCGTCTGCTTGGCGGGATAGCGCTTAAACCAAACGATGCGGGCGGCGTCGCGCGCAGCCGTTGCGGAGAGGTCGGAATCCTTCACAGTCCGAATAGCCTTTCTAGAAACCTGCCAAAAAGGGACAGGTTTATTTTGGCAGGTTTTATCTGGGGAAACGTTACGGTTCTGTCATCGTTGCCCGACAAAACCACCACAAAGGTGCCTGTCCCCCTTGTGGTGGTATGTGGTGGCTAGGCGTCGAGGTAGATGCGCTGGGTACGGTTGCGGCGGAGGGCAAAGATGACAAGCGACAGGCCCGCAATCACGAGTGGCAGACTCAACAGCTGACCCATGGTGATGACGCCGCCCAGCAGATAGCCCAGCTGGGCATCGGGCACGCGCACAAACTCAATGAGGAAGCGGACGATGCCGTAACCCATCACAAACACGCCCATAAACGTGCCCTGGGGCAGCAGCGGTTTTTTGCGGCTGAGCACCTGCAAGATGCAAAAGAGCACAATGCCCTCTAGGAATGCCTCGTAGAGCTGGGAGGGATGGCGCGGCATATCGCCCGCGGCGCCGCCGAAGATCACGCCCCAGGGCAAATCGGTCGGCTTGCCCCACAGCTCGCCGTTGACAAAGTTGGCGCAGCGCCCCAGGCACAGGGCCAGCGGAGCACCGATAACGGCAAGGTCGGCGATAGTCCAGGCATCGAGCTTGTACATACGGCACACGAGCACGCCACCGATGATGCCGCCCACCAGGCCGCCGTGGAAACTCATGCCGCCCTCGTTGGTGGCGAAGATCTCGAGCGGATGCGCCCAGTAGTAGCCATCACCGTAAAAGATGACGTAGAACAGGCGGGCGCCAATGATAAGGCCAAAGACCACACCGACCACGACGCTCGTCAGGTCGTCGACCGTAATGTCGAAACCCCAGCGACGCTGCGTGCGATACATGACGACCGCCGTGAGCAGAGCTCCGACCACATAGGCCAAGCCGTACCAGTAGATGGTGATGGGCCCCGCCGAAATGGCGACGGGATCAAGCATATGGTAGAAGTCGTTGAGCATGTCGACCCTCCTACTCCCTACATACAAATGCGGCCGCGGGCCTTTCGCTCGCAGCCGCATATTTGGGCGTAACGTCTATGCGGAGTACGCCGTCCGCAGCTTTCGCATCTTAGAACGGCGCGTACTCGTCGTACAGGTCCTCGGTCTCGCCGGAGGCATTGACCTGCTCGACACGGGTAACGCCGGGTACGTGCTCCTTGAGAATACGCTCAATACCCATGGACAGGGTCAGTGCGCTCATAGGGCAGCCGGCGCAGGCACCCTGAAGCTCAAGCTGGACGACGCCCTCGTCGTCGACGCCCACATACTCCATATCGCCGCCGTCAGCCTGCAGGTTGGGGCGGATCTCCTCAAGAACCTTCTTAAGCAGCTCTTCGTTAACAGCCACAGGGGCTCCTTTCTCACAATAACGCGGGCGCGCCCGCAGACAGAGCTATGTTACTACAGCCGTGTACCCGCTCACGAGCCGTCCATGCGCGCGGACACGACTTTCACGAGCAGTCAATTTGGGACGGGTCTCTTTTGGCTGCTTTTGCCGACGCCCGGCGCTAGCACACGCTGCCGCTACTGCTGAGTTTGTTCCCCGGTACCAATCTGGACATCGACGATAACCTGGCGGTAGCTGATGCCACAGGAGTCGAGAATGCGGCGGCTGATGCGGCCGTCATCGGTGTCGGCATACTTATTGTCCAGGTAGACGACCTCGCCCACGCCCACCTGCGCCAGGATCTTGGCGCAGTCGTGGCACGGGAACAGCGTGACGTAGACCGTGGAACCCTCAAGGTCTTTGAGCGAGCCGCGGTAGTTGAGTACGGCGTTGGCCTCGGCATGCACCACGTAGTTGTGCTTATCCTGCAATGGGTCGTCGCTCGTGCCCCACGGGAAAAAGTCGTCGTTGAGCGCCGAGGGCGTACCGTTGTAGCCCACCGAAAGGATGCGGTGGTTGGTGTTGGCGATGCACGCGCCCACCTGCGTGTTGGGGTCCTTACTGCGGCGCTGCGCGGCGATGGCCACGCTCATAAAGAACTCATCCCAGCTAATAACGTCGCGGCGCTTGCCCGACGCAGTTTGATGAAGATCGTCCGACATGGCAGACACCTCCGTAATCGCAACAGTTTGACCCATTGTAGCAGGTGGAAGGTGGAGACGTTTTTGTCCCACCGCCCCATCGCTACGCGCGACGGGGCTTTTGATTGATGTGGTAGAGCTCGGCCAGGCCGCGAAGCGTCAACGCGTCATCGACCGTCAGGCTATGACCGACAAGGGCCGCAAGTGCCTCGGCATCGTCGCCGGTAATGACGATGGGCACATCGCCCTCCCCCGCCGCCTTGGTCGCGCGCATCTCGGCGAGCACCATGTCGAGCATGCCGTCGATGCGGGCCACCTCGCCCAGAACCACGCCCGAGCGCATAGCCTCACGCGTGTTGCGGCCGATGACATGCGTCGGCGCCGAGGGCTCAACCTGAGGCAGGCGCGCCGCAGCGGCCGAGAGCGAACGGGCGCCGAGCGCCAGCCCCGGCGCGATAACGCCGCCGACAAAGGTACCGTGCGCGTCGATGACCTCGATATTGGTCGTGGTGCCCAGATCGATCACAATGCACGGCGAGCCGTAGACGGCGCGGGCAGCCACGGCGTCGGCGATGCGGTCGGGACCGATCTCGGCCGGGTCATCGTAGTGCACGGGCATGCCGGTCTTGAGGCCCGGCCCCACGGTGAGCACGCGCCCCGTGCAGGTGCGGGAAAGCGCCGCCTTCCACGGGCGCTCGAGCGCCGGCACCACACAACTCAGCACGGCCGCCGCGGGAACGAGTACACCCGGCATGCCCGCATCGATTGCCAGCGCGCCCATGACCTGCACGAGCCTCATGCGCGCCTCGTCGGCCGTGATGCTCGACGGCGTCGTGATCTCGCACGTCGCAAGCGGGCATTCCTGCGCCGCGGCCGAATCCTCGGCAAACAGGCCAAAGCGAATGAATGTGTTGCCCACGTCGACCGTCAATATATATGCGCACCCATTAAGCATCGTCGGCGCTCCTTTCGTCTGCCCAGCAGTATATCGCCTACCCAAACCAGCTAAAAAGCCCCGTCCCAAATTGACTACCTTGCGGCTATACTGATGCGCGGTCGTACGTGAGCTCACGCGTCGGCCCTTGGTAACCCGACTTCCCGCGCCGTATCCGTAGCGGCGCTTGCGGGGGAAGCGGATATACGCAAAGGAGTTCTATATGAGCAATCCCTCGAACCGCGCCTCGATGCGCGGTCAACTCACGCTGCGCGGCGTCGTCATCGGCGTCCTTGGCTGCGTGATTATCACGGCAAGCTCGGCCTATACCGCCCTCAAGATGGGCGCCCTCCCCTGGCCGATCATTTTCGCTGCCGTCATTTCGCTGTTCTTCCTGAAGCTCATGGGCAACGCCAGCCTCAACGAGGCCAACGTCACCCACACCATCATGTCCGCAGGCGCCATGGTCGCCGGCGGTCTGGCGTTTACCATCCCGGGCGCCTGGATGCTGGGCTATGCCGACCAGATCAGTTGGCTCGACATGTTTATCGTGGCATTCGCCGGCACTATCCTGGGCCTGCTGGCCACGGCACTCATCCACCGTCACTTTATCGTGGACGCCGCGCTGGAGTTCCCCACCGGCAACGCCGCAGCTCAGACCCTGCGCGCCACCGAGGCCGGCGGCAAGACCGGCAAGCAGCTCTTTGGCTCCATGGCCATCGCAGGCATCTACAGCGTGCTTCGCGACGCCCTGGGCGTGGTGCCCAGCATGCTGTGCACGCTCAATATCCCCGGCGTGACCTTTGCCATCTACAACTCGCCCATGTTGCTGTCTATTGGCTTTTTGGTGGGCTTCGCCCCCGTCGCGTTCTGGTTTGCCGGCGCGCTGCTGGGCAACTTTGGCATCATCGTTGGCGGTACCGCTGCCGGCCTGTTCGATATTGTGACCGCGCAGGGTATCGTCAAGTCCCTCGGTATGGGTCTTATGATGGGCTTTGGCGTCGCCGTCGTCCTTAAGGACATCCTGCCGCAGGTCGCCGGCATCGTCCGTGGCCTCGCCGCCGACAGCTCCACCGACACCGACGAGCAATCGCTCATCTCGGGCTCGCTTAAGCTCGACGCCGGCATCATCGGCCTGGGCACCGCAGCCATCGCCGTGATCGTTGCCATCGCGCTCGACCTTGGTCCCGTCCCGGCCGTCATCGTCACGCTATTCACCTTTGTCACCACCATCATGAGCGCGCAGAGCTGCGGCCAGACGGGTATCGACCCCATGGAGATCTTTGGCCTCATCGTCATGCTCATCGTGGCAGCCTTCGCGCAGCTCGCGCAGGTCAAGCTGTTCTTTATCGCCGGCATCGTGGCCGTGGCGTGCGGCCTTGCGGGCGACGTCATGAACGACTTTAAGGCCGGAGCCGTACTGGGCACCAACCCGCGCGCACAGTGGGTCGGCCAGGCCATTGGCGGCATCGTGGGCGCCCTGGTCGCTGCCGCTGTCATGGTCGCGCTCGTCACCGCCTATGGTCCGGACGCCTTCGGCCCCGACAAGAGCTTTGTGGCCGCGCAGGCAAGCGTGGTCGCCACCATGGTCTCGGGCATCCCGAGCGTGCCGTGGTTCGCAGGTGGCTTTATCGCCGGCATCATCATGTACTGGCTCGGCATTCCGGCCATGATGATCGGTCTGGGCGTGTACCTACCGTTCTACATGTCGCTCACGGCCTTCTTGGGCTCTTGCGTCAAGCTCGCCTACGACAAGTGGGCCGCACACCGAGACGCCGAGGCAGGTCTTTCGGACGAGGAGAAGGCTGCCAAGGACGCCGCCTTCCAGGAGCAGGGCCTGGTCGTTGCCAGCGGCCTGCTGGGCGGCGAGTCCATCGTCGGCGTTATCCTGGCGTTTGTCTCCGTGGGCCTGAGCCTGCTGGGCTAAGTCGAGCAGCCGCTCGACAGCGACCATATTGCCTACGGCTTGCCCGGTCGGTAGCTTTCGCGGCTGCCGACCGGGCTTTTTGATATCGAAACAAAGAAAGGCCGGCGCGCTGCGTTTAACAGCGCACCGGCCTTATCGGTTAAGCTATCGAAGCGTTCCCGCTATGAACCGAAGTTCGTTGCAGAAACTACGCTCGAAACGCTACATCTGCTTGCGACGACGATCGCTCAGCGTCACACCAGCGGCCACGAGGGTGATACCGCCGATGACGAACACCTCACCTGCAAGTGCGGAGTCATCGCCAGTCTGGGCGAGCTTGTCCGACGCAGCCTTCTGTTTGCCCGCGGGAGCCTTTGCAGCTGCCTGCGTGACCTGGGGCTTTGCCTGCGGCTTGGTCTGCGGCTCGGCCTTGGGGTGGTACTTGTCGTACTCGGCCTGTGCGGCAGCCAGAGCGTCCTTGGCATCGCCAAATTCGGCCAGCGCGGCGGCATAGACGCCGTTGGCATCAGACAGCTTGGCGTCGGCATCGGCAGCCGCCTGCTTGAGACCCGCCTCGGCGTCGACGGCAGCCTTATAGCGCGCGTAGGCAGCATCGAGCTTGCGCAGCTGGTTCTTGGGCGTCCAGCCCGCATTGAACTTCGTGGTGCCGGCAGCGAGAGAGGCCTTATCATCAACGTTTTCGAGGTCTGCCTTGAGCTCCTCGGTGGCTGCGAGCTCGGCCTTGGCCTTGACGATCTCGAAATTCGCTTCGACTACTGCCTCGTTTGCTGCGTCGAGCTGCTTTTTGGCCTCGCCAACGCCGGCGTCGGCGGCATCATAAGCTGCCTGGGCGTCGTCAACAGCCTTCTGGGCCGTGACGTAGCGCTGGAATGCCTCGTTCGCCGCGTCGAGCGCGGACTGCGCGGTAGCGGCCTTGCCCCGAGCGTCGACCAGAGCCTGCTGCTTGTCGGAGGCCTCCTGCTGAGCATTTGCGAGAGCCGTTGCGGCAGCGGTCTGTGCAGCCTGGGCACGCTCCACCTCGGCCTGAGCGGCGGCGTCGACCTTCGTGGCGTCACCAAACGCACTCTTTTTGCTCTCAAGATCCGCCCTTGCGGCATCGCGCTTGGCGGTGAGGTCCTTGACCGAAGCGGTAGCATCGTCATAGGCCTTTTTGGCCTTTTCGGACTTCGCCTGAGCGTCATCGACCGCAGCCTGCGCCTCGGTCTTGCGGGCAGCGGTCCCCTGCGCCTTCTTCTGGCATTCGGAGAGCTTTGCGTTGGCGGCGTCGAGCGCGGACTTGGCAGCGGCAGCCTCGCTCTTGGCGGCATCAAGGTTCGCCTTCGGCGTCGCGATGTCGATACGCTTCAAATTTGCATCGGCCGCGTCATAGGCGGTCTTGGCCGCAGTGGTAGCAGACTTAGCCTTCTCGTACTCGCCCTTGGCGGTGTTCGCGTTCGTGTCGGCCACGGTATAGGCGTCCTGCGCGTCTTTCTGATTATTGAGAGCGGCGAGATATGCCGTATCGGCCGTGCCCAGCGTCTTCTGCACCTCCGCCAGCTTATTCTGCAGCTGCTTCAGCTGCTCCTTCTGCTCCTGCGTACCGCCCGCATTGTAGGCGGAATCGATGTAGTCGTTGAGGAGCTTCTTGAACTCGGAGACGGTGAAATCAGCCTGAGTGTCATCAGCGCTGTAATCGAAGATGGTTACCTCGGAATCGGTGTTCTTTCCGCTACCGGTTGCAATACCGATGGCTTCCGTAGCGGAATCGATGATGTTGAGATAGTGCCCGCACTCATGGTAGATGCTGTTGTAGTTCTGATAGATGTAATAGGAATCATATCGGTGGCTACCGAGCGCGTCGCCATACTGCTCGACGTACTTATCGAATGCCTTCTTCTCCTGGGTGTAGAGACCGGTGTATGGCCATCCGAGAGTGTCCTCAGTCTCGCCGCCGGTATATGCGCCGCCACCGCCGGCAAGATTCTCCCCGTTGTCGAAGTAGCAGTTCGAGTGTCCCCAGATGTTCGATGAATATGATGCATTAAGGGCGGCTGCCACAGTCATGCGAAGGCTAACGCTGAGCGCCGACTGACCGTTCGCCTTGCGGAGGTTGTTCTGGGTGTCGAGATATGTCAGGGCGTTGCGCATCTGCTCCAAGGAGAGCGGGTTGGTGTCGCGAGACATGTCCTGATCGACGTACTTGTCATACCATTCGGCCTTGTCATCAGCACCAGTCAGCATCGATACGGCATCCTTGGCGTTCTTTTTCTGCGTGGCCGTGAACTGGCTGCCGCCGCTGATATAGTTCAAGAAGCCGAACATACCCTGGTTGATGACATTCTGGTCTACGGTCATGTTCGACTTGAGGTCGGCAATCTGCTGGTTAAGCTTCTCGACCTCGGCATTCGCGGCATCGTATGCCTTCTTGGCGGTATCGGATTCAGCGCATGCCGTCTCCCACTCGCTGTGCTTCTGCTGACGGATCCCGACGAGTCGGTCGTACTCCGCCTTCTTGTCGGCCTCGGTCTTCTGAGCCTGCTCGTATGCGTCCTTGGCGGTTGCGTACTTGCCGGTCGCATCGCTGAGCTTCGCGTTCGCCTCGTCGTATGCAGTCTGCGCGGAGGCTAAAGCAGTATTAGCGGAGTTGACACGCTCCTGAGCAGCAGGAACGGCGGCCTGGGCATTTTTGAGATTCGACTGTGCAGTAGCGTCGGCGGCAGTCGCGGCGTCAAGGGCGCTCTTCGCGGTAGCAAGCTCGTTGGCAGCGGTATTCTTGGCGGCCTCGAGCGCACCCAGATTGACACCCGTGCCAGAAGTAGCGGCATCGAGCGCAGCCTGCGCCTGATCCAGCTTCTTCTGGGCGTTGTCACGTGCGGCGGTTGCGGCGGCGAGGTCGGCAGCGGTCTGCTTTTTCTTTGCCTGAGCGGACGTCAGAGCAGACTCGGCATCGCTCTTTGCCTTCTCGGCATTGGAGAGAGCCGTCTTGGCGGCATCGAGCTCACCCTCGGCAGTCTTCACATCGGCGTTCGCTGCATCGAGTTTTGCCTGCGCGTCATCGACGGCCTTCTTGGCGGCCTCGTACCCATCCATGGCCTCGAGCTTGGCCTTGGCGTCATCGAGGGCTTTCTTGGCTTCGTCGCGCTTTGTCTCGGCATCCTTGAGCGCCTGGGTCTTTTCATCGACGCTCTTGTTGGCCTGATCGAGCTGGCCGTTCAGGTCGCCCAGCTTCTTCTGCTGTTGCTCGGCCTTGTCGACGGCCGCCTTAAGCTCGTCGATCTTCTCCTGAAGCGCGGCGACTTCTGCCGCGTTCTGCTCGGCCGTGTTGTCGCTCAGGGCCTTTGCAGCATGGTCTCTTTGCTGCTGCGCCTGCTTTTGAGACTGGCCCGCCGCGTCGGCCTTCTTCTGGGCCGCATCGTAGGCGGCCTGAGCGTCCTTGAGCTGCTTTGCCGACTCCTCGGCCAGCTGGGCAGCCGTCTTTACGACCGCCTGGTTACCGGCGACAACGGTGTTCTCGATAGCGCTGTCGCCCTTCGCGGCGTCACCGTTATCTGCCGTCGGCGCGGCGATTGCCGCCAGCGGCGACATGAGCGGCTGAGCGATGAGGCCAGCCGTCAAAACGGTTGCGACGGCGCGGTTGGCGACGCCCTTGACGTTGACGGCCTTGGCCCGAGGCTCAAAGTGCTGCGGGCTATAGTTTGCCATGGCTTTCTCCCTTTGACACGGATGTATCAATACGCCTCGAAGTGTAGGTGCCGGTTTTTGAATTCTGTTGCGCAACATTGGCGACCGTCTGATCTTTTGAAACTGGCACCTCATGACATCACAATTTCGACACATATGAGGGAGTTCGTGAATCATCTTTTCGTGAGGCAGCGTCCGCTTTGCCATGTACGCTTGTTCTTACGTCATCCGCCCCGCCGGCCGGCATCCAACTAGCGCCCTGCCCGCCTCGGTGTAGAGTAAGGCCGACGGGCGGGATACGCGGCCCGTGCCAGAACGAGGTAAATATGGAACTCGATAGACAACAGATCAAGCGGCTGCGCGAGCGCCATCATCGGCGCCATGGCATCCGCCCTGCCCATAGTGAGGCCATGGAGGACGCCGGCCGCTTCCTGAGGCGCGCATTCAACATTCGCGAGGGTCGCGCGCCCTACCACGTGATCCGAAAGCGCTTTGTAAACGGGGCGCGCCTGACCGGCTCTCACCTGTGCATCCTCATCATCGCCATGCTCATCGCGAGCATCGGCCTCGATATCGACTCGGACATCGCCATCGTGGGCGCCATGCTCATCTGTCCGCTTATGGGCTCGGTCCTCGCCATGGCATACGGCATCGCCACGCTCGACCGCGAGATTACCGTCGAGGCCATTGCCGGCCTCGCGCTGCAGATGGTCTTTTGCCTGATCACGTCCACGCTGTATTTTAAGCTCTCGCCCCTTGGCACCACCACGGCTGCCATCATCGACAACTCGGCACCCACCGTCTGGGACCTTACCGTCGCGCTCGCGGGCGGCTTTGCAGGCGGGCTGGGTAACTCACGCGACCAGGAACCCGCCACGCTCATTGCCGGCGTAGCCGTTGCGACCGCGCTCATGCCGCCCCTGTGCGCGGCGGGTTACGGCATTGCCATCGCGAGCGGGCCGCTGTTCCTCTCGGCCCTCTACGAGTTTGGCATTAACGTCGTCTTTATCGCGCTGGCGGCCGAAGCCGTATTGCTTCTTTTACGTGTACCGCTCAAGCGCGACCTCAACGGCGATGGCATTGTGACTGCTGAAGAAAACACCGAGGTCAACGAGCTATCGCGCAAGGTGCGCCGCCGCATTATCGTGGGCACGGTGATCTTTGCCATCCCCTGCATCGTCATGACCGCGGGGTCCATTGGCTCGGCGCAGGCCGGCGTGCAGGACGGCTACGGCGTCACCGAAACCACGCGCGAACTCGCCGCGGTGCTGCCGGGCTTTAAGGATTACACCGTCGCCGTCGAGACCTCTGCCGCCGAAGGCGACGAGGAGGGCATCGTCGAGCGCGAGATTGTCGCCCATGTGACGACAAGCGAGGCGCTTGGGGCACACGACCGTCACATCGCCCGCAAGCTCATCGACCTCAATGTGCCCGAGCTCGATCGCGTGGAGTTCGATGTGAAGTGATGCGGGACGCGAGGTGGGCCCGGCACGAGCGCGCGCAGCCACGGGGCACAGACGCAGCCAAGCGCAGCGCTACAGCTCGTACTTGTACACGCGGTAGATGTACTTCTCGGCTTCCATCTCGTAGGTGGCGATGGGCAGTCCATAGCGGTCGTACTCGGTGAAGGTCTTGGCCTGGCCCGATGCCACGAGCATACTATTCGAATCGCCGACGCGCTGCGCACTGCTTACGTAGCCCGAGAACGGCACTGCGATCTGGTCCACAAGCTCGTAGGTGCGCGCGGTCTCGTCCACCGTAAAGATGCACCCAAACGAATGCGTTCCCTTACTGCAGTCGATCACCACCGCGGCGCCCAGCTTGCCCCAGTCGAACTTGGGATAGCTCTCGGCCGCACCAAAGTTGTTGTCGTACAGCAGCACCTGGTAGCGACCGGTCGTTACCGTGTCAGAACTCGGCAGATAGGTCACGCTATGCTGGCCCGCGTTGAGCGAGAAATCGCCTTGGGCCTGAAGCAACTTGTCCTCAAAGCCCGAGTCAGCCCAAAAATCGGGCGAGCCCATAAGCCAATCGACCGTAGGCGTGCCGTAGATATCCGTGAGCTTGATAACCGTTGAGGTCTCGCGCGAGCTGAGCAGAACGGTGCCGCCGCCGAGCCACTGAATCGTGTTGATATGAATCCAATCCAGATCGCCGTCCGAGGCCACCTTAGCGCTTGCCTTGAGGTCGGGGAATATATCGCCCAGGTCCACGACGAGATTGGCGTCACCGGTGGTCACGTCAATCTTAATGATGAGGTCCTCGACATTAACGCGATCGTCCTTGTCTTTTTTGGCGGCCGCGCGGTCGACGTCCAAATCGGCCTCGGAGCCGGCATGGCTCGCCAGCACCAGCAGATTGCCGTCGTCATCGAAGGCGTAGTCGTGGTGTAACTCATAGTCGCCCGTGCTCCAGACATTTACCACCTGGCCGTTGGCGTTAATCTGAGCCATCTTAGTCGTCGAGACGCTCATGATCATGCTGTCGTCGCCCGGAAACAGCAGGCGGTGGCTGCGGTAGCCGATGATCGGCACCTCGCCGCGAATCTGGCCCGCGTTGTCGTAGAGGTACATGAAGTCGAGCTTGGATGAGTCGTTGCCCAGAATAGTAAAGAGGCCATCGGCGAGCGGCGTGTTGGACTCCCCCGCCGTGACGGCGAGCCGCTCTTCTTCCTCGCCCTTGAGAGCCGGCGTCTTGACGGTAAAGGTTGAGGTGCGACTGGTACCGTCTTGTGCCGTACAGGTGAGGGTAACCATGTTTTTGTGGTTGGGAATGAGGCCGATGACCTTGAACTCGTGCTCCGTAGCCGGCGCGTCGCCGCCGTGGGGCGTGTGGGAAAAGGTGGCGACTTTGGGCGCGTCACCGGTCTTTTTGCGACCGGCGACCTTGTAGGAGACGGTTACGGGATCCGCCGTTGCAAAGCGAACGTAGCAGCTCAGGGTATCGGTGCCAAAGGGATCTGCCTTGACGAACGGGGCGGTTTCGTCGAAGCTGCCTGCGGCGTAATCAGCATCGAGCTGGTCTTTGATGGCCGCCTGCTTCTCGACGTCGTAGGTCGCGAGAATC
Source organism: uncultured Collinsella sp. (assembly GCA_937980385.1). GTDB lineage: Bacteria > Actinomycetota > Coriobacteriia > Coriobacteriales > Coriobacteriaceae > Collinsella. The sequence continues at coordinate 41,838 of CALJPV010000013.1, read as the reverse complement.
TGCTTGTGGAGCTTCTTTTGCTCGTCGGTGAGCTCGTTGCTCGCAGTAGATGCGTCGTTCGAGCCGGTCCCGCCGACCGAACAGCCCATGAGCCCTGTCCCGGCAAGCGCCAGCGCGCCCGCCGCACCCGCAAGAGCTACTCGGCGCGAGAGCAGCCTGTTGTCCTTGTCACTCAATTCCATATCGTTACCGTCTTTGAATGCCACCGTCGTTTCCCTCATATGCCATGGCGTTTGCCCAGCCCTGTCCAATTTGACTCGCAGCTTAACAAACGCCCCTTAAGGCTAGCTTAGGCTCGCGGCAGCCGGAGCTGTTAGCCGCAAAACGCACAGGGGACGCAGGAATGCGATGATCCGTTTTCCTCCGTCCCCGAGGGATCATTTTTTAGTACTTGAAGAAGCCCTCGCCCGAGCTTTCGCCCAGCTTGCCTTCGTCGAGCATCTGCTTGAGGACGGATGCCATGGCCTTAAAGTTGTAGGGCATCATCATCTTTTTGAGCAGCGGGCTCACCAGGCCCGGCACCTTCTGGTACTGCATAACGATGTTGTAAGCCGTCTGGATGCCCACGGTGTCGAACACGCGGAACGGCCCCTTGGGAGCGCCGGTGCCGCGCGTCCATGCGAGGTCGATGCTCTTGGGGTCGCTGACGCCCGAGACGTACAGGTCCAGGCCCGAAAGCAACCATGGCACCAGCATGGAATTGAGCAGGTAGCCGTTCTTTTCCTTGTTGACGGGCAGGGCAAGCATGCGAATGTCGTTGGCAAAGTCGACGAGCTCATCGAAGTAGCGCTTGTCGGTTTGGTCCTGCGCCATGACCTCGGTCATGTTGTTCTTCCAGATGGAATTGGCAAAGTGCAGCGACAGGTACTTCTCGGGGCGGCCGGTGTACTTGGCAAAGGTGCTCGGCAGCAGCGTGGAGGAGTTCGTCACGACAACGGTCTTTTGCGGAAGAACCGGGGCGAGCTTTTTGTAGAAGTCGATCTTTGCCTGGGTGTCCTCGGCCATAGACTCGATGACCAGGTCGGCGTCGGCTACGGCCTTGGCAAGATCGAGCTCCAGCTTGAGCGTGGAGTAGGCACACTCGACGGCGGCGAGTGCCGCCTCCTTGTCGAAGGGCTGGCCGCTATCGGCGATACCGGCGCACCACTCGCCTGTGCCATCCGCCATGCCCTCGATTGCCGCGATGTACTCCTCGCGCACATGATCGATCTTGGGCTGGGTGCGGCAGATGCTGCCCTCGCTGCGCAGCCAGATCGTCACATCAAAGCCGCAGTAGGCAGCCTGAAAGGCAATCTGGCTTCCCAACACGCCGCCGCCGGCAACGCAAACGGTCTTGTAGCTCATGGAACGGTCCTCTCTTACGTAATTCCATAGATGTGTATTTATTCAACCGTAAGGATGACGCGCGATGGGGGTGGGTTCTATAAACGGACGGTATTTTGCCGCGAACGGCTACACCTGTTCATTATTTCAAGGCTCCGAGGGCGATTTTTGGTGCCGCAGAAACGTCGTTTTCGGAAGTATGCGGCAAATTCCGGAACCCTTGAGCACACCCCGGTTTTCCGCCAATAAAACCGCAGGTATAGAGCTCGGGCATACCCGGTGTGCTCGGCCTATTCAGATTTTGCCGCATACTTCCGAAATCTAAGTTCGCAAGGGATGATAGCTAGGGCGTTTACGCAACATATGTCCAACAAAAACGGGTGGTAACCGGTACGGCCACCACCCGCTTGCCTCATATCTAGCCCTAAGCAAGCCAGTTACTTCTTAATGCTGCGTCCCAAGCGCTCAGCGACCGATGCAACGGCTTCCTCGCTGGCCGGCCCGCAGCTCACGCAGCCATCATGGGCACGCATCTGGCCGGTGACCTCGTCCATCGCGAGCGGCGCCACCTTCTCGAGCTTAAAGCCCTTGCCGGCGCGCATGTTCTCCTTGGCCACGCTGATCATAAGCTTAATGCGGTTGAGCTGGTTGACCTCGGACGCACCGGGGTCGTAGTCCACCGCGACGATGTTGCTCTCGGGGTGCTGACGGCGCAGCTCCTTGATCACGGCCTTGCCCACCACGTGGTTAGGCAAGCACGCAAAGGGCTGCGTGCAGATGATATTGGGTGCGCCATGGTCAATCAGGTCGAGCATCTCGGCCGTGAGCAGCCAGCCTTCGCCCATGTTGTTGCACACCGAAAGCACCGTGCGGGCCTTGTCGGCCATGGTGCCGATGCGCTCGGGCGCCTCAAAGCGGCGGGACTTTTCGAGCATCTCTTCCACCGGCGTGCGCATCCAGTCCACCAGCTTAATGAGCGCCTGCATACCAGCGCGCGTAGTGGCAGAGCTTCCCAACTCGTCCTTCTGCAGCTCAGCGTTGCTCATGGAGTACAGGAAGAAGTCGAGCAGGCCCGGTACTACGGCCTCGCAGCCCTCACGCTCGATGACATCGACCACGTGGTTGTTGGCCGTAGGGTGGAACTTGACCAGGATCTCGCCGACCACGCCCACGCGCGGCTTGGTGCCCTCGCCCACGAGCGGCATGGTGTCGAACGCGCGGATGGCCTCGCGGCACAGCTTGGTGTAGTTGTGACGGTTGAACTTGGGCGCCAACTTGCGGGCGCGCGCCATATACTCCTCGTAGAGCGCGTTGGCAGCACCGGGCGTGGCCTCGTACGGACGGCAGCGGTAGAGCATCTGCATCATCACGTCGCCAAAGAGCACCGCGTACACGGCCTGCTTAAGCAGCGCCGGCGTAATCTTAAAGCCGGGGTTGTCCTCGCCGAGCGCCACGGCCGAAAGCGAGATCACCGGAATCTCGGGGTGGCCGCTCTCGCGCAGGGCCTTGCGGATGAGCGCGATGTAGTTGGTGGCACGGCAGCCGCCGCCGGTCTGGCTGATAACCACGGCCGTCTTGGACAGGTCGTACCGACCGCTCTCGATAGCCTCCATTATCTGACCCGTTACCAGGATCGACGGATAGCAAATGTCATTGTTCACATAGCGCAGGCCGGCCTCGACGGCGTCGTGATCGGTCGAGGGCAGCAGCTCCAGGTTATAGCCGGCACCGCGGAACACCTCTTTGACCAGGTCGAAGTGGATCGGCGCCATCTGCGGGCACAGGATGGTGTAGCCCTCCTCGCGCATCTGCTCGGTAAAGGGCACCTTGGGCCACGCGGTCGAAGCACTCTCGCGCTGCGCCTCGAACGTGTACTTGCGGCTCGCGAACGCGGGAGCGTCCGTGGAGGGGGCCACCGGCGCAGCATCGCCCTGCTCGTAGGCCTCGCCCGCGGCCGTGGCCTCTGCCAAGCGCTCGGCCTCCTGGTCCTTGAGCGCTGCCATGAGCGAGCGGATGCGGATGCGCGCGGCGCCCAGGTTGGACACCTCGTCGATCTTGAGCACGGTGTAGATCTTGCCGCTGGCCTCCAGGATCTCCTGCACCTGATCGGTAGTCAGGGCATCGAGACCGCAGCCGAAGGAATTGAGCTGGATCAGGTCCAGGTCGTTGCGCATCGTCACAAAACGGGCGACAGCGTACAGGCGGCTGTGGTACATCCACTGGTCGACGACGCGAATAGGGCGCTCGGGCTTCACGAGATGCGCGAGCGAATCCTCGGTAAAGACCGCAAAGCCAAAGCTCGAGATAAGCTCGGGCAGGGCGTGGTTGATCTCGGGGTCGTTATGGTAGGGGCGGCCGGCGAGTACGATGCCGTGGCCGCCGTGGTCCTCGACCCACTTAAGAGCTTCCTCGCCCATGGTCTGGATATCCTCGTGGAAACGCGCATCGGCCTCAAAGGCAGCGTTGACAGCGGCATCGACCTCGGAGCGCGTGATCTTGGGTCCACGCACGCGACCGCGACCAGCCTCGGCGTCGGCCACACGGTCGACGGCGAGCACCTGGTACAGACGGCGCTTGAGCTCGGTCTTGTCGTGATAGGGCACAAACGGGTACAGGAACTCGATGTTCTGCTCGCGAATCTCGTCGATATTGAGTGCCAACGCCGTGGGGTAGCTCATGACGATGGGGCAGTTATAGCAGTTGCCGGCGGTCGGATCCTCCTTGCGCTCCCAGCGCACGCACGGCATCCAGATAAAGTCGACATCGCGGTCGATGAGGTTCATCACGTGGCCGTGGCTCATCTTGGCCGGATAGCACACGCTCTCGGACGGCATGGACTCGATGCCCGCCTGGTAGGTCTTTTTGCTCGACTGGTCGGACAGCTGCACGCTAAAGCCCAGGCGCGTAAAGAACGCATGCCAGAAGGGGTAGTTCTCGTACATGTTGAGTGCGCGCGGGATACCCACGGTGCCGCGCGGGGCCTCGTCGGGGCTCAGGACCTCGCGGTCAAAGAGCAGCTCGTTTTTCTTTTTGAAGAGGTTGGGGGCCTCAGTCTTCTGCTTTTTGTGGCCGGCGCCCTTCTCGCAGCGGTTGCCGGTAATGAAGCGCCTACCGCCGCCAAAGTCGTTGACGGTAAGCTGGCAGTTGTTGGAGCAGCGACCGCAGCGGACATGCTTTTGCGTCACGGTGAGGTGCGCGATGTCCTCGGCTGAAAGGATGGTCGAGGTGCCGTTCGCGCCGGCGCGATCGCGGGCGAGCAGGGCCGCACCATAGGCGCCCATGCAGCCGGCGATGTCGGGACGCACGGCGTGAACGCCAGTGAGCTGCTCAAACGCACGCAGCGTGGCGTCGGACATAAAGGTGCCGCCCTGGACGATCACTTGGCTGCCAATCTCCTTGGGGTCGCGCAGCTTAATGACCTTGAACAAGGCGTTCTTGATGACGGAATAGGACAGGCCGGCCGCAATGTCGCCCACCGTGGCGCCTTCCTTTTGTGCCTGCTTGACGCGCGAGTTCATAAAGACCGTGCAGCGACTGCCCAGGTCGACCGGGGCCTTGGCATGGATGGCGGCATCGGCAAACGCGCGCACGTCCATGTTCATAGAGACGGCGAAGCTCTCGATAAAGCTACCGCAACCCGACGAGCAGGCCTCGTTGAGCATGATGTGCTCGATAACGCCGTCCTTGACGCGCAGGCACTTCATGTCCTGGCCGCCGATGTCCAGAATGAACTCGACGCCGGGCAGGAATGCTTTGGCGCCGCGCAAGTGCGCAACGGTCTCGATCTCGCCGGAATCGGCTTTGAGGGCCTCGATGAGCAGCGCCTCGCCGTAGCCCGTGGTGGTCACGTGGCCGATGGTGCAGCCGGCGGGGATATGGTTGTAGAAATCGGCCATGATGACCTTGGCCGTGCCCAGGATGTCGCCGTTGTTGTTGCCGTACCAGGTGTGCAACAGCTGGCCGTCCTCGCCCACGAGCGCGGCTTTCATGGTGGTGGAGCCGGCGTCGATGCCAATGAACACGCGGCCGGTGTAGCCTTCGAGCTTGCCCTTGGGGACGACTTCCTGGTCGTGGCGGGTTTTGAACTCGGCAAAGTCCTCGTCGGTGGCAAAGAGCGGATCCAGGCGCTCGACCTCGGCACCCTGTGTGTCGCCCAGGGCATCGATGGCCTCGATGAGCTGCGGGAACGTGCTGAGCTTATTGGACTCGTGCGCCATGGCGGCGCCGCTCGCCACAAACAGGTGGGCGTTTTGGGGCACGATACGGTGCTCCTCGTCCAGGTTGAGCGTGAGATAGAAGCGGTGGCGCAGCTCGGAGAGGTACTGCAGCGGGCCGCCCAGGAAGGCGACGTTGCCGCGGATGGGACGGCCGCACGCCAGACCCGAGATGGTCTGGGTCACGACAGCCTGGAAGATGGAGGCGGCCACGTCCTCGGGGCGGGCGCCCTCGTTGAGCAGCGGCTGCACGTCAGTCTTGGCAAAGACGCCGCAACGGCTGGCGATGGGATAGATGGTGGTGGCGTTGGCCGCGAGCTCGTTGAGGCCGCTGGCGTCAGTGTGCAGCAGAGTGGCCATCTGGTCGATGAACGCGCCCGTGCCGCCGGCGCAGGTGCCGTTCATGCGCTGCTCAATGCCATTATCGAAGTAGATGATCTTGGCGTCCTCGCCGCCCAGCTCGATGGCGACATCGGTGGCCGGGATGAGGGTCTCGACGGCACGCTTGCTGGCGATGACCTCCTGGACAAACTCCAAATCGAGCCACTGGGACAGCAGCAGGCCGCCTGAGCCGGTGATGGCACAGGTCATCTGGGCCATCGGCAGCACAGTCGCGGCACCCTCGAACAAGTCGCGGGCGCAAGCGCGGACGTCGGTGTGGTGGCGCTGGTACTTGGCGTAGACGATCTGGTTGTCGTCGTTGAGCACGGCGAGCTTAACGGTGGTGGAGCCCACGTCGATGCCCAGGTGCAGGTTGCCGTGGGCGGCCTCGGGGTTGAAGATCGCGCCTTCGGGGGCGTGGGCGGCGGCTACGGGCTCAGCGGTGGTGGCGGGCTCGCTAGTGACGGACGCCTCCCCCGCCGCGTTCTTGGCATCGGCGACAGCCTCGACAACTTTCTCGGCAGCCGTGGTCGCGGCCTTCTGCGCGGCGTCCACCACGGTGGGCGCGGCCTCGCGTGCGGCGGCGATCATGCGGTCCTTGATGCCCTCGACGAGTTTGCTCATCTGTCTCTCCTCTTAGTTGTTGGACTCGACGGTTGCGGCGGTGTCGGCCGCGTCCTCGAGCTGCAAGTTCAATAGCTTCATGCCGTATTCCGGCACGTTGATATCGATGGGTTGGCCATACAGGTCACCAGGGCGCACAAAAGCGAGCACCGTCATAATGCGCGCCATGGCCTCGGGCGATTCGGTGAGCCCACGCTCAAACCAGCGCTGAATCATGCCGACCTCGGCACTCACGACGTAGGTGACGTAGTAGTCAAAGAACGTGCCCAGCGCCAGGCCCAAAATGCCCGTCTGCGCACGCGGCACCACAGCCTCACGAGCGGTGTCGATGATCCTTTTAATGAAGGCCTGATCGCCGCCCGGACCCAGCAGCGCACCGATTAAGTCGCGGTTGGCCGCAAGATAACGCAGCAGCTCAACCGAACCGGGCGCCGGCTCGAGCTCATCGATGTTGTGATAGAGATCGGGCAGCTGAGCTGCGGTGATGAGCTCAATGCGCTCACGGATCTCGGCCAGCAAGCCGTCCTCGATTTGATTGATAAAATCGGGGATATCGCGGTAGTGCGAATAGAACGTGCGGCGCGTAAGGCCGGCACGCTCGGTGAGCGACGCGACGTTAATGCGCGAAAGGTCACCGCTTTCGGCAAGCTCGCTGGCAAGCGCCTGGCGAAGGGCACGCTGCGAGCGAAGGGACCGGCGATCGCATTTCTCGAGCTGGGACAAGCGTCCTCCTTGTTACTCAGCCTGTGCGCTATTGCACAGTGCGAGTATTATTGCACACCGTGTGCACCAACACGTAAAGGCAATATTTTGGATGTGACAAAGGGCAGCCCCTTTGTCACATCGAGCCGCTGCTTGGTCCCGTTAATGGGACCAACAATCGCCGCACCCGTTGCATCATGTCGGTAACGACCGATAAGGAGGCCGACATGAACAATCAGGCAAGCGATGGCATCACCGATGCCGGCAAAGACCTCGTCCTCAGCTGCATCAAAAGCCAAGAGCTGCGCGACCACATGCGCAAATACTTATACTGGCCGGCGCCAATCATCGCCGGCTCTCTTAAGACGCTTGATGAAAAGCGCACCATGCTCGAGCAACTCCGCATGGAGGTTTCGCCGGAGCTGTTCGAAAATATCGACTCCCATCTCGCCCAGCTCAACAGCGCGCTCGACATGCTCAACGACGTCGAGCGCGACCGTGGAATCCTCCTGCTATACGTCATGTTCTACAACGAGGAGGAGCGTGACGCCGACGCCCTTGACGGCCCCTTCCCCACCGCATCGTGGGACGCCGCACAAACGCTCATGAAGCGCTACATCGAAGAGTATCCTGACGACGACTGGTCCGAATCGTACTGGAAGATCAATCTCTACACCTCGGAAGACCTGCACGAGCACCAAACGGCGCAGCCCTCCCTGACGTTTGCGGCAACTATGGACGGCGAGCTTATATTCCTCCGTGATCTGCGCAATCACCGCACTCGCAAATCGCATGTCGAAAGCGTCTGGCGAAACGATAGCAGGCGGTTCTGCGCGAACAACGAGCCTATCTACACGCCGTGGGTACCGGGCGACATCCTCAAAATCGACGGCCGTCCCTTCGACCACGGGCCTCGCTTTGCCATTGTGCTCGAAAACGACTACGAGCACACGCTCCGTGGACAAATCTGGTGCGCAGGGCCTAGCAGAGATCACGGCGTTAAGGAGGGTTCGCTTTCATCCGGCACCTTCAGCGACAGTCTCTTGGACCCCTTCATCCCCTCTGCCCTCTACACCGCCGAGCGCTACACCGGCGAGCTACCGGACGACTGCGCTTTTATGCTCGAGCTTTCGCAGAAGCTGCACCACGATCCCGACTACGGCAAGCAATGGACCGAGGGCTCGGTCGGACACGATTGCCTGCAGCCGCGCCGCAAGCCTGCCAGCCAAAGTGAGCTGGATATTCGTCCGGACATCTTCGAGTTTTTAGACTCGCACAGTATTAAGGAGCATCTTCAACGAATCGACTACGAGCTCACCACGCCCGTAGCGGCTTTCATCGTCAATTGCTCGCATAAAGCAACGCTACAGCAAAAGCTCGAAGGCTGGCAAAAGATCATCGACAATATGCCCAATTGCACCATGAGCCGCAGAAATGACACGGTCAACATCCCGGACTTCCATGCCTTTCTGCGCAATGTCATTAAGCAGGAGCACAGAAAACTCGCGCACTTTAAATTGACGGGCGGTCTGAGCCTGTATTTCTTTGATGACTACTCATGGGAACGGCGCGGGCAGGGCAGCTGTCTTTACGGCCCGTACAGCAGTTATCAAAAGTGCTTCGATGCAATCTGGAAAGAGCTCGACGGTGACGATCCTAAAGCCATCAGGATCACTCGTCGTCCCATCGACCCAGACGAAGACCACTATGCCGACGACATGGTCTTACTCAATGCGAACGGCGAAGTAATGTCTTGCGATTACCGCAACAAAAGCGAGTAGGACGAGGCGGGCACCGCCAGCGATTTCGAGGACATGTGGTTCGATATCCCAACGCCCTTCCATGCCGGAGACATCGTCTGCAACCTCCAACGCCCCGACGAGCCGATGGTGCTGTTTGACCTGCAAACTTGGGGATCCGAACGAGTCGACAAAGAGCTTGCTTCCTCCGTCTACAAAGAGCGCCTCGTTCAAAAGGCCGACAAGCTATTGCGCTGGCATCGATATGACGGCGACACCAGTGACATGTACGCCTACGGCTGCCAAGTCTCATCCGCCTTGCATTTCCCCTTCTACATTGGGGAGCCTGATGGCTTTCTTTTGGACATCGACTATTACCGCAAGCCGCTCAAGTCAGAGGAGCGAATCCTCTACGGCGTCAGGGCGTATGTCAGAGGTGACCTAGCGGTTGATTCGCTCGCCGCGATGGCCAGCGCATGCGAGCTACAGGCGCTGGCGGAGAAAAAGGCACGCGGCTTCGAGGACGCAGACGGTTGGCTCAAGGACCGCTACCCGGAGCTGTTCGATGCGACGGTTGAGCCTTTCTTAGAGGATGATTGCGGCAGTTGCGCTTAGTTTTGAAACGCCACTACCAATTGTCCATTCAGTACGCGCACACCCATGTACCAGTGCGTTTCCAGAAGTATGTTTGACGCGAGATTCATATCAGACCCGTTAATGGGACCACAAAGCACAACCTCTGGTGGATGCTAACGGCAACGACCGAATTGGAGGTTGCTATGGACAGCCAAGCAGATACCGTGATCACCGATGCCGGCAGGGAGCTCGTTTGCAGTTGCATCAAGGACGATGAGCTGCGTGCTCATATGTTCAAACACATGGGAATGGCAGATGGCTCCCTCTGTAAAATCATCGGCGGCTCCCTCAAGACGCTCGACGAAAAACGGACCATGCTCGAGCAGCTTCGCAAAGAGGTCTCATCGGATTACGCCGAGGCGATCGACTCCGGCCTCGAACAACTCGACGCTGCACTCGATATGCTTTACAACGTTGACCGTGACCGTGGTATCTTGCTGGTCTACGGCGTGTTTTACAGTGAAGAGGAGCGCGGGCACGACACCTTTGATGGCCCCTTCCCCGTTGCCTCTTGGGATGCCGCTCAAACCCTTATGAAGCAATACGTCGATGACGACCCCGATGAAGATTGGTCCGAATCATTCTGGCGGATTAAGCTCTATACCGCCGAAGACTTACACGACCGCCCGCGCGCTCAAGCCTCGCTGATATTCGCCGCGACCATGACGGGCGATTTGGTCTTTTTGAGCGACCGCCGGAATCAGCGGACTCCGCATCAAAGCATCGATCACTTGCCGTGGAACAATAGCAAGCACTTCTGCGCCAATGGTGAGGTCTTTTACACTCCCTGGTCCCCCGGCGACATCATCAAGATCGACGGTCGGCCCTTCGACCACGGCCCCCGTTTCGCCATCGTGCTCGAAGACGACTACGATAGTTCGTTCAAAGGCCAGGTTTGGTGCGCCTATCCGAGCAAAATCTACGGCGTTGAGGAAGGCAATCTCCGCTTGAGGGATTTCACGGACGGCTTCCTCGACGACTTCACGCCCTCTGCCCTCTATACCGCCAAACGCCATACCGGCGACTTGCCCGATGGTTGCTCCTTTATGCTCGAACTCTCGAAAAAGCTGCACGATGATCCCAGCTACGGCAAACAATGGTCGGACGGATCGGTCGTACACGACTGCCTGCAGCCATACCGCACATCGCCCGGCGCCGGCGTCAACGCCATACGTTCGGACATTCTCGAGTTTCTCGACTCACCCGACATCAAGGAACACTTAAAGGACATCGGCTACGAGCCCACCACGCCCGAGGCAGCGTTCATCGTCGACCGTTCGAACGAAAAGACGCTGCAACAGAAGATCGAGGCTTGGCAAAAGATTCTCGAAAACATGCCCAATTGTGCGATGAGCAGGCGATACGGCACGTTCAATATCCCCAACTTCCATGTCTTTCTCCGCGACGTCATCAGATGGGAACACAAGATAATTGCCCAGTTCAAACAGCCCGGCAAGCACATGTATTTCTTTGAGGACAAGACAGGAAGTCCCCCTGAGAACGGGTGCAATTATGGCCCCTACACCAGCTACGAAAAATGTTTCAAAGCAATCTGGAATGAGCTTGAGGAGGAGGATCCCACCTCGATTGAAATAACACGCCGCCCAATCGATCCGGACGAAGACCACGATGCTGCCGACAGACTCATGCTCAACGCGAAAGGCGAAATCATGGACTGCCAGCTGCGCTGTATCGACAGGGAACGCGAGGGAGAAGACCCCACTTTCGCCTTTGAGCTGATGTGGTTTGACATCCCGACGCCATTCCATGCCGGCGACATCATTTGTCGGCACGGCGACCCTAGCGACCCCATACTGCTTCTCAATATGCAGACATGGACCACGAAGCGGGTCATGGATGAGCTTCCGCCTTCCACCTACAGGGAATGCGCCAAAAAAGGGGCCGACGACTTGCTCAGACACCATCGGCAAAATGGCGATACAAGCGACATGTACGCCTACGGCTGTCAGATTGAATATCCCCTGGAGTACCCCGTCTATATCGGAGAGCCTAGTTGTTTTCTTCTCGATATGGAATACTGCCGTACCCCGCTCAAGCCGGAGGCGAGAATTCTGTACGGCGTGCGGGCATATCTCGACGGCAATCTGGGTCTTGACTCACTTATTGCGCTATCAAGTCTTTGCGAGCTGCAGGCGCTGGTCAAGAAAAAAGCCGAGCGGTTTGAAGGGGAAGACGGCGGGCTCAAGACCCGCTATCCGGAGCTGTTCGATGACACGATAGCCCCGCCGGCACAATTCGAAACAAAGAGGAGCTAACCATGGACATCTTAGATTTTGTGGACTCCCAGGACATTCGGGAGCACCTGCGCAGTATCGACTTCCAGCCCAGCACCATCGAGGCCGCCTATCTGGTTTGGTTTTCGAAGACCACCACGCTCGATCAGAAATGCGAAGCTTGGCAGGAGATTGCACGCACCATGCCCAATTGTTCGCTGGAAGCTACTTATGCCGGTCTCGGAAGGCCGGCCATCCCCGATTTCCATGCTTTTTTGCACTGGACAATCGATTACAACAAGCGGTGCGTCGATGCGATTACGAGTGGGACGAGCTACGTTTATCAATATGAAGAGGAGATTGTGCCCGACGGGCGACTTTGTGGGGCCTTCGGCGCGCCATTCAGCTGTTATGAGAAATGTGCCGAGGCGTTGCGCGGTGATGATGAACTGGCGAGCCGTCCAGAGGCACGCGTACGCATCACCCGGTGCCCGCTCGATGCCGACGAAGAACATCACCGGGAAGATTGGCTCATGGTGAACGGCAAAGGTGAGCCCCTTTCCGTTTATTGCCCTTCAGCCGGCCCCGTTGAGAACGATTGGGAGATCGCATTCGAGTTCATCTGGGTCGATATCCCCACGCCGTTCCACACCGGCGACATCGTCTGGACGCCGCAGGGCAGTGACCGTGAGCCGTTCACGTTGTTCGATCTGCCCACGTGGGACCGGACAAAGCTTGAGGCAGAGCTTCGACAGGCAGACCGTTCTGACGAATGGCTTGATCATGCACAGCAGCGCCTCGAGCACTATCGCCATGCAGGGGATATCAGCAACATGCGTGCCACTGGTTGCTCGATTACCTACAACGAGACGTTTCCCCTCTACATCGGCGAACCGGAGCCGCTCTACCTAAATCTTGAGTACTACCGCAAGCCGCTCAAAGACGAGCAGCGGATTTTAGTCGCAGCCCAGGCATACCTGCGCGGCGACCTGTATGTCGACTCACTTGTAGCGTTTATCGACACCATAAGGATGGAATCCAAGGCCAGGCGCAACCTAGAAGAGCTGCGTCTTGATCAGGCGCCGCTCAAGGAGAAGTACCCGCAGCTATTTGAATAGAGGTCGTCATGCCCGAATCCACGAGGGGTTACGCCGATAACCCGGAGGCCATCATGCACGAAGAAATAATCAACCTGATCGGATCTCCGGAGTTGCGAGAGCATTTGCTGCATAATCCACAGCTACTGAGTGGTGATCATTACACGCAAATCATCGGTGGCGCGTCGATAGAAATCAACCACAAACGGAAGATGCTCAGCAGGCTGGTTGCTGACGAGCGCAACTCGTCAGACAACACCTTTCATTGGTACGATCCAGAAGAATGTATCGAGTACATCGATGACTGCTTGGACGCGCTAAAGGCCGTCGACGGAAACGGAAAGACGCTACTTATTAGCGAAATTAGCTTTGTCGACAACGAAGTAGGATCCGCCATCACGCATGGCCCCTTCCCCGTGGCATCGTGGCAGGCCGCCCTTGCGGCAATGAAGACATACGCAGACAAGTGGGGTGGCATGACAGATTTATTGTCCTCATACTGGATGATTGAGCTGTTCAACCTTGCCAACGACCCGTGCTGCTCATATCCCTACGACGGCTTTCTACAGCCGGACTACACTTACTACGCCAATGGCGCTGGAGAAATCCAATACCTCTGCAGAGAGGAAGAGGGGGAATGTGGCGAGGTGCGCGACTGCATTGTGGGTGAAATTTTTGGGCCATGGTTTAAGGGGGCATATGGCGACCTGCCCACGCCGTACAAAAAGGGCGACATTCTTGAGATCGACTGCAGGCCATGGGCGCCGGGACCTTGTTATTGCTTGGTAGCGAACTCGAAATTGGACTGTCTGTATCCCGATGGCGATGGGCAGATCAGATGTGGCTCTATCCCCTACGGCAGTTGCTTTGCCGGATGGGCACACACGAACCTGATGCTGTCACCTGTGTTTAGAGCGAAGAAAGCAACGCCACCTTTGCCAGAAGAATACGCGGCCTTGCAAGCGATCGGGTTGGACCGGATAGATAACTTGCTAGAAGCGTGCACCGACAACAAAGAGGAGGAGCCTATTTGGCTGGATATATATCGGCATCGCGCGTGTTGACGGAAGATACGAAAAGCCGCAACAACCCCCATTAGCTGGTCTTGCCCATATCTTAATTCGGCATTCGAATCCTCATGGACACGAAAGAGGCCGTGCCCACACCAGGCACGGCCCGAGAACGAGACTCAGAATATCTTTGGGCGAAGTGAAAGCATCTTGATCCGCCCAGGCTCTGCACACAATGTCGAACTTGAGCGGGTTTTCCCATCAATCAATCGAACGCTAGATCTACTTGATGATTTGCTTCATTTTTCTCTTGGCCTCATCAAGACGACGACCCTTGAAGTAATACCAAATAAGCCTATCAACCTCTTGGAAGCCAATGTCGCCTTCAAATGGTTCGATCGTCATAGAGCCATCTAACGCCCACTCATTCGAATGTTCGCCTCGCCAGAGGTTAACGCCATTGCATACACTTCTATATAGCTCACGGTACTTCCAGTAACCCAAAGATGAATCATCATTGACATAGTCTGAAATCAGTTTCTTCAGTTTTGAGTAGTTCTTCTTTTCGATGTCAGCATGATTGGAATAGGCCCAAATGTAATAGGGAAGAACCTCCCCGACAACTGAGTCATAGATGCAATATCTATCCCCAAGCCCGCCTTTTATACATGTGTGATGACAGAATTTCGATGCAAATGAAACATTGTTTTTCTTAAAGTCGGTAAGACCCTCATCACGCAAATAATTCTCAGCATATCGAGCGATAAGATACACCACCTTAGCGCCTCCGTGCTCATCGCCGCCATTCGAGTCGTCCTTCAAGGCTTCTATTAATTCATCTTTGTTTTTAATAATCTCACGAGCGGTTAACGCTGCCCCACCGGTCAACACCCATTCAGACTTCCGACTATTGGAACTATTGCCTTTTTGAGAGCTCTCTTTGTATTTTTCTTCAAGTTGAGGAATATTAGTTTCTGGGTCAACGTTCTTGATTTCGCCAGCTTTGACTGCATCGCTATATCTCTTTCCCAGCACCGCTAAGTGTGTTGAGTTCACTTTATTGGTGTAGTAAACAGCCTGTTTAATAGCATTCTCATCGCCGCCAAGAACGCCGCTATACATTTTGCCAATCAATGTTTCGTCTGCTATGTCATAAGACGAATTGTGATCAATCATGGTCTGAACAAATCGGATATTCTTGTCACTAAAAACCGGGAATCCATTCTGGTCCAGGTCAAACAAATATGGATTGGCAGCTCGCTTTACCCCATCGTCCTCTTCCGTCACCGGATTAAAAAGTATCTCTTGACGACCCATGTGGACTCCTTCCCAGAGCTGTTCAGTCATGGCGTTGATAGTCACAACACCTTATATTGATGGTAATTCCTGGCGCACTCAGAAGCATCTTTTTGGCAGATGAACGGTTACTTTCTGCTGACAGACGCGTTGCTGGCCGAGCAGTCGTTATTGGCTATGACCTCAACCGAAGACTCGTGCGCAGAAAGGCTCCATGCCATCGGCACTCATGCGGACGAGGGCATCTGCGTTGCAATGAGTCTCGGCGAACGTTGCGTCGTCCTCTCTGCCCTCCGCCGCGAAGCAGCCTGCCAGGATGGCGGACGTTGGGCTGAGCATGTTGCGCAGGTCGCGCAAGATCGCATTTACCGGGCGGTTGTCATTGAGCATTTCGAGTCCGTCGATTACGACTACGACGTCCTTTAGCACTGCCCTGTTCCACATTTGGTCGCCGAGCAACCAGCTCGTTAAAAGGTCCATGGTCATGTTGTCTTCGACAAAGATGCCCAAGTTGCGCTGCTTGAGGCGCATCGTTGCGCGGATTGCCTCAACCTGTTGCTCCTCAAGATCCGCCGGCAGCTTGACGCCCATCTCGGCACGAATAAGCCGGGCAATCGCATCCTCTTCACGCTCCCGAATCGGCACGTAAAGCACGGCGCACTGCTCACTCAGGCGCAGCACCGCGTGTGCCAGCACGTTCGAAACGTCTTCATGCGCACCGCCAATCACGCTGAGCTTGCCCGGCCCAACGCCGCCACCCAGGGCGTCATCGGCCGACATGCCGGCTTTCAATAAGCGCGGAGCTGCGAACAGTGACGTTTCCACACCACGGTCGAGTCCAGAAGCCAGTCGATTGCGAAACCCGCTGAGGTCAAAAGCCTCGTCATCACGCTCTCCACGATTCCCGCCGCACCGATTCGCGGACGGCGGCATCACGCCTGGTAGGCCCAGCATCTCGCCCAAACTCGCAGAACGGCCAATTCGGTTGTCCCTGGAGTCCATCTTTCGCGTCATCGCACCCCCCTAACGCCTGCCACGCTTGCCAGTAGCCTTAAAATTCCAAATCGGCTTGAGTTGGTGAATAACATCAACCGTCGGGTCCATGAGTCTCAGTACATCATCCGCAGGCTTATACGCTTCGGGCGACTCATCGAGCGTCGTCTCGCATGCGCTCGGACAGTAGATGCCGGCATCGCGCATCTCGTTAACGAACGACCTGGTATCGAGCGTTTGGAACGCTTTGGTGCGGCTCATCGCACGACCCGTCCCGTGCGGCGCCGAGCAGTTCCAGTCCTCGTTTCCCTTGCCGCGCGCAATAACGGCACCGTCGCGCATATTAAACGGAATCAGCACCATCTCGCCCGCATGAGCGCTAATAGCGCCCTTGCGAATCATGCCACCTTCCGAGATGTAGTTGTGCATGGTGGTAAAGCCGTCTCCGTCGAGTCGAATTCCCGTACGCTCAACAATCTGTGCGACAATCGCCTTGCGGTTCTGGTTTGAAAAGCGCTGGCAGTTGTGCATATCGACGAGATACTCGGCAGAAAGATCATCCTCAAGATACTTAAGCTCGTCGGGGATATCTGCCGTGCACGTCTTCTGCGCCAGCGCCTGATGGTGCTCCGCCGTCTGCTTGCCCATGTTGCGCGAGCCGGTGTGTACGACCAGATATTGGCATCCATCCTCGTCCTCGTCGAGTTCAATGAAGTGGTTACCGCCGCCCAGCGTGCCCATGGAGCGCTCAACCTTGCGTTTATCCTGAAGCCAATCGCGCGACTCCATGTCAAAGTCCGCGAGTACGCAGGCAGGATCGCGATGAAGGCTAAAGCCCGTAGGCACCGCGCGCTTCACATCGCGATTGAACTGAATGAGGTCGTCGCGCGCAATGGTCTCCGCAAGCGGCACGCAATACATCCCGCATCCGATGTCGACCCCCACCAGGTTGGGAATGACCTTATCGCCCAAGTTTGCCGTAAAACCAATCACGCAGCCCTTGCCCTTATGGGCATCGGGCATGATGCGGATCTTGGCGCCTTCAAACGCCGGGCAGCTAGAGATCTCCTCGATCTGCTCCTTGGTTGAATCCTCAAGATTCTCGGCAAAGACTTTGATGTCTGCCATCGCATTTCTCCTGTTCTGATCCTTGTAAACCGGAACCGGCCCCAAGCCAACAGAGTGCACGTCACACCAACCAGCCAAACCGCCGATTTCCGTTTAACCACCTTTCGCCCTATTCGGGCCCTTATTGCTGCGAATACTACGGTCGTGCGGGCTACAATGAGTCCCAATAACGGGTCTTGTTTTGCATCTCTGGCTGATACCCTGCCGGCGAAAGGAGACAACGTGGCGAACAGACCAAACCAAAAGCTCAGGCTTCTGTTCCTGCTTAAAACCTTGATGGAAAAGACCGACAGCACGCACGGACTCACGACGCAGCAGATCATCGAGGAGCTCGCCTATCACGATCTCGAGGCCGAACGAAAGGCCATCTATCGCGACCTGCAAACGCTTCGCGACTTCGGGCTCGACATCGACCAGCGCGGTGGCAAGGAATGGGCGTTGGTCTCACGCCCGCTCGACCTGCAAGAACTCATCATGCTTGTTGACGCCGTGCAGAGTTCGCCGTTTTTGACCGATGAGCTGACCGACCACCTCATCGGCAAACTACAGAGCCTCGCCAGCCTGGACGAACGCGAGCTGATGCACAAGCGCGTCGACGTGCCTTCGCGTGTGAAGATGCAAAACTCCGATGCTCTGCACAATATCGACTTGATTCAGCAGGCTATGCGCGAAAAACGCAAGATCCGCTTCCGCTACTTCCACTACAACGCCGCCAAGCAAAAGGCCTTCAACCATGACGGAAAGACCTACGAGCTCACACCCGTGCGTCTTATCTACTCCGACGAACTCTATTACATGATTGGGTTTAGAGATAAATGGGCCAACGCCGGCTCGGGCCATCAGCCGTTCACGCCCTACCGCGTCGATCGCATGCTCGACGTTGCGGTATCCGAAGAGTCCGCAACCAAAGATCCGCGTATCGCGGGCTATGTGCTCGAAGATCACGTCTCTCCATCATTCGGCGTATATGCAGCCAACAAAACCACCATGGTGCTGGAACTCGACGACCGCGCGATGAATCCGCTCATCGACAAGTTCGGACTGGACGCCGTTGTGTTTGAAAACCAGGATGGGCGCCTGTTAGCAACTGTCAAAGCTCCGCTGTCGCCGCAGTTCTTTGGCTGGCTGCTGCAACTCAGCACCTTCATTAAGATCGTTCAGCCCCAAAGCGCCATCGATACGTATCTCAAATATCTCGACGACACTCGGGCACTTTACCAGGAAGACAGGTAATATTTCATGGCTACAACCCCTAAATTCGATGAATCGTTTAAGAACCTGAACCCCGAACAGCGCGAGGCCGTCGAATGCCTAGATGGCCCGCTGCTCGTCATTGCCGGTCCCGGCACCGGCAAGACGCAGCTACTGAGCCTGCGCGCGGCGAACATCCTGGCCAAGTGCGATGTCGCCCCGCGCAACATCCTCTGCCTTACCTATACCGAGGCGGGCGCGGAAGCCATGCGCAAACGCCTGATTGAGCTCATTGGGCGCGACGCCTACGGCATCGAAGTCAGCACGTTTCACGGATTTGCAAGCAGCATCAGGTCGCGCTATCCCGAGTACTTCACGCGCCCTTCGACCGACACGCTTGTTACCAGCCCGCACCAGCAGGAGATTTTTGATCGGTTCCTCAAATCGCTGCCCTTTGTTTCTCCGTTAGGCGGAGGGTCACCTGATATGCCCGCACAAAATATCGGCAAGATGATCAGCTTTGTCTCCAAGGCTAAGCGCAGCGGCCTGGATTACGACGCGCTGGGCGCCATCGCGCAGCAGAATATCGACGCCGCTGCCTGGCTCACCGAGCATTCCGAGCTGCTTACGCTCGCCTGCGAAAGGGCAAGCGCTGCGTTGGCAGAACGCTTTGAGGAGGAGGTCGAGCGTGCCTGCGGCATGGCGCCCACATCGCTCACCCACCCGATCGAGTGCCCCGCCGGCACGTATGTGCCCTATATCCTTGAGCTGCGCGATACCGTTCGCCGCACCGAGCTCATCGATGAGAAGGGCAAATCCTCGGGATACACCAAAGTGCGCGATGCCTTCTTTGGAGGCAGCAACTCTCAGGGACGCACCTTTAAGATTGCGGAGCAGAGCGAGCGACTTAAGACCGCTTGCGACGTCGCGCGTCGCTACCAGAGCGAGCTCGACCAGCACCATCTCTACGATTACGACGACATGATCGGCGACTTTGTTAACGCCGTAGAACACAATGACGCGTTGCGCCAAGTACTCCAGGACACCTATACCTATATCCAAGTTGACGAGTTCCAGGACACCAATGGTGCCCAGATGCGCATCATCGAGCTGCTCTGCGACGGCGTTGATGTGCCCAATATCATGGCCGTTGGCGATGACGATCAGGCCATCATGCGCTTTCAGGGCGCCACGATCGAATGTGCCAACCAGTTTGCGGCCGAGTTTTCGCCCCGGAGCATCGTGCTCAAGACCAACTATCGCTCCACGCCCGCCATCGTTGAGCTTGGTCAAGCTATCGCACGCCAAATTGAATATCGCCTCGACGCCAGCTCGAATAAGTCAATCGAAGCCTCCAAGCCTCAGGGTGATCAGGTCGGCTTTAGCGAGAACGTCTTCGGCGGCAAAGCCGAGGAATACGCCGCTGTCGCTGCGAGTATTAGGCAGCGGCTTGATGATCACTATCTCGATGAATGCGAAGATCCCAACGAAGGAATTGCAGTCATCTCTGCCAAGCACGCCGCCTTGCGCTCGCTGATTCCCTTCCTCGTTAAGGAGAAGGTACCTTTTTCGTATCGCGAGCGGCAGAATCTCTTTGCTTCCGAGCGTATGCAGACGATGCTGGCACTGTTGCGCTGCGTTACCGCGCTTGCTCGCGGGCAGAAGGAGCTCGCCAGCAGCTATCTTCCGCAGATTGTCTGTGCCGCCGAGCTGGGCGGCGACCATCCATCGTCCGTGACGTTTGCGCTCAGCGCCAAGCGCGAACATCGCGGCGACTGGATGGCCGCCATGTGCGAGAGTAATAGCGCCCGCGTCAAAGAGCTGCACGACGACCTTATGCAGTGGGCGGCCGAGGCCGGCGCCTCCCCGGTCAGAGCGTTGCTCTTTAAGATTGCCAAACGCAGCCTTGACTATTATCAGGATCATAAAAAACAGGATCCGCTGGGCGCCGCCGAATTCAATGCCGGCATCCGCGCCCTACTCGCCTTTGCTGAGGGTGAAATGGGCGACGCGCGCCGCATGGGACGCACGCTTCGCCTGCCCGATATTGTCGACAAACTCGACGCCGCGCAAAAGTTTGGCGTGAGCATCGACGCATCGATCGATCTTGGCACACCGGGAGCCGTTCGCCTTACTAGCGCTCACAGCTCGAAAGGTCTGCAGTTCGATTGCGTCTACCTGCTCGACGCCGACGACTCCACCTGGCACAAAGGTGCTGGCGGCATGAGTCTGTACCCGTCCAACCTGCTTATTCGCGACGAAAAGGATGACGACGATGCGCGCCGTCTGCTGTTTGTAGCCATCACACGCGCTAAGCGACACCTCGAGCTCTACCGCGCCGGCGGATCGGCGCTGCAGGAGCTCACGGGGCTTATCGACTCTTGCGAGGTTTCTGCTGAAGCGGACCAGCTCAGTGCCGCCATCGAAACCGAATGGCGCGACAACTACGTGTTTGATACGCCCGAGCTCCGTGCGCTTTTGGATCCTCACACCGACGTAAAACACCTCTCTGCCACGGCACTCAACAACTTTGTGACGTACGAGCCTGGATGCGCAAATAGCCAGCACTTCCCCGAGAAGCAGATTGTGCGCCTGCCCACGGCGCCCACGATCCAAACCGAATTCGGCACTATCGTTCACGCGATGTTCGAAGAAATCGTTAATCGAATGACAACCGATGGCGCGGCGGCAATTGAGACAATTGAGGCCGAGTATCGCCAGCAGATTTCGTGGCTCGATTTTGCCCCCGAGGACGTCCGCCGTTATTCGGAGCGTTTTGAACGCATTTGTCGTGCATTCGTCCCTTGGCTTGTTGAGCATGTACGCGGCTACCGTTGCATCACGGAAGCGAACATGCAGTGTCTAACTGCCGGTGGAACTCCACTCTTTGGTTTCCTTGACCTGCTCCTCGTTGACGATGCAGCTAAGACGGTGCAGATCGTCGACTACAAGACTGGCTTTGGCAAAGAAATCCCTGCAGGCTACCATCGTCAGCTCAAGTTTTACAAACTGCTGGTCGAAGCGTCACCCGAGTTTTATGGCTACACCGTCACCTCCATGGGCGACTACTATGTAGAACCTGACAAGACGACGGGCGAGCTCCGTCCGCCGTTCGCGACAACCGCCAACGCCGTTGACATTGCCGAACTCGAGCAGCTCATCGATGCCACATGGGCTCGCATTGAGCACGGTGCTTGGGATACCAGCGCTTTTGAGCAGAGCGATGCCTATGAGCTGGCCATCGAGGAGCAGAAGGGCTGCCGCAAAAAAGCCGATAAAACCGAGGCCATGCAGCGCGCCTACGAGCACTGGCTAATTGAGAACTCTAGAATGTGACAAAGGCGCTGCCCCTTTGCCACATTATTCGATGACGGTGCGGGAGTTTTGCTTGCGCATGGTGGCGAGCATGTGTTTGGGGACGGCGTGGGCCATGCAGCTGCCGATAGTTGCGCTCGCGGCGGCCTTGGCTGCATCGCTAGCGTTTTTGGTCGCGTAGCTGTGGCGGAAGCGTTTGAGCATGGCAATGTCATTGCCGCCGTCGCCATAGACCGCGACCTCGTCCTCGGCAATACCGTAGTAGCCCGCCAGCCAGGCCACGCTCTCGCCCTTGTTGCACGCCGCGTCCGTGATCTCGAACATCACCGGATCGAACGGCGCGTTGACCACGCGGTCCGAGCGCTCGGCAAGATACGCCTTAAGTTCACGCTCCAGCTCGGGCGAGGTCACGCGACAGTTGATCTTGCACACATCGTGGCGCAGGATATCACCGATCGACTGGTCGAAATACTGCTCCTCGTGATACCCGCCACGCGCTCGCATACCGCGCATCACGATGCGCTTGATAGGGCTGTCCTTTTTAAAGCCCGCCTGATGCATCTCGAACGATCCACTTGAGAACATGCCATCGGGCGTGGAGCAGTCAAAGCAGATATCCGGAAACTCCTTGAGCAGCTCCTCGGTAATCTGCGGATCGATGGTCCAGGTCTTGAGCACTTCGCCATGGCTGTCGCGCACGATTGATCCATTGGAGCAGCAGGCGTCAAGCGCCAAGCCTGTAAAGCCATGTTCGCCGATCGGCAGCGTCGAGCGTCCGGTCGCGGGAACCACGTGGAGTCCAGCCTCGGTCAGCTCGCGAATGGCGCGGCGGATAGTCCTATCCGCCTCGTGCAGGGCGTTCAGCAGCGTTCCGTCTAAGTCACTCGCAAACATCTTGATCATGGGCATGCCTCTCCTTCGTCTGCACGATATTGTAGACGAGAACGGGCGAACCCCAAGAGAGGCGCACCCGTCAGGCGAAAGATTGTCCTACACCGCAGAAGGGCCGTGTTCGCCGGTACGGATGCGAATAACTTCCTCGACCGGCTCGACCCAGATCGTGCCATCTCCAACGGCGCCGCAATCTTGGAAACGGCGCAGCAACGGGCGCGAAACGAACGGGAATACGCGAGCAAGGGGGCCGTGAGCGCGCCCGTCCCGGCTAGCGCCGAAACAGCTCGTGAGCGCGGTCGCGGAGATTAGTTGCTCGAATGACACCCTCGTAGCGGTTGATGCGCAAGCGCGGGAAGGCATTGAAGAAGCGCAGGTCGCGACGACTGAGCGACACACTCGGCACCGGACGGTTCGCGCGCCTGCCGGCACGGAGACGGGCGAGCGATGGATGGGGCACGCTCGGCGCGGCATCGGCCACGCGGCGGGCGGCAAGCGCCAGGCCATGAGCGCCGTCCGAGATAAACGTCGGCATCGAAGCCTTCTCACGCAGGGCATCGAGCGTTGCGTCGCCCAGCTCAGCCAGCCACGCGTTAACGGCACGGCTGCGGATATGCGTCTGCGCCACCGAGTCGATCGCCGAATCGGGAATACGTTCGAGCATGGAGTCAGACGCGTCGGCAAGCGACTCGTTGATGCGGTCGGCAAGGTCGGCGCGCACACGCTCCAGCTGATCGGACAAACGGCGCCAGCTGGCCAAAGAGCACACCGCATCGACCATCATCGCGACCGCGACGATAAAGGCCGCCAGCCGCACAATCAGCACCGGCAGATGGCCGAGCAGCCCCAGCAATGCCGGCTCCACTAAACGGCAAATGCACAGCGCACCCAGGCCAAACGCGCAGGCCCAGTACAGACAGATGCGTCCATGCAAATTAAACGGCAGGTGCGAGTAATCCCAAAAGCGAGCGCCTGTTGTCTTTTCCAATAGGAGGCCCACACTGTACTCGATTACGCTGCATACAAGCGCCGCCGCGACAAACTGGCCCGAGGCATCCGGAATCCCGCGCAGCAAAAGCCAGCAGGCTATGCCGCCCACACCATAGATAGGACAACACGGCCCCAGCAAGAATCCGCTGTTGGCGAAGCGTCCTTGGTTAAGCATGGCGCATACTGTCGACTCCCATGCCCAGCCGCAAAACCCGTAAAAGGCAAACGAGAGTACCAGTGCCGAGAGTGGACAGGCGGCAAGCGTCGCGCCGCCAAACGCCAGATCAATCGCGGTTTCCACCGTCTACCCTCTCCTCTTTTCGCTCGATGCTTTACTCGAGCCGTCACTCGAGCCCTCGTTCAAATCGTTCACGCCGTCTTTGCGCGGCAGACGGCCGGCGACCGTCTCGCGCAGCGCGCACCACTTATCAGCCAGGCACACAATCCATGCCTCGCGACACGTCGGCGGCACTGGCACCAGCGGAAACATATGTCGCGCGATAATATTCCGTTCGCGCGGCGTCAGCTCAAAATCCTCTTCGGCACGTGCCAGGGCAAAAAATGGATGCCGAAATCCGTGCAGTCGATGGCTCGGATCGGGGTCATGCCAATCGTAGAGAAAGTAATCGTGTAACAAGGCTCCGCGCAACAGCGATGCACGGTCGACCGAAATGCCAGCACGGCCCAAGCGCTCGGCAAAGGACAGGCTCGCCCGCGCTACCGAAGTCACATGTGCATAGACCGTCACGTCGCCATGCTGGATAAACTCGTGCGTCAGGTCCAAGCGGCCCGCCTGGGCCAGCTGGTGGGCGGCGTAGTCGACCTCGTGCGCGATTTTCTCGGCACGAATGGCATCGGACATGCTGTCTCCTTCCAGCGGCCCACGGCGGCAAGCCACGGCCTGCACGCATTGAATAAAATCATCATCGAATCTACCAGTATGGCATCGGACAAAACGTTTTGCCCCGCCAGTTGGCGAATTACCGCGCCGCCGTCACATATCAAACGCCAAAATGTGCGAGACTGTTCTGTGCAATTGTGCCGGCCGAGGGAGCGCCGGCGCTCGATTCGCATGGAGTAACCCACAACGATGCTGCTTACGCAAACGACAACGCCCGAGGACGTCAAGGCTCTTAATCGCGCCGAGCTCCCGCAGCTCTGCGACGAGATTCGCCACGCCATCCTCGAAAGCTCCGCCGCTGTCGGCGGACACGTTGCCCCCAACCTGGGCGTCGTTGAGCTCACGGTCGCGCTCCACCGCGTGTTTAACTCCCCCATCGACAAGCTTGTCTTTGACGTTTCGCACCAGACCTACGCCCACAAGGCGCTGACCGGGCGCGCGTACACCTATATCGATCCGGAGCGTTATGGCGAGGCCTCTGGCTTTGCCAATCCCGACGAGTCCGAGCATGACCTGTTTGCCATGGGTCACACCTCGACCTCGGTGAGCTTGGGCTGCGGTCTTGCCCACGCGCGCGACCTGGCGGGTGACACGTATAACGTCATTACCGTTATTGGCGACGGCTCGCTTTCGGGCGGTCTGGCGTTTGAGGGCTTTAACAATGCCGCCGATCTCGACAGTAACTTAATCATTATCGTCAACGATAACGACCAGTCCATTGCCGAAAACCACGGCGGTCTGTATCGCAATCTGGCCGAGCTGCGCGCCAGCAACGGCACCTGCGAGCGCAACGTTTTCCGCGCGCTGGGACTCGACTATCGCTACCTGGACGCCGGTAACGATGTCCAAGCGCTGGTCGATACGCTGCAGGAGCTGCGCGATATCGATCATCCCATCGTGCTGCACGTCTCCACCGCCAAGGGCAAGGGCTTTGAGCCAGCCCAGAGCGACCCCGAGCACTGGCATCATGTGGGGCCCTTCGATATGGCAACCGGTCGCAAACTTTGCCCGGGCCACCCGAGCGAGCCCGCACCGCGCACCTATGCCGATATTACGAGCGAGGCACTCAACGCCGCTATCGCGAACGACCCGCAGGTTGTCGCCATCACGGCTGCCACGCCCTATATCATGGGCTTTACGCCCGAGCTTCGCGCCGCGGCAGGCAAGCAGTTTGTCGACGTGGGCATTGCCGAAGAGCACGCCGTCACCTTTGCCACCGCGCTCGCCAGCGCCGGCGCCAAGCCGGTCTTTGGCGCATACGGCACGTTTTTGCAGCGCGCCTACGATGAACTGTGGCACGACCTGTGCCTCAACGACGCCCCCGCAACCATCCTGGTGTTTGGCGCTTCGGTCTTTGGCACAACGTCCGAGACGCACCTCTCGTTCTTTGATATTTCCATGCTGGGCGGACTTCCCAACATGCGCTACCTGGCACCGGCCTGCATGGAAGAATACCTGTCCATGCTGAGCTGGTCGCTCGACCACCGAGAGCATCCCGTGGCAATCCGCGTACCGGGCATCGGCCTGGTAAGCCGTCCCGATCTGGCGCCCGCCGAGGGCGCCGATTACAGCGTCGTGCGCTACAACGTCGCGCGTCAGGGCCGCGATGTAGCCGTGCTTGCGCTTGGCGACTTCTTTGAACTGGGCGAACGCGTGGCAAACCGCTTGGCTGCCGAGTACGGCATCGAGGCCACGCTCGTCAACCCGCGCTTTGCAACCGAGCTTGACCGCAAGTTTCTCGACAGCCTTGCCGCCGAGCATCGCGTTTTCGTCACCCTCGAGGACGGCATCTTGGACGGTGGGTGGGGCGAGCGTGTCGCGTGCTACTTGGCCTGCACGCCTGTGCGCACGCGCACCTTTGGCATCGCCAAGGGCTTCCCCGACCGCTACGACCCCAACGAGCTGCTCGCGCAGAACGGCATGACGGTCGAGAACATGGCCGCCGAAGCCGTAAGGCTACTCAACGAGTAAATAACCTCCGCAAGGGAAGCACCCCTGCGGAGGTTTTTATTATCGCGACGCGATTGTCTCAATCTGTAACATCTAGGGCCCGAATTCCCGTCTAACTGTTACAGATCTAGACAAGACGTCTTAGTCCCAGACCTTTGTCTCAATCTGTAACAGATAGAGACCTTTTGGCCGTCCAGATGTTACAGATCGAGACATTCGAATCCCCCTGAAGAGATAATCTCGATCTGTAACAGCTAGAACCCATTTCCTCGTCTACCTGTTACAGATTGAGACAAAACAGAGAGGCAGGCCGCCACATCTGCAAGAACCACCACAAAGGTGCCTGTCCCCTTTGTGGTGGTTCTAAGTCATGGTCGGCGCGAAAAACGAATAACCGTTCATACGCGATCTCCTTACTTATATATGTGTCGCGTTGCCGCCATTATAGCGACCGCCGCGAGCGACCACGCCATCCGCAAAACGCTTTCTTAGCTGCAATAATCGGCGTTTGCCCAGATAAAACCTGCCAAAATAAACCTGTCCCTTTTTGGTAGGTAGAATAACCCATAAGGTAAGTATGTTTCTGTGTTATTTCGTGTTGACCCATTTGAGCGCGATGGGGTATAACTCTACTCAACCGCTAGGGATTTTATTGAGAAAGGTGTTCTACCATGAGCAAGAACCTCTCCCAGCAGGTCGTTCTCGACCGCCGCGGCTTCGTTGCCGCCACCTTCGCAACCGTCGCCGGCCTTGGTCTTGCCGGCTGCTCTGACACCAGCGCCGAGGCCGACAAGGGTTCCGCCGCCGGCTCCTCCAAGGGCTCCGAGGATACCGAGGTTTCCGCCACGCTCGATGCCAAGGCATTCGACAAGCTCGTCAACGACGGCCCCAAGGCCGATGACGACGCCATCGCCGCCAGCACCTGGGCGACGGCCGTCAAGGACGCCGGGGTCTTTAAGATCGGTGGCGTTCAGACTTCCACGCTCTTCTCCCTCCTCAACGAGAAGGACGGTCAGACCCGCGGCTTCGACGCCGGTATCGCACAGCTCCTGTCCAACTACATTCTGAGCGAGAACAAGGTCGAAATCACCCAAGTGACCTCGGACACGCGCGAGTCCGTCCTGCAGAACGGCCAGGTCGACGCTGTCTTTGCCACCTACACCATCACTGACGAGCGCAAGAAGCTCGTATCCTTTGCCGGTCCCTACTACTACACCCAGCAGGCCATCCTGGTGCTCGCCGACAACGACGACATCAAGAGCGTCGACGACCTGGCCGACAAGAACGTCGCCGTCCAGTCCGGCTCCAACGGCCCCGCCATCCTGGAGGAGTTCGCTCCCAAGGCCAGCCAGCAGGAGTTCAAGACCGACGAGGAGGCTCGTCAGGCCCTCCAGCAGGGTCGCGTTGACGCCTACGTCATCGATAACAACATGCAGCAGAGCGCCCTGGTCCGCGAGCCCGGTAAATACAAGATCGCCGGCAAGCCCTTCGGCAGCAAGGAGCCCTATGGCATCGGTCTACCGCTCGATTCCGACGGCGTCGCCTTTGTCAACGACTTCCTTAAGAAGATCGAGGACGACGGCACCTGGACCGAGCTGTGGCAGATCTGCATCGGCGACCGCACGGGCGACACCAATGTTCCCGAGCTGCCCGAGATCGGCGCCTAGGCAACGAGCCTGGTAACGGCCGCAACGAAACCATATGGAAACGCACGATGCGCTTTATTGCGGTAAACTGTTTCCTCACAGAGTTGTCGGGGCTTCCGTACACACGGGAGCCCCTTTCCTTATCGGCGGGAGGTCCGCATGAGTCTCTCCGAACTCTGGTCGCTCTATGGCCAGAACTATATCGACGCGCTGCTAGCAACCTGGGGCATGACGCTTGAGTCGTTTGTTATCGCCATGGTGCTGGCCGTCGCCGTCACCGTGATGCGCGTGTCGCCGCTCAAGCCGCTGCGCGTCTTTGGCGACCTGTATGTCCAGGTCTTCCGTAACATCCCCGGCATCGCACTGCTCATCATCGTCGTCTATGCGCTGCCGCCGCTCAAGGTCGTTCTGCCCTACCGCACCTGCGTTATCGTCGCCACGGTCCTTTTGGGCTCGGCCTTTGGCTCCGAGAACTTTATGAGCGGCATCAACACCGTCGGCGTCGGCCAGGTGGAAGCCGCCCGCTCGCTGGGCATGAACTTTAGCCGTATCCTCGCCAAGATCGTGATTCCGCAGGCGCTGCGCTCGAGCGTGCTGCCCATGACTAACCTCTTTATCGCCGTCATGCTCACCACCGCACTCGGCAGCCAGGTGCCGCTTAAACCGCAGGAGCTCACCGGCGTGGTGAGCTACATCAACACGCGCTCGCTCGGCGGCGTCGCCGCGTTCTTTATCTCGGCGCTCGGCTACCTGGGCACGGCCTTTGTGGTGAGCCACATTGGCAACTACATCGATAAGAAGGTGAGGATCCTCCGATGAGCAAGCATTCCTCTTCTGCGCTTACCATGCGCGATGCGCTCTACGAGGCTCCCGGCCCCAAGATGCGCGCCAAGATTCGCATCGGCACCGCTATCTCGCTCGTTGCCGTCGCCGCGCTCGTCGCCCTGGTACTGCAGCGCTTTTATGTGACCGGCCAGCTTTCGGTCCACTATTGGTATTTCTTTACGCACCTCACCACCTGGAAGTTCCTGCTTGCCGGCTTTGAGGGCACCGTTAAAGTCGCACTCACCGCTGGCGCAATCGCGCTGGTACTGGGCTTAGCCCTTATGCTCGGCCGCACGAGCGATATTAAGCCGCTGCAGCTGGTCTGCCGCGTACTCACCGATTTCTTCCGCGGCGTGCCGAGCCTGCTGTTCATCTACTTCTTCTTTTTGGTGCTGCCCCAGTACAAGATCGCGCTGCCGTCGTTTTGGATGCTCACGCTTCCCGTCGCGCTCGCTGCGGCCGGCGTACTTGCCGAGATCTTCCGCGCCGGCGTCAACGCCGTGCCGCGCGGCCAGGTCGAAGCCGCCCAGGCGCTCGGTCTCTCCAAGGCTAAAATCACCTTTAAAATCGTATTGCCGCAGGCTATTCGATTTATCATTCCGTCGTTGATTTCGCAGCTTGTGGTCGTGGTCAAGGACACCACCGTCGCCTATGTGGTGAGCTACCCTGACCTCATGCAAAATGCCCGCGTGCTCATTACCAACTATGATGCACTCGTATCGGTCTACCTGGTAATCGCGGTCATCTACATCCTCATCAACGTCGCGATTAACAAGGCTGCCGTCTATGTTTCGCACAAGACCGGCGCGACCATCATCCGCTAACGCTTTACCATTTCGAGTCATAAGGAGCCGAGCACCATGGCACAGAGCACTTCTTCTACCGGCAATCAGCCGCTGATTGAGCTCAAGCACGTCGATAAGCACTATGGCGACCTACACGTCCTCAACGACATCAATCTCTCGGTCGACCGCGGCGAGGTCGTCGTTGTGATCGGCCCCTCGGGCTCGGGCAAGTCGACCATGTGCCGCACTATCAACCGCCTGGAAACCATCGACTCGGGCGAGATCCTCATCGAGGGCGAGCCCCTGCCGCAGGAAGGCAAGGATCTTGCCCGCATGCGCGCCGAGCTGGGCATGGTGTTCCAACAGTTCAACCTGTTCGCACATATGACCGTACTGCAGAACGTCATGCTGGGGCCGGTCGACGTGCTGGGCGTGTCCAAGGACGAGGCCCGTGAGCGCGCCATGGACCTGCTGAGCCGCGTGGGCGTTGCCGAGCAGGCCGATAAGGTGCCCGCACAGCTCTCGGGCGGCCAGCAGCAGCGCGTGGCCATCGCCCGCTCGCTTGCCATGCAACCCAAGGCCATGCTCTTTGACGAGCCCACGAGCGCCCTTGACCCCGAGATGATCAACGAGGTGCTCGAGGTCATGGTCCGTCTGGCCCAGCAGGGCATGACGATGATCGTCATCACGCACGAGATGAACTTCGCCCGCCGCGTGGCCGACCGCGTCGTGTTTATGGCCGACGGCCAGATCGTGGAAACCGGCACGCCCGACGAGTTCTTCGACCACCCCCAGACCAAGCGCGCCCAGGACTTCCTCAACTCCATCAAGGGCCACTAGCCCAATTGCCATGTTCGCTCGCCATGACCATCCAAATTCGAAAGTTACACCTATGATCGGAACTCGTACTTCATCGTCATACACCCCGCACGTCGACGTTGCCCCCGCCGACCGCCCACTCATCCTCGTCGCACCGCGCTGGGAAGAGGCGGAGCCGTTTTTAACCGAGATGCTCTCCCCCAACGAGGAAATCGCAAGTGTCTTTGTCGATGCCATCCTTGCCGCTGGCGGCCTGCCGCTGCAGATGTCCATCACCGAGGACATTGAGGTCATCCGTCATTACGTCGATATCGCCGACGGCATCGCCATTCCCGGCGGCCCCGATGTCAATCCCAAACGCTGGGGCGATGATCGACCCTACGATCCCACCCTCTGCTGCGAGATCCGCGATAGCTTTGAGTTTAAGCTGGTCGGCGAGGTGCTCCGCGCCAAAAAGCCGCTCTTTACCACCTGCCGCGGCACGCAGCTGCTCAATGTCGCCACCGGCGGCACCCTGTGCATGGACGTGCCGAGCCTGGGTGCGCGCGAGGGCCGCACGCAGTGGCGCCATACCCATGTGCTCAACGATCCCGTGCACCCCGTCGAGGTCGTGCCGGGCTCGCTGCTGGAGCGCGCGGTTGGCGGGCACAGGCTGATCCAGACCAACTCGGCACATCACTGCTGCGTCGACCGCCTGGGTAAAAGCACGCGATTGGTCGCCAAGGCAACCGACGGCGTTCCCGAGTGCATCGAAGTCGAAGGCCAGCCGTTCTGCCTGGGCGTGCAATGGCATCCCGAGTACACGTGGAAGACGCTCGAGACCGACTTTAACCTGTGGAAGTCGTTTGTCGGGGCAGCGGCAAAGGTTAAGCAGGCTCGTTAGCTCGCAAATCACACAGGCTTAAACCTTCCATGCCAGGGGGGCGGACACCAGCCACGGTGCCCGCCCCCCCTGTATTTGATATGCTCGGTATGATTATCCCTCACAAGCAATCAAAGAAATCTCGACCGCAATCGGTCGACGGTAAAGCAAATAGCAAAAACACTTGCTACGTTTATGAGGCAGTCAATTAAAATCGAAACGCATTGACTATCCTCCAACGGGGTCACACCGCAAATCCACATCAGCATCGAGGACGGAAGCGGAAGCATGGAATTGGCCCCGAGCTGCATGTAGATCGCTACGACGTTGACCAGCAACAGCATGCCAATCGGACCGAAGCCGGACCCAAAATAGGAAACAACGATCACGCAAGAGACCACATATGCAAGGCAGACCGCACTCGCCAGAAGAAGTCGATCGCAAAACATATTCAGGTTGAAACACTGTTGAGCATCCAAAACGATTGCGCAGTTAAGACAGTACAAAACGACACTCGACAGGATAAACGCGACCAAAAGGGCGAGGGAAGACAGTATCGCCCGCGCAACAGTAGCGCACACCCGCTTCCCTCCCCGAGCCGCCGACAACCCCCACGGTTCCTCGATAAAGCCCGAACTGACAAAGCGCGGCACAATGCAAGCCGCGATGAACGGAAAGAACAATGCATGAGCCAACGGGGCTACGTTGAACAGCAGACCGCGAAAAACCTCTGCATTATCAAATAGAAGGACATCCTCTGCCGATAGCCGAAGCGTCGGGTCTGGGAAAAAGCCCAAGAAGCTGTTCTCACGGAGGCCACAGAACCACATCGGGAAAGAATTAAGCTGCAATACCACCATGCACGCATAAATTACCAAGATTAAGGCGTACACCCATTTGCTCACATGCTTCAATTCTGACTGGAGAAGTCTTTTAATCTGACGAGCCATTGAGCACACCCCCAGCACGAAAGCTCACGAGAGCGTAAATCAATACCGATAGACAACTGGCTGCCGCGCCATATCCCAGAAGCGTCAGCTGCCCCATATCGCTATACCCAAGGGCACATCCGACCCCAAGGTACGGCCCCGGAAGAAAGGAGATCCATCGCAAGGACGGTATGGGCGTCTGAAGGTAAGTTCCGTAGAGCGTCAAGCTCATAACAAATCCAATAATTATCGCAGCCCCGCTCAATACAGCGCTGCCTGTAATCCGATAGATGGTCGTCGTCTCCAACGCAACCGATATCACCAATACGGCGTTGACTATCATTGCAGGCAAAAATACAGTTAGCATGTCGTGCGAGTAGTTATGCCCTCCACGTATTATGGCTATTGCAAAAAGAAGAAGGCAAAGCGCACTATATGCTGCGCCAATTATTAAAGCAGACGAAAATGCATGGGCTAGAGCCCCATAAAAGCGGTTGAGACCTCTTGCCAAAGAAATTCGGTGTCCCTCTTCATAACCGCGCTCCTGTAAAATCGCCAGGCAAACGATGAGCGGAACGAACAGAGATGTGCCGGCAAAGGCGCTACGCACAAGGGACTCATCGGGTGCAGAAGGATCGATTACATTCCAGCAGAAGCCAATATCCTCCCCAAAAACGCTATTGCCAAAGGCGAGCAACGTTGTTCCGTTTTTTAGAAAGATGCCGAAGAGAAGGCCGAACGCCAACATAAGCGCAAGACCAAACTTCGCCGGAAATATCCTGTACAAACGTATCATATCTGCCTTTATGGGATGGATCGCCCGCTTCATAGCGAGACCGCCTTCATCAAGCGCCTGTAATACTCTTTTAGGGACGACGCCTCATCCCTTATGACGTCCATCGATTCCTTTTTTAGCAGTTCGCCGTCATGAATAAACAGGCAGCTTGTTGCAACCGATGCCAACTCATCCAAATCATGACTAGAGATGAGCATGGTCTTACCCTGCTCTCGATTCAATCGGCCGATAAGGGTCCATATACTCTCGATGCCCAGCGGGTCCAATCCATTTGCCGGCTCATCGAAAATTAGTACGTCGGTGTCGCCCAATAAAGCCGTAGCTATATCCAGTCGCCGTTTCATTCCCAGAGAAAAACTGCTCACGCTCTTTTTCTCATCGGCATCCAGCCCGACTAGGCCCAAAACGCGAGGAACCTCACGTTTCTCATCAAGCCCCCATTCCGCACATCGGATCCGAAGATTCTCAGCCGCACTGAGGGATTGGTATGCTCCGCTGGAATCTGGCACATAGCCGACACGCGTCCGCATCAGGCTCAGCTCTTTTTTCGACTTGCCCTCAAAGAGCTCCACGCTCCCCGACGATGGTTTACAGAGGCCCAGCACTATTTTAATAAGCGTGCTTTTGCCAGCCCCGTTTGCACCAACAAGGGCGCAGAGCTCAGACTGGTGCACCTCGAAGGAAACATCATGCAACACACGCCGTTTCCCATAGCGCTTTGACACCTTTGATAGCTT
Source organism: uncultured Collinsella sp. (assembly GCA_937980385.1). Lineage (GTDB taxonomy): Bacteria > Actinomycetota > Coriobacteriia > Coriobacteriales > Coriobacteriaceae > Collinsella. Next base: position 7,824 of record CALJPV010000013.1, on the reverse strand, counting down.
TATCGCTGATGCGTTCATTGGACCCCCGTTCTGCTTGATAGAAAAACCGCTCATATCGTTCCTTCTATCCTTTATCGTTTTCCATGGTTGTTATTGTTTTTCGATAACTCATATTTGTCAAGATAATCTAAAAGAAGAGGCCCGTGTTAGACACGGGTCCCTTCACGCTGGTACTTCGTTTTAGTTGTTCGCCTTAAGCTACTCGTCGCTCAAATCTACAGCGAAGACAGATGTCGGAAGCGACGCCTCATTGCCTCCGCCGTCCCGCATCTGCCTCACGACATTTTTTGCGCGCTCAACAATAAGCTCCTCAAGCTCTTTCTCGCTCACGCGCTGAATAATATCTCCCGGTTGACAATCAAGCTCATCACAGATATCGAGGAGCGTCTTTAGGCGAATAGCTTTTATCTTTCCGTTTCTAAGCTTTGAAATATTAGCCGGAGTATGCCCCGTCGCCCGAATCAGATCAGCACTGGTCTTTCCGGTCTTAAGCAGCTGCGTCTCAAGCTCGATGATGAGATAGCTCATGTTTCCTCCTACACAAGCTCGTCAGACTGCTCTTGGAGCAGCGAGGCATAACTCCAGATCGCCGAGATAAACAAACAGACAACTGCGCCGATAAACGACCCCGCATCAAAGGTAGCGCCTTGGCAAATCTCAATAACGAAGGAATGAGGCACGATGTAAAGCTCCAGTCCGCCAATGGTGAGATTGACCGATCCATAGGCACCAACAAGCGAAACCGCGGCGTTAACAGCAAAGGCAAGCGCGAGAACACGGATAAGCCGCACATGCGTCTTGGTAAAGGGCGAGACGCCTCGCGAGATGTTACGGCTGATCCCGCACAAAACGATAAGCGAAATACCCACGACGAGTGCCAGGCACAGTCCGCTTGGGATAACGATGCACCCGCCATTGAGAAGCGTCACGACACCGAAAGAATCGACAGAAGCAACGTTTGCAACCGCATACCAGATCACGTAAACAACCAACGCGGCAAAAGCAACGAGCATCCCTGCAAAAACGGCTGCCATGCAAAAACCAAGCTTCCTGATATTTTCGCCCGCCTTGGCCATACGCTGAACGCTGTTGGACATACACTCACCCTTATCGGCTCTATCGTTATTCGAACATTTTATCGAACAACGATATGGATTGTATGCGGAAAGCCCCGCCAGTGCGCATAGGCCATCCACTAATCAGAAGGGGTGAGAGTGGATTTTTGGACACATATCGAACGAGAGTGGATAATCTCCCACTTTTAGGCCGCCACCGGGCCTAAAACGGGAGATTATCCACTCTCATAGTCATCAAGGCTCACAGCCTCTTACTCGGCCGCCTCGCGCAGGGCCGACATCGTAGCCGCATATTGCTGCTGCAGTGCATGCATTCCCTCGCGAGCGCCGTCAACGGCATCGGCGCCGCGCAGCGCTTCGGTTACCACGACCGCCGGCTCGTACAGATTATCGAATCCCAGGTTCTGGCTCACGCCCTTGAGCGTGTGCGCTGCCATAAACGCTTCCTCGGCGTCTCCTGCCGCCATGGCAGCCTCCAACTTGTCCATGCTCTCGTCATCTAAAAACTTGAGGGCAAAGCGGGCAAGCATTTCCCCGCCCATCAGCCGAGCACACGCGTCTTCATAATTAGCGCCGATCTTCTCATACGCCTCACGCATGGAAATCATGGATTAAAAACTCCTTTGGTCAAACTAAATCGTGGGAAACGCGACGACATCGGCGGGGCGTGCCAACGTCTCGGCAATTTGGTCTTGCACCTCGAGCAGGCAGTCGAGCAACAGCGGGTTAAAGGTGCCGCACTTACCGTCCAGGATCATCTGGATCGCCTCCTTGTGCGGGATAGCATCCTTGTACACACGCACACTCGTCAGGGCATCGTACACGTCGGCCACCGAAACCACCTGTGCGGCAATGGGAATTTCGTCGCCCTTAAGGCCATCGGGATAACCCTTGCCGTCCCAGCGCTCGTGGTGCCAACGCGCAATCTGGTACGCATATTCCATAAGCGCATTGCCGGCGTGATGGCTACCCAGCTCACACAGCATGTCGGCGCCAATCGTGGTATGCGTCTTCATAATCTCAAACTCCTCGGGCGTAAGGCGCCCGGGTTTGTTGAGAATCGCATCGTCAATCGACATCTTGCCGATATCGTGCAGCGCCGAAGCCAGGGCGATCGTGGAGCGCTCCTCATTGTCGAGGGAGATCGTGCCGCTACGCTGGACCAGACAGCCAAGCAGCAGCTCGGTCAGCTTCTCGATGTTCGTAACGTGCCTGCCGCTCTCGCCGTTACGAAGCTCCATGACGCCAGCCATGATGTCGATGAGCATGCGACTGTTCTTGACGCGCTCGTTGTACTGCTGGGACAGCAGGTTCGTCAGGCGGCGCTGCTTGGCGTATAGGCGGATGGTGTTGCTCACACGGCGGCGCACGACACGGGAGTCAAACGGGCGGTTGATATAGTCCGAGGCGCCCAACTCGTACGCGCGCAGAACCATATCATCGGAATCTTCGCTCGAAATCATGATGACAGGCAGATTGTCACCAACCGATCGGCGCGACAGACCGGCCAGCACCTCAAAGCCGCTTACGCCCGGCATGACAATATCCAGCAGCACGAGCGACAGCTCATCGCCATAGCGGTCGACCATGTCGAGCGCCGTACGACCGTTGTCGGCCTCGAGGATGCAATACTCGTCCTTGAGCATCTCGCTGAGAATGGCTCGGTTCATCTCGGAGTCATCGACAATAAGCACCAAAGGCTTTTCGCTTTGGAGGGCCTCGATGGAATCGGCATCGGTCACGACCGTACCGGCTTTTGCCTTAGCGCGGCTCAATAACTGGACAGCGCGGCCAACGCCCTCATCGACCGTCTCGCCATGAATGCGAACGCCACCAACACATGCCGTCAAGCTCACGTACTCATGGCCCGGAATAATCGTGGAATGAACGGCATCGGATACCTGACGCAGGCGACGGGTAAAGTCATCGGAAGGAATATCGGGCATGACGACCACAAACTTGTCGCAGCCATAGCGCACAAGCTCGTCAGTCGAACGAATACCGCTGCGTACGGCTGTCGCCACGGCACCGAGCGCAAGGTCGCCGGCATGGCGGCCACACGTATCGTTGAAGACCCTAAAATCATCAAGGTCGATCACCGCCACGCCGGCCTTCATGCGAGCGCTACGAAGCTTTTCTTCGTAATATCGGCGATTGCGCACACTCGTCAGCACATCGGTGTAGACAAGGTCCTCTTCTGCGGCCTCCTGCTCATCGATCGGACGTACCATCAGCAAGACGTGAGGCTCGCCCTCGACCTTTAGAGGGCGCAGACGGGCGCGGTACTCAACACCATCGTTGAGCAGTTGCTCCGACACCTCATCGGAGTCTGCCAAGGCCTCAAGACTCGACTGACGCAGACAAGGGCAGCGATCGCCGGCGAGCAAGCAGTTAGGCTCGCTCTTAATCTGATCGGCCGACAGCAAACGCACCACGGGGTAGGTCTTCGCGACGCGGGCGACTTCGGCGGCAGCCTCCTCGTCGGTTAGATTGACCTCGTGATTATTGAGCATATGGGGCCCTTTCGATAGTTTCGCATGGTAGCGGTGGGTTCCAAATGTTACAAGGGTAACACCTTGTCGATGCAGGTAAGCACGTGAATGCTGTTACATTTTTATGAGTTGGCAGACGGCGCGATTGAAGCCGCAGGCGTGAGGTTTTGAACACATTTGTTAGCACGGCCGAAACGTCTGCGGGTGAAGCCCGCTTTGGCTATTGCGGCTGCTAGAGCCCCAGGATGCCACGGACAGTCTGGGCAGCCGCTGCCGGGCGATCGCGCAGGCCGTTGTGCGCGCCGGGAACCATTACGAGTGGACAGTCCAAAAGCTCAGCCGCCACCCTCGTTCCCGCCTCGCGGGGCGTACCAATCGAGAGCTCGCCCAAAAGCACGGCGGCCACCGTTTTTGACGCGCGAACGCTATCCCAATCGGGAACGCAGGTCATGGTTATCCCGTATTCGTTTGCCATGAAACTGCGGCCGTTGCGCAAGGCATGCTTGGCTTCTGCCTCGGTTAACTTGGGGGCCTCAGGGTCCGAATCGCCGATGGCGCCCAGGAAGGCCCGTAATGCCCTGGAGACCTTTCCCGCGGCGATCATCTCGAGCAAAACCGGGGCCGCACCCAGGCCGGCGCCCTCATCCGTCACGGCGGGTTCATGCAGAATCGCACGCGAGATTATGGCGGGGTTTGCACGGAGAAGCTCCAGGGCCACCAACGTACCGGCACTGTGCGCAAGCACGTTTGCCGGAGCGCCAATATGCTCGATAACGGCCTGCAGGTCGGCGGCTTGGGTGGCGAGGTCGTAGCGTCCGTCTGCAGCGTCGCCACTCTCGCCGCAACCGCGGCGGTCGTAGGCAATGATGCGATAGTCACAGGCGAGCTCGCGGGCGATACCGTCAAAAAAGACACCGTCGACGCAGGCGCCGTGCACGCACACCAAGGCGGGTGCATCGGACGATACAACCGGGCCGGCATACTCGCGGCAGGCGATCGTGGTGCCCGCATTCTCGACCGTAAAATCCATGTTGTGCCCCCATCATCAATGCCCATCCAGTTGCACGTCAGTACGGTTGGATAGACCCGCATTGCCTTGCACCTTGTTAACAGATTAACTGTACCCGACCCGAGGCTTTTCATGGCACGGCATAATGAGCGACGTGAAAAAACGAAACTTGTAAAGCAAGAGCCCACGCCTTGCTTTGGAGCCGATGCTATGCTTAGGCACAATTGTCTTGAGGAGCATATGCCTATGTCTACGTTTCTAAATGCCAGCCCCATCTTTGGGCCCGTTCGCAGCCGTCGCCTTGGTCTCTCGCTCGGCGTCAACATGATGCCGGCCAGCGGCAAAATCTGCACGTTCGACTGCATTTACTGCGAAAACGGCCTCAACGCCGAGCGCCCCTGCCATGAGCCGTACAACACAGCTGCCGTGGTACTCGACGCGCTCGAGACAAAGCTGCGCGAGATGGCAGCCGAGGGCGAGTTACCCGATGTGATCACCTTCGCAGGCAACGGCGAGCCCACCGCCGCACCCGAGTTTCCGCAGGCCATCGCCGGCACCGTTGCGCTGCGCGACCAGCTAGCCCCAAACTCCAAGATCGCCGTGCTCTCCAACGGCACGCGCGCCGACCGCCCCGAGGTGCACGACGCGCTCATGATGGTCGACGACAACATCCTCAAGCTCGATACCGTCGACCCGGCGTTTATCCAGCTGCTCGACCAGCCTGTTGGCCCCTACGACGTCGAGCACCAGATCGAGACGTTCGCGAGCTTTAACGGTCATGTCATTATCCAGACGATGTTTTTGAACGGCGAGTACCGGGGCAAGCCCCTCGATAACACTGGCGAGGAGTACGTCGGCCCTTGGCTCGCAGCGCTCGAGCGTATTCGTCCGCAGGAGGCGACCATCTACACGGTGGCGCGCGAGACGCCGGTCGCCGGCCTTGCCAAAGCAGCGCCCGAGGTGCTCGACACGATTGCCGCGCGCGTGCAAGCCCTCGGCATTCCCTGCCAGGTGAGCTACTAGCAAAACCACGCAGCAGCTAGTGCCCGCTATCCCGCCCCATCAGTTGCGGTGATATAGTTCCTATTTGTGCTGTTAAACCGCTTAAATCGGAACTATATCACCGCAACTTTTATGGACGCGTGGGTGGACTATACTAGCTGCGGATGAAAGGAAGTTAGCCATGTATGACAACGGACCCGTACCCGGCCGCAACGACGCCTGCTGGTGCGGCAGCGGCAAAAAATATAAGAAATGTCACAGCGCCTTCGACGAGCGCCTCGAGCGCCTGTGGGAGGAGGGCTGGGAGGTTCTGCCCCGCACGCTCTACAAGACGCCCGCCGACATCGAGGGCATCAAACGCTCGGCCGCCATCAATGTGGGCGTGCTCGACTACGTAGGCGAGCACATCGCCGCGGGCATGACCACCAACCAGATCGACCAGATGATCTACGACTACACCGTCGAGCACGGTGGCACACCGGCCGACCTCCACTACGAGGGCTACCCAAAGAGCGTGTGCACCTCGATCAACGACGTCGTCTGCCACGGCATTCCCTGTGATACGGACGTGCTGCACGAGGGCGACTTCATCAACGTGGACTGCTCCACGATCCTAGACGGCTACTTTAGCGACTCGAGCCGCATGTTCTGCATCGGCGAGGTCTCGGCCGAGCGTCAGCGCCTGGTCGACGTCACCCGCGCCAGCGTGGAGGCGGGTCTGGCAGCCGTCAAGCCATGGCTGCCACTGTCCGTGATGGCCGAGGCCGTGCAAAAGACGGTCGAGGACGCCGGCTTTAGCGTGGTGCGCGAGTACGGCGGACACGGCATCGGTAAGGAGTTCCACGAGGACCCGTTTGTGGGCTTTACCACCGAGGCACCCGATGTGGACACCATCATGGCTCCGGGCATGGTCTTTACCATTGAGCCCATGGTCAATGCCGGAGCGCCCGACATCAAGATTAGCAAGGGCGATGGCTGGTGTGTGCGCACCAAGGACGGTAGCGATTCGGCCCAATGCGAGGTACAGCTCGTGGTGACCGAGGACGGCTACGAGCTGCTGAGCTGGTAGCAGTAGATGCGCCGGTCTTCGCGATGGATATGTTAACCATCACGAAGCCCGGCGTTTTTATAGTGTTTTGCCTGATAAAACCTGCCCAAAAACCTGTCCCTTTTTGGCAGGTTGGGCGGAGAGGACTGTTTGTGAACATCCTGGTTTTATTGCCCGTCAACGACCGTCATCGCGCAATTCTTGAATCGAGCGCTCCGGGCGAGGACTTTATCTACACGAGCTCCGACGCCGCCACACGTGAACAGGTCGCCGATGCCGACGTGATCTTGGGCAACATCGACCCTGACATGCTCACGGCATGTGAGCATCTCCAGCTGTTGCAATTGCAGACCGCCGGCTATGACGACTACCTTGCCGCCGGCACCGTACCAGCCGACGCCAAACTGTCCTGCTCGGTGGGCGCCTACGGTCAGGCCGTGAGCGAGCACATGTTTGCCATGGTCCTTTCCATGATGAAGCGCCTGCCCGGCTATCACGATCTGCAGCGTGAGCATCGCTGGAAGGATTTGGGGCCGGTTACCTCGCTCAAAAACGCCAATGTGCTGGTGCTGGGCGCGGGCGATATCGGCGGCCACTTTGCCACGCTCTGCCGCAGCATGGGTGCGCACGTCCGCGGCATCAAGCGCCATCCGCTCGTCTACCCCATTGTGTTTGAGGACATGGACGGCATGGACGCCCTGCCCGAGCGCCTGGCCGAGGCCGACATCGTCGCATCCTTTATGCCGAGCACACCCGAGACCCGCGGTCTGGCGAATGCCGAGTTCTTCGCCGCGATGAAGCTGGGCGCTTTCTTTGCCAACGGCGGCCGCGGCGACCTTGTGGTCGCCGACGACTTGGTTGCCGCCCTGGAGTCGGGACATCTCGCCGGCGCCGCGGTCGACGTCACCGACCCCGAGCCGCTGCCCGCCACAAGCCCCCTGTGGGATGCGCCCAACATGCTCATCACGCCGCACGTCTCCGGCTGGTTCCACCTGGCCGCCACGCTCAACAACGTGGTCGACATCGCCGCGGAAAATCTGCGTCACCTGCAGGCCGGCGAAACTTTACGTTGTTGGATCGAGCATTAATTTGTTCCGGCGTTTTACCAAACGCCGGAACCCCTCGACGCTGCGAGCCCGCCGTTTGGCCAATCTGCCGTTCAATTTCAAAGGCGCGACCAGAAGGTCAGCGCCTTTT
>CALJPV010000012.1:0-1298 GCA_937980385.1 uncultured Collinsella sp. | reverse complement strand
TTTTCGTATAAATTACGAATCCCCCAAAGCAAACCTAAAGACAATCGACCATGCTAAAAAAACTGAACCTTGAAAAATTTGCCATGGTAGCTACATGGAAGAAGACGAGAAAAGCGCGGTAATCGGCGGAGACTGGTATTACGTCGCATCTACCAACCGGCTCGAAAGCATAGGACCGGGGATAATGCACGAATCATCGAAGACAAAACGACATTAATGAATAACGGATATTCGTCTTTAAGCTTGCAACAAAATTCCACGAGTCTGAACACGGCAGAGTCGGGACAACAAAATGCGGTTCTTAGGGCGATGGTCAGTATCAATTCAAATGTACCCATAAGTGCTGCAAACTATGGAAGTACAGGCAGAGGAACAAGTTTTGCACAAACTTTACAAACATTAGATCCAATTACGAACCAACCGGTTACTGCCATTGCCATAAATTCCGGAACTAACTTTTTTAACGCAGCCAATTTCTACGATTAAATGTGCGTTCTTATTTAATGAGAACGTCCATTCCGACCAATATGCAAATAACCAATGATTTATAGTATTTGTTTGTTCGCCGAAATAAATTCAGCTATTGGAAACCTGCAAGCCCGGGATTCCGTACAACACTCCGATCCTCAAACCATTTTTCGTTCGAACGAGACGAAGCGCCCGTTATACGAGTAACCTTCAATAACGGACAAGTAGTATCGGTCACCGATGGCCCCTTGATTCAACCCTTTTGCCGCATAAAAAAAGAGTCCCCCGAATGCTCGGAGGACTCTAAGGAGGCGGCTACCTACTCTCCCACATGTTACTGCAGTACCATCGGCGTGAACGGGCTTAACTTCTCTGTTCGGAATGGGAAGAGGTGGAACCCCGCTGCTATAACCACCTAAATCTACATTGTTATAGCTAACAACATGATATCGTAAAGTTCTTTTGACTCAAACATCTTCTTTCGAGTATTTGACGATTCGAGGATGAGAAAAGGGCCCTCTGTAAAGAAAGTCATTCGGGCTATTAGTACCGCTCGGCTTTGACATCACTGCCTTTACACCTGCGGCCTATCAACGTAGTAGTCTCCTACGGCCCTCAAGGGAAATCTTATCTTGGGGTTGGCTTCGTGCTTAGATGCTTTCAGCACTTATCCAATCCGAACATGGATACTCAGCGATACACCTGGCGGCATAACTGATAAACCAGAGGTTCGTCCAACTCGGTCCTCTCGTACTAAAGTCAGGACCCCTCAAATTTCCTACGCCCGCAACAGATAGAGACCGAACTGTCTCACGACGTTCTGAACCCAG
>CALJPV010000011.1:0-2373 GCA_937980385.1 uncultured Collinsella sp. | reverse complement strand
CGTTCGGCATTGATGAACGCTTCGCCCTCGCGGCTTGGATGTCCAAACCGGCTCCGTTCTTCCGGGTTTAGGTTTGGTGTGTAGACGCCGTGCCCCGTGCCGTGCTGCCGTGGGGTCTAGCGTCCTGATTGATAACCGACGGAACGCAGGGAGGAACCGATGACCAGGAGCGTCGAGGAGCAGATGGCCGACATCGAGCGCCGGATGAAGCAGCTCAGGGCGCGCAAACAGCGCATCGTGGCTAGGGAGAACGCCAAGGCGCGCAAGCGGCGCACCCATCTGATCATCCGGCTGGGCGGCATCCTCTCCAACGAGGGCGTGCTTGGCTACGACGAGGGCGTCTGGAACGACGAGGGCAACCGGCAAAGGCTGCTGGACATGCTCAAGGCCCATGCCGCCGAACTGCGCGCATGGGCCTCTGACGCGGGCGTGAGGCTCCCCAGCGCTGAGTCGGCGGGTGAGCTGCGGGAACAGGTTCGTGACCTGCCCCAAGAGCCTCAGATACAGGAGCAGCCGGGCTATGGCTACCAGCCCGGATTCCAACAGCCACAGCAATGGCAGCAGCAGCCTTGGAACTGAGTCGGTTTCTTCTCTTCATCGGGGCGGAGCCCCTTTTTATAGAATCTTTTGTACTCTTTTAGACTCCCCGCAGGCCTTACGGCAGTAGGGGAAACGCACTATTAAAGGGGAGAAAATGGGAGATTAAAGGGGAGATTTTGGGAATTATTTAGGGGAGGTTTTGGGAGAATAAAGGACGCTTTTGAGGAATAAAAACGAGGTTTTGGGAGAATAAAGGGTAGAAAATATAAAAATCTCGTTTTTATGGTAGAATGCAGTCATGTCCGATGAGATCGTGAAGTACTCGAACCAGTTCAACAATCAGGCGCTGCGCAAGTTCACCGCGCTCGATCTTGATTTGCTGATGGCCATCGCGTCTCGCGTGCGGGACAAGGGCACGGACGAGGTGGCGTTCACGTTCGAAGAATTGAAGCGGCTGGCCGGACTTCAGAGGAACATGACCAACGATGAGTTCGCCAAGCAGATTGCCAATGTGAACCGTCGCCTGCTCGCGCTCAACTTCGAGTTCCAGAACGAAGAGCACGACATCATCCAGTTCGCCCTGTTCGCAGGCTTCGTCACCAGCCCGACCAAACGCACACTCACCGTATCGGTGAACTCGCGCTTCTCGTTCCTGCTTAACGACCTCACCTCGCAGTTCACCCGCTTCGAGCTGGCCGAGTTCACGGCCCTGCGCTCCAGCTACGCCAAGGAGTGCTACAGGAGGCTCAAGCAGTACCGACAAACCGGTGTGTGGAAGGTCAGCCTTGAGGACTTCCGCCGACTGCTCGACGTACCCAAATCGTATCGGCCGAGCGAAATCAACAAGTATGTTCTTAAGCCGATTGAGGAGGAGTTGGGACCTCTGCTGAATCTGAAGGTGCATCGCAAGTACCTGAAGAAGAAGCCGGGACGTGGCCGCGCTTCCCTTGTCGGGTTCGAATTTGAATTTGACCCGGAGAAGGTACCCGGCGGCGCTCCCGCTCCGCGCGTGGAGCTGTCCGGCTCCGTGGTGACCGATGAGGCGAGGAAGTCGCTCAGGGACGTGTCGAAGACGCCCGTGCCCGATCTGTCGGTGCCGGGCGAGGGACCGGCGCTCGACCCTGATACTCAGGCGTTCCTCGACGCGCACGGCGGTCATGGATTCGCCGGTGCCGAGGGGTATGTCTCCGACTGGCCGAGTGCTGCGTGATGGTATGTGAAAGCCCGTCCGGGCTTGCGCTCGGACGGGCCGGGTGCCGTTTAGCGGCTGTTTCTCATCGCCCAGACGGCCAGGGCCGTGAGGATGATGTCCGCGGCGATGGGATGCACCGCCGGTGCGAGACAGACGGCGATGACCGCCATCAGCAAATCAAGATCGAGCGCGGTGAACTTGCGGCGGAACGAGCCAGGGCTGAACTGGATGCGTATAAGGCGGCCCACGATGGTCTGACACCATTCGAGGTGGCCAGACGCAGCCATGATTCACAGGCCATGCCCGATGATCGGATGGAGCCTGGTATCGAGCCGACTCTTTTCTGAACAAGGGGCCTGCCGCGGGCTCCGACCCGCGGCAGGTTGCGCCGTCAACGGCGGCTGGATGCCATCGCCCAGACGGCCAGGGCCGTCACGGTGATGTCGGCCGCGATGGGATCCATCACGGGAGCGAGGCAGATGACGATGACCGCCATCAGCCATATCCAGGGCCGGCCGTGCGGCCCCTTGTTACCCATGCGCATGTGCTGCGCCTTTCGTTCGGGCCGCGCCGCGACTGGCGCGGCAGCGTCGCCCGGCGGATGCCGGGCGGTCGGTTTTCGTCCCTGCTACAAGACGTCC
>CALJPV010000010.1:0-20702 GCA_937980385.1 uncultured Collinsella sp. | reverse complement strand
CGAGGCTGCCGTCGAGCCTGCCGAGCCCGTCGACGAGGTGCCTGCCGAGGCGGCTTCCGAGCCCGAGTCCGCGGAGCCCCAGGGCGTCCCGAGCTTTGACGACGAACCGCAGGAGGCAATCGATACCGAGGGCGCGACTGCCGAAAGCCACGAGGCCCCCGCTGCCGTCTACGGTGGCGCGGCGACGGCTCCGGTTGCCCCCGCGCATGAGGGAACGCTGCCGCTCGTTGACGGCGCCGGCGAGGACCCGAGCGCCACGGTGGCCATGCCGGCCGTGCCGCAGGAGTAGGCTCACCCGCTTATCACCATCATGTACCTGCGCCTTTACCGTACGCAGATGAGCAAGACGGCAAGCGCTGTGCTGCGGGTATAATGGACAGCATTCAAACGGTGGGCGCCGAGGTGCCCGCAGGAGAGGAATGAACATGGGTAAGACTTTCAACTTTATCTCGGGTGCGCTCTTCGGCGCCGCCGCCGGCGCCATCATCGGCGTTGTCCTGGCTCCGCGCTCGGGCGCCGAGACCCGCGCCATGGCTGCCGATATCGCCAACGACGCCTGGGATAACATGCGCGACACCTACGAGCACGGTGCCGAGGAGGCCCGCGCCGCGGTCAACGATTTTGGCCCGATGGTCGACGCCAAGACCGATGACCTGCGTGCCAAGGTTGACCTTGCCCGCGAGCGCATGGACCAGCTGCGTGAGCAGCTCAACGACGCCATCTCGGGCGGTAACGTGACGCCCGCCGCCGATGTCGTGGTCGAAAACGCCGTCGAGGCCGACGCCGAGGCCGCGGAGCCTTCGACCGAGGCATAATGCGCGCCGGGGATTTTGTCGGCGCCAAGATCTATCGCAAGCCTACCGAGGATAAGCGCACCAAAAAGGACGGCACGCCGCGCAGCCCTAAAAAGCTCGGCAAGATTCACTTTCCGGTCTTTACCCCGGGCGGTACGCGCGTGGTGGGCTTTATGGTTCGCCAGTCCGATATCGCGGGCATGATCGAGCGCCCCGACCGGTTTGTGGCGCTCGATGCCATTGGTGTCTACGAGGGCGCCATCGCGGTTGATGACGTCAAGGGCACCTACGATGCCGCTGCGGCCAAGCGCCTCGACATCAACCTGGATGATTGCATTATCTGGGTTGGCATGGACGTGCGCACGGAGTCGGGCGATGTCGTGGGCTATTGCTCGGATGTGGAGTTCAAGCCGCGTTCGGGCATCGTGCAGACGTTCTATGTGACCACTGGCACTGCCTCGAGTGTGCTGGTGGGCGACACGCAGATGCCGCCCACGATGCTGCGCGGCTATGCGGACGGCGCGATGATCGTTTCGGACGAAGTCAAGTCGCTCGGGTATTCGGGCGGTGCCGCTGCAAAGGCTGCCGAGGCAAGCGTCGTGGTGGGCGATAAGGTCAAGAAGGGCGCCAAGGTGCTCGATGACAAGGGCTCGGTCGCCGTGGACAAGGGCAGTCGCGCGCTGGGCAAGCAGCTCGGCAAGACGCGCGGTATGTTCAAGGCCTTTAAGGACGAATATCAAAAGGCGAGCGGGAGCTCGTCAAAAGCTAGCAAATAGCGACGTACCAATTGATGGGAGGCAAGCCGGAGACCTGTTGCTCCGGCTTGCTGCGTTTATGGGGGAGGGCACATGCGCCAAAACGGATCTAACTTAAACGGGCGCTCGGGTGCGCGTCCGACGGCGCGCCGCGATCTGGGGCAGCTGCCCAGCGGTCAGCGCAAGCGTCACCGTAAGCCCGGCGCGATGTATCTCAACCATAGCCGCGGCTTTAGCGACCGCAGCGCTCGCATCGGCAACGGCCGCACGCCCCGCCGTCCGTCTCGCCTGCCCTATGCGCTCATCGCCGTGGGTTGCGCGCTCGTGCTGTTTATCGCCGCCATCGTGGGCTATGTCAACCGCAGCGTGGATGTCGTCCTCAACGGTCAGGAGACTGCAGTGCGCGTCGGCTCTACGCTGCAAAATCTCATCGACGACCAGGAGCTGACCGATACCTACGACGCCGGGGACTTGCTGGCCGTTGACGACAGCGTGCTTACTCGCCATGGCGGCGAAAAGCTGTCGGTAAAAGTGGACGGCAAGCGCATAAAACAGGGCAAGTGGAAAAGCCGCGAGCTTACGGGCGGCGAGAAGGTGACGGTCAAAGACGGCCGCGACACGTATGAGAAGCATGAGGTCCAGGCGACGGTTATCGAGCCCAAGCTCAAGGTCGAGGGCACGGGTGCTATCGAGTACGTCAAGACGTGGGGCATCCAAGGTCGCTCCGAGGTGTGGGTCGGCGAGCAGTCGGGTAAGACGCAGGACCGCGGCGAGGTCGTGCCCGCCACCGATTGCGTGGTCGAGTGCGCGAGCGTGGCGCCCAAGGGCAACGAAAAGTACGTGGCGCTGACGTTTGATGAGGGCCCGAGCGGAGCGACCAAGCAGATCTTGCAGGTGCTCAAGGAAAAGGGCGTCACCGCGACGTTCTTCCTGTCGGGCGATGCGGCCGAGGCCTCGCCCGCCACGGCCAAGGCGATTGTCGATGCCGGCTGCGAGGTCGGCTCCAACAGTTACAGCGACGAATCGCTCAAGGGCAAGGATCGCGATGCGGTGCGCGAACAGGTTTCGAAGGGCACCGAGGCGATCAAGTCCGCGACCGGAACGTCGACGATGCTTTTGCGTGCTCCCTACGCAGCCTTTGACGAGCAAAACTGGATTGATGCGATGGACCTGGTGTCTGCCGTGGTCTCGTGGAATATCGATTCGGGCGACTGGCTGCTCAACGGTGCCGACGAGCAGGTCTCGACGGTGCTCGATTCGGTGACGCCGGGCAACATTGTGTTGCTGACCGATAACGATGAATGCGCCGAGCAGACGCTCGAGGCGCTGCCGCAGATTATCGACGGGCTTATTGCCGACGGCTACAAAATCGTGACATTGAGCGATCTGGTCAAGACGGATACATCGCTGAGCAAAAAGCTCACCTCGCTGACGAAGGCCGCCATGCCCAAAAACGCCGTGTCCCCCCAGCTCGCCGAAGATGACGACACCACAGACTAGTCATGTAAGAACGTCCCCAATGACTATGTCACGGTTGCGTCAGCGTTTGGTATGCCTGCGATGTTTGGAGCATAAATTTGGCGCCACGGCGCGATGCTGATGCTATAGTTACTGCGGATAACAAGGGTCAAGAGAAAGGTTGCAGGTGAAATCCAAACCTCGACCATACAGTTGATGACCCCATGCAGGTGCTTCTTGCGCATGTACGGGGTGTGAGCGCCGAGCGGCGTGCCGCCCGCGCATGCGTATACATATCTAAAAGTCCACGGACGGCGTGCCGGCATGGCCGCAGTTCGAAGGGATAATGATGGGGAGCACCAGTGAATTATCTGAGTGAGATGCTCAAACTGCCGGTCTTGGACGTCGATGGCGAAAAGCTCGGCGTTGTGAATGATTTTGGCATTGCTACCGGCGAAGTTTTTCCGCACGTGACGTCGCTCGCGTTCCGCGGACCCGGCAAGACGCCGTTTATGATCAGCTGGCGCAAATGGGTCGACCGTATCGACGAGACGGGCGTACACCTTAAGTCGCCGGCCACCGAAATCCGTTTTTCGTACCTGCAGCCGACCGAACTTTTGCTCGCGCGCGACGTGCTCAACAAGCAGATTGTCGACACGCAGGGCATGAAGGTCGTGCGCGTCAACGACATCAAGTTTTCCATGTCGGGCGAAAATCAGCTGCGTCTGCTGGGTGCCGAAGTTGGCGCCCGTGGTCTGCTGCGCGCGATCAGCCCCGCCCTCGAGCATGTCGTCGAGAGCTTTATGAAGCACCTGGGCAAACCGCTCGGCGAGGACATCATCGCCTGGTCCTACATGGACCTGCTCGACCGTTCGACTAAGAACATCCAGCTTTCGGTGTCGCACAAGACGCTCGGCGAGCTGCACCCTGCTGACATCGCCGACATTATCGAGCAGCTCGACCCGCGCCTGCGTGCGCAGGTGTTCGCGCAGCTCGACACCGCCCAGGCCGCCGAGGCCATCTCGGAGTTCGATGACGACGAACTTATGACCGAGATGCTCGAGGGCCTGTCCGACACCGATGCATCGTCGATGCTGGCCATGATGGACCCGGACGACGCCGCTGACCTGATCGACGAACTCGATTACGAGAAGGCCGAGAAGCTTCTGCGCCTGATGGGCGTTCAGGAGGAGAAGGCGATTCGTAACCTGTTGGGCTATGAGGACAACACTGCCGGTCGCATCATGACCTCGGAGTTTGTCTCCCTGCCCGCCACGGCGACGGTCGGTGACGCCATCGAGGCGATCCGCAAGCTCGACGAGGACTTCGAGAGCGTCTACTACGTCTATACCGAGGACCCGAGCGGTATGCTCACCGGCGTGCTCTCGCTGCGCACGCTCATCGTGGCCGACCGCGACGCCACGCTGGGCCAGCTGGCCTATCGCGACCTGGTTTATGTGTCGCCCGACGATGACCAGGAAGACGTAACGGACGAGATGACCAAGTACGACCTGGTCGCCATCCCCGTTTGCGACGAGAACCGTCACATCTTGGGTATCGTGACCTTTGACGACGCCATGGACGTTATCGCCGAGGAACACCAGGAGGACCTGCAGATCGCAGGTGTCGGCTCGGGCGACAGCGCGTCCGACGACTCGACGAATGTGCTCAGCTGGTTTGTGCATCGCCAGTACTGGGTTGTCGTGTGGGTCATTGCCTCGTGCATCATGGCAACAGCGCTGGGGACGGCGCTGGGCTCCGCGCATCTGGTGGTGTTCCCCATGTGCGCCATGCCGCTCGTGCTGCTGGCTGCCTCGCGTATGGTGTCGTTCGTCAAGAACTACTTCCTGGAGTACGACGGCCATGACGATGAGCCCAAGCCGTATCTGGGATTTTTCTTCCAGAGTACGGGCATGGGCTTGATTCTGTCGCTCGTGACCTACCTGTGCGCCCAGCTGGTGCGCACCGCCGCATTCCCCGACGCGCCCATGTTTGAGGAGCAACTCTTTACCGGTTGCTTTAACATCGCGGCCATCGTCTGCCTGATTGGCAACATGAGCGCCGTGATTTACCTGATGGTGCTGTTCTGGCGTGACGAGCACGACCTCAATACGTCGGGCACCGCCATGAACGTCATTGCTGTCATGATTTCGTGCGTGGCGTACTGCATCGCCGCGGTGCTGCTCACCATGTCGGTCATGGGGTAGGTGGTCGCGTGCAAAACACGAAGCAAAAGGCGAGCACCAAGCAAAAACTGACCATCGCGGCCATCTTTGGCGCCATGGGCCCTGGCCTTCTGGCGGCGCTTTCGGGCAATGACGCCGGCGGCATCGCCACGTATTCCAGCGCCGGTGCCAGCTATGGCTACAAGATGCTGTGGATGCTTCCCGTCATGACCGTGCTGCTTATCGTGACACAGGAGACTGCGGCGCGTTGTGGCTGCGTCACAGGCAAGGGCTTGGCCTCGCTCATCCGCGAGCGCTTTGGCGTGCGCAGGAGCGTTCTGGCCATGGCGGCGCTGCTGATCGCCAACACGGCCGTTACCATCTCGGAGTTTGCGGGTATCGCGAGCGGCCTTGCCCTCTTTGGCGTGCCGGCGAGCATCTCGGTGCCGCTCGTGGCACTGCTGGTTTGGATGCTTACCATGTCGGGCAGCTTCCAGCGCATCGAGAAGATTCTGCTGCTGGTGAGCTGCGTGTTTGTGACCTACATTGTCGCTGCATTTATGGCTGGTCCCAGCTGGGGCGAGGTGGCGGTCGACCTGGTTGTGCCCAACATCCAAAATGACCCCAGCTACGTGTCGCTTGTGGTCGCAACGATCGGTACCACCATCGCGCCGTGGATGATCTTCTTGGCGCAGAACAACGTGGTCGATAAGAATGCGGGCGAGGACGATATCGTGCTGCAGCGTATCGACACCGTGAGCGGCTCGATCGCCGCCGATGTCATCGCCGGTTTTATTATCGTCACGACCGGCACGGTGTTGTTCCCTGCAGGCATTCAGATCAGCGACGCTGCCGATGCCGCCCGCGCGTTGGAGCCCATCGCGGGCCAGTGGTCCACGGTGCTGTTTGCCTCGGGCCTGGTCGCGGCGAGCTTCTTGGCCGCCTGCGTGCTGCCGGGCGTTACGTCCAGCGCTATCTGCGAGGCTTTTGGTTGGGAGCGCGGCGCCGATCGCAGCTGGGACGAGGCCCCGGTCTATCGCGGCATCATTACGGCCGTCATTGGCATCTCTGCCGTGCTGGTTCTCATGCCCGGTGTCGACCTGTTCCAGATTATGATGACCTCGCAGGTCATCAACGGCGTGCTGTTGCCCGTGGTTTTGGTGTTCCAGGTGGTTATTGCCGCCGATCGTCACATTATGGGCGCTAACCGCAACGGCCGCGTGTGGAATGTGCTCACCTGGGCGACTATCGGCGTGATTACGGTGCTGACGGTCGTCATGTTTGTGCTGCAAGCGATGGGCTACAGTGCTTAACGCCCACTTTTGCTTCCGAACAGGCCGCAGCGATGGGCTGCGGCCTGTTTTTTGTCTGCTATAGGGCGTTAGTTATATGGCAGTGGGCAAAAAATGCCAAATATGAGTACTGTTGCTAAGTGAATAGCATTTATATCCAAGAAGATAATGAACATAATCAATAGTATGTTCATTAAAATTGGCTCCAATACGCCTTAAACCAGTCAGGTTGGCTGCTTTAGGGGGCTGTAGGGGACGCTCGGACGTCATTTTGGGTGGTTTTGCCTGCTATTAAAATGGTAACAGTACTCATATTTGCCCTTTTTTGCCCACAGACCTTTGAGGTTGCGGCGAAATGGGCTTGTTTTGATTGTTTGGGGCAGGCGCGAGGCGCGGAAACGATGTCTGGAGCGGCGGAGCGGCTTGGAATTCATCCGCAGTGGTCTTCATTGGCTGCGCTAGGAGTGCCTTCAGATGCCGGTACAAAAGGAGCGTCCCTAACCGCCGGAGGGGGCGTCGGTTGTGGCCGACGCCCCCTCCGGGTGCAAGCGGATTTGACGGTGCGTTACTTGTCGGTGCCTAGCTTGTGCGGTTTGTAGGCGAGGGCGCTGACGAGTGCATCGGCAGCGGATTTGACAGCCGCCGGCTGCGGATCGTTAACGTGATCCTCGGGATGCACGGGCAGGTCCTTCTTGACGGCATCGTGGATGAGCTTAAGGTACTCGGTCACACCCGCGTTCGAGAGGTGCGTGCCATCGCCGTCGAACAGATCATTGCGGTTGGCACTATATCCGTACCAGTCGATAACGCGAACGTTTTTGTAGCGCGTGGCGGCGTTGGCGATGGCCTGGTTCGTGGACCCGACCCACGGCTGCGGGCTACGCGTGTTTACAAATACGACAATACGCTGCTCGCCGGCATCGGCCATGATGGCGTCAATCTGGGCATCGGTCACTAGGCCGTTGGTGCCCAGGGCAAAGACCACGATCTTGCCGGCAAGGTTCTGCTGGATATAGCCCTCAAATGTCGCGCGGCCCGCATCAAACTGGCGACCCTTTTCAGCATCGATATGGCTGTGCGGGAACACACCGTCAAAGGAATCAACGGCGCGCAGCGACACGGAGTCACCGATCATCAACAGGTCGTAGGAGCCATCGGGGAAGCCGTCGTTGTCCTTGTCGGTGTCGTCGGCCGCCTGCTGGTCGGTGGGCGCGGTGTTTTTGGCTTCCTTGTTTAGGATTTCGGCGCCCTCGCCGCTCAGCGCGGATGTGTCGGGCACAAAGACCAGGCCGCCCAGTGCAACGACCAACACGACAGTGCAGGCTGCGCAGACAGGGACGTGCGCGCGTGCCCAGTTGGCGGGCGTGGTGGTGCCATCGCGGAATTCGGCGACAGTGCGGCCGAAGGCGCCCTTCCTAAACGGCGTTTCGATAAAGCGATAGGAGCACTCGGCTACGGCGACCACTACAAGTACCTGCAAGATGTACTGCCACCAGGGCGTATCGCTGATGTTAGCGACCGGGTTCATAAGCAGCAGCAGTGGATAGTGCCACAGATAGATACTGTACGAGCGCTTGCCAACCCACACGAGCGGCTCGGCGGACAGCGCGCGGGCAACCATTCCCTGGGGCTGCACGCAGGCCGCGATGACCATGAGCGTGAGGATGGAGCATAACAGCGTGCCGCCGCGATACTGAAACGCGGTGTAGCCGTTGGTGAGCGCGACCATGGCGGCAAGGCCAACCATACCCACGACGCCCAACACATCGATGGATGCGGGCGAGGACCAAAAGCGCACGAGGGCGCTCGGCTGTGCCGGGGTGGTATCGGCTGATTCGTCGACCTTCTTGCCAGGCTTGTCCTCGGCGTTCTTGCCATGCTTGGCGGCGCCAGCCAGGCGATTGAGTCCCAAACGATGAGCGAGACGCACCGGCGCCAGGTCGCGATCGGGGATAAAGGCCATCCAGGCACCCAGCAGCAGCGAGAACACGCGGGTGTCGGTGCCGTAGTACACGCGGCTGGGGTCGGCGGCAGGGTTGTAAAGCACCATCATGGCGAGGGCGGATGCCGCGGCAAGGCCCAGAACCACGCGGCGCGTGTTGGGCTTGCTCACATGCATGGATACCATGGCAAACAGCAGTGGCGGCCAAATCAGGTAGAACTGTTCCTCGATGGCAAGCGACCAAAAGTGCGTGAGCGGCGAGGGGTCGCCCAGAGCATTGAAGTACGAGACGTTTTGGGCAATCTGCCACCAGTTGTTGAAGAACAACAGCGACGGCAGGATGTCGGGGCGCATCTTGGTGAGCATCACGTGGTTAAAGATGGTGCACAGCGCGCAGGTCACGAACACTACCGTTACCACGGCGGGGACCAGGCGACGGATGCGGCGAATCCAGAAGCTCTTAAGGTCGATGCGGCCGGTCTTAGCGACTTCGTTGAGCAGCAAGCGCGTGATCAGATAGCCCGAAAGCACAAAGAAGATCGTGACGCCGAGCAGGCCGCCCTGAGCCCACGTGAGGTTGAGGTGATAGAGCACCACTGCGACGACGGCAAGCGTGCGCAGGCCGTCGAGGGCGGGGATATAGCGAGATTTGGGGTGCGTGGGCGCCTGTTCTTTTGCGGCGCTGTTGGTGCGGTCACCCTTGTTGGCGGGCACGCGATGAGAGTCTGCGGCGCGGCGCGGCTCGGTGGCTTGTCGGTTAGCGCACGAACGTTCGTGCGGCGCTCGTTGATCGCTCGCGTGGCGTGAGCTGCGTGAGCTCGATCGCGGGAATTGTTCCATAAAACTTCATCCAATGACGAGAATATTCAGCACGCCTTCATTGTAGCCGCCTGCTCCTGTGAATGCTTGCTGCCGGTGCAAGCTCAAGCGCGCGTTCACATCAAAGTGAACTAAAGTTATAGAGGCGCGAGAGCGCACGATTGACGGCCAACAGCGGGTGCAGAGCTCGCGGACGAGGAGGTTCCCATGGCAGATTGCGGCATCGTTGCGGTGTTCGGCAGCATGAACATGGACCTTTCGGTGGCGTGCGAGCGCATGCCGCGTGCGGGCGAGACCGTCGGCGGCAGCGGGTTTATCACCAACGCCGGAGGCAAGGGCGCCAATCAGGCCATAGCTGCCGCGCGTATGGGCGCGTGCACGCACATGATCGGCGCGGTCGGTCGCGACGCGTTCGGCGCGTCGCTCGTGGCGGGGCTCCAAGACGCCGGCGTGGACTGTGACTTTGTGGCGCGTCGCGATGATGTGGAGACGGGAACGGCGACCATCATTCGCTGTGAGGGCGACAACCGCATCGTGCTGTCGCCGGGCGCCAATCATGCGCTTGCGGGCGAGGACGTTGCTCGCGCGCTGAGACGTCTGGTGGCCGATGAGCTCGACGGCGACGCCAGCGAGATTGCCCCGGCTGCCGGAAGCGTCTTTATCGCCCAGGGCGAATGTGACCTTGCGGCGACTGCCGAGGCGCTTGTTTGCGCTCACGAGCTGGGGTTCTATACGGTCTTTAATCCAGCGCCTGCCTGTGAGTTGCCTGCGGAGGTCTGGTCTGCAGTCGACCTGGTCTGCCCCAACGAGACTGAGTGCCAGGTGCTGACGGGCATCTTGCCCGCGGATGATGCGAGCTGCGTCGCGGCGCTCAATGCCCTGCTCGCCAAGGGTGCCGGAGCTGCGGTCATCACGTTGGGTGGCGCCGGCTCGGTTACGCTTGGCGATGACGGCGAGCCGCTGCGCATGCCGGCGCTGTCGAGCGCGGTGGTCGATACGACGGCCGCGGGCGATACGTTTATCGGTGCGCTTGCTGCAGCTCGTCTGGAGGGCCTGCCGCTCTTTGAGTGCATGGCGGCGGGCGCACGCGCCTCGGCGGTGGCGGTGTCGCGCTTGGGCGCGCAACAGTCGATTCCCACGCGTGCCGAAGTTGAGCGCGTGTTTGATTTAGACGATTTAGTACAAGGCGGGGAAGCGGAGTAGAACAATGGCAATCAAGAAGCTGATCCTTGATCTGGATATGGGTGTGGACGATGCGATGGCGCTCGCCTATGCCATCGCGAGCCCCGAGGTTGAGCTCGTGGGCATTACCACGTGTTTTGGCAACGTGCGCGTCGACCAGTCGGCGCATAACTGCCTGGCGGTGCTCGACCTGTTGGGTCGTCCCGAGGTGCCGGTGTACCTGGGTGCCGACCGTCCTCTGCAGGCGACTGAGCCCTATACGCCGCCGGCGTCCACCGCGCTCATTCACGGCAAGAACGGCATCGGTGGCGCGAGCGTGCCCGCGTCGCCCTACGAGCCGGTGGGGGCGACGTCGGCCGATGGCAACGCTGCAGTCGATTATCTGATCGATGCCGCGCGCACCTATGGTCCCGATCTGGTCTACGTAGCGACCGGCCCGCTCTCCAACTTGGCCCTTGCCCTGGAGCGCGATGCGGCGGCAGTGATGTCTATCGGCCGCGTGGTGGTAATGGGCGGCGCCCTGACCGTGCCCGGCAACGTGAGCGCGGGTGCCGAGGCCAACATGGCAAGCGATCCCGAGGCGGCCGATGCCGTGCTGCGATCGGGCCGCAAGCTCACCATGGTGGGCCTGGACGTGACGCATCGCGTGGTGCTTACACGCCGCGACATTGCCGGCTGGACGGGCTCGGGCACCATGGCGGGCTGCGCATTTGCGAGCATGGTCGAGCACTACATTGGCTCGTACGAGATGAACGCACCCTACCTGGGTGGCTGTGCGCTGCACGATCCTCTGGCCGTTGCCGTGGCGATCGACCCCACGCTCGTGGGTGCGCTCGGCTGCAACCTGCGTGTTGATCTGCTGGGCGAGTATCGCGGCCGCACTATCTGCGACGAGCATCGCCTGTCCGACCCCGACAAGAGCGCGCTTGTGGCACTCACCGTGGACGCCCCGCGCTTTCTGTCCGAGTTCAAGGCGCGCATGGCCCGCATCCTAGGCTAGGCTCGGGATCGAAGCACGCCCATCTGCTCGATGTGGCCGCTGGCGGGCCGACATCTACCGTTCGCCAGCCCGATGGTCCCCGGGGCGGGGAGAGCGCTATAATGCATTCTGCATCTTGGATTGTTACTCCTGTGTGGAGGCATGCCCAAGAGCAATACAACACGGATTGTTACGTAAGGCATGACCGCAATAGCACTGCTATTGGCTATCATGCCTTTTTCTGTGAGTGTTCTTGAAAGGAGGTTCACCATGCTTGCAATTAAAAAGCTTAACAACAACGCGGTTCTTTGCCGTGACGGACAGGGGCGAGATGTCATCGCCATGGGCAGGGGCGTCGGTTTCGGCGGAGATTTTCCTCGAGAGCTCCCTCTTTCTAAAATCGAGCATACGTTTTACGATATTGATCCTAAAGGACAAGATGTCATGAGGGATCTTCCCTCGGATATCGTGATGTTTGCGGCGAAAGTTATGGACATCGTTGCCAACGAACTGCCCTACGACCTCTCGACCAATGCGACGCTGTTCATGGCTGATCACCTGTCGTTTGCCGTTGCGCGAGCCCAAAAGGGGGTCCGCATCGCGATGCCTCTTGCCTATGAAGTGCGGGAGACGTATCCGAAGGAATACAAGGCTGCCCAGTTTATCGTCATGCGACTCGAGAAGGAGCTCGGAGAGCGGCTTCCCAAGGATGAGATTGCCAGTATTGCGATGAATCTCGTGAACGCACGGGTTGTTGAAGCCGTCAAAGCCACGGCCGAGCCCGCAAAGCAGTTCGACGATATGCTCGAGGACGTTATCGAGATTCTCGAAAGCGATTTCCGCATTATTGTCGACCGCGATTCCTTTGATTTCACCCGCTTCGCCACGCATCTGCGGTACCTGTTCAAGCGCATTCAAGCCGGCGAGTCGCTGAACAGCGCCAACATGCAGATGTACAAGAACTTTCGTGAGGAGTTTCCGCAGTTGGCAGAGTGCGTGAAGCATATCGGTTCCTATTGTCGTGAAACGTGGGACGCCACGCTCTCCGAGGAGGAGGAACTCTATCTGATGATCCATCTCAACCGGATCATCTCCAAAAAAGGATTGTAACCCGTAGCCATTCGGGGCATGACCTTTGCCGATTCGAACAGTAAGCCAAGATTGTGCAAAGGAGCCAATGATGGCAAATTACAAAAAGGTGGCAGAGCAGATTCTCTCCACTGTGGGCGGGGCGGAAAACGTGGCTTCGGTTACGCATTGCATGACGCGCCTGCGCTTCAACCTCAAGGATGAAAGCCTCTCGAATGATGAGAAGCTTGAGGACATCTCGTCTATCATCAGCGTCGTGCACGCCGGAGGGCAGGTGCAGCTGGTGGTCGGGCCCACGGTCGACAAGGTCTACGACGAGGTTTGTAAGCAGGGCGGATTCGAGGTCACGGTATCGATTGACGAGGAACTCGATGGCCCTCAGCTTAGCTGGAAGGAGCGCTTGGCGCCCAAGCACCTCTTCAATCAGCTGCTCGATGCCGTGAGCGGCGCTATCACCCCGATCCTTCCGATCTTTTGTGTCGCCGGTATCTTCAAGATGCTCGTTATTCTGTTTGGGCCCGAAGGCGCCGGTTTTATGTCCGAAACGAGCGACCTGTATCGGATCCTTTCCCTGGTGGGCGATGCGGCGTATTACTACTTCCCGGTGTTTGCCGCCTATAGCTCGGCTAAGAAGTTCAAAACGAGTCCTGTGCTGGCACTGCTCATCGCTGTTGTGATGATTTATCCCGACATGCTCGCTATTGTTGAGGACGGAAAGCCTTTCAGCGTCTTCGGCATCCCCATGCAGCTCGTCAACTACACCCAGGCTGTTCTTCCGGTCATCTTGATCACCTGGGCCCAGTCCTATGTTGAGCGCTTCTTTAAGAAGATCTCGCCTGATATGTTGCGCATTCTGATCGTACCCGTGGGTACGGTGCTCGTGATGTTGCCGGTCGCGCTGTGCCTCTGCGGCCCTGCCGTCCAATTTGTCATGGGCCTTGTGGCCGATTTCATCATTTGGCTCGCCTCTGTTGCCGGTCCCGCTGCGACCGCGGTTATCGGCGCATTCTGGAATCTGATCATCGCCACCGGCATGCACGTGCCGATCTATACCGCCATATTGCCCGCCGCGCTCCAGAACGGTTACGACGCCATCTTATACCCCGGCACCGCGGTTGTAGCCTACACCACGCTTGCCATCGCGCTCGCCTATGGCCTGCGCGCTAAGGACAAGGAGAGTCGAGCCACGGGCTGGAACTTGTTCATCACCTATGCCTTCGGTCGCGTGAGTGAGCCCATCATCTACGGCATCCTGTTTCGCGACAAGAAGGCTCTTGCCTGGAACATGATTGGTGGTGCTGTCGGTGGTCTGCTGGTAAGCCTTCTTCATGCCAACGTCTATATCTTCACTGGCGTTGGTTTCCCATGGATGAACGTGCTCATGTTTGCTCAGGATATCATCCCTGGCACCATCGGGTGTCTTGCTGGCGGTGCCGTGACGTTTGCGTTGGCGATGATTTTTGGATTTGAAGGACAGGAGAAGATGCCGTTGAAGTCCAAGAGCGGCGATTCTGAGGCCGTTGAATCCGTCGAGGCATAAGAGGCTACTACACAAATATGCTCCCCAGCCGTTGCGCGGTCCGACCCCTTGGCCGCGCAACGGTACTGTGCTGTTGCGCGGCACTTGCCGAGTCCGTTGCGTTCGACAGTGTGGGCCGGGAATTTGATAGAAAGGACGACACCATAATGTTTAGAGAAGATTTTTTATGGGGCGGGGCTCTGGCTGCAAACCAGTGCGAGGGAGGATGGAACGAAGGCGGTCGCGGTTTAGCCAATTCCGACATGCTGCCGTTTGGCGATCAACGCATGGACGTCATGCGGGGAGACCTTGATCCGCGTGCGTTGGCACCCGACAGCTTCTATCCCGCTCGCAAGGGCATTGATTTTTACCATAGGTACAAGCAGGATATTGAACTGTTTGCCCAGATGGGTTTTAAATGCCTGCGCTTATCAATCGCCTGGAGCCGCATTTTTCCCAAAGGAGACGAAGCCGAGCCCAATGAAGAAGGCCTTGCCTTTTACGAGGATGTTTTTAGGACGTGTCGCGCGCATGACATTGAGCCTTTGGTGACGCTCAGCCACTATGATGTCCCCATGCATCTCGTCGATGCGTATGGCGGATGGCGCGATCGCAGGTTGGTCGACCTGTTCGAGCGATATTCGCGTACCCTGTTCGAGCGCTATCGGGGATTGGTCAATTATTGGCTGACCTTTAACGAGATCAACATCATGACGCAGGCGTGCTTTATGGCGGCGGGGATCATCTTCGAGCAAGGGGAGAATCGCTATGCAACGGTTCACACGGCCGTGCACCATGTATTGGTTGCGAGCGCCCGTGCGGTCGGAGCGTGTCATGAACTGTGCCCTGGGGCGAAGATCGGTTGCATGCTCAACGCAGGTGTCTTCTATCCGGCTACATGTGATCCGGACGATGTGCTGGCTGCGCAGGCTGAGAATCGCAGCCATTACATGTTTACCGACGTCCAGGTGCGCGGTGCGTACCCGAGCTATGTTCTCAAGGAATACGCCCGCCATGGTTTTGAGGTGCCCTATCGGGATGATGACCGCGAAGTACTGGCTGCAAACCTGGTCGATTTCGTCTCGTTTTCGTATTACTCGACGCGCGTCGCAAAAGCGCATGCGGAAGGTCAGTTCGATTCGAACCTTCTTCGCTCGGCGCCTAATCCGTATCTAAAACAGGAGCCTTGGGGGAGGTTTATCGACCCCAAAGGGCTGCGCGTCACCATGAATGAAATCTGGGATCGCTATCAAAAGCCGCTGTTCATCGTCGAAAACGGTTTGGGTGCTCCTGATGTGCCGGAAGATTCGGGTGAAATAGAAGACGACTATCGAGTTGAATACCTGCGGGCCCACATCGAGGCGATGAGGGAGACCGTCGAGCTCGACGGGGTGGAACTCATGGGATATACCTGTTGGGGCCCGATCGATTTGGTTTCGGTCGCCACAGGACAGATGCGTAAGCGCTACGGGTTTATCTATGTCGATCGAGACGATAGCGGTGCGGGCTCGTTTGAGAGACGTAAAAAGAAAAGCTTCGAATGGTACCGACGCGTAATAGCAAGCAATGGCGAAGACCTTGCGTAATAACGTTAAGATGGACAAATGCGCCCGTTGGGGGAATAGTCGTGCCACTTCGCTTGACAACAGGCTAAACTAGCTATTAAACATTTACTATTCTGTTTAGATTGAATTTGCGGTCGTTTAGTTGCCGAGCCACGGGGCGGTCAAGCCACGATGCTCGGCCGCGACCGATGCTAGGGGGAACGATGGCTAAAGCAAGCGTCCGCGAGATCAGCCGCATCACCGGTTTTTCGCCTGCGACCGTGTCCAACGCGCTCAACCGCAAGCGCAGCGTGAGCGAGGAGACCGCCAAGGTCATCTTGGAGTGCGCACAATCGCTCGGCTACCAGCAGTCGACGCAGCTCGAGAGCATTCAGTTTGTGCTCGCGCGCAAGACGGGCGCCATTCTGGACGAGAGCACCTTCCATCCCGCGGTCATCGAGGGCGTGGAGCGCCAGGCGCGTCGTCACGGCATGAGCACGAGCTTTGTTTCGCTCGACTTTAGCGATCTTGACGTCGTGCGTCCGCAGGTCGAGGGCCTGATCGCCGATCCGTCTGCCGCTATCGTGCTGATGGGCACCGAGCTGGGTGAGGAAGACTACGCTCTGTTCGCTAACGCGGCCGCCCACCTGATTGTGCTCGATGGCTGGAGCGACCGCCAGTACTTCGATGCCGTGGTCATTGCCAACACCGATTCGGTGCTGCGTGCCGTGGATTACCTTATCGAGAAAGGTCACAAGCAAATCGGCTATCTGGCGGGCGACCTTCGTATCCGCAACTTTAAGGACCGCGAGCGCGGCTATCGCCAAGCGCTTGAGGATGCGGGCCTTGAGGCCAACCCGACGTGGCGCGTCACGCTGGGCACCACGCTCGAGGGCGCTTATCGCGATATGGGCGCGTGGCTCGACAATTCCTCGCGCGAGAATCTGCCAACGGCTTTCTTTGCCGAAAACGACGTGCTCGCCGTAGGCGCCATGCGCGCGCTGAACGAGCACGGCATACGCGTGCCCGAGGATGTCTCGATCATCGGCTTTGACGATCTGTCTTTGGGCGCCTTTTCCAACCCGCCGCTCACCACGGTGCACGTTCCCAAGCATGAGGTGGGCGAGATCGCGGTGCGCCGCCTGGTGGGCAACATCCGCAATCCCAAGAGCTATACCTGTAAGACGGCCGTGTCGACCTATTTTGTCGAGCGCCAGAGCGTGTGCGAGATCTAGGCGAAGAAAACGCCGGGCCGCAGGGCGGCAAAGCTCGCTAAGGCAGCCATATCTAACGCTACTAAGAGAGGGTCCTTCGGGGCCCTCATTTTGTTTCCCTTGTATGTTCAGATTGTTTACATACCGTTTAAGCTGATTTCTCTACCGCTTACGGGACTTTCGCGTTAAACTTCTAAACACTGAAGTAAAACATTTAGTAAACAGAACAAAACGAAACATGCGTCTGTTTACTGAACATGTGATTAGGGGAGGACGTACATGGACAAGATCAAGCTCGGTTTTGTGCCCACGCGCCGCAGTATCTTTAGCGCGCCGGACGCGATCAAGTATCGCGGCCTGACGGCTGATCGCCTGCGCGAGATTGGCGTCGACATCGTGGATATCGACGACATCAATGATGAGGGCCTGCTGTTCGACGACAGCCATATCGAGCCTATCGTCAAGAAATTCCGCGCCGAGGGCGTCGATGGCATTATGCTGTGCCACGCCAACTTTGGCACTGAGTACGTTTGCGCTCGCCTTGCCCGCGAGCTCGGCCTGCCCGTACTGCTGTGGGGCCCGCGCGACGAGCGCCCCGAGCCCGACGGCACCCGCCTGCGCGATAGCCAGTGCGGCCTGTTCGCCACCGGCAAGGTCCTGCGTCGCTTCCAGGTTCCCTTCACCTACATGACCAACTGCCGCCTGACCGACCCCGAGTTTGAGCGTGGCGTTTGGGACTTTTTGGCCGTGTGCAACGTGGTCAAGACCTTCAAGCACACCCGCATCCTGCAGATGGCCACCCGTCCGTTCGACTTCTGGTCGACCATGTGCAACGAGGGCGAGCTGCTCGAGAAGTTCAACATCCAGCTTTCGCCCATTCCCATGACCGAGCTTGTCCAGGCCGTGCGTGACGCCCAGACCGACGAGCAGGCCATGGCCGCCATGCTTGCCCACATCAACGACAGCTTTGAGATCTGCATCCCCGAGGACAAGGTCCCCGCGGTTGCCGGTCTTGCTATCGCCATGAAGCGCCTGGTCGAGAAGTATGGCTGCAATGCCGGTGCCATTCAGTGCTGGAACGCTCTGCAGGACGAGCTGGGCATTATGCCCTGCGCCGCCAACGCCATCCTCAACGAGATGGGCATTCCTATCGTATGCGAGACCGATATCCACGGCGCCATCACCGCGCTGATGGTCGAGGCCGCCGACCTGGGCCGTCACCGCGGCATGTTCGCCGACTGGACCGTGCGCCATCCCGATAACGAGAACGGTGAGTTGCTGCAGCACTGCGGCCCCTGGCCCTGCAGCTGCGCGGCCGTCAAGCCCAAGCTCACCTACCCGCTGGCTTTCGATCACCCCGGCGCGCTGACGGCCGAGGCCAAGCACGGCGACCTCACCCTTGCCCGCTTTGACGGCGACAACGGCGAGTACTCGCTGCTGCTGGGCAACGCCCGCGGCATCGACGGCCCGGCCGGCATGGGCACCTATCTGTGGGTTGAGGTCGACAACCTCAAGCGCCTCGAGGCCAAGATCGTCGAGGGTCCCTACATCCACCACTGCGTCGCTATTCACGCCAACGTGGTGCCGGTGCTCTACGAGGCATGCAAGTACATCGGCATCGCCCCCGATTTATATGACCCCATCGAAGAAGACGTTAAAGCCTACCTGCGAGGAGAGTAGAAATGGCAACTATCGAAGAGCTTGAGTCCCTGCGCTGGGACCTCCGCCGCGATTGCGTCGACATCATCATGGCCGGCGCTGGCGGCCACATCGGCGGCGACATGTCGGTGATCGACGCCCTCATGACCCTCTACGCCAACCATCTGAACATTTCGCCCGAGACCGTCGACGATCCCAACCGCGACCGCTTCGTGCTTTCCAAGGGCCATGCCATGGAGGCCTACTACGCGGTGCTCTGCCACGAGGGTTATCTGGACCTCGACGACGTCAAGGCCCGCTTCTCCAAATTCGGCAGCCCCTACATCGGCCACCCCAACAACAAGCTCAAGGGCATCGAGATGAACTCGGGCTCGCTGGGTCACGGCCTGCCCGTTGCCGTGGGCATGGCGCTTGCCGGCAAGATGGACGGCCGCGACTACCGCGTCTACACCATCATGGGCGATGGCGAGCTTGCCGAGGGCTCGGTCTGGGAGGGCGCCATGAGCGGCGGCAACTACCAGCTCGATAACCTGTGCGCGCTCGTGGACCGCAACCGCTTGCAGATCAGTGGCAGCACCGAGGACGTCATGAAGCAGGACTCGCAGGAGGAGCGCTGGGCCGCCTTCGGTTGGAACGTGCTTTCCATTCCGGGCAACGACGTTCAGGCCATCGACGCTGCGCTGACGCTTGCTGCCGAGACCAAGGGAAAGCCCACGGTCATCATCCTCAACACGGTGAAGGGCTACGGCTCGTCCGTCATGGAGGACAAGGCCGCCTGGCATCATCACCTGCCCAACGATGAGGAATATGCCCAGATCATCACCGATTTCGCTGCCCATAAGGAGGCCATCAATGGCTAACAAGATCGCCAACCGCAAGGTTATCTGCGACACGCTGCTCGAGGCTGCGAAGACCGATAAGGATATCGTCGTCCTGTGCTCCGACTCCCGCGGCTCCGCGTCGCTCACGCCGTTCTTTGATCAGTATCCCCAGCAGTCCGTTGAGGTCGGCATCGCCGAGCAGGACCTGGTGAGCATCGCCGCCGGCATGGCTTCGTGCGGCAAGAAGGCCTGGGCCGCTTCGCCGGCGTCCTTTGTGACCACGCGCTCGTATGAGCAGTGCAAGGTCGATGTCTCGTACTCCAACACCAATGTCAAGCTCATCGGCATCTCGGGCGGCGTGTCCTACGGCGCCTTGGGCATGAGCCATCACTCCGCGCAGGATATCGCCGCCATGAGCGCGATTCCCAACATGCGTGTGTATCTGCCGAGCGACCGCTTCCAGACCGCCGAGCTCGTGCGGGCCTTGGTCGCCGACAACAAGCCGGCCTACATCCGCGTGGGCCGTAACCCGGTCGAGGACGTGTACACCGAGGACGAGTGCCCGTTCCAGATGGATCGCGCCACCTGGGTGCGCCGCGGCACCGATGTGACGCTCGTCGCCACCGGCGAGATGGTCCGCCATGCCGTGGACGCTGCCGACCTGCTGGCCGAGCAGGGCATCTCGGCAACGGTGCTCGACATGTATTGCGTCAAGCCGCTTGACGCCGAGGCCGTGATTGAGGCCGCCGGTGCCACGCGCGCCGTCGTGACCGTCGAGGAGCACAGCCCCTTCGGCGGCCTGGGCTCTATGGTCGCGCAGGTGGTGGGCGAGCATTGCCCGCGTCCGGTCAAGTGCCTCTCCCTGCCCGACGCGCCGGTCATCACCGGCACGAGCCCCGAGGTCTTTGCGCACTACGGTCTGACGGGTGCCGGAATTGCCAAGACCGTTGCCGAGTTCCTCGGCAACTAGTAGAAACAGAC
Organism: uncultured Collinsella sp.; assembly: GCA_937980385.1. Lineage (GTDB taxonomy): Bacteria > Actinomycetota > Coriobacteriia > Coriobacteriales > Coriobacteriaceae > Collinsella. Next base: position 489 of record CALJPV010000010.1, on the reverse strand, counting down.
GCTGCGCGGCCGCCAAGCACCGCACCTTGCCGTTCAAACCGTCGCTTGCGTACACAGAGTACGCGGCGCTCCTCTTTCACGGCAATCTGCGGCACTTGACGGCCGCTCGCTCCTTGTCCGTCAGGTCGTCTTCGATTTGACGGAAGGAATGGGAGAGTACATGAGCAAATACATCATCGGAATCGATCAATCCACGCAGGGCACCAAGGCGCTGCTGGTGGACGAGGGCGGCCATTTGATTCATCGTGCCGACCGCTCGCATCGCCAGATTGTCAACGAGGCCGGCTGGGTAAGCCATGATCCGGTCGAGATTGCCGCCAATGTGCTGGCCGTGGCGCGTGCTGTGGTGGAGGAGACCGGGGTCGATCCGGCCGACATCGCCGGCATCGGCATCTCCAACCAGCGCGAGACCACCGTTGCCTGGAACCGCACGACGGGCGAGCCGCTGTGCGACGCCGTGGTGTGGCAGTGCGCCCGCGCCCGCGGGCT
>CALJPV010000009.1:0-3500 GCA_937980385.1 uncultured Collinsella sp. | reverse complement strand
CGGAGCGGCAGTGCCGCGGTCCCAGGGCATGCCGCCCTGGCGCGCAGACGTAGCAGCGGGAGCGGCAGGTGTTGTCGGAGCGGTAGCTCGGGCACCCGAGATCAGCGTCGGCTGCTGGACAGCGGGTGCGGATGCAGTAGGCGCACTCGCTTGAACAGCAGCCACGCTCGCCGGCACCGCGGCGTTGGCAACCATGGCCTCCAAGCGTGCCACGCGCTCGGCCAGGGCCTCAATGGTCAGATCGGCCTCGGGACGTGCCAGGCGCGTGCAGGCGATCTCGAGCACCAGGCGCACGTCGCTCGCGCCCCTCATCTCCAGCGCGGCATCGTCAAGCACCGTCAGCACGCGGGCCAGACGGTCGGCCGAATGCTCGCCAAAGGCAGCGGCCTCGGCAGCAAGCGCCTCGGCCTGCTCGACCCCGCCCTCAAACAGCTCGGCACGGGCACCGGCAACGCAAGCCACATACACGTCGCGCACATGCGCCACCAGGTCGCGCGTCAGCTCAAGCAGGTCATTGCCCTCCTCGACCTGTGCACGAATGAGCCCATAGAGCTCAGCAATATCACGCTCGGCGATGGCGCGGGCAAACTCGCCCAGAATCTGGTCCGAAACCTCGCCCAAAAGCGAGCGGGCATCGTCCGCATGCACGGCGCCGTTGCCAAAAACGCTCAGCTGCTCCAGCGTGGAGAGCGCGTCGCGCATGCCGCCCTTGGCATGGCGCGCCACGATGGCGAGCGCCTCGTCGTCGTAATCGAAGCCCTCCTGCTCGCACACGTAGGACAGGCGATGCTCGATATCCTCGTTGCCGATGCGGTGGAAATCGAAGCGCTGGCAGCGCGAGAGGATGGTCTCCAGAATCTTTTGCGGATCGGTGGTGCACAGCACAAAGATCACGTGTGCCGGCGGCTCCTCGAGCGTCTTGAGCAGCGCGTTGAACGCCGCCGTCGTGAGCATGTGAACCTCGTCGATGATATAGATCTTGTACTTGCCGCGCACCGGGGCAAAGTTGACGGAGTTGATGATCTCCTCGCGCACATTGTCCACGCCCGTGCGGCTTGCGGCATCGAGCTCGTAGACATCGGGGTGGTTGCCCTCGGCGATGAGCTCGCACTCCTCACAGGTGCCGTCGGGCATGCAGCCGCTTGCGCCCTCGGCGCGCGCCGCCTCGGCATTGCGGCACAGCAGCGCCTTGGCAAGGATGCGCGCCATGGTGGTCTTGCCCGTGCCGCGCGGTCCGCAGAACAGGTACGCGTGGGACAGGCGTCCCTCGGTGATGGCGTGCTCGAGCGTCGAGACGATATGCTGCTGGCCCACCACGGAGTCGAAGGTGAGCGGGCGATACTTTCGGTACAACGATTCCATGGGTGCTCCCCCGGGTATACTGAGTCTTGTTGCCGCGACGGCCATGCGGTCGCACGGCATACTGCATTCATAATAACCCGTACGGCGAGCCCGCCGCGATAGGAGTCCAAAGAGCATGGCAGACGCAGAGAGCAACCTCGTTCCCTCCGAAGCAGCCGACCAGGTCGAGGTCGCGCTCGAGAAGCAGGCCGCAGCCGACGACAGCATCCTGTACCTCAACGAGTACCAGTACGAAAACGACCTGGTCACCGACTTCGCCCGCCTGGTCGCCTCGCCCAGGCGTCGCGGCTCGCTGTATGTCGCCGCGGCAATTGCCGCGCTCATCGGCATCGGCATGCTGGTGGCCGGCGGCAACTGGATCAAGTTTGGCGTCGTCCTGATCGTATTCGGCGCCTTTTTGGCCTGGTGGAGCAAAAACCTGCACCACACCCTCGCCCGTGACTTCATCGACGCCGTCGAGGCCGACGAGTCCATGGGTGGCCGCTATCGACGCGTCGCCGCCAACGAGGACGGTCTGATGGTTTGGGGCAAGAGCGGCAAGTCGCAGTTCTTCCCGTTTGAGAAGCTCGACCACGTACTCGACGGCGAGCGCATCTTTGTGGCCATGTTCGCCGACCAGGGCGTGACGATTCCCAAGGACACCTTCGTCCGTGGCGATGCCGAGCAGTTTGGCCCCTTCCTTAAGGCGCGCATCAACAAAAAACTCCGCATCGAGACCAAGAAGAAGAAAATGAAGGCCGAGAAGGCCGCAGCCGAAGCCAAGCAGGGCGACAAGGCCCAGGACAACAAGGACAAACAGCACAAGCAGAAGAAGAGCAAGAAGAAGCGCTAAGGCCAAGGCAGACAGGCAGCCTCGCATCCCGCCATCCTCGCCATCCGCCCGAGCGTGCTACACTAGCAGCATCTATGCCACCGCGAACGGCTCGGCCCCGCGCCCGCCGCTCGCAAACGAACTTTAAACGCACGAGGGTTGGCCATGCCGCTTTTCTCGCAACATACCGCCCGGTTCTCGCCGGACGTTCCCTTGGAGGGCACTAGCTCTCGCGAGCTGCTCAAGCGGTACCAGCCGCTCGAGACGCTTGCGACCGGCGGTTTTGGCTCCATCGAGATTTGCCGCGACACGCATCTGCGCCGTCGCGTGGCCATTAAGCGCATCCCCCTTATCAACGGCGCCGGCATGCCCGCCAGCGACATCATGGACGTGCTGCGCGAGGCGCATACCGCCGCCATGCTTCAACATCCCAATATCGTGCAGGTTATCGACTTTACGCACGACACCGCCTATGCCTATCTGGCCATGGAGTATGTCGACGGTATGTCGTTGGCCGAGTTTTTGCATCGCGTGGACGGCCACTCGCTCACCTTTGACGAGGCCGCGGCCATTGCCGACGCGCTGGGTCAGGCACTCACCTTTGCCCATGCAAACGGCGTGCTTCATCTGGACATAAAACCCGCCAATGTGCTTATCGACCATTCGGGCAATGTAAAGCTCACCGACTTTGGCATGGCACGTCTGTCGTCTGCCGGCGGCTTTGGCGGATCGCGCGGCGGCACCATCGGCTACATGCCGCCCGAGCAGCTCGACATCGAGACCGGCACGGTCGACGAGCGCGCCGATGTCTTTGCCCTTGCCTGCGTGATCTACGAGGGCCTGTGCGGCAGCGCCCCCTTTATGGCGTCCACGCCCGCCGACTCGCTCGACCGCATCATCGGCGGCGCCACCTATCCCAGCGAGCTCATCCCGCACTTTCCCCCGGGGGCCGAGGCGGCGCTCATGAGCGCCCTCTCCCCCATGCCGCAAGACCGCCCCGATGGCATCGAGGCATTCTGTGACCGACTCCTTGCCGGCTTGGGGAGCGTGCGCGAAGGCCGTCGCAGCTTGGAGCAGATGGTAGGCGAGCTTTCGAATGACGAGTGCGCGGCAGATGATATCGAGCCATCGAGCTCCGAGGATGACACCGTCGAGGTCGACCCCGCACTTGGCTGGGCGGGCACGCGCTGGGGCCGCGCACGCAATTACACCATGCGCGGCATCTCGGCGCTCTCGTGCGGAGCCTTCAGCTTTTTGCTTATGCAGACAGCCGGCGTCGCGGCGCTTCCCGGGCTGGTCGTGGCGGCCGTCGCCATTGGCGCGGCAG
>CALJPV010000008.1:0-3271 GCA_937980385.1 uncultured Collinsella sp. | reverse complement strand
TCAGTATCTTCAGTAGAATTTACATCAAAATTAACATGGTCAGTTACAGAAGTATTCCACTCATCATTTTGAGCATTACGACAGTCTTTAATAATGGAATCGTATTTATTGAGCAACTTCGTCCAATCAGGGGAAGTGCCATCCGCATACTTAAAACTGTCATTAGAGATTTCTTTATTCAAAATCTCTTTATTATTTTGAGCATTTTTAATGGTATCAAGACGTTGCTCAAAAGTTAGTAACCATGGATCAGCCTTAAAGGCAGCAACACTATCGCTAGCCTTTGAATACAAAACTTCAACCTGCTGATTATGTTCACTACATGCTTGTTTGTAATTGTAACCAGCATAACCACCGACACAACCAGCAATGAGCAGAGCAACAATACCGGCACCAATAATTACCCGCTTTTTAATCGAAGAATTCTCAACCTCTTCATTTTCCTGAGTATTATCTTCAGGATTGTCAATCTTGTAACTATTAAGATCAATCATTTTAACCCCTCAATATTAAATCTGCGAGCGGTTCATGCATCCAGAAACTTACCAAACCCAACCGCTTACTTTCATATCCGATTTATTAATCCCAGTCCCAGAAAAATCATCCTTATGCGTTGCGGTGAAATAAGGACTGTTTGGCGGGTAGAAGCCGATATTCAATCCCTATTTCACCGCAACTTAGTTGTTACTTGTGGACCAGGCGGGCGCAGAAGTGGCCGTCGTAGGAATCCGCGTTTACCGGCACGCTTTGGAAAAGTCCACGGTCGTTTTGACGTACGGAGACGAGCTTCTTGGCCTGGGCGAACTCGGGCAGCTGCAGGATCTGCGCCTCGGAAAGGGGTGCCAGGCTAAAGTCTGTGCCCTCGGGAGAGGCCAGGAACGCATCCACGACCTGCGCGTTCTCCTCATCAAAGACCGAGCACGTCGCATAGACAAGTTCACCGTCAGCAGCCACGCGCGCGGCAGCTTCCTTGAGCATCGTCAGCTGCAGACGGGGCAGCTCAGTCGTAACGTCCTTCTCGGTCAGACGCCACGGTATCTCAGGGTGACGGCGCATGGTACCGGTGCCCGAGCACGGGGCATCAATAAACACCGTATCGAACAGGGCAGGCTCGCCAAGCATCGCATCAAAGGACGTGAGCACCGCATCGAGCTCGCATGCATCGCCCGAGACAGTACGAACGCCCTTGATACCCGCCTTATGCAGGCGTGCGAGATTCTGGTCGCACTTGCGGTCGTGCAAATCGAGTGCAGTATGCTGGCGGTCGTAGCCGGCACGCTTGGCCTGGCACATCATCACATACGTCTTGGTACCACGACCGGCGCCAATCTCTAGGCAGCGCCCGGGACGAGTAGCCGCAGTAGCGATGAGCTGGGCGTTAAGGTCCGAGGCCACGGCAGCCGCGCGCTCAAACACACCCGACGCAACCGTGGCCTGCGCATCGACCGGCGCATGGCAGCCCGGGAACACCGGCGCCACAAGCTGCGATAGGTACGGATCAGGCTTGGTTGCAAAGGCGTTCTCGTGCAAAGCGAGCGGCGCGGGCGCCAGATTTCCGGCAAAGTTGAGCGCGCCCTCGGGCGTATCGAACGACGCCATAATGCGAGCGCACAGCCAGCGCGGCATGCCCATCAGGCGAGACAGGCGAACCAATCGGCGCTCGGACTCATCGGCATCCGCCGCAGCGGCAAAGTCCTCGACGTTGTCCGCGACCTTATGCAGTACGGCGTTCGCCAGACCGGCAGCCGATTTAGCGCCGCTACGAACCAGCTCAACGCCCTGACTCACGGCAACGCGACCCGGGGTATGCAGGTAGAGCATCTCGAAGGCCGAGATTCGAAGCGCCATGCGAACGCGCGGCGCAACCTTTTTGGGCTTATCGAGAAACTGGTCGAGCAGCTCGTCCAAAATGCCCTGCGTGGCGGCAACACCGAGCGCCAAACGCGCGGCAAAAGCGGAATCGCGCTGGTCAATGGCCTTGGCGGAAGCACGAGAAGACAACACGTCGCGTGCGTACATACCGCGACGGTCGGCCTCCATCAGCACATCGAGCGCAAGCTTGCGCGCGGGAGACAACTTGCTCATGACAAAACACGCCACGTCAGATCGGCACCCTGCAGGCCGGCAGCCCAGGCAGAAGCAGCCATAGCACGCTTGCCGTCAGGCTTAACCTCGAGCAGTTCAACCGAGCCATCCGACAGGCCCAGGTAAACACGCTTGCTCTTAACGGCAACAGCGCCCTCGCCAAGCGACACATCGCTTGGCGCAGCATCGAGCACGCGAACCGACTTGCCGGCAATCACGCAGCGAGCGGGTGCAGTGTCGGACGAGGCGAGCACGTGACGCACGCAATCAAGCGCGGCCATCTGCGGATCCAAACGCATCTCCTGCTTGGAAATCTTGGCAGCATGAGTGACAAGGGACTCATCCTGCTCGGTCCACACGGCCGTGCCATCGGCAAGCGACGGCAGCGTATCGGCCAGCAGCTTACCGCCCAGCTCGCCAAGCTCCATAGTCAGTGCCTCGGCATGCTTACCCGCAACCGAGGTCGAGACCTGCGCGCAATAAGCGCCCGTATCCACGCCATGCCCAATGCGCATAATGGAAACGCCAGCAACCTCGTCACCAGCAAGAATGGCACGCTGAATAGGAGCAGCCCCACGCCAACGAGGCAGCAAGGACGCATGAACATTCACAATGCCGAGCGGCGCTATATGCAGCACCTCATCGGGCAGAATGCAGCCATAGGCAGCCACACAGAAAATATCAGCCCGCGCAGCCTTGAGCGCCTCAACTACCTCCGGCGTCATACGATTGGCCTCGATAACGGGAAGTCCCAGCTCCAACGCCTTGGCCTTAACAGGAGAAGGCTCAAGCTTCTTACCACGCCCACGTACAGCATCGGGACGAGTAATAACAAGCGCAATCTCGTTGCCAGCCTCAACAAGCGAAGTCAGCGAAGGCACAGCAAAATCAGGCGTACCCATAAACACAATACGCATAAAGAACGTCTCCCCTCAACCAAAGCCGAGACGGCTACAAAGAACAGCAGAAAGCCAAGTACCCAGCCCATCCGCAATAACAATTCAACAAGAACAAATATACCCAAAACCAAAGAAAGAGCCGCAATAAAAGCAGCTCTCTCAACAAAGCACCTATCAGCGAAGACGTCCCTCCCTGGCCCGACGGCACCCGGGCGAGACAAGCAGCGTCAACGTAGTCCCCGGGGCGCCCGCCTATATCATCCCGTGCTCAAACATTCTCGCTGCGC
>CALJPV010000007.1:0-19290 GCA_937980385.1 uncultured Collinsella sp. | reverse complement strand
GGCGGGCGCCGTTTTTTGAGTGTAGTCATTGGGGATGTTCTTAAACGACTGGTCATTAAAGAACGTCCCCGACGACTAATGACTCGAGCGTGGAAAATCTCCCACTTTGAGCTCGTATGGGCACCAAAAGCGGGAGATTATCCACGCTCATTCTATTAGGAGTCGCAACCGCTACAACTCTACGACCTCAACGCCGTTGTAAATCTCGTCCCAGCGGTCCATGACCAGGTGGCCGGTCTTGGGATCCATGGCGTTGAGCTTGCCGCAGGTATTTGCGGTCTTGAGCACCGTGACGTCGTCGGCACCAGCAGCAATTGCATGCGCAAAGCCGGCGATGGTCGAGTCGCCGGAACCCGTCGCGTTCACAGCCGCAATCGCGGGCGTCTTGGCGCGGAACGCGCGGCCCTCGTGGAAGCCCACCGAACCGGCAGCGCCCATCGAAACGACGACCCAGGGAATACCGGCAAAGCGGCCATCGGCGGCAAGCGCCTCGCGCAGGGCATCGACATCATCGGTCGTAAAGGACGTACCCAGCAGGCCGTTAATCTCGGTCAGGTTGGGCTTTACGAGCTCAGGCTTAGCGTCGGACTCCAGCGCGGCCTCCAGCGATGCGCCCGAGGTGTCGAGCAGCACCTTGGCGCCCGCCTCTTCGGCGATCTTGACGAGCTCGGCATAGTAGCCGGCATCGACGCCACGCGGCAGCGAGCCCGAAAGCGTCACAACGTCAGCCTTCGCTGCAAGCTCGGCGAACTTGGCCGTAAAGGCCTCGAGCTCGGCTGGGACGATCTGTGGGCCGCTCTCCAGCAGCTCGGTCTGATTACCCTCGTGCAGAATATTCAGGCAAATGCGCGTCTCACCGGCGATGGGCACAAAGTCATTCTTGACGCCATCGGCATCCATGAGCTCGGCCATATAGGCACCCATGTGACCGCCAAGCAGGCCGGTCGCAAGCACATCGTCGCCCAACTGCAGCAGCACACGACTCACGTTGAGACCCTTGCCACCAGCGGTCTTTTCGGGCGTCACGCGGTTAACATCGTCGATGACCAGCTTGTCGAGCTGATAGCGCGTATCAATCGACGGGTTCATGGTAACGGTCAGAATCATATTGAACTCCTGTTTAGAAAACCGGCCCGCGCCCCATCACAGAAACGCGAGCCGTCAATTAAAAAGCTGCAGAATGCCAGGTACCGCCAAAACGAAGCACACAAGCTCAGCAAGCAAAAGTGTTATCGGAGCAGCTCGCCCGCCAGATGGCTTCGCAGCGTCGACTGGTCTGGCGTTCGGTAGAACGCCGGAACCCCACTAGTCGTGGTATTCGCCGCGGTCCCACTTCTCCAGGAACTCGTCAAAGAAGTGCGGGTCAGCCTGAGCCTCGGCGTCGGCCTTGTTGCAGGCATCAATCTTGGCAATCAGGGCATCGTGCTCGGGAGTCTTGTCGTAGGGCTCCTCCAGGAAGGCAAGCATGATATCGGCCATCAGGAACTCGCCGGTGATCTTGCCGCCAAAGCCCACGATGTTGGCGTTGAGCTCGCGACGGGCATACAGGGCAGAGGTCATGTCGCGAACCAGGGCGCAGCGGGCGCCGGGAACCTTGTTGACGGCGTTGGTGATGCCGATGCCGGTGCCGCACAGGGCCACGCCAAAGTCGGCCTTGCCGCTGGCAACAGCCTCGCCCACGGCCTTACCGTAAATGGGATAGTGCGTACGGGTGTGGCTGTAGGTGCCGCAGTCAAGCACCTTGTAGCCAGCCTGCTCCAGGCGGTCGGCCAGATAGATCTTCTCGTCCGTAACGATATGGTCGCAACCGATTGCGATGGTCTTCTTCATCAGAACGTCCTTTCGTCTGAATTCACAAGTTGAGATAGAAGTTCGAGTTCTCGGTGGCTCTCGTTAGGCCATCTTATTGAGCATGTCGACACGGATCTGGTGACGGCCGCCGGCGTACTGGGCGCGCAGGAACTCGCGGGCGATCTTCTTGGCGACCTCGGTGCCCACAACGCCCGGGCCCATGGTGACCATGCGCGAGCCGTTGTGTTCGCGGGTCATGTAAGCGGAACGCTCATCGGAAATGTTGGCGACGACCATGCCCTTGATCTTGACGGCGGCCATATAGGAGCCGACGCCGTACTTATCGAATGCGAAGCCCTGGGAATCCTTGTGCTCCAGCAGGTCCTTGGCAACGGCGGTGGCGGAATCGACAAAGTCCGCGGCAGGGGTCTCGGAATAGTCGACGACCTCGTGACCGTCGGCGATGAGCATCTCCTTGATGGACTCCTTCATCGACATACCGTCGGCATCGGAAGCGATTACAACTCTCATGACATCCTCCTTGAGAGATACGCAGGTGCGTAGTTTCTGTTTGGAAGTGTTGAATCGCGTTCAGGTCCGGGCATCTGAATGTGCGGTTCTTCACTGTTCATGTTTATTTGAACACATTCGAACATTAACTGCAACAATAATTTGTTTGTCTTTGTTCTTTTTTGAACAAATACCGTTCGCGGATGGTTGCTGACCGTTTGGACTCAGAAAAGGCCCGGCTTACCGCGCATTCAACAAACAAAAGGGCGGCCGAGAACGTGTCTCGGCCGCCCTTCGGCGGTATGCCCCAGTATATACAGCTGTTTTAGCTACTCGGACTGCCCGCCCTTCTTGGCGTGCTTGGACGGAGCGCTCAGAAAGCGACCCGTCAGATAGTTCGCCGGGCCGGAAATATCAATCCCCAGTAGCACGTGCCCCAGCCACAAAAACGCCGCGAGCACCAGCAATGGAATCACGCACGAGGTCACGATCATCACGATGACGCCTTCGATCAGATCGGTCACCTGCTGCACAATTTCATCGGTAATCTGCTTGGCACCGCTGGTCACCGATGTGACGAGACCCGAGGCACCGTCGGCAAGCTGCTCAAGCACATTCTTGGACTCTGTGGACTCGGTCTTTTTCTTGCTTGCTTTGGAGCTGTCGCTATCTGCCGCATCCGCAGCCTTTTGCTGAGCTTGCTCAATACTTACGCGATACGTTTCATCGACCTTTTGCGACACCCATACGCTTGCGGGCACCAACACCATGCCAATTATGGCGACCACCAGCACACGCGTTGCCACGCGGCGAATGACTGTGCTCGTGCTCCAGCGTCCGTGAATGCCAAGTGAGATCGCAAAGAGCACCAGCGCAAACGGGATCAGGATGCCCAGGCCAACCGACCACAAAATCGTAAGCAAATATTTCTCTAGGTATAGCACGGCAAGCACGATACCAAGGTTGCCTGAAAGCTGCGCGAGCTGCTCGGCGACTGGCGTTCCCGTATCGCCCGGCAGCGCAGTGATACCCGCAGATAGGGCGACGCACGAGGTCGTGAGCGCCAAAACATTGCCCTTCTTTTGATCGATGACCTCGATGGTGGAGTCCCAAGTCTTGGTATCGGCAAAATGCGGACGAGCTACAAAGCCCGACAGCAGCGCCAGTACCACGAGCGCAACGATAAAGCCAATCTGTAGCTTTTTGTTTGCACACACGATATCGGACAGGCTGGGCTGTAGCTCGGTTACCGTCGTATGCTCAGTTATCTGGACAGGACGCCCATGGGCCATCTCGTGCGCACCTCTTTTTTGTATTGACCCGTTATCCGGCATTTGGATACCTCCTCATTCCGGCCTGTATTGCGGGTGAAAGTATACCCATCCAGCGAAAAACCGAACGGGAGGGCGTGCAGAAGCTCCATAACGCTGCTAGTCGAACAGTGCCATTTCAAAACTATGCCGGTTTACTACCGTAAAACCGATAGGACCGACCACATTTGCTATTAGCAGAAAATGGCAAGCTTTCTACCTGCGGCTTTGATAACGCTGTTCTTTCTATAGTTGAAAGAATACGATTCATCGTAGTAAACCGGCATAGTTTTGTAACCGACGGGTCGAGTCGGCACCGCAACAAACCTAATAACCCGTTTTCTTCCATCCTCAAAGGATCAAATGCATGGCAGGAGTGTCCCTAACTGCCGGCAGATAAGGAACGTCCCCAAGTGCCGGGTAAAAAGAAAAAGCCCTGTCGCGAGTCTGCGGCAGAGCTTTTGGAAGGGGACTTGGTTGTGCGGGCTCGTTAGGCGAGCTTGGCCTCGAGCTCGGCGATGCGCTTGTAGGCATCGATGGTAAAGCGGGTCTGCTTCTCCAGAATCATAGTGGTCATGAGAGTGTCCTGAGCGTGAGCCATGATGAAGGTCATCTCCATCTCGCCACCGCCGGCCTCCTGCGAAAGCAGCTTGGTCTGCGTGTCGTGGGCACCGATGAGCGCATCGCTGGCATCCTTGTGCAGCTGTTCGGCCTTCTCAAAGTCACCCTCGCGAGCAGCATCGAGCGCTGCAAGCAGATCGGTCTGGGCGTCACCTGCGTATGCGACGATCTCGAATCCAACCATCGAGATTTCTTCTTTGGTTGCCATATTGCGTTCCTTTCACATATGAACCAATGGAGAGCATCGCGTCCGGGCATACGCGCTGCGTTCTGTATGGCAGAAACATTAACATTCAAACAAAAAAGAACAACGCAAAACGCAATTTCGAGCTATGAACGGTTGCTTTTCACCCGTGAACGGTTTTTAAACTGTTTTGAACAATATCAAACATGATTAGTGGAAGCCCAAACAGGACCGCACCCTAACGCAAATCGCGCACCGTATCGCCCTCTACGAGCACGCCGGGGATCAGCATGTGCTCCACGCCAGACGCAACCTCCTCGGCACCGGCGATCTTATCGACTGCCCACATGCCGACACGCCTGTTGTCAAAGCGCACGGTGGCCAGGCGACGATCGGGCACGATGTCACCCAGACTGTCATCTACACCCACCACGCTCACATCCTCGGGCACGTGCTTTCCGCGCGACTCGAGTCCGCGAATGCAACCGTAGGCCATGGCGTCGTTGGAGGCATAGATGGCAGTACAGGTCGGATCGTCCGCCAGAGCCTGGCCTGCGGCATATCCACTCTGAGCCGTCCAGTCGCCACGGATGAGTCGCGGTGGCTCAATACCATGCGCGCGCAATGTCTCGCGCCAGCCCTCCTCGCACTGCATGCCCGAAAGCGAGCGCTCGGGACACGAGATAAAGTGCACGGTCTTGTGCCCCCGCCCCAGCAAGTACTCGACAACTTGACGCGAGCAATCGAACTGGTCGTTATCGACCGTTGAACAGAGCGGGTGCTCCAGCATGGTAACGAGCACCGTCTGCATGCCGGGCAGCGGCTCAAAAGTGCCAAAGTCTGCCGGCATGCGGTTCATGATCACGACCATACCGTCTACCGGCAGCGCGCTCATGCGTGACGATGCGCCCTCGAGGGTATACGGATGCCCGTCTACTTTAGTGAGAGTGATGGCATAGCCGTGCTTATCGGCGGCGGCGGCAAAGCCCTCCATACGGTCGAGGTTGCCGGTGCCGGTAATATTGAACATGGCGACGCCGACGGTCTTAAACTTACCGCGACGCAGCGATCGACCGGCAAAATTGGGGCGATACCCCAGCTCGCGCATGGCGGCACGCACGCGCTCCTTGGTCTCGGGGCGCACGCTGGGCGAATCGTGAACGGTGCGCGAGACCGTCTGTTCCGAGACGCCCGCGAGACGCGCCACATCCTTAACGGATACCGATTTTTTAACAGCGGCCATAGGTCGATCTTTCTATGTCAACGATGCCATTGGTGACACCCTACGCAGTCATTTTTAACGCCTTCAAGTATATCCAACGCCTCCCCCACCATACGCTCACCACCCAAAACCTACCGTTCACCGACATTTTTGCTTCCCCGAACGGCTTTTGGCACCCAAATGTTAACGTTGCCATTGTGCAAACACAGAGCCACCGGGCGGCTCAAACGTTTACGCGCAAGGAATCGACGGTCCACAGGCACAGGGGCCATCGGTTCGCGTCTTATTTTGTGTCGCAAAATGGCAACGTCAACATTTTGGCAACCAAACGTCAAAAGCTACCATCGTTGCCAACCCACCGACTCTTAGGAGCTTTGCATGGAGCAACTCATCGCCATCATCGAAAAGGGGCAGCCCTTTTTCAACGCGATCGCCCGCAACAAGTACCTCAAGGCGATCCGCGACGGTTTTATCTCCGTCATCCCCATCATCATCTTCTCGTCCATCTTCTGCCTGGTAGCCTCGGTTCCCAATATCTGGGGTTTCTACTGGCCCGATGACATCAACAACGCCCTATGGAAGTGCTACAACTACTCCATGGGCATCCTGGCCATCGCCTGTGCCGCCACCACGGCCAAGCACTTCGCCGACGCTCAGAACCGCGATCTGCCCAAGAACAACCAGATCAACTTCATCTCGTGCATGTGCGCGGCCATCATCGGCTTCTTGCTCCTTTCGAGCGACACGATCGCCACGGACGCTGCCAGCGGCTTCAACACCACCTACCTTGGTTCCAAAGGCCTGCTGACCGCCTTTATCGCTGCGTTTGTGACCGGCATCATCTACAAGTTCTTCATTAAGCGCAACATCACCGTCAAGATGCCCGAGCAGGTTCCGCCCAACATCTCGCAGACCTTTAAGGACATCATCCCCTTCTCCGTCTGCATCACCGTCTTTTGGGTCTTTGACATAGCCTTCCGCGCTGCTTTTGGCTTCTGCTTTGCCCAGGGCGTCATCCAGGTGTTCCAGCCCCTGTTCACCGCTGCCGACGGCTACATCGGCCTCGCTGTGATCTACGGCGCTATGAGCCTCTTCTGGTTCGTGGGCGTCCACGGCCCCTCGATCGTCGAGCCCGCCATCGCCGCCGCCCTCGTTGCCAACATGACCGACAACCTGGCTGCGTTCCAGGCCGGCCAGCACGCTTCCGCTGTCCTGACCCAGGGTGCCCAGTACTTCGTCGTCTGCATGGGCGGCACCGGCGCCACGCTCGTCCTGGTCTTTATGTTCTGCTTCCTGGCCAAGTCTCAGGAGATGCGCGCCGTCGGTAAGGCCGCCATCGTCCCCGTCTGCTTTGCCGTCAACGAGCCGCTGCTGTTCGCCGCGCCCATCGTGCTCAACCCCGTCTTCTTTGTCCCGTTTGTCTTTGCCCCGATCGCCAACATCTGGATCCTCAAGATCTTTATCGACTTCTTGGGCATGAACGGCTTTATGTACACCCTGCCTTGGACCGTCCCCGGCCCCATCGGCACCATCATGGGCCTGGGCTTCCAGCCGCTCGCTTTTGTGATGCTCGCCCTTATCCTGGTCGTCGACTTCGTTCTGTACTACCCGTTCTTCCGTGCCTATGACGCCCAGAAGTGCGCCGAGGAGGCCGAAATCTCCCAGGAGGAGCTCGCCGCCAAGAACGCCGAGAAGGCCGCCAAGCTCAACGATGCCTTCCAGGGCAAGGCTGACGCCAAGAGCGTTGCCGCCGGCGCTGCTGCCGAGGCCGTGAAGGCCGACTCCCCCGCCGCTTCCGCAGCACCCGCTGCCGAGACAACGACCGCCAGCGACCTCAACGGCAAGCGCGTGCTCGTGCTCTGCCAGGGCGGCGGAACCTCGGGCCTGCTCGCCAACGCGCTGGCCAAGGCCGCCAAGGAGCGCGGCATTAACCTCGAGACCGCTGCCGAGGCCTATGGCAACCACGTGGACATGCTCCCCGACTTTGACCTGGTCGTCCTGGCCCCGCAGGCCGCAAGCTACCTGGCCGACCTGCAGAAGGACTGTGAGCGCGTGGGCAACAAGTGCGTCGCCTGCCGTGGCAAGCAGTACATCGAGCTCTCCCAGAACGGCGACAAGTCTCTCGCCTTCGTGAGTGAGCAACTTTCGAAGTAAGTAACGCCCAGGGCCAGCCGACCATCCAAGACCGGCTGGCCCTTCGATTTAGACGATTGGATCATCATGTCCGTTAATCCTGCTAGCGTCACCAACCCGCCCGCGCAGTTTCCCGAGGACTTTGTCTTTGGCGGCGCCACCGCTGCCTACCAGGTAGAGGGCGAGACCCGCACTCACGGTAAGGGCAAGGTTGCCTGGGACGACTTTCTGGAGGCCCAGGGGCGCTTCTCCCCCGATCCCGCTTCGGACTTCTACAACCAGTACCCCGTCGACCTGGAGCTGTGCGAGGAGTTCGGCATCAACGGCATTCGCCTCTCCATCGCCTGGAGCCGCATCTTCCCCAACGGCACCGGTGAGATTAACCCCGAGGGCGTCCAGTTCTACCACGATCTCTTCGCCGAGTGCCACAAGCACCACGTTGAGCCGTTCGTCACGCTGCATCACTTTGACACGCCGCTTCCCCTCTTTGAGAAGGGCGACTTCCTCAACCGCGAGACCATCGACGCCTTTGTGGACTTTGCCACCTTCTGCTTTAAGGAGTACGCCGACCAGGTGACCTACTGGTTCACCTTTAACGAGATCTGGGCCGACGCCTCCAACACCTACATCGAGGGCACCTTCCCCGGTGGCGTCAAGGCGCATCTGGCCGAGGCCTTCCAGTGCGAGCACAACATGATGCTCGCCCACGCCAAGGCCGTGCTGGCCTTCCACAACGGCGGCTTTAAGGGCAAAATCGGCGTCATCCAGTCGCTGGAGTTTAAGTACCCGCTCAACGAGAACGACCCCGCCGACATCAAAGCCGCCAACAACGAGCACGTGCTGCAAAACCAGTTTTTGCTCGACGCGACGTTCCGCGGCGAGTATGCCCCCGACACCCTCGAGTGCGCCAACCGCCTGGCTGCCGTCTCGGGCGGCACCATCGAGATCTTGGACGAGGACCTCGAGATTATGCGCGAGGCAGCGCTCTACAACGACTACCTGGGCGTTAACAACTACCAGTGCCGTTTTTTGAAGGCTTACGATGGCGAGAACGACCTGCACCACAACGGTACGGGCGAGAAGGGCACCGGCCGCTGGCGCGTCAAGGGCATTGGCGAGCACGTGAACAAGCCTGGCATTCCCACCACCGACTGGGACTGGATCATCTATCCCGAGGGCCTGTTCGACCTGCTCGTCTACATTAAGCAGCGCTACCCCAACTACAAGCAGATCTTCATCACCGAGAACGGCATGGGCTACAAGGACCCCTACAAGGACGGTTTTGTGGACGACCAGCCGCGCATCGACTACATCGAGCAGCACCTGCGCTGGTTGCTCAAGGCCATGGAGGTGGGCGTCAACGTGGGCGGCTACTTCCTGTGGAGCCTGCAGGATCAGTTCTCCTGGACCAATGGCTACAACAAGCGTTATGGCTTCTTCTACGTTGACTTTGAAACCCAGAAGCGCACGCCCAAGGCAAGCGCCTACTGGTATAAGCACGTAGCGCAGACCCGTCGTCTGGACTAGCGGCTTGCGACCAGCGGAATTGCCCCGCTCACATAACCTGTCCCCATTTCTCAGCCGGGGGCGGCACGTCACACGGCGCGCCGCCCCCGGTCTTTTTGTTTTTGGGCTGGTCGGGAGCCGTTTGTCTCGATCTGTAACATCTAGCCGAGTTTTTTGGTCCTAGCTGTTACAGATTGAGACGAACAGGATTGCTCTTTCCGAAGAATCTAAATCTGTAACACGTAGCCCGCTTTTGACCGTCTACCTGTTACAAATCGAGACAAACGGAGTAGGACCTAACCCCGTATGTCCCTAACAGTCGAGCGTTCGACCAGCGTACTCGGCACATGAATCGCCTCGATAGACGAGCTCTCTCCAATCGCCGCCTCAAACGCAAGCTTACCGACACCGCGCAAATCAAATCGCAGCGTCGTCAGCCGATTGTGAGGAACAAGTCCCTCGAGTGCGTCGTCGATACCAACCACGCTCACGTCGTCGGGCACGGACAGGCCCGCGTTCTCGAGCGCGGCGATAACGCCCAGCGCCATCTGGTCATTTGCCGCAAGCACGGCAGTCGGCGCCTGCGACCCGCCGGCAAGCACCTCGGCCGCAATCCGCTCGCCCATGGCGTACCCACTGTCCGCACTCCAATCGCCACGCAGCATCGGAGCGGCATCGACATGAGCACGACCCAGCGTATCGCGCCAACCGGCCTCACGAAAACGCGAGGAAATCGAGTTTTCCGGACCCGCCACAAACCGCATATTCGAGTGACCATGTTCCAGCAGATAATTGGTCAACAGCTCGCACGAACCATACTGGTCGGAGTCGATCGTCGTGCAGCGCGGATGCGCATACATGGACAGGATGACCGTTCGCACTCCCGGCTGGGGAACAAACTCCTCAAAATCGGGAGCCATGCGGTTCATGTTGAGAATCATGCCGTCGACGGGTCGCTCGACCATGCGGCGCGAGGCATCGGCAAGTGTATAGGGCTTGTCGCCGCCCATCTCGATCATAGTGACGGCAAAATCGTGCTCGCGCGCCGCTTGCATGATACCCTCGAGCGTCGCCAGGTTACCGACACGTGTGATGTTGTACATGCACAGGCCAATAGAACGATACGACCCGCCGCGCAACGCCGCTCCAGCAAAATTGGGACGAAAGCCCAGCTCTTCCATGGCGGCCAGCACACGCTTGCGCGTCTTTTCCGTCACGTTGGGCATACCGTTGACCACGCGAGACACAGTCTGGCGGCTCACGCCAGCGAGCGCCGCAACCTCTGCCGCGCTCGCCGAATGACCATTCCTTGTCTGCTGAGCCATGCCTTCCACGCTAACCTGCTTCCCAACTATTCCCCGCGCCCATGGCGCATCGTACATACATCGATAACGCGCTCATGATACCCGAGCCATATACCACAACATGAAAACTTCTGTCAATCAAAACCGCTTACCGAACAAATACAACCGTTCGCGGCTGTTTGAAGTTGTTTTGTTTCTATACATCCCAGCCGGATGTTAACGTGCTCATTGTCAAATGTTCACGTGCTCATTTTGGTTCTAATCATTTTAAGATAGTGTTTATCGGGCTTTTTCACCGCTGAACGCTAACCAGGGAGCCTCCTGAGCGCAAACGCACAATATCGAACAGCAAGACGAGAGGGTGTATGCATATGTCTTTGCTAAACCGCGTACAGCAGCTGCCGAAGGGCTTTGTTTGGGGCGCCGCAACCGCCGCGTACCAAACGGAAGGTTCCACGAAGGTGGCAGGCAAGGGTAAGACCATGTGGGACGATTACCTTGTCGCCCAGGGTCGCTTTTTGCCCGACCCGGCCAGTGATTTCTACAACCGCTACGAGGAGGATATCCGCCTTTCTGCCGAGCATGGACTCAACGCCATCCGTGTGTCCATCGCCTGGACCCGCATCTTCCCCAACGGCGACGATGCCGAGCCCCTCGCCGAGGGCGTTAAGCACTACCACGAGCTGTTCGCCTGCTGCAAAAAGTATGGCGTCGAGCCCTATGTGTCCCTGCATCACTTTGACTCCCCCGCCGCCCTGTTCAACCAGGGCGACTGGCTCAACCGCAAGACCGTCGACGCCTATGTGCGCTATGCCGAGTTCTGCTTCCGCGAGTTCCGCGAGGTCAAGAATTGGTTCACCATCAACGAGCTCATCAGCCTCTCGCACTCCCAATACATCCAAGGCAACTTCCCGCCCAACCATCACTTTGATGTGACGAGCGGCATCCAGAGCCAGCACAACGAGCTCGTTGCCCACGCCCGCGCCGTCAACCTGTATAAGGATCTTGACGAGACCGAGCACCTGGGCGGACGCATTGGCATGGTCAACGTCCTGACGCCGGCATATCCTGCCACAGACTCGCCCGCCGACCAGCACGCCGCCGACCTGTACAACGCCTTCTACACCGACTTCATCATGGACGGCGCCTTCCTGGGTCACTACTCCGCGCGCACCCTCTCACTCATCAACGAGATTCTGCGTGCCAACAACGCCACGCTTACGGTTGAGGACAGCGACATGGAGGAGCTCGCCAAGGCGGCGCCCCGCAACGATATGTTCGGCCTCAACTACTATCAGTCGGCGTTTATCGCCGCCTACGATGGCGAGTCCACCAACAGCTTTAACGGCACCGGAGACAAGGGCACCTCGTGCTTTAAGTTTAAGGGCGTCGGGCAGCAGGTCGATATGCCGGGTATCCCCACCACCGACTGGGATTGGCTCATCTACCCGCAAGGCCTCTACGACACGCTCAAGCACATCAGCGCCACCTATCCCAACCTCCCCGTCATCTATATCACCGAAAACGGCCTGGGCCACAAGGACCCCGAGCCCGACGCAAACGGCATCGTCGCCGATCCCGAGCGCATCGACTTTGTCGACCAGCACATGGAGAAGGTGCTCCGGGCGCGCGCCGAGGGCGTCGACGTCCAGGGCTACTTTATCTGGAGCCTGCAGGACCAGTTCTCGTGGGCCAACGGCTATAACAAGCGCTACGGCCTGTTTTACATCGACTTCGACACGCAAAAACGCTACATCAAGCAGTCGGCACTCTGGTACAAGGAGCTCGCCGACACTATGGCGGACGCGCAGTAGCGCATCGCCTCGCTTTCCCCCGAGAGGGGAGCGGCCCTATGCGATACAAACCCAGCCGCTCCCCTCTCTCCCCCTGGGACCGACCCCGCCTGCACCCGGGCTTTTAGCAAGCGGGAGACCATATAGGTTTTCAACGTCCATGCCATTAAGATTTCATGCAAAGAGGAGCGTGAACTATGGAATCGATCGTTAAGTTCTTGGAGAAAGGTCAGCCGTACTTCGACAAGGTCTCTAAGAACATCTACCTTCAGGCCATTAAAGACGGCTTTTTGGCAGCAATGCCCATCATCCTGTCTTCTTCTGTCTTCCTGCTTATTTCGACCCTGCCGGGCGTTGTCGCCACGGTCGGCGGCTTTACGCTGCCCGACTGGTGGAACGTCGACGTCGTGAACTTCTGCAACAAGGTTTACAACTTCACGATGGGCGTCGTGGGCATCATGGTCGCCGGCACCACCGCAAGCGCGCTGACCGGCTCCAAGAACCGCCGCATGCCTGCCGGCAAGGCCATCAACGCCACGAGCACCATGGTCGCCGCCATGTGCGCTATGCTCATCTTGGCCGTTACCCAGACGAGTGCCAAGATCGACGGCGCCGATGTCTCGGTGTTCTTTACCGACAACATGGGCACCAAGGGCCTACTGAGCTCCTTTGTCGCCGCATTTGCCACGGTCAACATCTATGCCTTCTGCATTAAGCGAGACATCACCATCAAGCTGCCCAAAGAAGTCCCCGGCGCCATCGCCCAGAACTTCCGCGACATCTTCGCCTTCAGCTTCTCCATCCTGTTTGTCGCCGTCATCGACGTTATCTGCCGCACCTGCTTGGCCGTCCCGTTTGCCAACGTCATCTCCACGCTGGTGAGCCCGCTGTTCGCCGCTGCCGATTCCTACGCCGGCCTCGCCCTCATCTGGTTCATGATCCCGCTGTTCTGGTTCATGGGCATCCACGGCCCCTCGGTCGTTAAGCCTGCCCTCAACGCCGCGCTGTTTGGCAACATCACCACCAACCTCGCCACGCTGCAGGCCGGCGGTCACCCCGCCCTCGCCCTGACCGAGAACTTCGGTAACTACATCGGCGAACTCGGCGGCACCGGCGCCACGTTCATTGTCCCGATCATCTTCCTGCTCTTTATGCGCTCCAAGCAGCTCAAGGCCGTCGGCAAAGCCTCTGTCGTACCCGTGATGTTCGCCGTCAACGAACCGCTGCTGTTCGCCGCGCCCATCATCCTCAACCCGTACTTCCTGATCCCGTTCCTGTTTGCCCCCGTGGCCAACGTCCTCATTGGTAAGTTCTTCATCGACTTTTTGGGCATGAACGGCTTTATCTATGCCATGCCGTGGGCACTCCCCGGACCGATCGGCACCTTCATCGACACCAACTTCCAGCCGATCTCTCTGGTCCTGGTTGTCGTCCTGCTGGTCGTTGACTTCTTAATCTACTACCCGTTCTGCAAGGCCTACGACAACGTCCTGTGCAAGCAGGAGGCCGAGACCCTGGCCGAAGAAGAGGCCGAGGAGACCAAGGCCGTCAAGACCGCTGCCGCCCCCGCCGTTGAGGCTCCTGTTGTCGAGACCGCTTCTGCCACTGAGGCCTCCGCAGCTCCGTCCGCCCTTAAGGGCAAGGATCTGAGGGTTCTGGTTCTGTGCGCTGGCGCCGGCACCTCTGCACTGCTCGCCAACGCGCTTAAGGAAGGCGCCGACGAGCTGGGCATCGACATTACCGCCAACGCCGGTGCCTACGGCAGCCACTACGCCATCATGGACCAGTACAACGTCATCGTCCTGGCTCCGCAGGTTCGCACCTATTACAACGAGATGAAGGCCGACACCGACCGCCTGGGCATCACGCTGCTGTCGCCCAAGGGCAAACAGTACATCGACCTCACTAAGGATCCCAAGGGTGCCGTCGCCTGGATCGAGGAAAACCTCGAGGCATAAAACGCTGACGCCACCTGCCGCTCGCAGAAAAAAAATGGCCCGTGCATCGATGCGTGATGCGCGGGCCATTTTGTTTAGACCGCACCCGTCCTCCTGTTCATCTTAATCTGTAACATCTAGCCGAGTTTTTGGGTCCCAGCTGTTACAGATCGAGGTGAACGCACAGGCCAAGCCAAAAATCTCAATCTGTAACATGTAGACCGCTTTTGACCGCTTAGATGTTACAGATCGAGACAAACAGATGGGTCAATCCAATCAATCTAGATCTGTAACACCTGGCTGGTCATTTCACTCCTAACTGTTACAGATCGAGACAAAGATGATGGCTGGGTAGACAAAATCTCAATCTATAACACCTAGTCGAGTTTTCGGGTCCCACCTGTTACAGATTGAGATGAACAGGCCGAGCACGTCTACGCCCGCAGATCCCTTACGCTGGAACGCTCGACCAGCACACCCGAGACAAGCGTACGGCTTCTGGAGCTCGGGGCTTCCAGACCTGCGACGACCTCGTTAAGCGCACGGACGCCCAGCTCGCGGTGACGGAACTTCACCGACGTCAGAATCGAGTTGGGAATCGTCTTGTAAAGCTCGTCATCAAAGCCGATCACGGACACGTCGTCGGGCACACTGAGCCCTTTGTCACGTAGAGCCATCATCACGCCGTTTGCCATGCAGTCGTTAGCAGCGAGGACCGCCGTGCAATCGGGTTTATCGGCAAGCACAAGGCCCGCGGCATAGCCACTATCCGCATTCCAATCGCCTTGCAGAGGCTCGGGCGGCTCAATGCCATGCGCCTCGAGTGCCGCTCGCCAACCTTTCATACGGCACTGGCTCGACAGTGCTTCTTTCTTACCAGAGACGAAGTACACGTTCTTGTGCCCGTGATTCAAGAAATACTCGCACGCCATGCGCGCGCCGCCCTCTTGGTCGTCACTGACGGTGGAGCAGGTAGGATGTTCCATCGGTGTGATAATCACCGTCTTGAGGTCTTTCGGTGCCTCAAAAGTATCAAAGTCATCGACCATCTGACGCAGGTTGAAGATCATGCCATCAACAGGCAGCTGCGACATCCTACGCGCCGCTTCGGCAAGGGTCATCTTCTCCCCCGCCCGCTTTTTGATCATCGTGAGCGCAAAGCCGCGTTCTTCGGCGGCATCGGCGATACCGTCAATCATGTCCACGGCGCCGCCCGACAAGTGGAACAGCACCACGCCGATGCACCCGTAACGGCCCAACTTGAGCGAACGCGCGGCAAAGTTGGTTCGAAACCCGAGCGCTTCCATTGCGGAATGGACCTTATCGCGTGTCGACTCTCGCACGCTACCGGGCTCGTTGATCACACGCGACACCGTCTTGAGAGAAACACCCGCGGCAATCGCCACATCGTTCATCGAGACATTTTTCTTGTCCATCGTTGCCACTGCTTCTCCACTCGGTTCTCTATCACTTGTTTTTTGCGTTCTAGCATACACTACCTGCTTGACTGATAAATCAACCGTTTACCGGACAATATCGACCGCTCACCCGTATATCCTTGTTGCTCTTCCAAAAATGTCTTACGTTGTCATTAACGAAATGACAACGTTGTCATTTCGCAATGCCTTCCTTAAGCAGGAAGGTTTCCGGGCAGTCCTGACCATCCATCGATGACCAGTTCCATCCACATGCATCGCGCATCAAGTAGCAAAGGAGCTCTATGGACGCCATCGTAAAGATGCTCGAAAAGCATCAACCGTTCTTTGAGAAGATCTCGAGGAACGTCTACCTCCAGGCCATTAAGGACGGATTCCTTGGGTGCATGCCCATCGTCCTCACCTCTTCGATCTTTCTGTTGATCGCCACCCTTCCTGGCGTAGTTGGCATCACGCTGCCCCAGCCGCTCATCGACTGGTGCAACAAGCTGTACAACTTCACCATGGGCGTCATGGGCATCATGGTTGCCGGCACCACTGCCAAGAACTTCACGGCGTCCATGAACCGTCGCATGCCCGCCGGCAAGGTGCTCAACGACGGCTCCACCATGGTTGCCGCCCAGTGCAGCATGCTGCTGCTCGCTGTTACGCAGTTCACCACCAAGTTCAACGGCTCCGAGCTTTCGGTCTTCGATTGCACTAGCATGGGTACGCGCGGTCTGTTCTCGGCCTATATCGCCGCATTCATTACCGTGTGGGTTTATAAGTTCTGCGTCTCGCGCGATCTGACCATTAAGCTGCCCAAGGAGGTTCCGGGCGCCATCGCTCAGAACTTCCGCGACATCATCCCCTTCGGTGGCGCTGTCATCATCTGCGGCATCATCGATGTCGTCGTGCGCAACCTCATGGGCGTTCCGTTCTCCGAGCTGCTCATCAAGCTGCTCTCCCCGCTCTTTACTGCAGCAGAGACCTACCCCGGACTCATCCTTATTCAGGCAGCCACCGCGTTCTTCTGGTTCATCGGCGTCCACGGCCCCTCGATCGTCCAGCCGGGCATCGACCCCATCCGTCTTGCCAACCAGGCCGAGAACCTGCAGGTTCTGTTGGCCGGTGGCCACCCCGCCCACTCCCTCACCTTTAACATGTCGCTCGTGGGTGAGTTCGGCGGCACCGGCGCCACGTTCATCGTGCCGCTTCTGCTGATTCTCTTTATGAAGTCCAAGCAGCTCAAAGCCGTCGGTAAGGCCTCGATTGTTCCTGTTGCCTTCGCAGTCAACGAACCGCTGCTCTTTGGCGCACCGATGATCCTTAACCCTTACATGCTCATCCCCTTTGTTGCCGCCGGCTGCGTCAACGTAAGCGTTGCCAAGTTCTTTATCGACAACGTGGGTATGAACGGCTTCTCCTTCGTGGTGCCTTGGGCCACCCCTGCCCCCATCGGCATTTTCATCACCACGAACTTCCAGCTTATTGCCCTGGTATTTGTCGCGATCATCATCTTGCTGGACGCCATCATCTACCTGCCGTTCTTGAAGGCATACGATAAGCTGCTCTGCGACCAGGAGGCCGAGCGCGCCGCCGAGCTGGGTCTTGAGTCCAATGGTGCCGCTGCCATCGCCGCCAACGCCTCTGCGCCCGCTGTCGAGCAGACTACCGCTTCCGTCGAGACGGCCGCCGCTGCCGCCGACAGCAAGCCTGTCGCCGATCAGCCCAAGCCTGCCGCCGACGCATCCGCTAAGAAGGATGTCGACGGCCTGAAGGTCCTCGTCCTGTGCGCCGGCGCCGGCACCTCTGCCATGCTTGCCAACGCCATCAAGGAAGGTGCCGCACAGACCGGAGAGAACATCGCTTCCTCCGCAGGCGCTTATGGCCAGCACACTGCCATCATGGATCAGTACGACGTTATCGTGCTTGCCCCGCAGGTCCGTAGCTACTACAACGACATGAAGGCCGACACCGATCGTCTGGGCATTAAGCTGCTCGCCCCGCGCGGCAAGGAATATATCGACCTTACCCGCGACCCCGCTGGCGCCATCAAGTGGCTCCGCGAGAACCTCGACTAGTTCCTCTCTCTGTTGGTGCCCGGATCCCCAGTTCGGGCACCTCTCCCTATTCGTATCCCACAGAAAGGATGATTCATGACCAACCCCATGCAGTTCCCCGACGGCTTTGTGTTTGGCGGCGCCACCGCTGCTTACCAGGTTGAGGGCGAGACCCGCACGCACGGCAAGGGCAAAGTGCCCTGGGACGATTTCCTGGCAGCCCAGGGTCGCTTCTCCCCCGATCCTGCAAGCGACTTCTACAACAAATATCCGGTCGATATCGACCTGTGCCAGCGCTTCGGCATCAACGGTATTCGCGTCTCCATCGCCTGGAGCCGTATCTTCCCCAGTGGCACCGGCGAGATTAACCCCGAGGGCGTCGCTTTCTATCACGAGCTTTTCGCCACCTGCAACAAAGCTGGCGTTATCCCCTATGTCACGCTCGATCACTTTGATACGCCCGAGGCCTTTTACCAGAACGGCGGCGAGGGTTTCCTGACGCGCACGACGATCGACGCCTTTGTCGAGTACGCCAAGTTCTGCTTTGCCGAGTTCACCGAGGTCAAGCACTGGTTCACCTTTAACGAGATTCCCGCGACCGCTGAGGGCAGCTTTATCGTCGGCAACTGGCCGCACGGCGAGAAGTATCGCCTGGACAAGGCCTTCCAGCTCATGCACAACATGATGGTGGCCCACGCCAAGGCCGTCGTCGCCTTCCATGAGGGCGGCTTTGAGGGCGAGATCGGCATTGTCCAGAACCTGGAGCCCAAGTATCCCCTCGACCCCAACAACGCCGCCGACTGCGAGGCAGCTCGCATGGCCGACGTCATCAACAACCGCTGGGTACTCGACGCCACCTTCCGCGGCCACTATGCAGCCGACACCATGGAAGCTGCGACCAAGCTGGCCCATATCGCCGGCGGCGAGCTCGACGTTCGTGACGAGGATATCGCCGCGCTGACCGCCGCGCTCCCCTACAACGATTGCCTGGGCGTCAACACCTACAAGTGCCAGTTCCTGCGTGCCGCCGAGGGCGAAAACGACATCAATCACAATGGCACCGGCGACAAGGGCTCCTCGCGCTGGTTCCTCAAGGGCGTGGGCGAGTCATGCGTGCGCGAAGGCGTACCCACCACCGATTGGGACTGGATTATCTATCCCGAGGGCCTGTACGACCTGCTGCTCCGCATTAAGAACGATTACCCCAACTACAAGAAGATCTACATCACCGAGAACGGCATGGGCTATAAGGACGACTTTGAGGACGGCTTTATCGACGACGCCCCTCGCATCGACTATATGCGTCAGCATCTCGCATGGATCCTCAAGGCAATCGACGGTGGCGTGAACGTCGACGGCTACTTTGTGTGGTCGCTGCAGGACCAGTTCTCCTGGACCAATGGCTACAACAAGCGCTATGGCCTGTTCTACATCGACTTCGAGACACAGAAGCGCTATCCCAAGGCGAGCGCGTACTGGTACAAGAACGTCGCGGAGACCG
>CALJPV010000006.1:0-19347 GCA_937980385.1 uncultured Collinsella sp. | reverse complement strand
AGGCGCACCCGCGGCGGCGCCCACCACGTTGCCCACCGTGGGCAGGTGGTCGTCGGCCAGGGCCGAGGCGCCCACGTACGGAATCTGCTTGGTGCCGCCCATGGCATTGACCTTGAGCGCCAGCAGCTTGTTCTTCTCGTCCATGAGGTCGAGCACCTGCTTGTTCAGGCGGCCGATCTCGCGATAGAGCGCCTTGTTGGACGTGTCGTCGCGATGCAGGCGGCGGTTGATGCGGTAGCGGTGGATCAGGATGGCCACGATCAGCACGGGGACCGCGATGAGCATGGCAAACAGAATGACCGCGCCAATTTTGCCCACCAGGTCAAACGTGGTGAAGTAGGTCATAAAGATGTTGAAGTACTCAACCCAGCCAAACACTAGCAGGTTAAGGATGGAGCTCACGACGGCAACGACGTTGTAGACGACCTTTGCCAACAGCTCCCAGGCAAATCCCAGAAACTCACTCACCGTCGGTACCCTCCTGCTTGGTCGCGTTCATCGCCGCCTCGGCCTCGGCCTTCAGACGACGGGCTTCCTCGAGCTTGGCCTCGGCCTGGGCGAGCTGCTCGGCGGCGTTATCGGCCGTGACGGCGGTGTCACCCTTGTCCTCGGCGTCCACGATAGCGGCCGCGGCGGCCAGGCGGTCCTCCTCGGCCATAGCGCGCTTGAGGTTCATGCCCACCACGATGAGGTGATACACCTGGTAGATAAAGAACAGCAGCATGGGCAGCACAATCACAATGAGGAAGCCCATGGAGCTGGACAGGAAGTCCATGACCTTGCCCATCTGCGGCAACGCGAACAGGTACTTGCCCACGATGTCGCCGTCACTGATGATGTGCGTATCGGCCACGTCGTTGTTGTCGCCCTTGGTGGTAAAGCTGCGCATGCCGTTGACCTCGTCGATCGCGGCGATGCGGTGCGTGTTGAGCGCGTACTCGTTGTCGATGATGGTATGGAATGTCACGATGTCGCCCACCTCGAGCTTGGAGGTGTCGCACTTTTTGATGAAGATAAGGTCGCCCTTGTTAAACGTGGGCGCCATGGAGTCGGACTGCACGGCGAGCGGGGTGAAGCCGGCGATGTCAGAGACGCTGCCGTCCTCGCGCGTGGCGAGCGTGGTAAACGCATACAGGGCCGCCACCAGGATGATGATCCACATGACGACGCTCAACGCGATGGATGCGGCTTTTTTAACAGATTGCATGATGTCCCTTACTACCGTGTCTGTCTAGGTCGTGCGCGGCCCGGTGGCCGCCGTGCATATCTACTGTTCCTCGATGCCCTCAAAGCGCATCGATACTGAATAGTTAGCTCCCTTTAGCATATTAGTGCAATTTGGGTCCGTTCCCTCGAGCCATATGCGAACGGTTACCGGCTTATCCGTATCTTTTATCAGGTCGAACATATCACTGGCCGCGGTGGCAGCACCCGAGTCGAGCCCAAAGACGGTGGCCGCGCCGGACGAGCCCCCGCCCCCGTTGGGGTCGTAGACCCAGGTGTGGCCGTCGGCGGTAAAGCTCATGCGCATGGCGCTGGCCATGCCCTGCGTGTCGGAGCTAAACCGCGTGCCGGACACGCTGCCATCACCATCCTGCCCGGTCAGGCGCACGCGCAGGTCCGTGCTGCTCATAAAGTGAAGCGTGAACTCCAGGTAGGCGCCGGTGGCGGGATCGGCGGTGGAACCGTCCTCGAAGGTGAAGGTCTGGCAGTCGCTCGTGGTGACGGGCTTGAGCTTGGACACATCGATGTCCACGCCCTTTTCGCTGGCGATACGCGCCGAGATCTGGTCAAAGCCCAGGCTGTGCACGTATTCGTCGAACGTAGCGTGCTCGTCCAGGTCAAAGCGCAGCGAACCGTCGGCGTTGGCGTCGATCATGAGCATGCGGGTCTTGGCGCTATCGGCGATGGAGAACCAGGCAAACGTTGCCATGGCTATCGCCACCAGCGCAAACAGCACCAGAACCACAGTGGTGGAGAGCTTGCGGCGCAGGTCGGTGTCGGTGGGGGCGGCGGCGCTGGGCTTGCCGGTGGCGGGCATGCAGTTGGCGGCGGGTTGCTTATGCGTCATTGCTACTCACCGTCCAGGGTCGCAAAGAGCGCCAGGTGCAAGGTACCCGGATCTTGATAGAGATAGTCGGCGCTATCGAGGTCGGTGCCCTCGATGTAGTAATAGATATCCAGACGATAGGTCTGGCCCAGCGCCAGCGTGGCGAGTGTGTTCTGCAGGCGCGTGGCCGTCTCGCTCGTGTCCAGCGTGAAGGCGGCAGGGTTCTGCGTAACGTTGGCGCCGCAGGCCAGCTGGCCGTTTTGCCAGCCCAAGAGCATGCCCTCGGTGTAGCCGGCAAGGCCAGCCGGGGCGGTCGTAGGATGCTCGTCGCGATGGCCGCTATCGGAGCTGTCGAGCTCAAAGATGTTGGTGGCAAGCACCTGGTTGCCGCTCGAGACCTTAATGCCCACACGGGCTGCGCGCAGCAGCTCGGCATCGGCGCCCTGCGGGACCAGCGATTCGGCCAGATACAAGCTAACCTTACCCTTTACTTTGTTGGCGCCCGTTCCGGTAATGGTGGGGCGCAGGTCGATCCAGCCGTGGTAGAACGCGGAGCCGTTGTCTTTTGCCTGCTCAAACACCGTGGCATCACCGGCAGAGTTGTTTTGCGCGCAGGCAGCAAAGCCGTTGAGGTCAAAGGTCGAGACCGGGTAGAGCGTCACGGCGCCGGTCGCGTTGGAAGTCAGGGAAACGTCGCCCTGCTGCGACCAGCTGCCGCGATCGGCGTCGCCCAGCTCCAGCACCAGCTTGGACGTGTCGCTGTGCACGCTCACCGAGTTGGTGTTGACCTTCATGTTGTTGGTAAACCAGGCGTAGGTCGCGGCGCCCAAGGTGGCGGCGAGCGCCACCATAACGAGCGCGATGTAGGCACGCGCGCGGCGAGCGTGGCGGCGGGTGGCGGTGCCCTCGAGGACCTGGCGCTCGGCGGCTACGCTGGAGGGAACCGCGGGACTCTCGCTCTGGATTTTGGCCTCGCAGCTATCTGCTGGCATGTGCTTCTGATCTTTCATGTCGCTCGCCCCCTTATGCCTTGGCCGCGGCAAAGGCAAGCTGCAGCACCACATCGCGGGCCTGGGCCTCGTCGATGCAATTGGCGTCGCAGCCCTCCATGTACACAACGTAGCGAACGCTTGCCACCTCGTTGGCGGCCAGCGTGCAGATGGGCGTGGCGCCTGAGCGCGCCGTGGGCGTGTCGCCGGTGCCGTCCATGCTAAAGGCGCTTATGTCGTGCGCAGGGTCGGCGGTGTAGGTCCAGCCCGAGGCGCCCGCCGCCACGACCACGCCGTCTTGCGCGATGGTACGCCTGCTGGTGGCGCCCGCGGTGCTGCCCAGGTCGTCGCAGGTAAAGATGTGCGTCTGCGTACCCGACTGGGCCATGATCACAAGACCCAGGCGCAGTGCGGCCAGCAGCTGTGGGTCGCTCGTCACGCTCATCTGGCCCGAATACAGGTACACGTTGAGCGCGCTGTCGCCGCCCTTAAGGTACAGCGTGCCCGAAAGGGCATAGTCGTCCAGCTGCGCGGTGCAGTCGGCGTAGTCGGTCGTGATGCCCGCGGCGTTTTGGAACGTGCCGCGCCAAAAGCGGGAAAGGTCTGACGTCGAGATGGGATAGAGCGTCTTGTCGGCGGCGGCAAGCGTGGCCGTTGTGTCCCAGGGTCCGTTGGCCGAAAGTCCAATCTGCAGGTCGGAGTTCTCGTCGCTTACCGTGTGCGCCACGGGCGTCACGTTGGTGTAGCGCGAGTTGCTAAACCAGGCGTAGGTGGCGGCACTCAGGGCGGCTACCAGCACCAACATCCATGCGGCCGCGGCAACCATGCGACGGCGCGAGCCCAGGATATCTTTGATGTTCGATGCACTCATCCCTGGCCCCCTTACGAACGCTTGCCGGCAAAGCGCAGTGCCAGCGATTGCAGGCTGGTGGCGGCCAGATTGTTGGTGCAGTCGGGGTCGCAGCCTTCCAGCCACACGTACACATCCACGCGCACGGGCGTGCTACGGTCGGCGCCCTTGGCGGCGGCTGGCAGGCTGCAGATCTTGGTCGTGGCCTCCTTGAGGCCCACGATGCCGGTGTCTTCGTTGTAGTCGCAGAAGTTTGCGCTGGTCAGCTGGTCAAAATGAACCGTGGCGCCGTCGGAGCGGCTGCTGTCGAGCACCAGGTGGTTCTGCTCGTTCTCGCCGGCATCCTTGCCGTCAAGCGTGTTGTAGCGCGCCTGGGGATTGTGCTCGCCCGAGACCTCAAAGACGTACTGGCCCGTAACGGTATCGCCCTGCCCTGGAGCATAGGCGACCAGCCCCACGCGCAGAGCAGTGGAAATGGGGTTTGCCGAGTCCTGCTCGGTAAAGTCGATGCCCGACAGGTACACGTCGGTTGCGGCCGAGTTGGTGGCCAGGTACAGGGAGGTCTTGTAATAGTCGGAATGCTCGGCTGCGCCAAACATGCTGGCAAACAGCGAATCCTGCGTGGTTCCGCCGGTAAAGCCCGTTACCTTTTGGAAGCCGTTGAGCACGTTGTCGGTCGAGACGGGATCAAGCAGGCCCGCAAAGCTCAAACCGGCGTTGGTCTTGTATTCGCCGTCGTACTCGTTGGAGATAAGGAAGGTGACGCCCGTGCCCGCGGCCATCTTGACGTCGGTGATATGGCGGTTGGCATTGTAGATGTACCAGGCATACGTTACGGCTCCGGCAGCAGCAAGGGCCACCAGCAACGTGGCGAGCATGCGATTGAACTGTTTTTTGCAGCGAACGCGCGTCCGACATGCCCCTCCCCCAGATGCCGTGTTGTAAACTGCCTGGACACCATTTGCCCATAATGGAGTTATTCTACGCGAATGTGCTGTTCGTCGGGGGTACAAACGCGACTTTCCGCGTGCTGTTCGCGCCACATCGGGGCGGATAGGGTCGCAAATCGCCGCTTTTTAAAAAATAGTTCTTGCCTCTGGGCGGGAGCTCCGTTATATTATTCCCTGCGCACTCGCGCACCCTTGATCGGGCGTTTAGCTCAGGGGGAGAGCGCTTCCCTGACACGGAAGAGGTCAGAAGTTCAAATCTTCTAACGCCCACCAACTGTTCGCAGCTCAGAGGCTTCGTCTCTGAGCTGTTTTGTTTTACGCCGCCAAGCAAAGAGGGCGTCGCGGCGTCCAAAGCCGCCTCGACAACGCCAGCAACCACCCCAACCAAGCCGAAAGTCGCTTCCGCACTGCCGACAACCACACCAACCGAACCCAAAGTGGTCTCGACAACCCCGGGGGCCACCCCAACCAAGCC
The DNA here is from genome assembly GCA_937980385.1 of uncultured Collinsella sp. Classification (GTDB taxonomy): domain Bacteria; phylum Actinomycetota; class Coriobacteriia; order Coriobacteriales; family Coriobacteriaceae; genus Collinsella. The sequence continues at coordinate 14,033 of CALJPV010000006.1, read as the reverse complement.
CAAAGTCGCCCAAACAACCCCAGCGAGCGCCCCGATCAGGCCCGAATGGGCCACGCAGCCATATCCGGGCGACCCCCGCAAATCGAAGGTGAAAGGTTTCCCGCGAAGTGAACGAGCCAAAACGAATCCCCGGAGCATCGACACTTTTGGCGGCTCATTTCCTGCGGTTTTGTCGTTAGAATCCTGCGGTTTTGGCGCCAAAAAGTGTGGATGCTTCGGGGGTCCAAAAACGCTCGTTCACTTCGCGGGAAACCATTCACCTTCAATACGGCAGCACCCCCTCCGCCGCCAAAGGTCCACTTACCAATGCTGGTGTGCCTCAATAACGGTCTGCCAGAGCTTAAACCGCTTTGTCTCGACGCGCGCCTGCGCCAAATAACGCGCTTCCTCAGTCATGGGCTTGTAAAATATGGGCCGCTTGCGACGATGCAGCTTGCGCCGGACGCGCTCGCACAGGCGAACGAGCTTTTCGTAGTCGCTCGCCTGGTCGGTCGTCACCGTAAAGTACGCGACCCCATTGAGCATCTGCAGTTCGTTGCGGCGCTCGGCATCCTTGCGGATTTTCTCGCTTCCATCATGGATGGCATCGCTGTCGTAATCGACCAGCGCGGTAAGCACCTCGGGCAGCAAGCCAGCCCTAACTTTATCAAGGCCCACCTCTGCTTTCGCCGTAAGCGTTATATCGGGCGTGCGCTCCAACACGCGCAGTTTGCGGTTGCGCCCATCGTTGTAACCGTCGCGAATGAAGTACTTCTTGTTCAGCTCGGCCTTGCCCAGCGCAAACCCACCGTAATGTGCAGGCAACGACATAAACATGCAAAGCCCCGACTCCCTTGGAGATCGCGAGCCCTCCACCACATACGGAAGCAACGCTTTTGCTTTGGCGGCACCCCTCACCTTTGACGCCCGGTCAAGGTACGCCGCAATGAGCTCCTTGGTCGTGAGCCTGCCGTCGCGCATGCCCGCATCCCTGTTGGTCACCCCGCCGGGAGCAAGGTTATCCAGCCGATAGTCCGATGTCATGGCATAGCCGGCATATATGGCAGCCGCTGCATCGCCATCGTGCGCGGTCTGCAAAAACGCCAACTCGGGAGAGCACACGTACGCATCCAGATCGCCCATCCAGTGGCCCAGCGAGATAAACGAACCCGCCGGGAGCTCGTTGGCGCACAGGTGCGTCTTAACGTGCTGGCTCCGCCGACGGTCGGCGCGCGACGGCACCAGCAAATCCAGCGTTTCGACCCCCAGGTCATAGCGATCGATAACCTCCTGCGCTTCTTGATCCGAGAGCGCGCAGGCGCCTGCAATCGACACGACCTCTGGTTCCGAATCCCCAAAGCGCGGGTTCGGCATGTGCGCCAAAAGCGCCAACGCAGCGTTATGTGAAACGATAAAGTACCTCATGGCGCGAAGATAGCACGCGCGTCGCCGGCCGATGGCGGTCCTGCTAAGTTTTCGGCAAACGATCGGCGGTTTTTTGCCGCGGCGCGTCCAAAGCGCTCATTCGTCGACGTCTACCTGCAAATCCGTCAAGCTTTTGGCAAGGTTGCCGCTCAACTGACCAAAAGCTGACCAAGCACTTGCCCGAATGCTTGACGGCACGCCTCCGCCAAATCACCCCGCGACTTCTTGGACGGTCGAAGCATCCATCCAGCGACCGCACGCCACGCCGTAATCGCCTCGTTAAGACGGCAGGCGCCGCCGACCACCAGCCCAAACACCGCCGGCCCCAGTCGTGCGCATCGAGCACCCGGCGCTGGGGTATCCTTGGAGCACATGCACCGCAAGCCACACAAAGGAGCCGCCATGCGCACCGAGCTCGATGTTCCCTTTTCGCACAAAGACGAGGCCAAGGCCCTGGGCGCCAAGTGGGACCGGGCCAAGAAGATCTGGTACGTGCCCGATGGCGTCAACCCCGAGCCCTTTGCCGCGTGGCTGCCCGGCGTGGATCGCTCCGACCCCAGCGCGCCCTACATCTACCTGGTGCTGGGCAAGCGCGAATGTTGGAAGTGCCACGAGCAGACGACGGTCGCGGCCTTTGGCATTCCGTATTGGGCGGCCGAGGACTCGGGCAGCAAGGCTGCGCCCAGCGCTGCGCCCACCATGGACGACGCGGGCCACATCGCGATCGACACCGCCCACGCCAACGCCGTGACCATCGTCCCCGCGCTGGGCTGCGTGCCGGCCGAGATCCGCGACTACCTGCGCGAGCGCTGCGGCTACAAGCCCGTAACGTCGCGCACCACCAAGACCGCATCGCTCGCCAGCACCTGCACCGGCTGCGGCGCGCTGCAAGGCAGCCATTACCTGTTCGAGGAGCCCACGTCGCCGTTTGCGCTCACGGCCATCAACAAGCTGCCCGCGCTGGAGTTCGTGCGCGTGGAAGTCGCCGGCGTCTATGGCATCCCCGCCACCCAAGGCGACTTTGACCAGGCGCTCTTCACCTGGGCACGCGACCACCACACCCAGTTCCACAAGAGCCTGTTCGAGGGAATCTACCTGTAGGGCAAAGCTCGAAAATCGAGTCCGGATTTCCTCGGAAATCGAGCGTGAAATTCCTCGAAAATCGAGTATGATTATCCTCGAAAATCGAGTGTGAAAATCCTCGAAAATCGAGTATGCCCAGGTAGTGAGGTTTATCAAATCATGATTTCTTATGGTTCGGAACAGCCCAAATCCTACCGTCCTCGCCTTTTGGACGAACGACTGCAAACCCTGCTCCAGATTTTTGGAGCGGTCGAGATTCGGGGCACAAAGTGGTGCGGCAAATCATGGACCGCGCTCGCATTCGGTGAGAGCGTCGTTCATCTTGATGACCCAAACGTAAAGTCGCTGGTCGAAGCCGATCCTTCGCTCGCTCTTCAGGGCAATAAGCCGCACGTCATCGATGAGTGGCAGGAGACCCCCGCAACATGGGATGCCACGCGCCGCGCCGTAGATGCATCCGGCGGCGAGAAGGGCCTCTTTATCCTCACCGGATCGTCAACGCCGGCAAAAGATTCCGTCACTCACAGCGGCGCCGGTCGCATAGCTCGTCTCGACATGAGCACCATGACGCTTTGGGAACGCGGTCTTTCGACGGGATCCGTTTCGCTGAAAAACCTATTCGAAGGATCATTCGAACCTTCGGCCTATACAGGCTCGCTCCCCATGCTGGCCGACGCAATTTGTTGCGGAGGATGGCCGGCGCTTGTCGGGGCGAGCCCTCAGATGGCTGCAGAGGTCGTTAACCAATATCTCGATGCCATGTACGAAGTCAGCGTTCCGCAAAAAGGAGGCGTGGGGTCTACAGCGCGGCACATTGTGTCCTCGCTCGCGCGCAACGTTGCGACCTCTGCCACGCTCAACACCATCGCGGCAGACGCCTCGTTGGGTGACAGCGACGCCCAACCGGCAACTTCGACCGTGGCGTTTTACCTCGACATGTTGGAAAGCATGTATGCGATTGTAAATCTGCCCGGCTGGGATGCACCCGTCCGCGCAAAATCCCGCCTACGCACCAAACCAAAGCGCTATTTTGCCGACCCTTCCATTCCCGCAGCCGCGCTTGGAATGAATCCCAAAAGGCTGCTTGCGGACGGCCAGACTTTTGGCCTGCTCTTTGAGTCTCTGTGCATTCACGATCTGAGCGTCTACACCTCGTGCCTGCCCGGCTCGCATCCGGGCTCGCTCCACTACTACGGCGACTCCGACGGGCTTGAAGTTGATGCCATCATCGAGCTGAACGATGGCCGCTGGGCAGCGATAGAAATCAAGCTCGGCGAATCCAAGGTTAGCGACGGAATCCGCAACATCGAGCGCCTGCGCCGCAAGGTCGCTCTGAACCCTGCCGCGCGCAACCCCCAGCCGGAGTTCTGCGCCGTCATCACCGCGACCTCGCCCTTCTGCCGCTACGACGCCGAGCACGACGTCTACGTGTTCCCCATTGGAGCGTTGCGGGCGTAGGGCACCGCACCTCAGCTCACTTGTTTTTATTGACTGACAATTTGGTCTTCGAAGCTATGGCTCCGCTTCGTCATAGGTAATAGCACATCCGCAGGTTGGGCATTGTTGAGGATAGATTGGAAGGCGCAGACCTGTTCGAGCCCGCGGGCCGGTAGCGTGTTTGTCGCGAATGTCGATGAAGCTAATATCTAGGCATGGGAGGTCTGCGCCACAGCCTGGGCACGATAGATGGATTTGACTGCAGCTGACTTCGACGAGCGGGAACAGGCTCCGGTCCATTAACGCTCGCGGTAGGTTTCCGTACACGCCTCGCGCGATATCGCTTCGCCATCCCATGGTCTCCCCTTTTCCGTTTTAGCTGTTGAGGAGAGGATGGCAGGATCGTGCAGCTCCCGATGCGGCACGGCGCGATCCGATCAATCGACATGATTGGGTTGCGACGGGCCGCATCTAACTAATACGGAGCAACGGCTTCCGCCCGACGGCGCGATTCCGAGAAATCGAACTCGGCGCGGTGAGCCTCGAGGAACCGAGCATTGGGACGTAGGCGATGCTCATCCGGCTCGCGCAATACCGACCCTGCAAACGCGGCATAGTCCGTATGCTGCAGAAGATACGACCCACACAGCTGATAGTCGCCACGCACGAGCTCAAACGAAATCAGATGGGCGTCGAACAGCGAGTGCAGGTCGCGACGCAGCAGAATACCGTTGCTGACAACTTGTGACTTGGGACCCGAGTAGTTCTCGATATGCGCGGCTTCGAGCGCCTCGTTGACGTTGCAACCCGAGACGGCGCATCGACCGGTATAGGCCTCAAAGAGCTCAGTGCGAAAACGCTGCTGGCCGATTCGCTCACGACGCTGCGCATAGCGAACCTTTTCATCGTCGCTCGCCGGAGTACCAGAGAACTCCACTGCAACAGGAGCGTCCTTCATGTAGCTCATATCGGGGAAGAAGCGCGCGTCGGGTCCACCCTTATGGACAGGTCCATGCAGCACAAACCAGCTGTTCTCCGGCTCGTAGCGCTCGACGAATGCGAGACCCAGCACCTTGTAGCCAGCGCTCGTTGCAAAGAACACACCAACGGGAACGCCACACTCCATGCAGTTGATCATCTTTTGGTTGTAGTCCTGGTCACGCCAGTTTTCAACCGAAGCACTTTGCGACGAGTATTTGAGCACCCAGGTGCCGTCTTCAAGATAGAGCGGCGGAACATCGGAATAAGGGCCGTTGGTGGAGTTATGTACCGAGAGCGCAAAAGTCTTTTGACTCGGATGCTTAACACGACCGCGGCCTGGCCAATAGATACCCGAATCGCGCGAAACGGGAAAAGGCTTTGAATTGATGGTCAGGCGATTGGAATATTGAGGGTTTCGGGTTTAGTGCGATGTGGGAGGTTCTTCCACAACTCGCCGCGCTGTTCCTCGCGCAAGAACCACTCCCAGGCTTGGACATACTCAGACGGTACAAGACTACAGGCGCGATCGAAACTCGGCAGAGTTATCAGCGGAACACTAGAAGCGATGCCGTCCATAAGGAACCTCCAGGAAGAACAGTTCCTCACATTATCGCCTACGCAACAATGGCACCGCACGAAAAAGGGCCCACTTCCCCCGAAGTGGGCCCTTGGGCTAGCTGTATTTAGGCAAACGTTGACATTACGACGTCGCGACACCGGCGAGTTTGACGCTGACGTTATAGGTCGTCGGGCTATTCTCGATGGACTTACCGTTAACGCAATCCGCATCGGTGCCTTCCATCCAGATATAGACACGCACCGCAACGCCGTTGTAGCCAACGCCACTAGCAATCGGCTCGGTGCCCCCAGCAACCGAGTAATCGCCGCTGTCACCCTTAGTAGCAACCCATCCGTCCGTGCCGCCTTTAAAGATATGGGGATAGGTTGCTTCCGCGAGCATCGGAGTGCCATTCTTGTTTTGGATGCTCGTCCAGCCATCAATAGCGCTTGCATCGTTACCCTTGCCCGTCTCATCGCGCACGGCATATACAACGCGCAGTTTTTCTTCGCCGACACACGACTTGCCGTCAGACCCAATCTCCTGCGTGGTAATCGCAACGCGCAGAGAACCAACCATGGTCTCCGATGCCTCGCCGCCCACGGGCTCAATCGTTACGGGCTCACCGTCAGACGCGTCAAGGTAAACGTCAGCCGTGCCAGTATCGGTAATGGTGTAGACGATATATTCGCTTCGAATGAAGGCGTTGTACTTCTTACCGGCAACCTCATACTCACCGGGCAAAGCGTTGGCAGCGGTTGAGAAAGAGGGCATTGAATAGTCGGTTACCAGGCCCTGGTTATTCCAGCCGTTGCAAACGTACCAGTTTTTAAGGTCGTCAGTCGAAGACGGGCTGAGCGTAGCACCCGTGGTTTGAGCTTCGAGCGACTTCTGCTCGCCACCATGTTGGGCGCCGTTCTTGAGTTCATCGATCTGAAGGATGAAACCATTGGTCGTCGCGCTAATGGTTGACGTGGTTGCGGAGACCTTTGTGTTCGCAACGTACCACGCATAGGTCGCTGCCGACAGAGCAAATGCAGAGAGGACCACGCTAACGGCGGCCGCAACAAGTTGTGTTTTTAGGCTCTTAGACGATTGCACGTGATCCTCCTTTCAAAAACAGAACGGGCACCCGGCGCATAAGCCGGGCGCCCGTTAAAACGCGATGGATTTGAGATTAGCCAATGTTAACAGCGTTGCCATCCGTATTGACCGGAGTAGCAGTAAACGCAACGGTGACACCACAGTTCTTCAGGTTAGCAAGGTTGTCGGAGTAGACCGCAGAAGCCGAGCCGTCGTAGAAAACATATACATCAACGGTCTCCGTGGCGTTTGCCGCAATCTCGGCAACAAGAGCATCGTCAACAGACGTTCCAGCTTTTCCAGTCAAATTGTTAGTAATGGTCGTTCCATCACCGTAGGCAGTCAGCTCGGTACCGTTGGTGGTCTCTTTGTAAACACCCCATTTGTCTCCGCACTTAACAAGAACGCAAATGGCCCCCTTGAGACCTTCGGAGTTATTGCCGGCATTCACCTTTACAGACGCAACCCTGAGATTCTGGAATGAACCGGCCTTATCATCCGTGGTACCGATCTTGAAAGATTGCTTAAGCGCATAATCGGGACGATACTGCGCATCAACTCCGCCAACGGCGAAACGCGAGTCCTTAAGAATGTCCGGTCCACCCGCATCAGATGCATATGCAGACTCAAACTGATAGGTACCATCGACTACCAGATGATTCCACTGAGACGGATAGAGCACGACCTTATCGTCCTTGCCCGCAACCTGAGTCTCCTCAGTCTTCGTAAGCTCGGTGTCAGTATCCTTACCAATCTTCAGGAACGGAGCGTTCGACTGAGCGGAAACCGACGCAGTCGTCGCCGTAACCTTGTTGTTGCTGACAAACCATGCGAAGGTGGCGGAGCCGAGGGCTACGGCTGCCACGAGGACCATGGCGATGGCGGCGCCCATCTGCTTCTTCAATGCTTTGGTATCCATGCGGACCCCTTTCTTTCCCCATTCATCCCAGATGACCCTCGAGAAGCCCGGAAGGGGAGCCCGCGCTTTCGTGTTGGATGTTGCTTGCCCATCTTTTAGATATGGAATCGAGAATACCATAATTCTTACGATTTCCTTATGAGTTTTCGGGAGCTTACATTCCAACAGATTTATGGGTCCACCTCGGGTTATGCGCGGGGCCATGTGAACACTATTTACCTTATTTGATCTCTCTCCCGCAAAGCCGTAAGTCCCTCTTAAGCCTTGCGACCGCAGCGCCACGCCATCGCATACATTCGCCCTCCGCCGAGCTTTGCCCTAGCCCTTCCCCACTCGCTATACTGGTGTGGCATGTGCAATTTTTGCCTGTTAAACGGGCTATTTGTTGGGAGGGCTCATGCCTGCCGCCAATCAACCCAAGGGAAGCGTTTCCACCGGATCGATTAAGCCGGTGACGCGCAAGGCTGTTCGTTGTCAGCGCGAAGTCGCCTGGCTGGTCACGCAAGCGGCCGGTAAGCTCGTCGCCACCACCGACGACGTCAATGCGCCCACGCCCAGCTTTGTACTGGCGGCGGCATTGTCGTACACCCGCAAGCAGGAGCAGTCCGCTCAGGACCGTGGCGCCGCGATTGACTACAAGGCCGTCATGGGCCCCGACCTTGCGAGCTTTTGTGTGGCTGCGGGGCTGCCCGCAGCACCCAACGCGCTTTCGGACGCGGGCTACATGTTCACGCTCTCGGGCGCGGACCTCATCCGCGACCTCTACGCCTACTGCGGCGACCTGGACGAACGCACGAGCAACGCAGCGCAGGTCAAGCCGGGCTACGCGATCAAGCTCGCGCTGCGGTTGTTCTTGCTGGACGCCACCGCTGGCAACGGTGCTACCTCCGCAGACAACGCCTCCGCATAACAAAAGCGCCGGGCCGGAAAATCAATCCCAGCCCGGCGCTCGTTCGTTCTACTTGTCCCCGTCCCCTGCGGGCGAGTTCTTTTGGTTGCGACGGTTACTCCAGGTCACGTTGTGTTCCTTGTAGTAATCGGGCGCCTCGTTGCCGCTCGCGCTAATGGGGTCGTTGCCGGTCAGGGTATCGGCAATATCCTGTACGAACTTAACGAACAGGCTCGAATCGTCGGTCTCGGACGAATCAAAATCGAAACCAAACTCCACCGCTCCGCCGATGATCTTGTCCACGCACTCCGGGTCGTCGCCATCCAGCCAAATGACCACGGTGTACTTGTCCACATCGCCCACACGGAAGTTCTTGTGGCTGATGGTCGTCACCACGTCTTTGGACGCAAACGGTTCGGTGTTGGGTTCGGGGTTGCCGTCTGTCGCCGCCGCCGCATAGGTGGTGGGCTCGCCGTTGCGATACACCCTCACGCGCGCGGCCTTCTCCACGCCCTTGCTGGCGCTGACCACCTTGAGCTTGGCGCTGTAGCCCAGATCGGTCTTGCCGGCGTTGCGGATATAGAAGGTGTACGCCACGTAGTTCTTGCCGTTGTGGCTGCCGTCGATATCGTCCAGGTTGTCGGGCAGGTCCTCGGCAGCGATATTGGTGCCGTTGTCCAAGGCGTCGGCGGCCAGGCGCGCGGTGGCGTTGTTAAAGTCGCCGTTGTCGGCAATGGCCACGCCGCGGCGGAACAGCTCCAGTCGGTTGAGGTTGATGGTGAAGTTACCCATGTTTTCCTGCATAAACGACAGGGCGAACAGCACGCCAAAGGCAAGCGCCAGCACCACGAGGGCCTTTTGCAGCTTGTCCATGCGCAGCAGCGCCGCGCCGATGCGCTCCATGCGGCGCTTGGGCATATACATGGACACGACCGTGTCGGGATCGATGTCGTCGAGGTCCTGGTCGGCAAGCGCCTGCTCCAGCTCCTCGATGCGCACCACGCCGCGGAGGTTGCGTTTGGGCTTGGGCTTGGGCTTGCGGTTGGGCTTGCCGAAGCGCTTGCGGGAGGCGGGAGCCTGCTCGGGCGCGGAGTCCTCGCCGGGCGCGTTCTCGGCATTGGTGCCGAGCTCGTCCTGCGACATGTCCTCAGCCATGCCCTCGGCCAAATCCTCGGCAGATTGATCTTTGTTGTCGTTACGCTTGAACAGTGCCATGGCGATCAGAGCTTATATTTGGCGCGGATGTAGCCGACGTATTCTTTGACGAGCTCGCGCTCCATGTCGTCGGCATAACGGAACTGCAGGCCGCAGACGTTGCGGTACAGGCTGCCCTTGGGCGCGCGGCGTACCCAGCACACGATACCCAGCTGCTCTGGCAGCTCGTGGCGCTCGCCCTGCAGACGGATCGAGGGCATTTGCACGGCCAGGGCCTCGCCCACGTCGGGGTAATCGTTGAGGTAAATAGCCAGACCGCCAGCCGAGACGTCGATGGTCATGGCGTCCTCGGGCTCGGGGGTCGGCGCGTTGTCGCGCTGGTAGTTCAGGCGCATGGCGACCTTAAAACGCTCGTCGCGGCGCTTAACGAAGGTGCGCTGCTCGGCGACTTTGCGCATTTTCCAGTAGGTGCGGATACCCTTTTTCTCGACCGACTCGGGGTAGCCGGCCAGCACGAACGTCTCCTCGCCCACTTTGTATTGCAGTAGGAGCTTTTGGTTTTCGTCCATGATGAGCGGCTTGCCGGCGAGCATGGGAGCGCTCATAAGAAAGTACGCCTCGTCCAGGTTCTCTTTGAACGTGGAGAGCATGTTGAAGTCGGTTTTTTGGCCCATGGGCACGTCGAATGCCACCTGAAGCTTGGTCCCCGACGCTATCTGTTGCTCTGCCATGTATTCTCCCCCAGTCGCGGGCGCCGATATCATCGTCGTGCGCGATGCACATTGGGCTATTGTAACTGCTTTGCCGCAGGTTTCGATGTGCGGTGCGTGAAATGGCGGGATGTGGGGCGCGGGGCTAGCGCAGCTGCTTTGCGCGCTCCGTTAACCGGTACTTGCGGTTGCGGCTCGTCGCCGCGGCCGTAGGCTCTAGCTTGCCCTGCGCGATAAGCGCATTGACGCGCGTCCTAACCTGGGAGACGGTGAGTCCCGTGCATTCTGCCAGTTCACGTGTTCCCAGTTCGCCATTGCGCTTGAGTGCCGCCACAATTAAGTCCCCGCCATGATCGATTTGCTCAACCTTCGCTCGGTAGAGGACAACCTTAAACCGGTCGAAACCCGGGCAAAACAATGGCTCAGCCAGACCGTGCGCACGCATGGCATCGAGCATCATTGGAATGCCCGACCCGTTGCCTTCGGCAGGAGAGCCCGCGCCGTCGGGCAACGGGACAAGCGACATGAGCTTCACAAGCGTCGCATTGCGACATCGGGAGCTGCCGTCAAACAGGTTCTCGCGAGTCTTTCCTCCGTATAGGCCGCCGGGGTTCGTCACTTCGATACGGTCATCAAAGACGTCAACAGCGATCGACTGCCCACAGAACCGATCTCCGTATTCTCGGTGGATTACGGCGTTGGCGATTGCCTCGCGCAGGACCTCCTCGGGAATCTCCAGCGAGTCGACACGCGAGACGCCTTGGATCATCGAGGTTCGCCGCAAATTCTTGGCGACTGCCGCGACGGCATCCGAGATCATTTCGCCCAACGTTCCCTCGCAGATCATACGGTCCATGAACCTCAACGACCCCGCCGCTCCCTTCTGCGTTCCGGCATAGACCGCCACATCGATAAAGAGCTTAGGATAGAACTGCTGAGGATAGGCACCCGCAGCCAGGAGCCCGGCCTTAGTAACATTGCCCTGGGAGTCGAGGAAATTCAGGCGCTCCAGCTTCGTTTTCTTGTCCGGCGCGCCGCGCATTGCCCGGGGTGTCAGCGAGAAAGCACGCTCTATCGTGCGGTCGACCAGGGCCTCGTCAAGATCGCCTGCGACCGCGCCGGGCACCGCATCGCGATCGCTAGGACTCGTCCGTTCGTATGACGACAGCGCCAAAACCTCGGTCGATGAAAGTGGCACGTCTTTGTCATCGATGCGCTTGTAGCTACCGCCCTGGGCGCCACGCTCTATTACATAGCAGGGCTTGCTCGACGGGTCGAGCTCCTCAATCGTGATAACGAGAACCACGGTGCCCCGAAGCCCCACGCGCTCAATAGTGTATTTGGGCGGATTGGCCAGTTTTCCGCGACCGCCGGCATCACCCATGCCCGCTACGAATTGGTTGAGCACCTTCTCGGTCTCAAAGTTCTCAACCGGGACAAAGCCCGCGCGCTCGCTCACGCCGAGCACGATAATTCCGCCGGCGGTATTCGCGAATGCGCTAACCGTTTCCCATACGTCACGAGAAAGCGTCGTGGCGCTCTCCTTGACCTCGACGTTAAGATCGTCCGAGCCCATGCGCCTTAAAGACTCGAGCAGACCGGTCAGCTCGTTTTCGTTCATCTGCACGTCCTTTCGCTCAGTCCGGCGGAGAATGCCGCGAATAGATTTCCTTCGTCTCTCAGTTATCTCTCGTAATTATCTCTCATCTTACTGCTATCTCTCATATAAGAGATGAGTGAGAGATGGAAGATAAGATGTCTACCATCTGTTTCATTTAAACATGTTCTTGCTGGTAGAACAATCGGTATTGAGACAATACCATGATTGTTTGTCTTTTTGCTGCTCAGTTATCTCTCATATTTATCTCTCATCTTTCTGTTATCTCTTATATTAGAGATGAGTGAGAAATGAGAAATGCATGAGTGATGGACGGTCAGGAATCGAGAGTGGATTTCCGGACGGTTTTTTGGCGTTTTGGGGCTGTTTCCGTCCGAAAATCCACTCTCGTTCAATTTGCGTCCGAATTTCCACGCTCGTGTGTCCGAAAATCCACGCTCGTGCGGCAGATTGGTCGAGGGCCCCATATGGGTATACTCACGAGGATTCGACTCGATTCGCCCCCGCTGGGGCGTCAAAGGAGACTGCATATGCCCACCACCTCAACCGACCCGCGCGCCGCTGCCGCCGCACTGCTAGTGCCCGGCACTACCTGCCACGGCTTTGCCGTCGAGCGCTGCGAGACCGTGCCCGAGCTCGACTCGGACGCCTACGTGCTGCGACACACCGCCTCGGGCGCTCGCCTGCTGTACCTGGCGTGCGACGACGAGAACAAGGCCTTTGCCATTGGCTTTAAGACGCCGCCGGCCGATTCCACCGGCGTATTTCATATTCTTGAGCACTCGGTGCTGTGCGGGTCGGCCAAGTTTCCCGTCAAGGAGCCGTTTGTCGACCTGATCAAGAGCTCCATGCAGACGTTCCTCAACGCCATGACCTACCCCGACAAGACCATCTACCCCGTTGCCACCACCAACGAGCAGGACCTGTACAACCTGATGGACGTGTATCTGGACGCGGTGTTCAACCCGGCCATCTATACCAAGCCCACCATTTTTGAGCAGGAGGGCTGGCACTACGAGCTAGACCTGCCAGAGGGTGTCGAGGGCGACGGCAGCTCCGCGAGCCTGCGCGAGGGCACACTGCGCTATAACGGCGTGGTGTTCAACGAGATGAAGGGCGCGCTGTCCGACCCCATGAGCGTGCTGGACGACGCCGTCAACGCCGCGCTCTATCCCGACACCGCCTATGCGCACGAGAGCGGCGGCGACCCGCGCGCGATTCCCGCGCTCACCTACGAGCAGTTCCTGGACACGCATGCGCGCCACTACAATCCTTCCAACTCCTATATCACGCTCTACGGCGACCTGGACGTGGACCGCGCACTGGCCTTTTTGGACGAGCGCTACCTGTCGCAGCCGAGTGCCGCGAGCCGCCGCATGGACGCAGCCGTTGCCGCCGGCGAGGACCCGTCCACGCTTGCGCCCAATCCGCTGGGCGTGCAGGCGCCCGTGACCTGCGAGTATAAGCGCGTCGAGATGGCCACCACGCCCGAGAACGCCCTGGTGGGCCTGGGCTTTGTGCTGGGCAGTGCGCTCGACCGCAAGCGCACGATCGCCGCGGACATCCTGTTCGAGGCACTGCTGGGCTCCAACGAAGCGCCGGTTAAGAAGGCCATTCTGGCCGCCGGCTTGGGCGGCAACGTGGTGAGCTACACCGCGGCCGAGAGCCTGCAGCCCTACGAGCTCATCATGCTGCAAAACGCACAGCCCGGTGTGGCGCGCGAGCTGCGTCGCGTGTTCCAGGACGCCTGCCGCGACCTGTGCGAGCACGGCGTTCCGCGCGAGCGCCTGGAAGCTATCATCAGCAGCAACGAATACGACCTGCGCCAGCGCGACTACGGTATCGCCGACGGCGTGGCCATTGCGTGCGACGCGCTGAGCACCTGGCTCTACGATGACGACGCCGCGACGCTGGCGCTCAAGTACGGCCCGGTGTACGAGGAGCTGCGTGGCGAGCTGGACGGCAGCTACTTCGAGGACCTGCTGCGCGAGCTGGTGCTGGAAAACGACCATATGGCGCTCGTCGAGCTGGTGCCGGTGGACGCCGCCGAGGGCGCAGAGGGTGCCGAGGCCGCCGAGCTGGCAGCCAAGCGCGATGCCATGACCGATGCCGAGCTGGCCGATGTGGTCGAGCGCACGGCCGCGCTGCGTGCCGCACAAGAGGCCGAGGACACGCCCGAGGACAAGGCCACGCTG
>CALJPV010000005.1:0-151755 GCA_937980385.1 uncultured Collinsella sp. | reverse complement strand
CGCGTGGATGCCGACCGCGCCGCAGGCAAGCCGCTGCCCCCGCTCGCGGGCGTGCCGCTGGTCATCAAGGACAACATGAACCTCGTGGGCACGCGTACCACCTGCGCTTCCCGCATGCTCGGGGACTACCAGAGCGTCTACACCGCCACCTGCGTCCAGCGCATGCTCGACGCCGGCTGCCTGCCCATGGGCAAGGCCAACATGGACGAGTTTGCCTTCGGCAGCTCCACCGAGAGCTCGGCGTTCCACCGCACCAACAACCCCTGGGATACCGAGCGCGTGCCCGGCGGTTCTTCGGGCGGCTCCGCTGCCGCCGTCGCCGCGGGCGAGGTCGCGCTCTCGCTGGGCTCGGACACCGGCGGCTCCATCCGTCAGCCGGCGTCGCTGTGCGGCGTGGTGGGCTTTAAGCCCACGTATGGCGCCGTGAGCCGTTACGGCGTGGTTGCCTTTGGCTCGTCGCTCGACCAGGTGGGCCCCTTTGGCCGCACGGTCGAGGATGTCGCGCTGGCCATGAACGCGCTTACCGGCGCGGGCCACGATCCGTACGACTGCACCAGCCAGGATTGCGCCGTCGACTTTACCGAGCATCTCAACGACAGCATCGAGGGCAAGCGCGTGGGCATCATCCCCGCGTTTATGGAGGCCGAGGGCCTGACGCCCGAGGTCAAGGCCGCCGTTCAGCGTGCCGCCCAGGAGCTTCAGAACCAGGGCGCCGAGCTGGTCGAGGTCGACCTGCCGCACCTGGACGCCGCCATCGCCGCCTACTACGTCATCGGCCCGGCCGAGGCGTTCTCCAACCTGGCTCGCTTCGACGGCATTCGCTACGGCTATCAGGAGGAGGGCTGCGCCAACCTGTCCGACCAGAGCTCGCTCTCGCGCGCCCACGGCTTTGGCGCCGAGGCCAAGCGCCGTCAGATGCTCGGCGCCTACCTGCTGAGCTCGGGCGTGTACGACAAGTACTACTACGCCGCGCAAAAGGCCCGCACGCTCATCACGCAGGACTACGACGCCGCGTATGCCAAGGTGGACACCATCCTCATGCCCGCCTCGCCGCGCACGGCCTTTAAGTTTGGCGAGATTAGCGACCCCACGCAGATGTATCTCTCCGACCTGTACACCATTTCGCTCAACATTTGCGGCAACGGCGGTATCTCGGTGCCGCTGGGCCTGGGCGAGGATACTCAGCTGCCCGTTTCTGCCCAGCTGGTTGGTCCGGCGTTTAAGGACCGCCAGCTGCTCACGTTTGCCCGCGCCTTGGAGCGCGGCTTTGCGGATGCCGCCACGGGTGCGCCCGCGCTTTCCGTCGCGCCCGATTTTGCCGGGAAGGGAGGCGAGCTGTAATGAAGGAGCTTTCCGAGGTCCTGCAGGATTGGGAGGCCGTGATCGGCCTGGAGATTCATACCGAGCTCACCGCACTCGATACCAAGATGTTCTGCAACTGCAAGCTCAGCCACGATGACGAACCCAACGCCAACGTGTGCCCGGTGTGCCTGGGCCTGCCCGGCGCCTTGCCGGTGCCCAACAAGCGCGCCATCGAGAGCATCGTCAAGGCCGGTCTCGCCACCAACTGCGAGATCCAGCGCCACTCGATGTTCTACCGCAAGCACTACTTCTATCCCGATATGGCCAAGAACTTCCAGACCACGCAGGGCCCGGTCGCCTTTGCCATGTACGGTCACCTGGACCTGGACGTGACCGGTCGCGGTGCCGCCGAGCGCCCCGACTGCGCATTTGGCGAGGCCCAGAGCCTGGCGAGCGCCTCGGCCAACGCCGAGGGCCTGTCCACGTCCATGACGTCGACCATGCGCGAGGGCAACCAGCGCGCCGGCCATCTGGCCAGCTATGACGCGTCCAACCTGCAGATGCCCGAGCGTCGCGAGGACGGTTCCTACACGGTGCCCATCCGTATCCTTCGCATCCACATGGAGGAGGACGCCGCCAAGATGGTGCACGTGGGCGGTGCCGAGGGCCGCATTACCGCCGCGGCCGAGTCGCTCGTCGACTACAACCGCTGCGGCACGCCTTTGATTGAGCTCGTGACTGAGCCCGACTTGCGCACGCCCGAGGAGGCCCGCCTGTTTATGGAGAAGCTCCGTCGCATCTTTGTGACGCTGGGCATTTCGGACTGCTCCATGGAGAAGGGTTCCATGCGCTGCGACGGCAACGTGTCGCTGCGTCGCCGCGGCGAGACCAAGCTGGGCACCAAGACCGAGCTTAAGAACCTCAACTCGTTTAAGAGTCTGCATGATGGCCTTGCCTACGAGATTTGCCGCCAGGCCGAGGTGCTCGAGGAGGGCGGCATCATCTATCAGGAGACCCGCCACTGGGAGCCCAGCCGCAAGCGCACCGTGGTCATGCGTGTGAAGGAGACGGCCGACGACTACCGCCTGTTCCCCGACCCCGATCTGGCGCCGTTCGATCTGGACGACGAGTTCATCGACCGCTGCCGTGGCGAGATCCCCGAGCTGCCCGATGCCAAGCGCGCCCGTTTTGAGGCCGACTTTGGCATTAAGACGGCCGATGCCGAGCAGATCGCCGGCGACCCGGAGTTTGCCGAGTTCTTTGAGGCCGCCGCTGCCGGTATGGCTGGCAAGGAGGCCCAGACGGTCGCAAACCTGCTGGTGAACGAGATGATCGCCTACCTTAAGGGCGCGGGCGTCTCGCTGGCCGAGTCCGGCATCGCGCCGGCTCAGGTGGCAGCTCTTGCCAAGTTGCTCGCGACCGATGCCATCAGCTCCAACCAGGCGCACGAGGTCTTTGAGGCCATGGCCCAGACCGGCGACGACCCCAACAAGATCGTCGACGAGCGCGGTATGCGTCAGGTGAGCGATGCCGGCGCGCTGCAGCCGATTGTGGACGAGGTGCTGGCAAACTGTGCCGATCAGGCGCAGCAGTATCGTGACGGCAACCAGAAGGTCATCGGCTTTTTGGTGGGCCAGTGCATGAAGGCGAGCCGCGGCAAGGGCAACCCGAAGCTCTTCAACGAGTTGCTGAGAACGTCGCTCTCGTAAGCGGGAACCGAGGGGCCGGGCGCAGGGCCTTGCCTCTCAATTTCGGACAGTCCTGACTCACGACGGAGGCGCCACTGGCGCCTCCTGTTCGTGCGGAACTCATTGAGAGGCAAGGCCCTGCGCCCGGCCCCTCGGTTCCGTGACGACTCGGCCGTTCGGGTCAGGTAGGCTGAATGGAATAGAGTGAATGGGCGCGCCGTTGGCACGCCCATTGTTTTGAGGGGAACTCATTTTGAGCAAGCACCCGCCCTGCCGGGGCTCCCGGGTTCCGTGACGACTCGGCCGTTCGGGTCAGGCGGGGCTGAATGGAATTTGGTGATGAGGGCGTCGTTGGCGCCCTCGTTTTTGTGGATGTGGCGCAGGGGCGGTTCCCTTGGTCATATCGCGCCTCAAGATTTCCAAAAAGTTAACCTTTGTTGACCTCAATAGTTAGATAAACTAAACTATTTTCTAAAAGTGTGCTCGAGCAAACTTATTTACTCGGGTGCTGAGGCACCGTGCCGCGTCCAATGCGGCAAAAGGGAGAAGCAACATGAAGAAGTCGACGTTTAACACCTTGCTTGTCGGTGGCGGTTTTCTGCTTGGCACGGCCGGCATCAAGCTGCTCACCAGCGCTCCGGTAAAGAATGCCTGCGTGCAGGGTATCGCGTGCGGTATGCGCGTCAAGAACTGCTACCAGGACATGGTCGAGCAGGCCAAGGCTAATGTCGACGACATGGTTGCCGAGGCGGCCTACATCACCCAGAGCGAGGCCGCTGCGGACAAGGCAGCCGAGTAGCACTCCCAGGCACAAACTATGAGATTCTCGATTATCAGCGAGATCCCCGGCAGGACCCGCCTCCAGTTGGCGGGTCCTGTGCCAGAGAGCGATCTCGATGCGCTTCTAAAGCTCAGTGGCGAAATCGATGGTGTGCGCAAAGTGCGCGTGTATGGTCGCATTGGCCAGATGGCGCTGGAGTACGACGAGTCGCGCCGCGCGAGCGTACTCGACGCCTTGGGCGCACTCGATGCTCAAGCTATCGCCGATGCCAAGTCGGGCTACGTGATGCAACTCGAGCCGCGCAAGCACAAACTCGTTATGGACCTGGCGACACTCGTCGGTGCCCATTACGCACGTCGCTGGTTCTTGCCGACGCCTCTGCGCGCGGTGTTTGTCGTGGCCGGTTACATGGCATTTTTGCGCGCTGCCCTTCATGAGCTGGCGCAGCCGCGCCTGACCGTTCCCGTACTCGACGCTTCGGCCATCGGCATTTCGTTCGTCAAGCGTGATGTCGACACCGCGGGTCAGACAATGTTCCTGCTCAACGTGGGCGAGCTGCTCGAGGACTACACCCGCGCCATGAGCGAAAACGAGCTCATCAACTCGCTGCTCGATGTGCCCGACAAGGCACAAAAGGTGGTCGGCGACACCGAGGTGAGCGTTGCCGCTACCGAGCTTGAGCCTGGCGACTTGGTAGCCGTGCGCACCGGCATGTCCATCTGCATTGACGGCGTGGTCGAGCAGGGGAGCGCCATGGTCAACCAGGCGACCCTGACCGGCGAGCCGCTTGCCGTCGAGCGCAGCGCGGGCGACGACGTGTTCGCCGGCACCGTCGTGGAAGACGGCAGCATCCTGGTGCGCGTGCGCGCCAATACGGCGCAAACCAAGTTGCGCTCAATCGTCTCGCTCGTGCAGACGGCCGACTCGCTTAAGTCCGAGGGCCAGTCGCATATGGAGGACCTTGCCAACAAGATCGTCCCGTGGAACTTCCTGCTCGCGGGCCTTGTTGCGTTCACCACGCGTAGCCTCATCAAGACCTCAGCGGCGCTGATGGTCGACTACTCGTGCGCACTCAAGCTCACGGGTTCCGTTGCCGTCATGACCGCTATGAGCGATGCTGCCAAGATGGGCGTCATGGTCAAGGGCGCGAAGTACTTTGAGTCGTTTGCCAAGGCCGACACCATTGTGTTTGATAAGACCGGCACGCTTACCGAGGCACAGCCGCGCCTGGCTTGCGTGCTGACGACTGATGGCTGGAGCGAGGACGAGGTCCTGCGCCTTTCCGCTTGCTTGGAGGAGCATTTCCCGCATCCGGTTGCACGCGCCGTGGTCAATGCAGCGCGCGAACGCGGGCTCGAGCACCGCGAGCGTCACGCTGCGGTCGAGTACATCGTGGCACACGGCATTGCCTCGTCCATCGAGGGACGTCGCGCCATCATCGGTTCCGCGCACTTTGTATTTGAGGATGAGGGCGCGCAGCTCGAGTCCGACATTAAGGAGCAAATCGAGCTCCAGATGCAGGGCTTGTCGCCGCTGTACCTGGCGGTCGATGGCACCGTTGTGGGCGTGCTCGGTATCGAGGATCCGCTCAAGCCCGGGGTCCGTGAGGCCATCGCCGACCTGCATGCGTTGGGCGTTAAACACGTGGTTATGCTCACGGGCGACTCGGAGCGCACGGCCGAGCGCATTGCTCGCGAGGCAGGTGTCGACGAGTTTAAGGCCGAGCTGCTGCCCGAGGACAAGTACGCCTATGTGGAGCGGATTAAGCGCGAGGGGCGCCACGTTGCCATGGTGGGCGACGGCGTCAACGATTCGCCGGCGCTCGGTTTGGCCGACGTGGGGCTGGCCATGGGCGGCGGAAGCGACATCGCCAAGGAGGTCGCCGATATCATCCTGACCGATACGGATCTGGCCGCGATCGTGCGCCTGCGCCGCATGAGCCAGGGGCTTATTGACCGTCTGACGAGTTCGTATTCCAAGGTGATGCTCACAAACTCGGCGCTGTTGGCATTGGGTATTACCGGCATGATCACTCCGCAGACGTCGTCACTGCTGCATAACGGCTCAACGATCGCCTACAGCCTGGGCAACGCGAAGGCTTACCTGCGTTAGCGTTTTCGATTGAGTATATGGCCTGCATTCGGGTGGCACCGCAGCCGACAGGGTGCAGGCCTTCTTTTGTTTGACGAGATGTTAGCTCGGATATATGCTTGTGCTAGCACTGCTAGCAAATGCTGAAGGTGAGGTTGAGATGGCTACCGTTGGCGGCATGGCGCAGGTAAATGTTCGCGTAGATCGCTCGGTTAAAGAGCGCGCCGAGGAGGCGCTGCGGCTTTCGGGCGGGTCGCTGCCCGAGCTCATCAAAAAGGTGGTGGCCAAGGTCGCACAGGGTGGCGGGCAGTGCGAGGAAGTGCTTGCGGCCGTCGACGACCGGCAGCAGACCGTCGCGCACGATACTCCGTTCGCCGCATCATGGGCGGCGGCGGATCAGCTTTACGCGGACCTGGGCATCGCTACGTCGTCCGTGTCCGACGATCGTGATTGGGACGCAATCTATTCCGAAGCCATGGACGAGCGCTATCGCCAAAAGGGGATGATCCTGTGAGCGGGGCTCCCCTCAAAATAATGGTGGACGCCAACGTATGGGTTGATTCGTTTTGCGTCGACCATGCCGAGTCACTTGCCGCGCGTGCGTTTATTGGGCAGGCGACGGAGACGGGGGCGTTGCTGTTCTTTCCGGTGCATATCGCTAAGGACGTACTGTACGTTGTCCAACACGAGCTGAAGCGTAGCGTTCTTGCCAGCGGGGGAGCGCTCGACGAGGCTTCTGCCCGCGCAATTGGCGATGCGGCGCTGGCGTTTGTTCGGAATATGACCGAAAACGTCACAGCCGTGGGTGCGGATGCGTCGGACCTTTGGCTGGCCGACAAATATCTGACGCTCCATCGCGATTACGAGGACAACTTGGTGCTTGCCGCATGCAAGCGCGCGCAGGTCGATTACTTGGTGACCAACGATCGCAAGCTGCTCGAACATGCCGATCTTGCAGCGAAGACCCCGCGCCAAATGATGCCGATTCTTGCTTTGGCCGAACGCGGCGGCGCGGCTATCGGTTAACGCGAACTGCTTGCGGGCCTCTTGGACGACGATGCGCCAAGGGACCCGCGTCTGCTATTTACAAAAGCTCGGCCTTAATGGTGGGACTTTCTTCGAGCTGTTCGGCTGCCTTTTCGTCGGAATCGTTTAGTGCTGCCAGACTGCGGTAGACCCACTCGTTGGCCTGGGTGTTCTTGACGCCTGCGGTCTGCATAAGGGCGCCTACCTCGCGGATTGCTGCGAGCAGATCAGCTTTGGGACCTGCGAGCTCGACGTCGACGCCGTGGTAGGCGGCCACGCCGCGGTTCTCACTCACGTGGTCGATAAAACCCTCGACGGTCTCAAGCTGCTGGGCGAGAGCTGCATCATCGTCAGCGTCCAGCGCGACGAGTGCGTTCGATACCGTGAGGGCGGGATGTCCGCAGGGGACAAAGCCTTCGATGACATCCATAGCTTCGGTAATGGTTGAGCCCAGGCCTGCGAGGGCATTGACGAGTTGCTGCTTGGTATCCATAACGGTCCTTTCGACGGGTCAATTTTGCTTGGCGAAAATATACGTGACGCGATCGGTAGCAAAAGTGCGAAGTGCGGCGCACATTGGGGTCTTCACAGCTCGTGCATAGAACAGCTGTCCGCTTTCAGAACGTGGTAAGATAACACTCCACAAGCGGGGCTCGCTCCGCATGCTCCTTGAAAAGTCGACGGGTGTTGGGCGCTCGTGCCCAATGCCATCCAGACTTTCCCGACATTCGGGGGCGACTGGTTTCGACACGATAGCTCTGAGAGAGGAAGCAAGCCGAGGTCTCCTCGCCTCGTTAAACAGGGGTACCGTCAAATTGAATTGACAACAACTCTTCTTTTGAGCCTATGGCTCTCGCTGCTTAGTTTATAGCGGCGCGTCAACCCGGTGATTTCCCCGACACCGGCGCGACGTCATGTTAGGGGAATGCTCCTGCGCACGTAATCGGTATGGCGCAGGCTAAGACCGAACCGGTTAGGACGCCGCGAGCGTGTCGCTGCGCGCAAAGCGTCCGAGACTAAACCAGCGACTGAGCTTGGAGATGCCAATCAGGGGGCTTTCGTGGACCGGAGTTCGATTCTCCGCGCCTCCACCAATAGTTACAAGCAGGTAGGTAAACGCACCTACCTGCTTTTTTATTACTTGCAGATACCGCGGAGAATCGAACTCTATGCAGGGCGCGAGCGTTAAGCAAACGCGAGGCGTTTGTAGCGAGCGGGCGAGGACGCCGGCAGGCGGCCGAAGCCGGTGCGGATTTGCGAAGCAAATACGCGGATTCTCCGCGCAAAGCCTCAAACCTATATAGATGCGATGATATCGAATCTCAGCCTGCCATGCGCCGCAGCAACGCAGAGTGGGACGCGCTTTCCCGCCGACCGCCCCGTCCTCCGCAACTCCAAAACCAATGCGCTCTCTATCCCAAAACTGGGTAGAAGAAGCCCAAACGAAACAGCAGGAGGTCAATATGACTGCAGAAGATAGGGCAAAGAACGCCGGCAAGGTCGCGCTCGTTTTGGAGGGCGGCAGCTTCCGCGGGCAGTTTACCGCGGGCGTGCTCGACGTTCTCATGGAGGCCGGCGTCGAGATTCCGGCTGTCTACGGTGTATCGGCCGGCGCCCTCAACGGCGTGAACTACAAGTCGCACCAGATCGGCCGTGCCAACCGCATCAACCTGGCTTTCTGCAACGACAGCCGCTTTATGGGCGCCGCATCGTTTGCGTCCACGGGCTCTATTGTGGGTTACGACTTTATCTTCAACGATGTCCAGGACCGCCTGGATCCCTTTGACAACGAGACGTTCGACGCGAGCCCCATCGAGATGTACGCCGTCGCGACGGACATGCTCTTTGGAACCGCCACGTACCTTCCGGTCAAAAGCGCCGTACTTGACCTCGATGCCGTGCGCGCCTCGACGTCGCTGCCGCTGGTGACGCCGCCGGTCGAGATTGACGGGCACAAATACGTCGACGGCGGCGTAGCCGATTCGGTCCCTATCGAGCATGTGCTCGAGGAGGCGGGCTTCGACCGTGCGGTCGTTATCGTTACGCAGGACCGCTCATACGAGAAAAAGCCCTACGAGTTTATGCCCGCCGCGCGCGCCCGCTATGCCGACTACCCCTACCTGCTCGAGGCTATCGAGACGCGCCACGACCGCTATAACATCCAACGCATGCATCTGTGGAAGTATGAGCGCGAGGGCCGTGCGCTGGTCGTTGCTCCGCAAAAGCCGGTCGAGGTCGGCCACGTTGAGCACGATCCGGCAAAGCTCCTCGACCTGTATATTCAGGGCCGCCAGGAGGCAAAGCGATTGCTGGGAGATATCGAGGCGTTTGTCGAGCGCTAGCGTCGCGACGTCATGACCCATGGACGACATGTGCAGAAAGTCTGGTCAGAGCCAAAATACCTGTTGACTCGGGCGACGAGCGGGGTAATATAGACGGGTTACTTGCAGAGCCCCGTGAATCTCTGTAACAACACGTACTGTACATGGAGGAGTCTAAGTGATTTCGAAATCGACTCACTACGCCAAGCAGGGCGAGGTCCAGCGCAACTGGGTTCTCGTCGACGCCGATGGTGCTGTCCTGGGCCGTCTTGCCACCCAGATCGCAATGATCCTGCGCGGTAAGAACAAGCCCCAGTTCACGCCCAACAGCGACTGCGGCGACTTCGTTGTCGTCATCAACGCCGATAAGGTCCAGCTTACCGGTAACAAGGCCGACACGAAGACCTATTATCGCCACAGCGGCTACAACGGCGGCCTCAAGGCTGAGAGCTTCCGCCAGGCTATGGAGAAGCACCCGGAGAAGGTCATCGAGCGCGCCGTTCGCGGCATGCTGCCCAAGACCACCCTCGGTCGTGCCCAGATGACCAAGCTTAAGGTCTACGCTGGTGCCGAGCATCCGCACGCTGCCCAGAACCCCACGAAGATTGAGCTGGAGGCTTAAAGATGGCTGAGAACACCGTTGTCTACCAGGGTACCGGCCGTCGTAAGAACGCCGTCGCCCGCGTCCGTCTCGTCCCCGGCACCGGCAAGGTGACCATCAACAAGCGTGACGCCGAGCAGTATTTCGGCCGTCATCAGCTCGTTGAGAACGCCCTTGCTCCCTTCAAGGTGACCGACACCGCCGGTCAGTTCGACGTTATCGCTCTGTGCGATGGCGGCGGCATCTCCGGTCAGTCCGGCGCTCTGCGCCTGGGCATCGCTCGCGCTCTTCTGAACGCTGGCGACTACCGTGCTGACCTCAAGAAGGCCGGTTTCCTTACGCGCGATGCTCGCGTGGTCGAGCGCAAGAAGTACGGCCTCAAGAAGGCTCGCCGCGCTCCCCAGTTCTCCAAGCGCTAAGGTTTTATCTCCTTACGAGATACAATGTACAAGCGGGGCCTGCCGATTGCTCGGCGGGTCCCGCTTTTCTTTTTCGACTAGGGTGGGCGACTGCGTTTTGCCCACTTGGGAAGGAGCGATCCTATGCCCCAGAACATCTTCGGTACCGATGGCGTCCGCGGCGTCGCCAACGCCGACCTCTCGTGCGACCTCGCGTTTCGTCTTGGCCGTGCGGCGACCAAGTTCCTTGGTCCGGACATTTGCATCGGCCGTGACACGCGTCTTTCGGGCACCATGCTCGAGAGTGCTCTGACCGCCGGCATTATGGCCGAGGGCGGCCGACCGCACTGCTGCGGCGTTATCCCTACGCCGGCCGTGGCGCTGCTCACCGTCCAAAACGAGCTCGACGGCGGCATCGTCATCTCTGCTTCGCACAATCCGCCGGAGTTCAACGGCATCAAGTTCTTTAGCCGCAAGGGCATGAAGCTTCCCGATGCTGTCGAGGAAGAGATCAGCGCCTGGGTCATGTCCGAGGAGGCCATGGCTGCCGACACGCTGCCGACCGGCGCCGGTGTGGGTCACATCATCAAGATGAAGGACGCCCGCAAGGCATATGTCGATCATGCCATCAACACGCTCGACGGCCTTAAGCTCGACGGCCTGGTTGTTGCCGTCGACTGCGGCCACGGCGCTTCTTGCCAGACCACGCCCGCCGCACTGCAGCGCCTGGGCGCCACGGTCCATGCCATCAACACCGACTACTGCGGCACCGACATTAACGTCGAGTGCGGCTCCACTCATCTTGAGCCCCTGCGTGAGCTCGTGCTGCGCACCCACGCCGACATCGGTCTGGCTCACGATGGCGACGCCGATCGCGTGCTGTTCGTGGACAGCGAGGGCAACGAAATCGATGGCGACTACATCCTGGCCATCTGCGGCTCCGACTTGGCCGCTCGCGGCAAGCTCGCCAACTCCGAGATCGTCTCGACCGTTATGTGCAACCTAGGCTTCTCCATCGCCATGAAGGAGCAGGGCTTCGAGATGGTCCAGACCGCAGTGGGCGACCGCTATGTCCTCGAGCGTATGCTCGAGGACGGTGCCGTCATCGGCGGCGAGCAGTCCGGCCACATCATCTTCCTGGAGCACAACACCACCGGTGACGGCTTGGTGACGGCCCTGCAGCTTCTGGCCGTGCTCAAGCGCACCGGCCGTACCCTCACCGACCTTGCCGGCATCATGAAGAAGTACCCGCAGGTGCTTGTCAACGTGCATTCCGACAACAAGGCCGGCCTGGACGATTGCCAGCCCATTTGGGACGCCGTCGCTGCCGCCGAGAAGGAGCTCAACGGCCGCGGCCGCATTCTGGTGCGTCCGAGTGGCACCGAGCCGCTGGTCCGCGTGATGGCCGAGGCCGAGACGCACGAGCTGACCCAGCGTGTGGTTGACGACATCGTCGAGGTTGTCAAGCGCGAACTTCCCTAATGGTCAAAAACGGGTGCCAAGTGGTAGACTGTTAAAGTTATTTTGATTGATTGGTATGTCCGAGGGGGAGCATGTTCACTAAAGTCCTGAGGTCTTTTGGTATGCGTGGTCGAGTCCTTACGCTGGATGCTCCCATCTCGGGCGACGTCATTCCGTTATCCGAGGTCAAAGACCAGACGTTTGCT
This sequence comes from uncultured Collinsella sp., assembly GCA_937980385.1. Taxonomy (GTDB): domain Bacteria; phylum Actinomycetota; class Coriobacteriia; order Coriobacteriales; family Coriobacteriaceae; genus Collinsella. The sequence goes on along the minus strand of CALJPV010000005.1, from coordinate 139,880 downwards.
ACCGGCCTTTTGGGTCAGGGCGTGGCGATTCAGCCTACGGGTACACGTGTGATTGCTCCGGCTGACGCTAAGGTCGAGGCGATTTTTCCCACGGGTCATGCCGTTGCGCTCAACACGGTCGATGGTCTAGACGTGCTCATCCATGTTGGTTTGGACACTGTCCAGCTTGAGGGCAAGCATTTTAGCGTGCATGCACAGGTGGGTGATGTCGTCCATAAGCGCGATGTGCTCATCGAGTTCGATCGCGAGGCAATTGCTGCCGAGGGTTACGATGTGACGGTTCCCATCTTGGTGTGCAACTCTGTTGAGTTCTCGAGCATCAAGGGCTCCGTTGGCGAGCATGTCGAGGAGATGGACCAGCTCATCGTTGCTCGCGAGCGCTAGTCGCTCCGCTTGGCCTTTAGCCTACAATTCAATCACGTTTACGGAGGGCGCCCTTGAAAGAGGGCGCCCTCCGTGGCAAGATGGGGATTGTCCGAAGCTAAACAGCTTTGGGTCACCGTGGACGGGCAGGGGCCTCGACGCGGTTAGACACGAGACACATATATTACGCGACCTCGCCCTGGTGGCCGCACACGTTGGTTGCGGCCGACGCGGGCCGCGGGCAAGTGCTTGTAAGGGGAGCCTTGCCTCTCTTGTACGAGAAAGGACGCGTAATGAAAATCATTAAAGCTAAAGACTACGAGGATATGAGCCGCAAGGCCGCTAATATCATCTCGGCTCAGGTTATCCTCAAGCCCGATTGCGTGTTGGGTCTTGCCACCGGCTCCACCCCGATTGGCGCTTACAAACAGCTCGCTGCTTGGTACGAGAAGGGCGACATTGACTTTGCCGAGGTCAGCACCTATAACCTGGACGAGTATCGTGGTCTTTCGCACGACGATCCCCAGAGCTACCACTACTTTATGCGCGAGAACTTCTTCGATCACATCAATATCGATCTGAACAACACGCACGTGCCCGATGGCTCCAACCCCGATGCCGCCGCTGCCTGCTCCGAGTACGACAAGATCGTCGCTGCCGCCGGTTACCCGGATCTGCAGCTGCTCGGCATTGGCAACAACGGTCACATCGGCTTTAACGAGCCCGATGACCACTTCTCCAAGGGCACGCACTGCGTCGACCTCACCGAGAGCACCATTCAGGCCAACAGCCGCCTGTTCGACAGCATCGATGACGTGCCCCGTCAGGCTTACACCATGGGCACCCAGACCATCATGTATGCCCGCATGATCCTGGTTGTCGCCAACGGCGAGGCAAAGGCTCAGGCCGTGCACGATATGTGCTATGGTCCGGTTACGCCCAAATGCCCGGCTTCGATCCTGCAGCTGCACACCAACTGCGTTGTCGTTGCTGACGAGGCCGCTCTTTCGCTCTGCGAGTAACGCGATCAAGCGATCTTACATAGTTTCTCAAAAGGCCCTCGCTTTGCGGGGGCCTTTTGAGTGGACATACGCCGTGGCGTATACATGACGGAAACCTTGCCGCGTGCTTGACTGGAGGGTTTTAAATTTTTGTGATTCATTCTATAGCAGATTCTATGCACATTTGCCACCATAGAGTCGCAGGCGGTAGCGAGGAGTAGGCGAGTTGCGCAACTCAAATAAAAATAGCCGACTGCGCTACACTGCAAATGGGATGGGACATGCTGGCAAGCGCATTGACATGCGCAAAGACCTATTGGTCGGGGGATAAGTTACCATCGGGCCTCGCTGTACAAAAACTTGCCAAACACGTACCGGCAGACAATTAAAAACTCTAAGTCGCGCTATTCACGGGGCGGCTCATATGGTCCTGCAGCTACGGTGTCCATATGGTCGAGTTGAGGAGCAAGCATGGTAAACGATCTGGGCAATACTGACGACCTCGAGTTGATGCCGACGGGCGGCGGCTATATGGTGCGGCGCGATCGCTTGATGAACGAGCTCATCGTTAAAGGGCGCAAGGCGGGAATTGTTTTGCTCTACGCGCCCGATGGGTTTGGTAAGACGTCGGTGTTGCTGCAATACGTGCAGGAGGTTAAATCGGACCCCACGCGAGGGCCGGTTCGGATTATCGAGGCCGACCGCGCGATTGGACGCGAGCTCTTTATGCAGCTCGAGGTTGTCGCCGATGAGCTTAAGGACAAACCTCATTCGCTCGTTGCGATCGACAACGTGCCCAATCTCGAGCAGCACGAAACCGAGGACCTCATCGATCGAATCCGCAGCTTACGTGCTACGGGGACGGGGGTCTTTATTGCCTGCCGCCCCTCCAACCGATTGCTTATCCACGGGCTGGGCGATTCTGTAAAAGTCAATGCGCAGATGCTCAAGGTGCACGCCTATGAGTATTCGTCATGGGTCACGGCGTTCTCAATCAGCACATCGCTTGATTTCTATCGGCTCACACAGGGTGTACCCGAGCTGGTATCGGCCCTGCAGACGGGAATGTATGGACAGGGCGATGTTGCCGGGTTGCTCGAGAACGAAATCGTCAACGTGTACGGTGCGGCGCTGGCCGATCTCGCATCGCTCGAGAACAACCTGTTGTTTACCGTTGCCTGTTTGATGGTACTGATGGGCGAGGGCCGCATTGCGGAGCTAGAGGCGTGCGGCGTGAGGCTTTCGATGGTCGACCAGTCCATCTTTGTGCGCGATTATCCGATTTTTGGCGTGGATCCGTCTGATCGCACCTTTAGGTGTTTGGGCGCTAAGGACAACGCGCGCCTGAGGCTGCGAAAGCTTGTTGCCGAGATCCGTCCCGAACTTGTATCGCGGGCTGCTCGCATTTTGATCAAGGCGGGCCGATGCGATTTGGCTATGGACCTGGCCGACGCGTTCTTGGACCGCCATGTGGTATTGGAACTTGCCGGGCAGTATGGGGCCGATCTTGCCCTGACCGGGCACGGAGGGGACATTTGCCGTGCGGCGTCGGCGATGATCAATGCGGAAAAGCAGGAGCAAGAGCCGGCACCCGCCGAGGCACTCGGCGTGTATCTGGCGGCTGTCAGCGTGTGCAATACAAAGCTAGCAAGGTATATGGCGTCCGTTATCGAACGTGCGGGTGACCAGGCGGCGCACGAGGTCGATTCCGCTACCTGGAAAATAGCCCAGGCGCTCACCATCGCCTTTTATGGCGACAATGACCTGGGGCTTCCCGCCAACCCTGTTGTGCAAGAACAGACATCCTGCGAGGTGCTCGACATGCTGTCCGCGCATATCGAGGTCAAGCGCCACCTAACCGAGCGAGCGGAAGACGGCAATGTTCTCGCGAAGCTCAAGGCGTGCAAAGCTTATGATTGCGAGCTCGACATCGCGGGGATTCTCATACAGGCCGACCATATGCTGGTGGAGCTGTTCGACGGCTCGTTTGCTAAACCCGACGAGCGCGATGACAAGATGGCGCAGATACTCGAGGCGCTCGATATCCGCGGGCTTAAGGCGCCATCCATTTGGCTGCGTATGGTGCTGGCGGCGCGGCGCCTGCTCGCGGGCTTGCCCGTGACCGACGATGTGGCGTTTGGCGAGCTCGACCGCTTTGCGGTGCGTGTTCGCGACAATCAAATTCAGCTGTTTGGGCTATTGCTGGAGGGCTGGCAATCGCTGGCGGAGGGGCGGCCGGTCAACGCGAAGTTCCGCGCGGTCCAGGTGCTCAAGCTCGCCGACGAATCGATTACGTACATGCGCGAAAACGCGTTGCTGCTGGAGCGCGTGGCGTATCTGCGCAATACGTCGCTGGTATCGGTTCGCGAAGAGGCGGAGCTGCTCGACATTAGCAAGACGCAGGTCGGTGGCTCAGAAGCTTGGATCGTGGCGCTGCACCTGGCCGCTGCGGGCCGCGATAGCGATCTTGCTGCCTGGATGTCTATGAATCGCTCGGGGATTTTAGACCCATCGTATCGGCTTTTTGCGCGTCTTGCGATGCATTGCCTGGGCGAGCCTGCCGTTAGGATTCGCAAGAAGCTTCCGGTGCGCGAGCTGTCGCGGTATTCACTACGCGATGACTTTGAGGGCGAAAGCGAGCACCTGTTCCAGGCGGGCGAGGTTGAGGCTGTCGATACCATCGGTCATATTGAGATGCGCATGTTTGGCGCGTTTCGCGCCGAGCGCGACGGTTTTCCCATCACGGATAAGATGTGGCGTCGCAAAAAGGCGGCAACACTTGCCGAACGTCTTGCGCTGGGTATGGATGCCATGGTCGACCGCGAGACAATCGCCATGGAGTTGTGGCCCCATGCCGAGTTTAGCGCCGCGCGCAACAATCTGTATTCGACGGTATCGCGCTTGCGCTCGGCTTTGGGTCCAACGCCGGATGGCAAGTCGTGCGTGCTCATCCAAAACGAGTGCATTGGACTCAACGGCGACTACGTTAAGACCGATGTTAGGCTCTTTGAACAGCTGAGCCGCGAGATCTTGGGAAATCGCATGGGTGCGAGAGGGCCTCACCTGGTTGAGCTATGTCTTAAGGTTGAGCAGCTTTACACGGGCCCGCTGTATGTTCCCACCGGTTGCAATCCCACGTTCTTTACGCGCATGCGCCACATTATGCAATCCAAGTACATCGACTGCATGATTAGGGGAGCGAATGCCGCTCTCGAGGAGAATGACCTGCAATCGGCAATTTGGCTCGTGGAATCGGGGCTTCGCCAAGAGACTTCGCGCGAGGACATGGTTCGCTGCGCCATGCGCGTTTACGGCGCGGCGGGACGACGCCGCGATGTTGTCGAGTTATACAGCGGCCACATGCACCACCTGCGAGAGCAGGTTCAAGGCGTGCCCGAGCCCGAGACAAGGCGTCTGTATGAGCGCTTGGTCGAAGGCAGACTCAAGCGCGTGCTTGTCGAGCGATAAAAAGCGGGCGCCCGAATCACTCGGACGCCCGCAAGCTACTCGGTATGGCCAGTCGGTTTTAGACGAGCTTGATCTTCTCGATATCCTTGCGCGAGGACTCGCGATACAGCGAGAACTTGCGGCCGATAACCTGTACGACGTCGGCGTGGCAGCGCTCGGCGAGCTCCTCGGCGGCCTCACGGGCAGAAAGGCTGGAGCCGTCCAGCACGGAGCACTTAACGAGCTCGTGCTTCTCCAGGTAGGCGACCGTCTGCTCGACGGTGCCCTCGTTGACATCGGACTTACCGATGATGATGGCGGGGTTGAGGTGATGGGCCATGCTGCGAAGCTGCTTGACCTGGGCTCCTGTCAGTGCCATGGGTTCTCGCTTTCTATGTATGGGGCGCCCCGCAATGGGGCCTTAATCTACGTGAGCTGTCCCACGATAGCGCAGGAACGGCGTGGTGTGGAGCACGTTTGCCCAGTTCGCAAAGAATGCGGATGCCGGGCGGGTGGACGGCGCGGGCTGCAAGCGGGTAAGCGGCGCGGGTGCAATTGGGCTACAGGCGGTTCGCGGAAACTGGCGCCCAGGCAATAAAGGCCCAGCGGACCTTACGGATATGGTCGAGCATATAGCGCCCCTGCGGCACGCCCTTGGACCCCGGCTCGCTGGCATGGGGATTCTCGATCATGTGCTGGGCGATGTAGTCGCGCAGACGGTCGATTTTATCTTCGTTGCCATGTTCGAGCATACGGGAGAAGTCCGTCACGCCCGCCTCGAGACTATCGAAGGTGTCGCGCCGAGGCGATTCAAAGTACGTAACCTGCGGCAGAGCACCCATCTGAATGAGAATGTTAAAGGCATACACAAAGCCATTACTGCAGGTAACCGAGGCGCCGATGGCGTTCATCACGTGCAGGTCGTAGCGCGGGCTGGAGTTGGCGACCATCGTGACAGCACAACGCCGACGAGCCGTGCGGTCAAGCTTGACAAGTGCGCCTTTTAGGTTGGTCGTGGTGACAGAGCGACTGGCAAAGGCAACATCTACCGCTTTCGCGACCGGTCCAACCAGATCCCAATCGTCATCCCAAGCAAGCTCAAGCGGCGTAATAAGATCCCCGAGCCTGTAATACTCAATGCCGGCATCAAGGGTGCCCAACATGGCAGGAGAGAAGTCGGCAGCAATCACGGAATGCCCGTCTTGCGCAAGCGGAATAGCAATCGACCCAGCCCCACACCCCATATCGAGCACCGACTCACCAGGCTCAAGCGCCAGCAGTTTTATAAAATCCCGAGCATACGGGGCAGTCTCCAATGGCCGAAAATGCCGAGCCCGCTTATCCCACTCAAAAGGATCATCAGCCCGATGCCGATCAGCTTGCAAGCGCATCCATTTGTCATTCCAATCCGCAGAAAGCAGCTCAGATTGAATTACACCATCAGCCACGGGCCATCCCCCTCACAACAAAAAAGCGACTCCTCCCAAAAGAAGAGCCGCAACCAGCATATATCAGAAAGAACCGTTCCAACGCCAAACCGCCCTCACAACCAAGGCGGGCAGGAGCGAAGCGACTGCCATACGGGATAGAACCCAACCGAGGTCCCGTTGTGCGGGAGCCCCGCCGCCGGGCGGCAGACATATAAGGTCGATTGCGAGTTCCGCACGAGCCGGAGAGCACTTAATGTGCTCTCCGTGCGAGTCAGGACTGTCCGAGCAGGCGACCTTATATGTCTGCCGCCCGGCGGCGGGGCTCCTCGCCCGAACCCTCAGCTAGTTCTTCAGCGAGTTCAGCGGTGCCGGGAAGCGTCCGCCGCGATGGGCAAGCACGGTGCCGGCGTTGGGGTTCACCGGCATGATGGGTGCACGGCCAAACAGGCCGCCATACTCGACGCAGTCGCCCACGCCCTTGCCGATGGCGGGAATCACGCGCACGGCCGTGGTCTTGTTGTTGATGACGCCGATGGCCATCTCGTCGGCGATGATGCCGGCGATGGTCTCGACCGGGGTGTCGCCGGGGATGGCGATCATGTCCAGGCCAACGGAGCACACGCAGGTCATGGCCTCGAGCTTCTCGAGCGAAAGCGCGCCGGCCTCGACGGCGGCGATCATGCCGGCGTCCTCGGACACGGGGATAAAGGCACCCGAGAGACCGCCCACGCTGGAGCTGGCCATGACGCCGCCCTTCTTGACGGCATCGTTGAGCATGGCGAGCGCGCAGGTCGTGCCGGGGCCACCGCAGGTGCCCACGCCGATGATCTCGAGGATGCGCGCGACGGAGTCGCCGATGGCGGGCGTGGGAGCCAGCGACAGGTCGACAATGCCCTTCTCGACATCCAGGCGATGGGCGGCCTCGCGGCTCATGAGCTCGCCGGCACGGGTGATCTTAAAGGCGGTCTGCTTAATCTTCTCGGCGACTTCCATCATCGATGCGGAATCGGGCAGCGTCTCCAGGGCTGCAGCCATAACGCCGGGACCCGAGACGCCTACGTTGATGACGGCGTCGGCCTCGCCACCTCCGTGGACGGCACCCGCCATAAACGGGGAGTCCTCGACCATGTTGGCAAAGCAGACAAACTTGGAGGCGCCAACGGAATCCTCGTCTGCCGTAAGCTTGGCGGCATCGATGATGGTCTGAGCCGCCATGAGCACGGCATCCATGTTGATGCCGGCGCGCAGGCTAGCGACGTTGACGCTGGAGCAGACGCGGCTGGTGGCGGCGAGCGCCTGGGGGATGGACTGGATGACACGGCGGTCGGCGTCGCCGATGCCCTTCTGGACGAGCGCGGAGAAGCCGCCCAGGTAATCGATGCCGAGCGTCTCGGCCGCGCGGTCGAGGGCATGCGCGATAGGGGTGAGGTTCTCATCCTTGCAGCAAGCGGCAATCTGCGCCACCGGGGTGACGGAAACGCGCTTGTTGACGATGGGGATACCGTACTCGCGCTCGAGGTTCTCGGCGGTCTCGACCAGGTGCTCAGCCGTGTGCGTCACGTGGTCGTAGATCTTCGTGCACATGCGGTCGAGGTTCTCGTCACCGCAACCCATGAGCGAAATGCCCATGGTGATGGTTCTGATGTCGAGGTTCTGTTCCTCAACCATGCCGCGGGTTTCCGCGATTTCTGCGGGCGTGATTGCCATCCTTGCGCTCCTATCTGCCAAAACGAGCATAGTCTTATCTATTCTAACGTGCCGCACGTGCCAAGTGGCGCGTGCGGCACGTTTTGGTGCTCGGTTGTTTCCGTTGTGTTACTGCCCAAAGACCTCTTCGGCGATGCGCGCGCTTTCGGCGGCGTCCTTGGCGTAGTAGTCCGCGCCGATCTGCTTGGCATATTCGGGGGTGAGCACGGCGCCACCTACGATGATCTTGACGCCCGGCACCTCGGCATGAAGCAGCTTGATGGTCTCCTCCATGGCGACGACCGTGGTAGTCATAAGCGCCGAGAGGCCGACGAGCTTAATGTCGCGTTCCTTGACGGTCTTGAGCACCTCCTGCGGGTCGACGTCGCGACCCAGATCAAAGACGGTGTAGCCGTAGTTATCGAGCAGCATCTTGACGATGTTCTTACCGATGTCGTGGATGTCGCCCTTGACGGTGGCCACGCAGATTTTGCCCTTGTCGGCAATCTCGCCGGCGGGCATCAGGCGCTTAATGGTGTCAAAGCCAGCACGCGCGGCCTCGGCCGAGGCCATGAGCTGCGGCAAGAAGAACTTTCCCTGGTCAAAGAGGACGCCAACCTCGTCGAGGGCGGGGATAAAGTGGTTGTTGATGAGGTCCATGGCGTCGTGATCTGCCAGAAGACGTTCGGTCTCGGCTGCGATCTCGCCTTTGCGGCCCGAGACGACCATGTGGCGGATGGGATCGTCATCGGCGCTTGCGGTGGTGCTTGCGGCAGGCGCGGCATCGCTCGATACTGCTTGAGCTGCTGCCGGGTTAGCGGCGATCTTGTACGGATCGGTCCAGCCGGCGTAGCGTTCGATGTATCCGGTCGAGCCCTCGTCCTCAACGCTCAGGACGCGATAGCTGTAGACGGTATCCATAAAGCGCTTGGAACCTGGGTTCATGATGGGGGCGTCCAGGCCCGCGCCGAAGGCGGCAGCCAAAAAGACCGAGCCCAGCAGCGGGCGGGCGGGCAGACCAAAGCTGATGTTCGACACGCCGAGCGCGCACTTGACGCCCAGGCGTTCCTTGCACAGGGACATGGCGCGCAGGATCTGTTCGGCCTGGCGCTGGTTGGTCGAGGCGGTCATGACCAGGCAGTCGATGAGGATGCGGTCCGGTCCGATGCCGTAACGGGCAGCCTCGGCCACGATGCGCTCGGCGATGGCGAAGCGAGCCTCGGCAGTATCGGGGATGCCGCCTTCGTCGAGTGTGAGGCCGACGACGTTGGTGCCGTAGTGGGCGACTAGCGGGAAGATCTCATCCATGATCTGCTGTTTGCCATTGACCGAGTTGATGATGGGCTTGCCGGCGTAGCGGCGCACGGCTGCCTCGACGGCTGCGGGGTCGGTGGAGTCGATCTGCAGCGGCAGCAGCGTGGAGCCCTGGAGCTGCTCGGTCGCCTGCTGGATGATCTTGACCTCGTCGATCTCGGGCAGGCCTACGTTGACGTCCAGGATGTCGGCGCCCTGTTCCTGCTGGCTGATGCCCTGGCTCACGACGTAGTCTAGGTCGCCGTCGCGCAGGGCCTGTTGCAGGCGCTTTTTGCCGGTGGGATTGATGCGCTCGCCGATGACGGCGATCTTGTGGCCGTCACAGGGAAGGTCCACGACCGTCTGGGCGCTCGTGACCGACATACTGGGCTTGCGGTGACGTGGGCTGGGCGTGTGGTTGTCGATAAGCGTGCGCAAGGCCGCCATGTGCGCCGGCGTGGTGCCGCAGCAGCCGCCCACGACGCTCACGCCGTCGGCGATCATGCCGGAGACGGCCTTGGCGTATTCGGGGGCCTGGATATCAAAGACGGTATTGCCGTCATCGTCCACGTGGGGGAGTCCCGCATTGGCCTGAACCATAACGGGCTTGTCCGTAACGGTGAGCATGCGTGCGGCGAGCCCTCTGAGCTCGGCCGGTCCCTGGCTGCAGTTGATGCCCAAAACGTCGGCGCCGATGGCTTCGAGCGTGATGGCGGCAACCTCGGGACTTGTGCCCAGGAAGGTGCGACCGTCTTCCTCAAAGGTCATGGTGGCAAAGACGGGCAGGTTGGAGTTCTCGCGGCAGGCGAGGACGGCCGCCTTGATCTCGGCAAGGTCGGTCATGGTCTCGATAATAAAGAGGTCCACGCCCGCATCGACGCCGGCGCGCACTTCCTCGGCAAAGAGGTCATAGGCCTCGTCGAAGCTCAGAGTGCCCAGGGGGCGCAGCAGGGCGCCGATGGGGCCGATGTCGCCGGCGACGTAGCGGGCGCCGGCCTCGCGAGCGCAGGTGACTGCCGCGGCAAAGACGTCTGCCACGGTGGCGGTGCCGTCGAGCTTGTGGGCGTTGGCGCCAAAGGTGTTGGCGGTGATCACGTCACAGCCAGCCTCGACGTACTGACGCTGGATATCGGTGATGACCTGAGGCTCCTCAAAGTTGAGCAGCTCGGGCAGGGCGCCGGCCTTCATGCCGGCCGCCTGCAGCATGGTACCCATGCCGCCGTCGAACAGGAGGTGTCCCGTGCCCTCGATGGCGGCGCGCAGGCGATCGTCCTTAATGCGAAGGTCGTCGATCGTGCGCGTCTTGTATGCAGCGCCATTACGGCGTGCGGCATCAACGGGCGCCGCCAGCGCGGCACCGTCCAGATCATGAGTGATAAGCGGAGTAAACATCGAGGGCTCCTAATGGCTGGAATAGCAGGTGGTGTGGGCGGCGCGGAAGCGGCAGTGCTCGCGCATGCGGCAGATATTGCAGGTAGGGCGGCTCTGGGCGTCGTGGACCTCGCCGTCAAACAGACCGATCACTGCGGTCACACTCTTGGTGGGCATGAGCAGGCTGGTAGGTGTGACGGTAAGCCCGATGAGCCGCGTGGCGTTGAGCGCAGCCACGATTGAGTGCTGGGCCGTAAGCGGGCAGTCGCCGTAGCCGGGGCTGAAGCGCCAGTTACCGGCGAGTCCGTGTGCAGCGGCCGCAGCCTTGACCTGTTGGTCCATCTGCTCGACGGCGGCTTCTACATAGGCAGAGCATGCGGCGTCGAGCACGGCTCCCTCTAGGGGCTGCTGGGCTCCCGTGGTTCGCAGGCGACGCTCGGCGTCCATGCCGAGGGTGCATGCCATGAGTGCGGCAAAGCGGGCGTCTTTGAGGTGGCGATAGATATCGCGGCCGCGCAGCTCAACGTTGGTGCCGACCAGGCGGATGCAAGGCTCGCCCTGCTCGTCGACGCCCGTGGCATCGACGGCAAACACGCGTCGCACGCCACGGGGCTCAATGTCCAGTTCCAAACGTTCAACGACAAGCTCAATACGCTGCGACAGCTCGGGCTCAATCTGCTGGCCGCCGTAGCCCAGATACCGCAGCATCTCGGCACGGTCGACTCGGGGGCGATGGGCAGCATCGATACGGTAGAGCGCCGGCGACGCAAGGTCGGCCGGCACTTCACCAAAAGCTGTATCGATGTGCGGTTTTTCCATTACCCCAGGCGCTCCATAATGGTTGCGGCGATCGCAGGACGATTCATAGTGTACAGGTGCAGACCGTCGGCACCGTGCTCCTTGAGGTCGCAAAGCTGACGGGCGGCATAATCTACACCGGCTGCCTGCAGGCTCTCGGGGTCGTTCTCGTACTTGGCGAGGATCTTGATGACGGGGGAGGGCAGCGACGCGCCGCACATAAAGACCATGCGGCTGATCTGCGACTTGCCCATAAACGGCATGATGCCCGCGGTAATGGGCACGGTGATGCCGGCCTTGTCGGCAAGCTCGCGAAAACGGTAGAAGCACTCGTTGTCAAAAAAGAGCTGCGTCACAAAGAAGCTCGCGCCGGCGTCCTGTTTTTGCTTGAGGTATTCGACCGAGAGGTTGAGATCCTCGCAGGCAATGTGGCCCTCGGGGTAGGCTGCGGCGCCCACACAAAAGCCGGCATCGACGAGCTCCGGGATGAGGTCGCAGGCGTAGGCGTAGTCCGAGGCGGGCTTGTCGTCCTCGGTCGCGCCGGCTGGAAGATCGCCGCGCAGGGCTAGCACGTTTTCCACACCGGCCGAGCGATACTCGTCAATCTTGGCGGCGATGTCGGCGTGGGTGCGGCCAACGCAGGTGAGGTGCGCTACCGAGGGCGTATCGAATTCGCTCGTAATCATATGCGCGATGGGGGCGGTGGTGGCACCGTTGCCCGAGCCGCCGGCCGAGCAGGTGACCGAGACAAAGCTCGGCGAAAGCTTGCACAGATTGCCTGCCACTTCGCGAGCCGTATCGAGGGTCAGCTCGCCCTTGGGCGGGAACATCTCAAACGAAACGGGCGCGGTGCCCTGGGATGCTGCCTGCTTAAAAACCTCGTCGACGCGCATATCGTGCTCCTCTAGATACGTAATAGTGTGATGTGTTGTAAGGATTCTACTGCACCACTGTGCCACGGTGGAGTTTCACTCGCTATTTGGGGATGCCAATCAAAGATGCCTTGCTATCGGCATTTCCTATAACAGAGCGGTCAATGTAGGATGGGGCTATATTGAATGGTATCTGATGCGAAATACCAGTTAATAGAGCCCCATCCTACATTGACCACCCTTAAACCATGGGGAGAGGTCTGCAATTTATGCAGTTGATTGACTGTTGAGGGTGGCAACGCCGCCTCGATAGGGTAACCTCATTGATTGGTTTCGCGACGGCAACATAACGGTAATGTCGCGGAAACACGGCGAGTCTAAGCTATGACTCGTTCGTTAGTAATCAACACCGCTTCTCACGCGGTGCCGATACGAAGGGAGTTCCGTATGGCCGAACTTACTGACCGCTTCGGGACCATGGTGTTCTCTGAGGAAGTCATGAAGGACTACCTCCCCAAGGACATTTGGAAGCGCCTTGCTGCAACCCTCGAGGGCGGTGAGCCGCTCGACCTGGATGTGGCCAACGCCGTTGCCCACGCCATGAAGGTCTGGGCCATCTCCAAGGGCGCGACGCACTACGCGCACTGGTTCCAGCCGCTTTCGGGCATTACTTCCGAGAAGCACGACAGCTTCCTGGAGCCCAACCACGACGGCACCGCCATTACCAAGTTTACGGGCAAGAACCTCATCCAGGGCGAGCCCGATGCCTCGAGCTTCCCCAACGGTGGCCTGCGTGCTACCTTCGAGGCCCGTGGCTACACCGCTTGGGACCCCACTAGCCCCGCCTTCATTAAGGACGATGTCCTGTGCATCCCCACGGCTTTCTGCTCCTACACGGGCGAGGCCCTGGACAAGAAGACCCCGCTGCTGCGCTCCATGACCGCGCTCTCGCGTGAGTCCAAGCGCGTTTTGGCGCTGTTTGGCAAGACCCCCAAGAAGGTCGTTCCTTCCGTGGGTGACGAGCAGGAGTACTTCCTGATCAAGAAGGACGCTTACCGCAAGCGCAAGGACCTGGTCATCACCGGCCGCACCCTCTTTGGTGCTGCTCCCTGCAAGGGCCAGGAGCTCGAGGAGCACTACTTTGGCGCTATCCGCCCCACCGTCTCGGCCTATATGAAGGACCTGGACGATGAACTGTGGGCGCTTGGCATTCCCGCCAAGACCAAGCACAACGAGGTCGCTCCCTGCCAGCATGAGCTCGCACCGGTCTATGGCGAGGTCAACGAGGCCATCGACCAGAATCTGGTCATGATGGAGAAGATGAAGCTCATCGCCTCCCGCCACGACTTGGTCTGCCTGCTGCACGAGAAGCCCTTCGAGGGCATTAACGGTTCGGGCAAGCACAACAACTGGTCGCTTGGCACCGAGTCCGAGAATCTGCTCGATCCGGGCGACACCCCGCTCGACAACCTGCAGTTCATCGTCTTCCTCACCGCGGTGATCGAGGCCGTCGATAACTATCAGGAGCTCCTGCGTGCCTCCGTTGCCTCGGCCGGCAACGACCATCGTCTGGGCGCCAACGAGGCTCCTCCGGCGATTATGTCCATCTTCCTGGGCGACCAGCTTACCGAGGTCGTCGAGAAGATCATCGATGGCAAGGCTTCCGTCCATGCCACGCGCGGCGTGCTCGACCTGGGCGCCGATACCCTGCCCAAGCTGATGCAGGACAACACCGACCGCAACCGCACCTCCCCGTTTGCCTTCACCGGCAACAAGTTTGAGTTCCGTGCCTGCGGCTCCGAGCAGAACGTCTCCGACTCCAACTTGGTGCTCGATGCCGCCGTGGCCAAGTCGCTCAAGTCCTTCGCCGACGCGCTTGAGGGTACGCCCGAGGATGAGTTCCAGGACGCTGCGCTCGAGTACTGCAAGAAGGTCCTGACCGACCACCAGCGCATCCTCTTTTCCGGCGATGGCTACTCCGACGAGTGGCCCGTTGAGGCCGAGAAGCGCGGCCTTGCCAACAACAAGACCACGGCCGACGCCCTGCCCGCCTTTGTTTCCGATAAGGCCATTGCGCTCTTTGAGGAGACGGGTGTCCTGACCAAGGCCGAGGCCCAGTGCCGCTACGACTGCAAGCTCGAGAAGTACAACAAGCTCATGAACATCGAGGCCACCACGATGGTTCGCGAGGCGCGTCGCACCTATCGCCCGGTCATTACCGCCTATGCCACCAAGGTCGCTAAGGGCCTTGAGACTATTCGTGCCGCCGGTGCCGAGGCCGCCATGCAGTGCGAGCAGAACACGCTCAACAAGCTCTGCAACGGTATCACCACCATCAACGACTCCATCAAGGCGCTCGACGCCGTGCATCAAAAGGCCGAAGCCCTCGATGGTCAGGAGCAGGCCAACGTGTATGCACACGAGGTCGTTCCCGCTATGGATACGCTGCGCGCCGCCGTGGATGCCATGGAGGAGATCGTGGCCGCCGACTACTGGCCGGTCCCGACCTACGACGACATCCTGTTCTATGTGTAACAGACGCGTTTGATTTTGCGTGCGAAGGGGTCTCGCCAGTGCGAGGCCCCTTCTTTTTATGTCGCTCGGACCTGCTTTGAACTTGCAGCCGAGCGGGCGTTTCGCGCGGGGCATCTTGAAAGTTGTAACCTGTTTTGGCACGCGGACGTTTCGGGCGTTTGTTCATAAAGGGGAGGATGATCCGATGAAGGTATTCGATATCGTGTTTAGCCCGACCGGCGGAACGGAAAAGGCGTCTGGCTACATTGCCAATGCGTTGGAAGGGGAAACCGTTGCTGTAGATCTGACCGATAGCGGGCTTGGTTTTCGCACAGTTGCGATGACAAAAGAGGATGTAGCCGTGATCGCGGTGCCCTCGTATGGCGGGCGAGTCCCGGCTGTGGCTGCGGAGCGCTTGGGTATGATGCGGGGAAACGGTGCGCAGGCGGTTCTGGTTTGTGTTTACGGAAACCGCGCGTATGAGGACACGCTGGTCGAGCTTGAGGATGCGGCAAAGGGCGCGGGCTTTCGGGTGATCGCGGCGGTTTCTGCCATCGCCGAGCATTCTATTGTTCGCCAGTTTGCAGCCGGTCGGCCAGACCCACAGGACGCGGCGCAGCTCGCTGGGTTTGCGAATCAGATTCAGCAAAAGATATCTGCAGGAGATGCTTCTGAGCCGGCTATTCCGGGCAATCGTCCCTATAAGAAGGCCGGGGGCGCCGGTATGGTGCCCAAGGCCACAAAAGAGTGCACCGCTTGCGGGGCTTGTGCCGCAGCGTGCCCTGTTGGCGCTATCGATAAAGACGATCCCAAGCGGGTGGACAAAAAGGCCTGCATCTCTTGCATGCGCTGTGTCGCCGTATGTCTGCATGCCGCCCGCGCGGTAAACCCCATCATGCTCTCTGCGGCTACCAAGATGTTGAGCAAAGCCTGTGCCGAGCGGAAGGAGTGCGAGCTGTTTATCTAGCGCAAGGGCATTGAGTATTTTTCGTTTTATAACGGCAAAAAGAACGAACCCGTCGGACCTTACATCCGGCGGGTTCGTACATTTTTGAGTTGGTGCCCCCAGCGGGATGTCCGCGTGCGGCTTCCGCCGCTCGCTTCCGCTGCGTCGCTCCGCTCCTCGCGTGCTGCGCTGGAAAACGCTTGCGCGTTTCCTCAGCTCCGCACCCTGTCGGGTTCGAATCCCGGCGCATGGGTAGCAAAAAGCCCGCTACCGAATTGGTAACGGGCTTCTCAGATTCTGTGGTGCCCCCAGCGGGATTCGAACCCGCGGTATCCACCTTGAAAGGGTGGCGTCCTTGGCCGCTAGACGATGGGGACAGCGGGAAAGAGTATAGCAGACTTTTTTGCCGGCGCGTATATCGTTGGCAAACTGGAAAACCACCACACAGGAGCTGGCTCCCTATCCTGATTTTCAAATATCTCAATCTGTAACATCTGGGCAGGCAAATCGGCTCTATCTGTTACAGATCGAGACAAACGGCGGGCGTCGGGACGAACATCTCGTTCTGTAACAGTAAGACGACTTTTAACGGTCTAGATGTTACAGATTGAGACAAACTGCCGTGGCAGGTCAAAACCACCACAAAGGTGCCTGTCCCCTTTGTGGTGGCGGGGCGTTAGGGGAGGAGCTTCATGGCGGCGTCGTGGGCAGCGTGCTCGTAAGCGTCGTCGAGGGGTTTGAGCGGCAGCAGGGCGGTGGTCTGTGCATCGCCACGGTGCTCGAGAGCGTGGGCGATGAGCCAGTCGGCGAGCTCGGGGTTCTTGGGCAGTGCCGGTCCGTGTAGGTACGTGCCGATGACGCCCTTGTAGATGAGACCCTCAAAGCCATCGTCGCCGTTGTTGCCGGTGCCCGTGACGACAGACGTTCCGAGCGGCGTGGCCTCTGCATCGAGCAGGGTGCGGCCGCCGTGATTCTCAAATCCCACAAAGGGCTCGGGTGCCAGGTCGGTCTTGACGGCGACGTTGCCGATCAGGCGATCGGAGCCGCGCACGGTCTCGGCGGCAATGACGCCCAGGCCCTCGATGCGATTCTCACCCATATAGTACGAACGGCCGAGCAGCTGATAGCTGCCGCAGATGGCGAGCAGCGAGCCGCCATCCTCAACATAGGCCGCAACCTTGTCTTTTTGAGCGAACAGCTCGTTTGCCACGGCAAGCTGATCGCGGTCGGAGCCACCGCCCATCATAACGATGTCGGCGTCGGTGAGATCGAGCGACTCGCCCATACGGACCTCATCCACACGCACGGGAATGCCGCGCCAGGCGCAGCGGCGCTCGAGGGCAATGACGTTGCCGCCGTCGCCATAGAGGTTGAGGGCATCGGGATACAGGTAGACGATGCGCAGGGGGCGCGAGAGCTCGACCGGCGCAATATCGGTGGGGACAGCGCTGCCATCGGTGCGCGTTGCGGCGTGGGAGGCAACCGAGCTCGCATCGGCGCCCTTAAGCTCGTCGAGCTCCTTGACCAGTGGCGGGAAGGCCGTGTAGTTGGCGACGGCGTAGAAAGTGTCGCCAGCCTCCTCGTCTGCCACGGCGCCGATCGCCTGCTCGATATTCGCGATGATGGCGGCGTCGATGCCGGCGTACTTCAGGCGTACCTGCATATCGTGCGCGCGCGTACCTCCGGCAAAGGCGACAAGCCCTGGGGTGTCGGCGATGCGCTCGAAGTCGACGTCGTAGATCCACGAGACATCGTGGCCGTCGGCGTCGTTGTCGTTCAGGAAGAAGGCGCAGAGCCTGCCGCCTGCCGTTTTAATGGACTGGATCTGGCGATCGAAGCCCACGGGATTTTTGGCCAGGTTTGCCTCGACGGTGCGGCCGGCGATCTCCCAGCGGCCCATGCGTCCGCCGGCGGGGACGTAGGCATCGAGCGTGGGCTGCAGATGCGCCGCGTCCCCGCCCAGCTCGCGCGCCGCAAAGAAGGCGGCGGCAACGTTGTAGACCATGTACAGGCCGTTGTAGCGCGTGACGATGTGCGTTGCAGGTGCGTCGGTATCGGGTCCAAAGTTCAGGTCAAAGCCGTAGCCACTGCAGGTGAGCTCAACGCCTGTCACGCGACGGACCAGCGCGGGACGACTCCAGCCGCACGAAGGACAATGATAGGCGCCGAGCTGGCCGTATTGCACGTAGTCGTACTCCAACGGGGTGTTGCACTGCGAGCAAAAGCGCGAGTCGCTAATGCGATCGGACTCGGTGTCGGTGGCGCCGTCGATGCCAAAGGCGATGCTTGCATTGGGAACGCGCGCGGCGATCGCGGCGCACAGCGGGTCGTCGGCGTTATAGATGAGCGTCGTTGTCGGCGAAAGCTCCAGCGCGTGGGCGATGACGTCCTGGGTGTGGTCGATCTCACCGTAGCGGTCCAGCTGGTCGCGGAACAGGTTGAGCAGCACAAAGTAGGTCGGCTTGAGCTTGGGCAGGACGCGCACCGTGTAGAGCTCGTCGCACTCAAAGACGCCTACGCGCTTGCTGCTGGCGGTTCGCTTAAGGTTGCCGCGCGCCTCGAGCAACGCGCCCACCACGCCCGGCTCCATGTTGTTTCCGGCACGGTTGCATACCACGGTGGCGCCGCTGGCGGCAACGGCATCGGCGATGAGGTTGGAGGTGGTGGTCTTGCCGTTGGTGCCGGTGATCACCACGCTGCGGTCGACAAGGCCCGCGAGGTCGCTTAGCAGCTCGGGGTCGATCTTCATGGCGATACGGCCGGGGAGTACGCCGCCCTGGCGCTTAAGGACGGAGCGCAGTCCCCAGCGGGCGATATCGCTCGAGGTGCAGGCGAGAGATGAGCGGAAGTTCATGAAGCCGTTCCTAACGTGAATGACATGGTCGTGACGTTTGTGCCGTTAAAAGCCGTAGCGGCGCGCAAATTCCTGGGCAAGCTGCGATACGTCTTCGCAAGCGCTGGCCCAGGGGGCAAAGTCGGGAGTATCCGAGATGATGCCGTCGGCCTCCCAAACTGCCTGATGCGAAAGGTCCCAGGGGTCGTGCGGTTCGGGCCGGCAGGGAAGATACGGCGTCTGATACATGGGGTTCAGCAAAAAGAACGCGCCGCCCTCGCAGCGGTTGGCAAACTCACGCAGCGCGCGTGTCGCCGGGCGCATTTTGTTCGTTTTGAACAGCAAGATCGTGCGGGCGAGCAGGTACCAGGGGGAGTTCTCGAGGGTATCGGCCCCCATCTGCTCCTCGAGCTGGTGGGCCAGGGCAAAAAAGCCGTCCTCGTCTTCTAGGCGAGCGAGGGCGAGTAGCACGGTGCCTGCAGCTCGGGTGGGATAGCCTTCCGCCTTAAGGACGCGGCGGGCGTAGTTGGCGGCAGCACGGTAGCGAGCGCTCGCCATGCACAGCTGCGAGATGGCCTCGAGCGTGTGGAGCCACCCGATAAGAGCCGGCTCGCTTACGGTGAGATCGGCCGCCGTCACGCCGTCTGCCAGCACCTTGTTGGCCCAGTAGTGCGGGGCCTCCATGTCGAACCCGGGCACGCTTTGCTGCAGGTAATCGGTCGTGGTCGCCTCGAGTTTCATCAGGTCGCCCAGACAGGCGTCGACGGGCGTGTCCGCCAAAATGATGGCGAGCAGCTGGGCATCGACGGCCAGCGCGTCGACGCGGACGATCTTGAGCAGCTCATCGCGCGTATCGTCGAACAGGTGGTTGCGCGTCTGTTCAAACTCCTCGTCGCTGCCCATGTCCTCGATGCGATGGAGCTCGTCGAGCAGGTGGCGGTGGACGCCTGCATAGGACAGCAGTGCCTGGGCATGCTCGGTCTGCGCATACTTATGAGGGTTGACGCTCACGTCGTTATGGACAAGCTCGCGTGCTGCATCGGTGAGTTCGGGGTGCGACGCAAGGTAGGCGCGCTCCAGGTAGGCGGGGATGTAGACGCTCGGATCCATTAGAGGTCTCCTCCCTTAAACGGCAGGCCCTGCTCGGCCGCCCGCAGGATGCGCTCGTCAATCTGGGAACGCACGATATCGTTGGTGGCGACCCAGGCGGCAAAGCTGGCGTTGTCGGGGGCGCCCAAGCCCTCTTGCAGTACCGGCGTCGCCTCGGACAGCGCAAGGACAAGCTCGTCGGTGGAGCCCACGCCCACGTTGACGCGGGCATAGACGCCATCGGGAAACTCGGTTTGGAAATAGAGCGCCTCGGCTGCGTGTGGGCACGAGCGTGCAAGGATGCGCAAGTAGTGCTCGGCACCCTCGTAGTCCAGCTCGCGCCAGGCAGCGCTCATCAGCGCGATGAGCGTCCATGGGTCCAAGTCGCGCTCCGCGTCCTTGGGACGACGGCGTAGCGGCGTGTTGGTGAGATAGGGGACGGAGTGGGCAGAGCGAAAGCGCTTGAGCTCCTCGGCGGGGTATTCGAGCTTCGCCATGGCGAGCATCGCGGTGTGACGGACGCCGGCCGGATCGTTGGGGGCAAAGTCGAGGCTGCAGTTTGCGGCTTCGAGCGACATGCGATAGCGGCCGCTAATGAGGGCGCGCGACGCAAGGGCGGCAAGCCAGCGCAGGTAGGGGCGGCGCATAAGGTCGCCTGCGGCCTCACGCTCGTAGGGGTCCTGCGCCGAGGCGATCTTGAGTGCCAGGTCGTGCTCGACTTCATCGCGCTTGGATACCAGGTACTGTACGTACTCCTCGTTGGAGTTGGCGGTGAGGGCGGCCAGCATGCGCTGGGCATCCCAGTTGGTGGGGTCGAGCGCGGCTGCCTCGCGAAGCATGTTCTCGGCAGCGGCCTCTTCTTGCTCTGCCTGGGTATCGTCAGGGATAAAGGGAATGCGGTAGTCGACAGCCTCGACCACCTTGGCAATGAGGTGCCCGGCGCGGTCGCGGTCGTGCACGATGAGCGGCGCGGGGTTGCGGGTGAATTGTTCCATCAGACGCTCTACGGCGGCACCGTCGGTGAGCGGGATATTGTCGCGGCGCAAGGCCTCAAGAACGAGGCGATGGCAATCCTCTTGAATGGGATCGAATGCCATGGGGCCTCCTTTGCTGCGGTTAGGGTTCAAATGTCTCTATATAAGGTTCTAGTTTACCCGCATGTGGCACACGGGGGGTGCCGCACTTGGACATGCACCTTTGCACCACGAAGACGGATGTCGCACAAATGTCGGCACCTTGGACGACTGAGTGGTATCACGGTGCCGCAAACGGTCGATTTTTGGCGGCGAACGGGGCGCATTTTGGAGGGGCACAGTCCTGCCCGGGATATGTGGGCAACCTTGATAAAACGTTTGCCCAGCTTGGGAGTATGAATGCCCCACAAGGGTCTTCAGGGATAGAAAAAACGTTTCATCATTGTCGGCTTTAGGTGAATAACTGACCAACCAGAACGGTAGAATAGTGTTTGTCTGAGCGTTGAGACGTTTAGACATCGCGCATTGTCATCGCCGGCAACGCGCAAAACGGTCCTGACGGAGCCAATCGGGTGCTCCGTTATATACGCAAGTCTAAGAGGGGCTTGTTTAGGAGGCACAGTATGGGACGTTTTACCAATCCTCGTGATCTGTACTTTGGTGAGGGCGCTCGCCACGAGGTGAAGAACCTCAAGGGCAAGAAGGCCATCATCGTTTCTGGCGGCAGCTCTATGCGCCGTGGCGGGTTCCTGCAGGACGTTGAGGCCGACCTCAAAGAGGCCGGCATGGAGGTCAAGCTGTTCGAGGGCGTCGAGTCCGATCCGTCCATCGAGACGGTCATGAAGGGCGCCGAGGCCATGCGCGAGTTCGAGCCCGACTGGATTATCGCCATCGGCGGCGGCTCGCCCATCGATGCCGCTAAGGCCATGTGGGTCTTCTACGAGTATCCCGAGGAGTCCTTCGATAACATCATCCAGCCGTTCAGCTTCCCCGAGCTGCGTCAGAAGGCTCACTTCTGCGCCATCTCCTCTACCTCCGGTACCGCTACCGAGGTCACTGCCTTCTCCGTCATTACCGACTACGCCAAGGGCATCAAGTACCCGCTGGCCGACTTCAACATCACCCCTGATGTCGCCATCGTCGACCCCGAGCTCACCTACACCATGCCCGCCAAGCTGTGCGCTCACACCGGCATGGACGCTCTGACCCACTGCATGGAGGCCTACGTTTCCACCTGCGCTTCCATGTTCACCGACGCCAACGCTCTGCACGGCATCCGCGAGATCGTCGAGTGGCTGCCCAAGTCCTATGCTGGCGACCATGAGGCCCGTCAGCACATGCACGAGGCTCAGTGCATCGCCGGTATCGCCTTCTCCTCGGGCCTGCTCGGCATCGTTCACTCCATGGCTCACAAGACCGGTGCTGCCTTCGAGAACGGTCACATCATCCATGGTGCCGCAAACGCTATGTACCTGGGCAAGGTTATCCAGTGGAACTCCAAGGATCCCCGTGCTGCCGAGCGTTACGCTTACGTGGCCAAGGAGATCCTGCACCTTCCCGGCGAGACCAACGAGGAGCTCATCGCCGCGCTCGTCCAGAAGATTCGCGACCTCAACGACCAGCTCAACATTCCGCAGTCCATCAAGGATTACGCGAATGGCGGCGTGAAGGTCGACGCCGAGAACCCGCAGATGGTTTCCGAGGAGGAGTTCCTCGCCAAGCTGCCCGAGATCGCCGCGAACGCCGAGACCGACGCCTGCACGCCGGAGAACCCGCGTGAGACCAAGGCTGCCGACTTCGAGAAGATCCTCAAGGCCTGCTACTACGACACCGACATCGATTTCTAATCGACTCTTGTTATCGTAACGAGGGGCTCCGCACGTATCCGTACGGAGCCCCTTTCTTTTTTCTTTTAGAGAATGGGATAGTTATGGCTGCAATTTTCAATAGCCCCAGCAAGTACATCCAGGGTCCGGACGAGCTCGCAAAGCTCGGCTCCTATGTTGAGCCGCTCGGCGCTAAGGCCCTCGTCATCGTGACGCCTTCGGGCAAGAAGCGCGTCGGTGCCAAGATCGAGGGCGGCTTTGCCGAGGCCAAGGCCGAGCTGCTGTTCGATGACTTTAACGGCGAGTGCTCCAAGGGTGAGGTCGATCGTCTGGTTGCGCTCGCGCGCGACAACGGTTGCGACATCATCGTCGGCGTCGGTGGCGGCAAGATCCTCGACACCGCGAAGGCCGTTGCCTACTACCTGGAGTCCCCGGTCATCATTTGCCCCACCATTGCTTCGACCGATGCTCCGTGCTCGGCACTTTCGGTGCTCTACACCGACGACGGCCAGTTCGACAAGTATCTCTTCCTTAAGGCAAACCCCAATATTGTCCTTATGGATACGACGGTTATCGCGGCGAGCCCGGTGCGCCTGACGGTTTCCGGCATGGGCGATGCGCTCGCAACCTACTTTGAGGCCCAGGCGACGCATGATGCCGACGGCGGCACTTGCGCCGGCGGCAAGGGCGGCATGGCCGGCCTGGCGCTCGCCAAGCTCTGCTACGAGACGCTTATGGCCGATGGCGTCAAGGCCAAGGTCGCGCTGGAGAAGGGTGCGCTCACGCCTGCCGTCGAGCACATCATTGAGGCCAATACGCTGCTTTCGGGCATTGGCTTTGAGAGCTCGGGCCTTGCTGCTGCTCATGCCATCCACAATGGCCTGACGATGCTGCCCGAGTGCCACGGCATGTATCACGGCGAGAAGGTCGCCTTCGGCACCATCGTCCAGCTGGTACTCGAGGATGCCCCGACCGAGAAGCTCGAGGAAGTCTTGGGCTTCTGCATTGAGCTGGGCCTGCCGGTCACGATGAAGGAACTTGGCGTTGCCGAGCTTACGCGCGAGCAGGCCATGATTGTTGCCGAGGCCGCCTGCGCACCCGATGACACCATGTGCAACATGCCGTTTGAGGTGACGCCCGAGATGGTCGCAAACGCCATCCTGGGTGCCGACGCGCTGGGCCACTACTATCTCATGGATGAGTAAATCAAGCTAAGGAAGGGGCAAAGCCAGCAGATGACTTTGCCCCTTTTTACTATGGTGCAAAGTGGCCTGTCTCCAATGCACAAGTTGGTGCAGGGGGCAAGTTACTTTGCACCAATCGTTGTTTGATGAAGGGCGGATTCTCGTATGGCGCTTCCCATGGTTTATGGCGGTCCCGGCCGGTATGTTCAGGGGCCGGGCGAACTTTCGCGTCAGGGCAGGTATTTGTCATGGTTGGGCTGCGCTGCTTATGTCTTGTTTGACCAGGGCACCGAGGATCGGCTGTGCAAGCAGATTGTCGATGGATTTCTGGACGAAGATCTAAGTGAGCCGTTCTTTAAGATTTATGACGGTCCGTGTACGGAAGAGGCCGTTGTCGAAATGGCTAAGGAAGCCCAGGCCGAGTATTGCGACATGGTGGTGGGTATTGGCGGCGGCAAAATGCTCGATATCGCCAAAGCAGTAGCGTTTTATGCCGAGCTGCCGTTGTGCGTATGCCCCACGGCGGCTTCGATGGACGGTCCGTGCAGCGCGATTTCGGTGCTGTATCACGAGGATGGGTCGTTCGACCACTACCTGATGCTCGAGAAGAATCCAGACCTGGTCGTGGTCGATACCAACGTGGTCGCGGCAGCCCCACTGCGTATGACGGTCGCTGGCATGGGCGACGCACTGGCAACGTACTTCGAGGCGCGTTCGTGCGCCGCGGCGCACGGTACCAACGAGCACGGTGGCGAGCCGGGGCACTTGGCTCTGGTCGCGGCTCGCGCCTGCTACGACACGCTCATGGAGTGCGGCGTCGCTGCCAAGCGCGATCTCAAAAAGGGACGTATATCGCCGGCGGTTGAGCGTCTGATCGAGTGCAATATTCTGCTCTCGGGCGTCGGCTTTGAAAGCGGTGGCTTGGCGTTGGCGCATGCCATCGCCAACGGTCTGACGATTCTGCCCGAGTGCAAGGCCATGCATGGCGAGGCCGTGGCATTTGGCCTGGTGGTGCAGCTGCGCCTGGAGCGTGCGCCCGAGCTTGATCAGGTGCTCGAGTTTTGCCAGCGCGTTGGTCTGCCGACGACGCTCGAGGAGCTGGGCCTTGGCGAGATTTCCGATGCCGACCTGCAGGGTGTTGCAAATGCGGTCTTTAGAAACGAGCGTAATATGGCCAACGAGCAGGCCAAGGTGACCAAACAGAAGCTCGTGCAGCTCATGTGCGAGGCATAGCTTGGCGCTTGATTGACCTTGTGCAATCGGGGCGGCGATAGGCCATAGGCTATCTGCCGCAAAGATGCTCCGCGTATAATTTGCCCGAGGCGTGGGCCGATAGCGTATCATTATCTCTTGCTTGTTTGCACTGCTCAGGGAGGGGCCGCGCATGGCGCAGGAACACGATCTGTTTGATGACATTATCGAGATCAGCAAGGGTTTCGACTTTCTAAAAAACCCGCTTGGCGGTGTGACCGATGCACTCGATCCGTCGGCGCCACAGTGGAATCCTGCCGACTACAAGGAGCGTCCGCGCGGCAACACCATTCCGTGCCTGACCTGTAAAAACGAGAAGAGCGGCTGCACCGCGTGCATGGACGTGTGCCCGGTCAACGCTATCGAGGTCGAGGAAGACGCCATCGAGATCCTCGACTCCTGTCGCAAGTGTGGCCTGTGCGCCGCTGCCTGTCCGACCGAGGCGATCATCTCGCCGCGCCTGGCGCCTAAAAACCTGTATGACGACATTGTCTCGGCGGCTACGAGCCACGAGACCGCCTACGTCACCTGCACGCGCGCCCTCAAGCGCATGCCGCGCGAAAACGAAGTTGTCGTTGCCTGCGTGGGCGATATTACGGCCGAGACCTGGTTCTCGGTACTGGCGGACTATCCCAACGTGAGCGTGTACCTGCCGTTGGGCGTGTGCGATAAATGCCGCAACATCGGCGGTGAGGACATTCTGGGCGAGGCGATTGCGAAGGCCGAGGAGTGGTCTGGCACGGGTATGGGTCTGGAGGTCGACCCCAAGAGCCTCAAGTGCCATAAGCTTCGCGAGTACGAGCGCAAGGAGTACATGGAAAAGATCGCCCGCACCACGGGCCTTACCGTGACCAAGCTCAACCCGGCAACGGCGGCGCTAGCCTCGGTGACGCAAAAGCTCAAGGCCCATCGCCATCAGATTACCCAGCTGGAGCGCACGCTCAACACCATGTGCGGCACCACGACAACCAAGCGTCGCCGTTCGCTCACGCACGGGCGGCAGCTGGTGCTCTCGACGCTGCAAAACCACCCCGAGCTTGCCAAGAACATACAGGTGAGTACGCCGGAGTGCGATTTTGACAAGTGCACGTCGTGCGGAGAGTGCGTCAATGCGTGCCCCACATCTGCCTGTGACCTGGTGGGAAGCGGTCGCTTTGCGTTGGAGTCCACGTATTGTTTGGGCTGCGGCGCTTGTGCCAAGGTGTGCCCCGAGCATGCGCTCAAGTTGGTTGAGCATGACGCGTCCAATCTGGTTGTCGTCGACCCCGAAGCCGAGGAAAAGGCTGCCCAGAAGGCGAAGGCTCACGAAGAAGCTGAGAAGGTCAAGGCCGAGGCAAAGGCCAAGCTTGACAAGATGCTCGACCAGGTGGAGAAGCTCGCGGACTAGCTAAAAGAGCGTAAATGATGGCCGATGGGACAGGTACTGCCCCATCGGCCAAAAAAGTTGCGGTGGAACAGTTCCTGTTTTGCCCTTAAGCTGGCCATTCTAGGAACTATTCCACCGCAACTAATAGATGGTTAGCTCATGCTGCTTTGGTGGCCGGTTCGACCGGTACCGTTACGCGTCACGGTTTCATGGAGCAAAAAGAACCCGGGGACCTGTTTGGTCTCGGTGTATTCCATAAGGATACCGTCGGCGTTGTAGGTCTGTCCGCGTACAACGCCAAGTGCGTTAAAATCGTCGAGATCGAGCACGCGCGCATCCTCGGGAGTGGGATGCTCGATCGTCACATCGCGTTTGCCCGTGGCAATTTTAATGCCAAGGTCTTCTTCGAGGTAACGATAGATCGAGTCATTGACAATCTCGGGTGTCAGCCCCGGTACTTGTGAGCTTAGGTAATAGGAGTCGTCGGAGCACACGGCTTGTCCGTCTGCATAACGGATGCGTTTGGCGCGTGTGAGCTCACAGCCTTCGGGAAACCCGGTAATCTTGGAGAGCGCCTTGCTGCAGATGAGGAGCTCAAAGACGGTGGTGACAGTCTTGAGCTCAAAGCCTCGGTTGACCGCGATTTCCTTAAAGGTCTCGAGTCCGCCGCCACCACGACTCTTCTCGTCACTGATGTTCCGAATGACGCGCATGCCTTTGCCTTGCTGGGGGAGCACGTAACCATCTGCCGCAAGCATCGAGATGGCGCGACGGACCGTCATGCGCGAACAGTCAAACAGCTGCGTGAGCTCAGTTTCCGAAGGCAGATAACTCTGATAGGCGTATGTGCCGTCGTCAATCGACTGCTTCACGTTGTCATAAATAGTTTGGAAGATGGCTCGCGCCATGACGGTCTCCTAGAGCTGGGTGCGCGAACGACGGGTGAGGGCCGCCCGCGCAGGTGTCAATCGATTTACTTGCTGGGGTCGATTATATATTTACCCATGGCACGCAGGGCCGGGTCTGACAGGATGGCGCCGAGTTCGTCGAGGGAAGCCACCTTGGCGACCATCGAGGATACGTCGAGCCTGCCAGAGTCGATGAGCTCGAGCGCGCGACGCTGCGTATAAGGGTTGATGTAGGACGAGGTGAGCACAAGCTCCTTCTGGAAGACCTCGAAGGGCTTGACGGTGATTGTCTCATCGGGCTTGGTGAGGCCGAACATCATGACCGTAGCCTTGTGGCCGGCGATCTGGATGGCCTGCTCGATGGTGACGGGCTTGCCAACACACTCGATAACGACATCGACGTTGCCGACGCCCTCCTGCTTCAGGCGGGCCGGGACGTCCTCGTGGATGGAATCAATTGCCAGATCGGCGCCGAGTTTGAGCGCAACCTCGCGCTTGCCCTCGACGGGCTCGAGCAAGACGACCTTGGTGGCGCCGGCGTTTTTGGCAAGCTGCATCATGAGCAGACCGATCATGCCACCGCCGATGACGACAACCGTGCTGCCGGGCTTGATGTTGCACATATCGATGCCGTGCAGGCAGCAGGCGACGGGCTCGGTCATAGCACCCTGCTCAAAGCTGGTGTGATCGCCCAACTTGTAGACTTGCTGCATATCGACGGAGCAGTACTCGGCAAAGCCGCCGTTAACGGTGGTGCCGTAACCGGTCATATGCTCGCAGTAGTGGTTGATTCCGTCGCGGCAGGGTTCGCAGCAGCCGCAGGGATGGTTTGGGTCGATGCACACGCGATCGCCCGGTTTAAAGCCAGCGACGTCGCTGCCCACGGCCTCGACAACGCCCGCAAACTCATGACCAAGGATCGTGGGCGGGGTAACGTCGGCTGCACCCTTGTCGCCTTCATAGATATGAACGTCGGTACCGCAGACGCCGCAAGCCTTGACGTTGATCAGAACGTCGCGCTTGCCCACGGCCGGCTTTGTCGAATCCTCGACCCTGAGATCGTGCTTTCCATAGAAGACCGCGCTTTTCATGGTGACTCCTTAACGTGGTGGTGAATGTTGTAATGAAGTATAGGTATGTCTGCAGATATAGACAAGCATATCTAGACAAGTAAAAAAGAAATATGAATTGCAGCTATCACCTATATCAGATTTAGCAGGCGAAATACTGGACATATACCGTTTACGGCCAATAATCAACCGTTTACCGACC
Organism: uncultured Collinsella sp.; assembly: GCA_937980385.1. Taxonomy (GTDB): domain Bacteria; phylum Actinomycetota; class Coriobacteriia; order Coriobacteriales; family Coriobacteriaceae; genus Collinsella. Next base: position 111,456 of record CALJPV010000005.1, on the reverse strand, counting down.
GTAGTATTTATACTAACTTGTCTAGATAAGTGATATGATAAAAATAGAAGCGCAAGAAGTCAGGGAAGCGGGCCCACCCGTCCTATTGCACGAGGTACACGCAAACGGCGCGTCTGCGGTCTCGAGTGAAGCCAAAACCGCAGCGCTCCGAATGAAGAGAGGGGGATTCCCCGTCATGATGCAAAAGATACAACGTTTCGGCGGTGCAATGTACACGCCTGCAATTCTTTTCGCATTTTCCGGAATCGTCGTCGGCCTGGGTACGTTGTTTACCACCGAGGCGATCTTTGGCGAGATGGCCACTGCGGGTCATCTTTGGTTTGATTGCTGGAATGTGCTGCTCCAGGGTGGTTGGACGCTCTTTAACCAGATGCCGTTGCTGTTTTGCGTAGCGTTGCCAATCTCGCTCGCGAACAAGCAGAACGCTCGCTGCTGCATGGAGGCTTTGGCCATCTACCTTACCTTCAACTACTTTGTAAGCACAATCTTGGGGCAGTGGGGCCCTGTCTTTGGGGTCGACTACTCTGTCGAGGCGGGCAGCGGTACTGGTCTTGCCACTATCGCAAGCATCAAAACGCTTGATATGGGCATCATGGGCGCGCTTATCATTTCGGGTATTGCCACGATGCTTCACAACAAGTACTTCGACACCGAACTTCCTGAGTGGTTGGGCGTGTTCTCGGGCTCCGTGTTCATCTATATGATCGGTTTCTTCGTTATGGTTCCGGTCGCTCTTATTGCCTGCCTGGTATGGCCGCATGTTCAGGCTGCTATCGCCGCCTTCCAGGGATTCATCCTTTCCGCCGGTACGTTTGGCGTGGGCGTCTTTGCTTTCTTCGAGCGCGTGCTGATTCCTACAGGCCTGCACCACTTTATCTATACGCCGTTCTATTACGACAACGCGGCGGTCAACGGCGGCATCTTTGCCGCTTGGGCTAACATCCTGCCCCAACTGGCTGCCGATCCGAGCATTGCTCTTAAGGATGCCGCACCCTGGGCTGCCTATACCTGCCCTGGATGGACTAAAGTCTTCGGCTCGCTTGGCGTCGCCATTGCGTTTTATATGACCGCCAAACCCGAGCGCAAGCAGCGCGTCAAGGCTCTGCTCATTCCCGTCACCCTTACCGCTATGCTTTGCGGTATTACCGAGCCGCTTGACTTCACCTTCCTGTTCATCGCGCCCGGCCTGTTCGTCGTCCACTGCGTGCTCGGAGCGCTTGGCTGCATGGCTCAAAACCTCCTTGGCGTCGTGGGCATCTTCGACGGCGGCATCATCTCGATGCTCTCGTGGGACTGGCTGCCCCTTTGGGCCGCACACGGTCTGCAGTACGCCATCTCCATCCTTGTCGGTCTGTGCTTTACCGCCCTTTGGGTCGTGGTCTTCCGTTTCCTGATCGTCAAGTTCGACTTTAAGACCCCCGGTCGCGAGGATGACGATGTTGAGGTCGAGCTCAAGTCCAAGGCCGACTACAAGCAAAAGCAGGGCGGTGCTGCTGCTGACAAATCGGTCGCCCAGAGTAAAGATGATGAGCGCTTGGTGCTTGCCGAGAACATCCTCGATCTGCTCGGTGGCGCGGATAACATCATCGATGTAACTAACTGCGCTACCCGTCTGCGCGTTAACGTCAAGGATAAGGGCGTCGTTGCACCCGAGGCTTCCTTCAAGGCGATCGGTACGCATGGCTTGGTGGTCCAAGGTCAGTCGATCCAGGTCATCATCGGCCTTACCGTCCCGCAGGTTCGCGAGAAGTTCGAGAGTCTTCTGAAGTTCGAGACTCTTCTGTAAACCATCGTCCATCGAAACAATCGGCCTTGCAGAGCCGGTATGCACCGCAAGGCCGATTCTAGAGATAAAAAACTCCACTTCTAGGTAACAATTCCAAACCGTGCAGGCCGCGTGCGGGGATGGATTGAGCAAGCGGCCAGAATGAGGAGGACATCATGTCCAAGAAAAACTATGCCGTGACCATTGCCGGCGGTGGCTCTACCTTCACTCCGGGCATCGCCCTGATGCTGCTTGAGGAGCGCGACCGCTTTCCGGTCAACAAGGTGACCTTCTACGACAACAACGCCGAGCGCCAGGAGACCGTGGCAAAGGCCTGCGAGATCTACTTCCACGAGAACGCCCCCGAGGTTGAGTTCAACTACACCACCGACCCCGAGACCGCATTCACCGGGACCGACTTCGTCCTTGCTCACATCCGCGTCGGCCTGTACGCCATGCGTGAGCTCGACGAGAAGATTCCTCTCAAGTACGGCTGCGTTGGCCAAGAGACCTGCGGTGCCGGCGGTATCGCCTACGGCATGCGCTCCATCGGCGGCGTCATCGAGATTCTCGACTACATGGAGAAGTACAGCCCCAACGCTTGGATGCTCAACTACTCCAACCCCGCAGCTATCGTCGCCGAGGCCTGCCGCGTGCTGCGCCCCAACAGCCGCATCATCAACATCTGCGACATGCCGATCGACCTCATGGATAAGATGAGCCGTATGTGCGGCATCAAGGATCGTCGCGAGCTGCAGTATAGCTACTACGGCCTCAACCACTTTGGTTGGTGGAGCAAAATCTACGACAAGGACGGCAACGACCTTATGCCGCAGATTAAGGAGCACATGGCTAAGAACGGCTACCTGGACGGCATCGAGCACGAGGCCGGTAAGGAGCAGCATGTCGAGGAGAGCTGGATTCACACCTTCGGCAAGGCCAAGGATGTCTATGCTGTCGATCCCGAGACGATTCCCAATACTTACCTCAAGTATTACCTGTACCCGGACTATGTCGTCGAGACGTCCGACCCCAACTACACTCGCGCCAATGAGGTTATGGACGGCCGCGAGAAGAAGGTCTTTGGCGCTTGCCGCGACATCATCGCCAAGGGTACGGCCAAAGATGGCGGCTTTGAGCCAGATGTACATGCCAACTACATCGTCGACCTTGCCTGCGCGCTGGCCGAGAATACGCTCGAGCGCTTCCTGCTGATCGTCCCCAACGATGGCGCTGTGCCCAACTTCGACCCGACGGCCATGGTCGAGGTTCCTTGCATCGTCGGTTCCAACGGCTTTGAGAAGATCTGCCAGGGCCCGATTCCGCAGTTCCAGAAGGGTCTCATGGAGCAGCAGGTTTCCGTCGAGAAGCTCGTTGTCCAGGCTTGGGTCGAGGGCAGCTACCAGAAGCTCTGGCAGGCACTCACGCTCTCCAAGACCATTCCTTCGGCGAGCGTTGCCAAGCAGATCCTGGACGAGCTCATCGAGGCCAACAAGGATTTCTGGCCCGAGCTTAAGTAAGGACTGCAGTCTCGAACTCTCACTCATCTTTGCTTCATTTGCGCCGCCGTGGCGTCCGGGTTCGCCCAGATGCTGCGGCGGCGCTATACTTATGCAGTTTGAAGTACCTGTACCAAAAGGAGCTGTCGTGTCCCTTTCCATCGGTATCGTGGGCCTGCCCAACGTGGGCAAGTCGACGCTGTTCACCGCGCTTACCAAAAAGACTGGCCTTGCCGCCAACTACCCGTTTGCCACAATCGACCCCAACGTGGGTATCGTCGATGTGCCCGATAGCCGCCTGCAAAAGCTCGCCGACATCGTCAACCCCGGCCGCATTGTGCCGGCTACGGTCGAGTTTGTCGACATCGCAGGTCTGGTGAAGGGCGCTAACGAGGGCGAGGGTCTGGGCAACCAGTTCTTGGCAAACATCCGCGAGACCGACGCTATCTGCGAGGTCGTGCGCTACTTTAAGGACCCCAACGTCATGCGTGAGGTGGGCCGCACGGGCGAGTTCGTCGATCCCGCCGGCGATGCCGACACCATCATGACCGAGCTCATCCTGGCCGACATGGGCACGCTCGAGAAGCAGCTGCCCAAGCTCGAGAAGGAGGCCAAGCGCGACAAGGAGCTCATGCCCAAGTTTGAGGTCGCCAAGCGCCTGCTTGCCTGGCTCAACGAGGGCAAGCGCGCCGCGTCCATGGAGATGACCGACGAGGAGCGCGCCGCTGCCAAGGGCTTGTTCCTGCTCACCATGAAGCCCATCCTATATGTGGCCAACGTAGACGAGGACATGCTCAACGAGGACCTGGCGCCCATTGATGGCGTCAAGCCGCTGCCGATCTGCGCCAAGATCGAGGCCGAGCTTTCCGAGCTCGATCCCGAGGATGCCGCCGACTACCTGGAGAGCCTGGGCCTGGAGCAGCCCGGTCTGGACGTGCTCGCTCAGGCTGCCTACAAGCTGCTCGGCCTGCAGTCGTTCTTTACGGCTGGCGAGATGGAGGTCAAGGCCTGGACGGTGCGTCAGGGCGCGACCGCCCCGCAGGCCGCCGGTGTCATCCACACCGACTTTGAGCGCGGCTTTATTAAGGCCGAGGTCATTGGCTACGACGACTACATCGAGCTCGGTGGCGAGCAGGGCGCCAAGGCTGCCGGCAAGCTGCGTATTGAGGGCAAGGACTATGTCATGGTCGATGGCGACGTCGTGCACTTCCGCTTTAACGTGTAAGGACGACGCATATGTTTAAATATGGCAAAAAAGCTGGCTACATGGGTATTGCGCTGCTCGTACTTGCGGTGATTCCGCTGGTGGTCGCAGCGTGTGTTATCCCCAACATTGGTCCCGAGGTGGCAACAAAGTTTAATGCCGCCGGCGAGGCGACGCGCTGGGGCAAGAGCTACGAGCTGCTGGCACTGCCGGTGCTCAATCTGCTGCTGAGCGTGGCGACGTACTTTACGGCGGGACGCCAGGCAAAGAACAATGATGACTCCGCCGCCATGGCGCGCATCGTGTGCGAGCGCTACCTGCGCAACGGTTGCATCACGGGTGTGTTCCTCAACGTGATCAACGTCTACTTTATGTATTCGGCGATTACCGGTATGGGCTTTGGCCTGGGCTTTTAGCTTGCGCCTTTAGGCAACGAGCCTGCAAGCATATTCGATGGCTGCTGCGAGGCCGCCGCTCGATCGTGGTTGAAAGACCATGTCGGCGGCGGCCTCGTTTTCGTATCCGGCGCCGCGGAGGGCGAGCGCGATGCCGGCTTCCAAAAGGAGCGACAGGCCGCGTTGGCTGGTTACGATTACGGCAGCCTGATTGAGCGAGCAGCTGTGCGCTTGGCATTGGATGGCAAGTTCACCTTGCGCCGGGCAAGGGACCAGAACGGCGGCGACGCGACTTGATAGCAATGCAAATGCTGTGCGCTCATCGGGCGAAAGACATTCTGCTTCAACGACGACGAGCTTGGGCGGTGCGCTGTTTGTGCGAAGCGTGGCTCGGTACGTGCGGACCGAAGAACCCGACATAGAAAACTCCTGTGTATTCGGCAAAACGTAAACTATAGTTTACGTTTATGTTCGGCTCCATTTCAAACTCGGCTGCATGGACGAACGTGCGAAACAGATTCTTGGCAGGCGGGTCGAAGAGACACGCAGAGACCTTGGTATCTCCAAGGTTGATTTTTGTGTGGCGACAGGAATCAGCCGACCTAACTCGACCGAATCGAAGATGGGACGGCAAATTTCACGCTCAAGGTTCTATTTAAGATCGCGCCCGCACTCGGCATGACGGTGTCAGAGCTTCTCGAGGGTATCGAGTAGCCTTTTTTGCTAGATTTGCCGCTTGTTGAACGGGTCCCCCCGACGGCGGCGTGCAAAAACGCGAGTATTCAGCATCCCTCAATAATTTGACGGCAGCCGGGGCCACAAATACGACGCGTAATGTTTTGGATTATCCACAAAATTCAATAATATGAGGAATAACAAGCGCGCGGAACGAGTCTTTCGAGTCGAAAGGCAATTTACAGCCAGCGGTTTTAACGTTCCCGGAAGGGGCGGATGCTGAAAACTCCGCTTTTTGCACGTTCCGAGGGGTACCACGTGCCCTACAAGGCCCAAAGAGGCGGATTTTGTTTTAGCTACGCCATCGGGATACGGTCGTGGTTGACTTGGCTGTAAAACAGGCGCTGAATCTCGGCCGCATCGCGTGACTGGCCGAGCGCCCACATGGTCTTGGCCACGAGCGTTTCGGTGGTCATATCGTCGCCGCGCAGAATGCCCGGATGATCGGCGTAGGCACGGCCGACCTCATAAACGCCCAGATCGAGGCCCTCTTCGGGGACTTGCGTGGTCATAACGACGGTGCGACCCGAATCGACCCAGCGAAAAATCGCCTCTTGGAATGTCTCGCCCGACTCGCCAAACTCGGGGATACCGCCAATGCCAAAGGTCTCCAGAATCACGGCATCGTAGCTATCGGCCAGGGCGTCCAGGATACCCGGGTTCACGCCGGGCGTCAGCTTAAGGACAAACACGCGCGGGTCGATATTGTCGTAGAAACGAACCGGGCTCTCATTCTGGTGCGTGCCGTGAAGACCGTTGCGCACAATGCGGTCGTTGCGGATGTAGGCAATGGGCGGATAGTTGACGCTAATGAACGCGTTAAAGCTCATGGTGCGCTGCTTGCGGGCGCGCGTGCCGGCAATGGTGACGCCGCCAAACACGATCGAGACGTCGTGCGAGTGCTCGTCGAGCGCATAGAGCAGGCTCTGGTACAGGTTGAGCTTGGCGTCGGTAAAGGGGTTGCCCATGGGCTTTTGCGAGCCGGTGAGTACGATGGGCTTGGGACTGTCCTGAATCAGATAGGAAAGCGCTGCCGCGGTGTAGCTCATGGTGTCGGTGCCGTGAAGGACTACGAAGCCGTCGTGATCGGCATAGCCTTCGACGATGACATCGCGGATGCGCATCCAGTCGCTCGGGCGCATATTGGTGCTGTCGATGTTCATGGGCTGCACCACGTCGAGCTCGCAGAGGCCCGAAATCTCGGGGACGCTCTGGGCGAGCTCCTCGCCGGTCAGGGCGGGGGAGAGGCCGTTACCGTCCTCGGTCGATGCGATGGTGCCGCCCGTGGCGATGAGAAGGATGCGCTTCATGCTGGTATTCCTATCGTATTTGCCGCCACAGAGGCGGAGTCGTTCGGCAGTATTGTGGCACAGGGCGTCGAATGTTCAAACGTATTACATCATCTGTAACGGTTGGTAACACTTCAATTGTCGTCAAATAGGAGTCCAGGTCGTGCGTTTGCCGTGCGCTGATGGCTGCGAGGGACGAGAAACCCCATATAACGTGTACACTATGAAAGCAATTTTCGTTTATTCGCGCGGGCGGGCACCGGCTCCCCGCCAACAAGAGGGGGATACCATGGATCAAAAGGCTTCCGCAAAGGTCCTCGTACTCGACTTTGGTGCGCAGTACGGTCAGCTCATTGCCCGTCGCGTCCGCGACCTCAACGTGTATTCCGAGATCGTTCCCTGCGACATCTCGGCCGACGAGATTCGCGAGATGAACGCCTCTGCGCTCATCCTTTCCGGCGGCCCGGCTTCTGTGTATGCCGAGGACGCTCCGTCCATCGACCCTGCCATCTTTGACCTGGGCCTTCCCGTTCTGGGCTTTTGCTACGGCCATCAGATCACGGCAGTGACGCTCGGCGGCAAGGTCGGCCACTCCGAGGTGGGCGAGTACGGCCGCGCCACCATCACGCGCACGGCCGGCGCCAAACTCTTTAACTCCACGCCCATGGAGCAGACCGTGTGGATGAGCCATCGCGACGCCGTTTCCGAGGTGCCCGAGGGCTTTACCGTTACCGCCAGCACCGACGTGTGCCCGGTTGCCGCCATGGAGTGCGTCGAGCGCAAGATCTTCACCACGCAGTTCCACCCCGAGGTCAAGCATTCCGAGTACGGTCAGCAGCTGCTGAGCAACTTCCTGTTTGAGATCTGTGGCCTGGAGCCCAACTGGAGCATGGACAACCTGGTCGAGACCATGACGGCCGAGTTCCGCGAGAAGGTCGGCGACGACCGCGTGATTCTGGCCCTGTCCGGTGGCGTCGACTCCTCCGTCGTGGCCGCGCTGGGCGCCCGCGCCGTGGGCAAGCAGATGACCTGCGTGTTCATCAACCACGGCCTGCTGCGCAAGGGCGAGCCCGAGCAGGTGGAGGAGGTCTTCACCAAGCAGTTCGATGTCGACTTTATTCACGTTCACGCCGAGGACCGCTATGCCGAGCTTCTGGCCGGCGTGACTGAGCCCGAGGAGAAGCGCCGCATCATCGGTACGCAGTTCTGGAAAGAGTTCTTCGCCGTGGCGCAGCAGCTCGAGACCGATGGCAAGCCGGTCAAGTACCTGGCCCAGGGCACCATCTACCCCGACATCATCGAGTCCGGCGCTCGCAAGACGGGCGGCAAGACGGCCACCATCAAGAGCCATCACAACCTGATCCCGTTCCCCGAGGGCGTGCACTTCGACCTCATTGAGCCGCTCGACCACTTCTTTAAGGACGAGGTCCGCGCGCTTGGTCTGGCGCTGGGCCTGCCGGGTCACATCGTGTTCCGTCAGCCCTTCCCGGGCCCGGGTCTTGCCATCCGCATCATCGGCGCGGTCGACAAGGAGAAGCTCGAGATCCTCAAGAACGCCGACGCCATCGTGCGCGAGGAGCTCGACGCCTACAACCAGCGTCTGTTTGAGCAGACCGGCGAGCGCAACTCCGAGCACAGCTGCTGGCAGTATTTCGCGGTCCTGCCCGACATCAAGTCCGTCGGCGTTATGGGCGACGAGCGCACCTATCAGCGCCCGATCATCCTGCGTGCCGTCGAGTCCAGCGATGCCATGACCGCCGACTGGGCTAAGCTGCCCTATGACGTTCTGGCCCGCATCTCCGGCCGCATCGTTGCCGAGGTTCCCGGCGCCAACCGCGTGTGCTACGACATCACGTCCAAGCCGCCCGCGACCATCGAGTGGGAATAGTAAATAGCTCTTTGCGAGGGAGGTTGGATGCGGCCTCCCTCGTTTTTTATTTGCGTGCCATGGATGCTTGTGCATTGTGGTGTATGTGGTACATGCAAACCAGCCACGCAATCTCTCAAGCTGTTTAGCTGGGATTATTGTTTGCTGGTATTTTTTAAAGTGTTTTCAATTACCGAAGCAACGCCATCAATTTATTTCAATTAATGCTGACCGGCAGATCGCGTCCGCCCGCAAGAGGCCGCTCGGACTGGTACTCAAAATGTACTCACGACGTTTTGAGTATCGATTTGCTGGTACTCACAGACGGTAAAAACGACTGTCTACCTCGATATATTCGTTATCCCCAACGATTCGTCAACGAATACTGACTAGTGATTGAGTGATGCATGGCTCAAATTGGCATACGTAATTACGTAATTACGTATTCTGAAGTAAAATGATTTCGGTCAATTAAGGAACGTAGAACAGGTCAATTCGGAGGGGCGATCATGGAGGAAGATCAGGCTGTTCATGCCGAAAGGGAGCTAGATAAGTTCACGCTCTCGATAACCCGCGAGGATAAGCGGGCTCTTAAGTCCTATGCCGCGCGCCAGGATAAGACGGTGGCTAAAGTCCTGCGCGAATGGATTGACGAGAAGTGCAAGGGGGAGAAGTGATGTCTCAGACGGCGCAAGCGGTCGTTCAGAACCTTGTTGATCGCGCTGTCAAGCTGGGCGATCGTCAGCTCGCTGCCGACATCCGCGCCTTTGCTGCGCAGCGCCAGTTTGGGCTTGTATTTGAACACAACCGTCCAGAGCGACTTCGCCTTTATGGCAAACCTATCATGGAGGGCGATGTCGTACAGGTGCTTCCCGAGCGTGGTAAAAAAGAGGACTCTAGCTCCCAACTGCTATGGTTGGTAAATGCCGTTCGGGGGGGGTTGCTGATCTAAAGCCATATCAATCGCCCTCATATGACGAAAACGAATGTGAGCCCCGCTCCGTTGCTGTCGACGATGTCGTGCCTGTTGCTGAATATGACCAGCCGATTTATGCTGGCCTCAAAGAGACTGGGCGTGTCGAGCGCGCTGGCGATAAGCCCTATCAAGTAGTCATTAACGGCGAAAACTACCATGCCCTTGAAACCTTGGCCTTTGCCTATGCAGGCAAAGTGGACTGCATATATATTGACCCACCCTATAACACTGGCGCCCGCGACTGGAAATACAACAACGATTACGTCGACGGCTCCGACGCCTATCGCCACTCCAAGTGGCTTGCCTTCATGGAGCGCCGCCTCAAGCTCGCCAAGCAGCTGCTCAACCCCAACGATTCCGTACTCATCGTGACGATCGACGAGAAGGAGTACGCAAGGCTTGAGCTTCTTTTAGAGAGCGTTTTTCCCAACGCGACCGGTATCCAGACGGTTTCAATCACCATAAACAAGAACGGGGTTGCCCGCGGCAACCAGTTCAAGAGAGCTGACGAGTACGCTGTCTTTTGCTTTTTTGGCACCGCCGCGCCGTGCCAAGTGGACCGCAGACTCTATTCCGTTGAGTTCGGAGAACTTGAGGAAAAAGTGGCTGATGACGCGTCGAGCAGCCGCTCCCAACGTAAAGTACGTTGGGAGTGGCTGCTGAGGGGCGGTCCCAATGCCGCTCGCACCGCAAGGCCGAACCTCTTCTATCCCATCTATATCGATGAGGAGACCGCGACAATTAAGGAGCTCGGCGCTTCTCTCCCCCTTGAACAAGACTGGACAAAGATACCGACAAAAACGGGTCTCAGGGCAGTTTGGCCTATTAGGACCGATGGCCGAGAGGCGACTTGGAGGATCTCCCAGAATGCTCTACAGGCCAAGCTTGATCGCGGGTGCGCAAAAGTAGGTGAGTACAACAAAAAGAGTGATCGGTACTCCCTCCTTTACCTAGGAGATTCCCAAGAGGAGCGTCTCAAGAATGGAGAAATAAAACTCATCGGCAAGGCTGAGGATGGGTCCTTGCTTCTCGAAGAGCAGGGAGAGCGCTCTGCCATTCCAACAACTGTTTGGAGTGGCACGCAGTTCTCTGCCGGTGAATACGGGAGCCGATATATCAAAAAGTTCATCGGCGATAGGCGCTTCACATTTCCAAAGTCCCTTTATGCGACCGAGCTCTCAATCGCTTCCGTTGTTGCCGACAAGCCCGACGCCCTTGTAGTCGATTTCTTCTCAGGATCGGGCACCACGGCACATGCCGTCATGCGCTTGAACCATCAGGACGGCGGGCGCAGGCGCTCCATCAGCGTAACGAATAACGAGGTCTCCGAGGACGAATCCAAAAAGCTCACCAAGCGCGGTCTTCGCCAGGGCGACCCCGAATGGGAGGCGCTGGGCATCTGCCAGTACGTTACCAAACCACGCGTCACGGCGGCCATCACGGGCAAGACGCCCGAGGGCGATTCCATCAAGGGTGACTACAAGTTCACCGACGAGTTCCCCATGGCCGACGGCTTCGAGGAAAACGCCGTCTTCTTTGACCTCACCTACGAAGACCCGGACGCCGTCGAGCTGGGCGTGGCCTTCGAGGAGATCGCGCCCCTGCTCTGGCTGCGCGCTGGTTCGCGTGGCAGCATCATCAAGCACGAGCAGCCGGGCTTTGCCATGGCCGACGCCTACGCCGTCCTCTTCGACTTTGCTTCGGTCGGCGCTTTCATAGACGCCGTCAAGCAGAATGCCAGCATAGGGTGCGCCTATGTGATCACGGACGACACGGCTCGATACGCCTCCGTCAAGGCACAACTGCCTGGGCTCGACGTCGTCCGCCTGTACGAGAACTACCTGCAATCGTTCAAGATTGCCGCCGAGGATGCGGTGAGGTAAACATGAGAGTCGAACTTAAGGATTTCCAAGCCGGTGCGGTCGCGACCCTGGCGAACAAGTTGCAGTCGATGCGCCGACGCTACGAGCAGGACGGCGAGCTGTCCTCGATATGCCTCGCATCTCCCACGGGATCGGGCAAAACGGTCATGTGCGCAGCGACGATCGAAGCGCTCTTCTTCGGAGACGACGATCTGAGCCTCATGCCCGACGAGAATGCCGTCGTTCTTTGGCTCTCGGATTCCCCGAGCCTGAACGAGCAGACGAGCGTGCGTTTCTCAAACGTGGCGGACAAGCTGGCAGACAGCATCCTTGACAGGCGCCACCTGGTCACAATTACCAACGACTTCGGAGCCGCGCACGACATTCTCGAGCCGCGCCACGTCTATTTCCTCAGCAAGGACCTACTCAGTAAGAACGGCCTGCTCACCAAGGGTAGTGAGGCCAACTCCGGCCGCGTGTTCTGGGACATCCTTGACCGCACCATCAGGGACCCGGAGCGTAACCTCTATCTGTTCATAGACGAGGCCCATCGCGGTCTGGGGGCCAATGCCTCGAGCGAGCGCGGCACCGCGACGATCTACGCCAGCCTCATTGATGGGCTCGACGGCCGTGCAGCGATGCCCATCGTCGTCGGGGTCTCTGCCACGCCGCAGAGGTTCGAGGCGGCCATGGACCAGCGCGCCGATCGCGTACGTATGCCAAAGGTCGCTGTGACCCCTCGCGAGGTCCAGGAGTCAGGTCTGCTCAAGGACATCATCGAGTTGCGCGTGCCAGAGAAGGACGACCCGGTCGAGCACCAGTACCTCACTATGGCGTGCGAGCGCTATGCCCTGACTTGCCGCGAATGGGGCGAGTACTGTGCCCGTGAGGGCGAGAGCCCCGTCAACCCGCTGCTGCTCATCCAAGCGGCGGACAACGTGAGCAACTCGGCCCTGGCTGAGATGTGCGACCAGATCACGGGCCTGGTCCCCGGCCTTTCCGAGGCGATGTCGTTCGCCAACGTCTTCGGCGAGCATAAGGACATCGCGGCGGGAAAATACCTCATTCCCTATGTCGAGCCCGAGTTCGTTCAGGACGCCTCGCGCATTCGCGTGCTCTTCGCCAAGGAGGCTGTCTCCAACGGATGGGACTGCCCGCGAGCGGAGGTCATCTTCTCGCAGCGCAGGCGTTCGGACTCGACCTATATCGCACAGCTCGTGGGACGTATGGTACGCACTCCACTTGCGCGGCGCATCGAATCCGATGATCTTTTGAACTCCGTCGCCTGCTACCTGCCCCAGTTCAATCCCGAGAGCACTCAGGACGTGGTCGACTACCTCATGGGCCGCAAGGACGACATGGGCGAGAGCTCCATTGGCAAGCAGAACATCGTTCTCAACCCCGTGACTATCACGGCGGCTGCGCCCAAGTCCGAAGCCGACTACCAACAGGAGCTCAAGGCGTACGAGGAGAACGAGAAGGCCATCGAGGCGGCGCGGCAGACACAACCCGGCTACCAGGCGCCGCTTGTCGGCATCGCGATTCAGGAGCCGTTGGACATGCAGGGAACGCAGCCCTCGCTTGCCTCGGCGGCCAGGCCCGTCGACGTCCCGGCGCTAGGAGCGGAGCTGGCGCCTCGGCCCGCAACGGGCAACTACGTTGCAGCGTCTGCCCCGCAGCAACCTGCGACACCTGAGCCAAGTTCCACACAGACCGAGCCGACCCAGCCCGTCTCGGTCGTAAAACCCGTGCCCATGGCAAAGCCCAAACCGCCCACCAAACGCGAGCAGTCTTTCACGCATCAGGAGTGGCAGGGCATCCGCGCAGCCTTCGATTCCATCCCCGTCCAGCGCATTCCGAAGAAGGCTAGAAACGAATTCCAGAGCCTGGTTAAGACGGCGACTCTGCTTGTCGAGACTGGCCTCGATGTCAATGCCGCGGCCGACGTGAAAAAACAGTTCGTCCAGAAGCTCACGGGATACATCGTTGCTAACGAGGACGAGTACCGCGAAGCCAAACACGACGTAGAGGTTGCCGAGACCGTCAAGATCACGCTCGACAAGCTCAACGAGACTGAGGACCAGGAGCAGGAGGAAGCCCGCACGGACGCCGAGGGCCTCAGAAAGGCCGCCCGCGACGCCGATATGCATTTCACTAAGGAGTTTGCGAATGAGTATCGTCGCGTCAACTTCAAGGAGCTTGGGCGCCCCGAGTGCGACCTGCGCCTTGCCGCGGCGGTGCGCACGCGGGCTATCGTTGATGCGCTCGAGGGCTGGGCGGCTCAATGCCGAAAGGAATACTTCGATAAGGTCGATGGATCTGGCGATTATGACTACCTTAACGACTCGGCAAAGCAGCGTTACGACGAGCTGGCCCGTGAAACCGAAGGCAAGCGCCTCACAAAGATAGAGTGGCCCACGTCTGCCAGCACGTCGGATGACTTCGCTAAGTATCCGTGCCATATCGTGCAGAAAGAGGACGGCCTCTGCCCGCTTGACCTGAACCCGGCGGAAGACTATATCGTTAGGAACGAATTGGCAAAGAATCGCACGGTTGCCTTCTACCGCAATCCGTCGGGCAGCATGTCTGCCAAGGCGTTTTCGATTCCGTACATGTCTTCGGTGGGACGCAAAGCCCTGCATCCAGACTTCCTCTTCTTCGTGAAGGACGGCGACGGGACAATCAAACCGTCGATCGTCGACCCGCACGGAGATTTCCTCAGTGACACGCTTGCCAAGCTCAGGGGTTACGTTGCCTATCTACGTGAGTATCCCGACGTGTTTAAGCAGGTGCTTTTCGTTGGGGACATGGGAGGGGGCGTATACAAGGTGCTTAACCTCTTGCGCGCCGATGTGCAGGATGCCGTTACGGGCTACAGCGATGTCGATTGCAAGGCGCTCTTCTATAGTTCGTATGCAAACGACTACCATTAGAAGATTGATTGGATACCGACTCCGAAGTGTGCTCAGTTTAGGGCTACACAAAACAACAAAGGAGAAAAACGAGGAATCAAGGCGGTCGATACGTCAACCGAACGGTTCACAGCTTATTGACGGCCATTTTTATAGCGATTTCTGCCCCTTCGACGAGCGTTTCAAGAAGGGGTATGCGTTTGCTTAGCAAGCGCTTCCTTTGTTGACGAGTCGGAGCATATGCTTCGGGACATGCCGCTAGGAAGGGTAAAGGATATGAATAAAGAAACAAAATTGGGCGACGGAGTCGCTAATGAGGTAAAGAAAGAAATCAATCGCGAGTTGTCTTCGATGGTCAAGACCCTCATTCGGATCTTGTTCGCATACCTTAACGATAAAGTTCAGGGCATCGATATTGATGATATTCTAGGAAAACTTAGCAAGAAAGACGAGGATGAGATCATCTCCCTATGGTCTTCTCAGCTCGTAGAAGAAGGCTTACTGCCAAGTGGATATGGCGGCTTGCCAAATGATTTACTTATTGAAAATTTGCACCAAACGGGTTATGTGGACGGTCTTTATAGCGGATATGTCCTTGCAATGATTTCGCTGATAGACAACAATGCGCCTCACGAGTTGATTGCTTCCGTAAAAGACGATCTTTTCCCTAAACCTATAGCATTGCGCTATAGAGATCGCCATGAGTTGGCCGCGCGCCTTGACGATGAGAAATATCGTTGGGTCAAATGTCCACCAAAGGACGATCCAGTTGATTAAAGATCTTGAATCGGCCTTTCCGTTTTATGCGTGGGGACCAAATGAGGACCAAATTCAGTTGAAGAAACGCCTGTTAATTTGTGGTGCAAATAACTGGACTACACTTCTACCTGCGGATCTTGTTATCGAGTGGGAGTAGAACAGACGTTCGAAAAAATAATATAGCATAAGATAGCGGGCACGGTTTCAATCGAATCCGTGCCCGCTGCTGTATGTGTGTCCTTGCACGCCCAATATGCGCCGTAAAAGCCGTCTTCTCCAACGTCAAAGTGAATGCGCTTCATTTTTTTCCTCTCAAAATCTTATTTTCACGATTTGCATTTTCATCCCGTTGTCACCGACCCTTGCGAGAAACCGGAAAAAGCCGCTGACAGAAGGGTCTCTCAAATCGTTGTAACCCAGCATATAGCCGCGACTTGTGACCTGCAGACGGCTGTCCCACGTGCCGATTTCCTTGGCGGCATTCGAAACCGCAAAATATGCCCCCACATCCTTGATTTTTGCAGTCTTAAGCCATGTTTTTGCGATCATCTTTACTGCCGTCCGATTGGCAGCATCAAAGACCAGCACACTGCCGGGGAAAGCGTCCGCCATCCCCCGCACCAGTTCCCGGACCTGCTGGGTCAGAAAGTAATAGAACACCCCGGAGGCAAAGAACACCGCCCCGCCGGAGGTATCGATTTTGCTAAACCATGCGGTGTCTTTCAGGTCGCAGGGGATATTTTGTTCTCGATCCCCGGCGGGCAGTAGCTGCTGCCGCAAGGCAATCACATCCGGGTAGTCCAGATTGTAGATCTTGCATCTACCGTTGTCGCAGGTTCTGCCGGTGTTGTCCAGCCCGCAGCCCAGATTGACCACCGCCGCATTGGGGTGGCCTTTCAGGTAATCCCGCACCTCGAAAGCAAGATCACTCTGCCGTGCGGCCACCTCCAGCGCACCAAAGCGCTGCATCAGGCTGCGGGAGTTTTTCTCTGCCTCTGAAAAGTCGTAGTCGATTTGGTCGAGCAGACGAACCGCTGTTTCATCCCTATAAAGGTTCGGGTACAGCTCCGTACACAGCTTCCGGGAATACAGCGGGAGGATCAGCGTCTCCTGAACGGTGTTTTTCTCAATTTTACATTTCATAGGTTTCTTCCTCAGTGAATAAAAACTGTCACAATTGCCGCCAGCACAGCCGCTATGACCGTCATGCCTATCGCTATGTGCAGGATGGATGCAAAAATACCCGTGCTTGATGCCCTTACTTCCGCGCCGTGACGCAGAGCCACTTTTTCTTTTTGTGTATCTGCACCTCGTTAAAACCCGCCTGCTCCAGACATGCCTTTAATTCGATGTCCTTGTAGATGGTCATGCCGCCGATGATTTGCGTCCACCTCTCGTCCATGTCCGTATCGCCATTGCTCTCGTTGCAGATAAGAATTGTCCCGCCTGGCTTCAGCGTCCGCCAGACCTCACGGAAGCATCGGGGCAAATCAGGCCAAAAATAGACGGTCTCAAAGGCCGTGGCGGCATCGAAATAGCTATCCTCAAACACCATATCCGCCACACTGCCTTGCAGAACGGCGCAACGCCCCTCCTGAATTGCAATTCGGTTGAGCTTTCTAGTCTTCTCCACGCTGACGGGTGAATAGTCGATGCCCTTGACGACGCCATGCGGGCATTTTTTCAGCAGCCGTTTTATGTTCGCCCCGCCGCCGCAGCCGCAATCCAGCACCTTGGCATTTGGCGCAAGTTGTAGAAATCGAAGTCCCCACCGCGCCACAGGGCTGTGGCCCAGATTCATCATGGCAACCATAAGTTTTCCGCCGAGGCCCACGGGCTTGCGGGTGTTTTCAAAGAACGACATCTGGCCCCTCCGATTTCGTGCATTCCGCATAGGTCAACGGGAACGAGGCCTTCAGCACCGCGCTTTTCTGCACCGCCCAGCCGTTTTGACGCAGGAAACGTAGGTATTCCTCGCTTGTCCACCTGCTGTGGAGGGGGAATCCCGCCATACTCATGAAAAAGGCTTTTGCCTTGCCGGAAACCGAGTTCCCCGCGTGGGTGAAGGTTGGCGCGATGAGCACGCCGTCGTCCTTCAGTACCCGCCTGATTTCTTGCAGTGCCTTTTCCGGATGCGGCACTATGTGAAGCGCGTTGGACGCGATCACCACTTCGAAGGACTTCTGTGCATAGGGCAGGCGGAACATATCTTGTACGGAAAAGTGCAGCTTTGCGGATTGATTGTCCCGCTTTGCTTCAAGGATCATCTTTGCAGAAGCGTCCGTAGCCTCGATATGCGCCGCCGCATTCACAATGTTCTTTGCGATAAGCCCCGTGCCGGTGGCAACCTCCAGCACGGTTTTTGCTTTCACAACCGGCCGGATCAGCCCATACATCTTCTCATACGCCGCCCGGTCGTTTCGCATGAAACGGTCGTATCGACCGGCATTCTTGTCCCAGAAGCCCTTGCGTTCGTGCATGGCTATCGCCCCCAAACAGTTAGAGCCATCTAACTATAACACACGAATCATGCAGTAAGATAAGGCTAACCTTATTTCTTGGCCAAGACGCATCTCTCCGACCCTTTGAATCACTCCTTTTCAAGCCACTCGCTACGAATCCCGGTGGAAACCCGGGATTGATTAAAGAAGCGACCTGCGGTTTCGCGAATCAATTGGGTCATTCCCGAAATCGGGAATCAAGGGCCTGATTCGCCCAAATTGCGCACGAATCAGTCCTTAGGCGGTACGACGCGACACGCATCGACAACACTCGGATTGGATTAGTCACTAAGCGGGAATAGTAATAGAACACTTGTTCTTGTATTTCATACGGTTTCGTACGGTCCGATGGCGACCGATGGGGACGTTTCGGAACCGCCGCACCTGCAAGCCACATGGTTTCACAATCGGGCAAAAACTCAGAAGGCTCCTCGGGAAAAACGAGGAGCCTTCCTGTTTCCTTCGGCGCGGGCTGATCGGGACCCCCGCCGATCTAGAGGCACTCGGTCAGAATCTGGAACACCTCGCTGCGCTCCAGTTTCTTGGCGCAGCCGCCGGTGAGCACGCAGGTGTCCGCAACCTTGTGCAGCGTCTCGTCGGACGCGTCGGAGCCCATCTCGGCGAAGCTCGTGGGAAGCCCCATCTCGCCGATGAACGTCTGCAGGCGGTCGATGCCCTCGAGCGCCACCGTAAGGTCGTCTTTGCCCTTGGCGTCGACGTCCCACACCTCGCGCGCCCAGCGGGCGAACTGCGCGGGCGCCTCGGGGGCCAGGTGGCGGTAGAGCGCAGGGTGGATGACCGCGAGGCCCATTCCGTGGTTGGTGTGGGTGTACGCGCCGTACTGGTGCTGGATCATGTGCGCCTGGAAGTCCGTTGACTTGCCGATCTTGAGCACGCCGTTCTCGGCCATGGCGGAGTCGTATACGAGCTCGCTTCTGGCATCGAGGTTCTGGTCGTCGTCCGCGACGATCCGCATGTTGCGGATGACGTTACGTTGGATGGTGAGGTTGATGTCGTCGGTGACGTTGCGTCCGCGCGGGCTTCCGAAATAGCTCTCCATGCAGTGCGAGAGCGTGTCGAACGCGCCGCTCATGAACTGCGCGTGCGGTACGGTGAGCGTGAGTGCCGGGTCGAGCGCCGCCCACATGGGTATCGCCCCCAGATAGGCACCCTTCACGTGCGTCTCCTCGTTGGTGATGACGGCGCCGTTGTTCTGCTCGGCGCCCGTGCCGGAGAGCGTCACGATGCAGCCCATGGGGATGAACGAGCTCGGTATCTTGCCGTCGGCGTGCTCGAACGTCTCGATGTCGTCGTCAAGCATCGCCTGTGCGGAGACCACCTTGCAGCAGTCGAAGACCGACCCGCCGCCGACGGCGAGAATGAAGTCGACCTGCTCCTCGCGTGCGAGCGCGGCGCCTTCCTGGCACTTCTCGTAGGTCGGATTGGGCATGATGCCGCCGAAGTCCACCACGCGCTTGCCCGCGCTCGTGAGTTTATCGACCACGTGGCCGTAGACGCCGGTTCGTTTGACCGAGCCTCCGCCGTAGGCGAGCATCACTGTCTTGCCCATGGCACCCATCTCGGCGTCGAGTGCCTGGTCCATGGCCCCCTCGCCGAAGTAGTTCCTGACCGGGTAGTCGTACGTGAATGAGTTCATGGCAATTCCTCCTAGTAAGTTATCAGTGCGGTCTGACGCTCGTCTACACGTTGCGCACGAGCCCGGACATCCATTCGATGGTGGCGGGGTCGTGGTGGTCGAAGAACGCGCTGCGCCCGGTGTCGAGCGCGGCGATGGCGACCATCTCGTCGTCGCCCAGCGCGAAGTCGAAGACGTCGAAGTTCTGCTCCATGCGATCGCGGTGCGTGCTCTTAGGGATGCAGACCACACCGCGCTGCAGCAGCCAGCGCAACACGACCTGGGCGACCGTCTTGCCGTGCGCCTCGCCGATGCGAGCGAGGACCTCGTTGCGGAAGAGGTCGTTTCTGCCCTCCGCAAAGGGCGCCCAACCCTCCATGGCCACCTCCTTGCCGGCCATGTACTCCTGCGCCTCGCGCTGCTGGAAGAACACGTTGCACTCGACTTGGTTCACGGCGGGGGCGATGCGGTTGAACGAGATGAGGTTTGCGAGGTGATCGGGGTAGAAGTTAGCTGTGCCTATGGCGCGGATAACGCCCTGCTCGTAGAGCTCCTCCATGGCGCGCCACGCGCCGAAGACGTCGCCGAACGGCTGATGGATGAGGTAGAGATCGACGTAGTCGAGCCCCAGCCGCTTGAGCGACGCGTCGAAGCCGCGCTTGGCCCCCTCGTAGCTCACATCTGACATCCACAGCTTGGTCGTCACGAACACCTCGTCGCGCGGCAGGCCGCTCGCACGAATGGCGGCCCCGACCGCCTCTTCGTTGCCGTAGCTCGCGGCCGTGTCGAGCAGCCGGTAGCCGACCGAGAGCGCGTCCTCCACGGCGCGCTGGCATCCCGCGGCGTCCGGGATCTGGTACACGCCGAAGCCGAGCTGCGGCATCCTGACGCCGTTGTTCAAGGTGATGTAGTCCATGGTGCCTTCCTTTCTCGCAACTTGACGTATCCACCATACGAGGGGCGCCGCGCCGGCGGAAGTTTCCGTTGGTGAGGGTTCTATAACGCTGGGGTGCGCACGGGGTTATAACCCACGGGTTCAGGGCATCGCACCAAAGGGGGATTCCGCCGAGCGCTTCGCGGTCGTACGCTTGGCGATGAAGGAGCACAAGCCACCGACAGGAGATGTGCCTAACGGAGTTCGATGAACGGGCGGACGTGGACTTTGCAAACAAATGACGAATATCATAGACAGGGAGAACAGGAATGGACAAGCGCGTTTTGGGAAAGAGCGGCATCGAAGTCAGCCCGCTCGGCATGGGCTGCATGGGAATCACGCACGCGAGCGGAGACCCGATGCCCGACGACGAGGCTGTGAGCGTCGTCCGTCAGGCCCACGAGATGGGCTATACCTTCTTTGACACGGCGGAGTGCTACGTTGGTACGTGCGCCGACGGGACCGAGGCGCACAACGAGGACGTGGTGGGCAAGGCGCTCGCGCCCGTGCGCGACGAGGTTGTCATTGCCACCAAGTTCGGCGTCACGCACGCCCCGGACAAGACCATCCTCGTGGACTCGCGCCCCGAGGTTATCCGTATCTCGGTGGAGAAGAGCCTGCGCCGGCTGCGCACCGACCACATCGACCTCTACTACCAGCACCGAATCGACCCAAAGGTTGACCCCGAGGTCGTTGCAGGCACCATGGCAGACCTCATCAAGGAAGGTAAGATCCGCGCCTGGGGAATCTCCGAGGCGACGGAGGAGTACCTGCGTCGCGCCGATGCGGTGTGCCCCGTCTCCGCCGTCCAGAACCGCTACTCCATGATGGCGCGCTGGAACGAATCCCTGTTCCCCGTGCTCGAGGAGCTGAATGTCGCCCTCGTGGCATTCTCTCCCATGGCGAACGGCTTTCTGACGGGCGCGTACAGCCACAACACCAGATTCGAGGGCGCTCAAGACTACCGCGATGGCATGCCGCAGTACACAGAGGAAGGCGAAAGGCGCGCCGAGCCCATCATGCGGTTCGTTCGCGAGCTGGCTGAGCTGCACGCGGCGACGCCCGCACAGGTCTCCCTTTCCTGGATGCTCGAGAAGAAGCCCTATATCATCCCCATCCCGGGCAGTCGCAAGCCCGAACGACTGCTCGAGAACCTCGGCGCCGCCGAGGTCGGGCTCACCGACGATGAAGTTGCCAAGATCGACGGGCTGCTCAACGGACTCGACCTCATGGTCTTCGGCGGGCACGCGGTAAGGTAGGGAGCCATGAACATGAGACCCTATGTCGTCTGCCACGTCTTTGCCGGGCTCAACGGGCGTATCGACGGCGCGTACATGTTCGACCCCGCCGCCTCGCCCGCACGCGCCGCGTACTCTCGCATGCAGGTCGAGTTCGGGGCGGACGCCGTGGCGTACGGGGCCGTGACCACGAAGGGCTTCGTCGGGTCGCGCCCCCTTGCGCTCGATACCCACGGGAGCGCGCCCAAGGGGGACTTTGTGGCGCCTCACGCCGAACGATCGTTCTACGTCTCCGTCGACCCCGCCGGGGAGATTGCATGGGAGTCTGCGACCTATCGTCGCGCCGGCCGTGCGGACGCGCACGTCATCGAGATCCTCACCGAGGCGGCGTCGCCGGCGTATCGCGACTATCTGCGAGAGCGCGGCGTCTCATACGTGCTTGCCGGCTCGCGCAGGCTAGACCTCCCGCTCGCCCTGCGCAAGCTGCGCGAGCTTTTTGGCATCGAGCGCCTGCTCGTGTGCGGCGGCGGAAAGACGGACATGTCGTTTCTTGCCGCGGGCGTGCTTGACGAGCTGAGCCTCGTTCTCTCCCCGACGGTCTCGGGGGAGCCCGAAACGGCTTCCGTCTTCGACGAGATGCCTCGCTCAGCCGGCGGTCCGCACGCATTCTCGCTCGAGCGCGTCGAGCGCCTTGCCGGCGACGGCCTCCACCTCGTCTATCGAGTGCGGCGATGATGTCGCGCCGTTCGTTTTTGGAGGCTGCCGCGTGGTTGGCCGCCGCGGGCAGCCTTGCCGCCCTCGAGCGCGATGCAGCCAGTCGGGCATCATGTGCCCGTAGATGGGGTACACGATGCCGATCGCATCGTCCGCGTAGGCGAGCTCGCCTACGCGGCGCAGCTCCTGCGGGATGCTCAGGACCCTCTCGCCCTCCGCGGCCAGCTCTCGCGCCACGTAGAGGCAGTTGCCCGTTCCGGTGAAGTATGAGATCGTTCGAAACTCCCAGATTGTCGGCGGTCTGCCATTTCCAATTGCTTATGCCAGGCCGAGACCGGCGACCCAATCACGAACCCCAGACTCGTTCGCACTGGACGAGAAGCGCTGACCCTCCTGCCACTCTCCGCTGTCCGCGGCCTCGGCGAGTAGCTCGCCGCTCTGGCCAAGACCCGAGGAGGAAGAGGTACAGAACGGGATCACCGTCTTGCCGTCCCAGTCGTTGCCTGAGATGAAGTTGTCGATGGGCCAGGCCGCGATGCCCCACCAGATGGGATACCCCACGAGCACGGTGTTGTAGTTCTCCCAGCCGTTCTGCGTGACTTGCGTAAGCTCGACGTCGCGCAGGCTCTCGTCCTCGTGCTCGCGGGTCACGCGGCTACTGTCGTCGGTCCAGTTGAGGTCATCGTCGGAGTAGGGCTCCGTAGGCGTCACCTTAAAGAGGTCGGCGTCGAGCTCGTCGGCGATCGTCTGAGCTACGGCAGCGGTGTGGCCCTGTGCCGAGTAGTAGGCCACGAGGACGTTGCCGCCTGCAGCGGGCGCGGCGGCGGGCTCGTCCTCGACGGCGGCTTGGCCGCCGTCACCCTGGCTGCAACCGGAGAGCATCGTTGCGCACAGCGCGGCTCCGAGCAGGAAGTTTCTTCTGGTCACGGTCGGGTTTGCGGTCATGGGGCATCTCCTTCGTTGGCTTGGTTGGTCCGTTATCGTCTGAGCGCTACTCCTGCGCGTCGAAATCGGGGCGTATGGCCAGGTAGCCCGCGAGTGCCTCCTCGGTGGCGGTGTAGTAGGTCATGGTCCCGTCGTGCTTGGCAATCTCGGCCATCTCGTCTTCGGTGAGGGAGAAGTCGAAGATGTTCGCGTTGTCGGCGATGTGGGCGGGGTTCTTGGAGCCGGGGATGATGGAGGTGCCCATCTGCACGTGCCAGCGCAGGATCACCTGGGCCGGGGTCTTGCCGTACTTCTCGGCGAGAGCGACGAAGACGGGCTCCTCCAGAAGACCTTTGTCGCCGTGGCCGAGTGGGTACCACGCCTCGATCACCGTGCCGTACGGCGCGAGGTAGGCGCGCAGGTCGCGCTGGGCGTGGTAGGGGTGGCACTCAACGGTCACGAGCTGCGGCTTGATGTCGGCGACCTCGATGACCTCGGCGATCTTGTCTTGCGGGAAGTTGGAGAGGCCGAGGGCGCGCACCTTGCCCGCGCGGTACGCCTCCTCCATCGTGCGCCACGCGACCAGGTAGTCGCCTACCGGCTGGTGCAGGATGAGCATGTCGACGTAGTCGAGCCCCAGGCGCTGGAGTGTGGCGTCCACCGCCGGCATGCCCGCGTCGTAGACGCTCGGCCAGAGCTTGGTGGAGACGAAGATCTTGTCGCGCGCGATGCCGCTCTTGGCGATGGCACGGCCCACGGCGCGCTCGTTCATGTAGGCGTTGGCGGTGTCGATGTGCTCGTAGCCAGCCGCGAGCGCGGCGGTTGCGGCTGCTTCGGCCTCGGCCGGGGTCATGAGGAAAGTGCCCAAACCTTCGATGGGCATCTCTACGTCGTTGTTGAGCTTCAGATACTCCATGGTCTCCTCCTTAATGGTGATTTTTCGAATACAAGGCTACGGCGTTTGCTGACGTGCGAGAAGTTCACGTTGGAATGATGGATATAACCATGGGGTATATACGGCACATAATGCGTGACAGGAGGATCGATGTACAACCCACAGCTTGACACTTTCATCCGCGTGGCGGAGGCGGGCAGCTTCTCCAAGGCGGCACAAGAGTCCTTCATCACGCCCACGGCTGTCATCAAGCAGATGAACCTGCTGGAGTCGCGGCTAGGCCTTACGCTGTTCCACCGATCGCATCAGGGGCTTTCGCTTACGCGAGCAGGCAGGTCGCTGCTCGCCGACGCCCGCCATATCGTGCAGTACTCTCAAGAATCAATCGCACGCGCTCGCGTCGCCGAGCGTGGAGAGAAGCGCATCATCCGCGTGGGAGTGTCGCTCATGACGCCCAGCACGCCGCTCACGAAGCTGTGGCCGAAGGTGAAGGAACGTTGCCCTGGCATGAGCCTTCAGGTGGTCACGTTTGAAAACACACCCTCGGCGGCGCGCGGTTTGGCGAACCTCGGGCAAGACATGGATATCGTGGTGGGGATTTTCGACGATGCCTTTCTTAAAGAGCGCGGGTGCCTGGGCCTCGAGCTTTCGCGCGAGCCGCTCGGGTGCGCCGTTCCCGTCGACAGCGAACTCGCCAAACGCGACATCGTCACATTCGACGACCTCCACAATCACAGTCTTATGCTTATACGCCGGGGCTGGA
The DNA here is from genome assembly GCA_937980385.1 of uncultured Collinsella sp. GTDB lineage: Bacteria > Actinomycetota > Coriobacteriia > Coriobacteriales > Coriobacteriaceae > Collinsella. The sequence goes on along the minus strand of CALJPV010000005.1, from coordinate 86,588 downwards.
ACGCCGAAATCGACCGCGTGCGCGACGAGATACTCTTGCATCATCCTCAAATCGCACTCGTAGACTTCCCGCAATATCGGGCGGAGGTGTTCAATCGCGGCGCGAACGAGGACCTCGCGCTTGCGACGTTGCCGTTATGGGCCAACGTCCACCCCATGCTCAAAACCGTCCCTACCGATTGGGACTGTCTCGTGTCTTACGGGCTGCTTCACTCGTCGCACCCCGCAGACCATGTGCGGGAGTTCCTCGATGCGGTGTCTGCCGCGCTCGAGGCAAAACATCGATAGGCAATCGCGAGCAGATGCGCTTATGCCTATGGGAATAACGGGAATAACAGCCTCCGGAACCTCTGGTTCGGAGGCTTTCTTTTTCGTTCTGCTCGGAAAGAGCCCCTTGCCAAAGCCCCTTGAGCATCGGGCGGCATTATTGAGCGTGGGCGTTATTGTAGGTATCTTTGATCTCTTCCGGCAAATTGTCGGGAATCAGCGCCTTCACTCTATCCTCGTTGCCATCTTGGATCGCCTGCTCGTAGTACCAGCATTTGAACTTCAACATGTCCAGCGCGCGGTTCATCTTCGCAATCTCCGACTCCATGTGGGCCTTTCGCTCCTCGAACATGGCCTTGCGCTTGGGATATGTCGATGGGCCCTCCGCACACCATTCCATGAACAGCCGGATGTCCTTGATCTCCATCCCAGCCTTCTTCAGGCATTCGATGACCCGAAGCGCCTCGAGTTCCGTATCGCCGAATCGGCGAATGCCGGACGTCCGCTCCAGCCCCGGGAACAATCCCTGCTTATCGTAATAACGCAGCGTGGAAACGGGCAGACCGAACATCTCCGCCACCTGTCCGATTGTGTACATGGTCCCTCCGGACAAATCTCGAATTAACTCCTTGACCTAAAGTTAGGTTTAGGTATTACCTTTATTTTCGTCAATACAAATCGGGAGCGCAAGGGATTTTCGCCAAAGGCGCACGCTTGCCGGAACGGTATTCGCCGGCGGCTTGAACGGCGTGGGCGAAATCGGCGGGCATCTCGCTCTTGAGCAGGCGCGACGAATGGGCACAGGAGTCTAGGCGCGGCTTAGCTGGACGGAAGCAGTTTTGCACTCAAAACCATCGACAGGAGGAAATCGATCATGGCAATTAAACAAACGGCAGGCAGAGATGTCCTGGGGGACTTTGCCCCCAAATTTGCACAGCTCAATGACGATGTGCTGTTCGGCGAGGTGTGGAGCCGAGAAGACGGGCTTTCCCTTCGAGATCGCAGCGTGGTGACGGTTGTGGCCCTGATGGCGCAGGGACTGACGGACTCCTCGTTCCAATACCATCTGATGTCCGCAAAGAACAATGGCGTGACCAGGACGGAGATAGCAGAAATCCTTACGCACGCGGCGTTTTACGCAGGCTGGCCCAAGGCATGGGCGGCCTTTCGCATGGCGAAGGAGGTCTGGGCGGACGAAGACGCTGCCGACGCAAAGGCGCAGCACCAAAACGAGATGGCGTTTCCCATCGGTGCCCCCAACGACGCATTTGCGAAGTACTTTATCGGTCAAAGCTACCTCTCACCCCTTTCCACCGAGCAAGTCGGCGTTTACAACGTGACGTTTGAGCCCGGCTGCCGCAACAACTGGCACACCCATCACGCCAAAAGCGGCGGCGGGCAGATCCTCGTCTGCGTGGCTGGCCGAGGGTTTTACCAGGAATGGGGCAAACCGGCACAGGAGCTGTGCCCCGGCGATGTAGTAAATATTCCCGCAGGCGTAAAGCACTGGCACGGTGCGGCGCCCGACAGCTGGTTCTCCCATCTCGCGGTGGAGGTTCCGGGCGAGGAGGCCTCCAACGAGTGGTTGGAGCCCGTGGACGACGAGCAATACCTTAAAGCGACTGACAAGGAGGTTTAGGTATGGAACAGTTGAATCTGACGCAGGAATGGGACAAAGTATTCCCCAAAAGCGACAAGGTTGAGCACAGCAAGGCGACCTTCCATAACTGATACGGCATCACGCTGGTGGCTGACGTCTACGTGCCTAAGAACGCGGAAGGCAAGCTGCCCGCCATCGCTGTCAGCGGCCCTTTTGGCGCGGTGAAGGAGCAGTCCTCCGGTCTGTACGCGCAGAAAATGGCGGAGCTGGGCTTTTTTGCAATTGCCTTTGACCCGTCCTATACCGGCGAGAGCGGCGGCACGCCCCGCTATGTAGCATCGCCGGACATCAACACCGAGGACTTCTGCGCAGCGGTGGATTTCCTCTCTGTGCAGGAAAGTGTCGACCCGGAGCGTATCGGCATCATCGGTATCTGCGGTTGGGGTGGCATGGCGATTAACGCCGCGGCCATCGATACCCGTATTAAGGCCACTGCTGCTATGACCATGTACGACATGACCCGCGTGACCGCAAACGGCTATTTTGACGCCGAGGATTCCGAGCAGGCACGCTTTGATAAGCGGAAAGCGCTGAACGCGCAGCGCATCGAGGACTATAAAAACGGCAATTATGCGCTGGCGGGCGGCGTAGTCGATCCACTACCGGAGGATGCGCCGCAGTTCGTGAAGGACTATTTTGCCTACTACAAGACTCCTCGAGGCTACCATCCCCGCAGCCTGAACTCAAACGGTGGCTGGAATGTGACGTCCTCGCTGTCCTTTTTGAATATGCCGATTTTGCAATATAGCAGCGAAATTCGCTCCGCTGTGTTGCTGGTGCATGGCGAGAAGGCGCACTCCCGCTATTTCAGCGAAACCGCGTACGGCAAGCTGACGGGGGACAACAAGGAATTGCTCATTATCCCTGGTGCCAGCCACACCGACCTTTACGATCAGATGGACATCATTCCGTTTGGAAAGCTGAAGGCATTCTTTGAGGAATACCTGAAATAAGTCGTGCCTTGATTTAATGCCAAGTCTCCAGCAACGATTCTTCTAAAGAGTGGGAGTAGCTGAAACGAGGCGATTGAATAACCCCATCCGTTTTGGTTACAAGAAAACATGCTGCGCGCCTGCAGCATGAAGGAGAGGGAATCCTATGAATATCGTTGTATTGAGTGGTAGCCCGCGTAAGGGCGCCAATACCGACACCATGGTCGAGGCGTTTGCCGAGACCGCGCGTGAGGGCGGCAATACGGTCGAGGTCATCCGCGTTGCCAGTAAGAAGATTGCTGGTTGTCTGGGATGTCAGTACTGCTTTACCCATGAGGGCACCTGTGTGCAGAAGGATGACATGGCCGACGTGATCGAGTCGCTGAAAGGCGCCGACATGGTTGTCTTCGCTTCGCCTATCTACTGGTTTGATATCACTGCGCAGGAGAAGGCCGCCATCGACCGCCTGTACGCCTTCGGTACTACAGGCTTCCCGTTCACCAAGACGGCCCTTTTGCTCGATAGCCACAGCGCGGGCGTCTATGATGCGGCGATCGCTATGTATAAGTCAACCTGCGCGTACTGCAAGTGGGAGGACCGGGGCATTGTCACCATTAGCGGTATGACCGAGCGCGACAGCATGGCATCGTCGCCCAAGTTGGAAGAGGTGCGAGAGCTCGCTCGCAAGCTCGCCTAAGGACAAGAGGAGCGCATGGCAATCAGCGTTGGCGGAAATGCTTGCTGCCCTTACCATGAGGATTGCTGATTGCCATGCAACGATGCTCCAGCGGACAATTCCGGTGTGCTAAAACGCCTTCTCGTTCAAGAATTCCCTGAACGCGGGGATGTCAAAGCCAACGAGACCACGCCCGCGCTCTCCGATGACGCCGTCCTCCAGGAGGCGGCGTTTGTATTGGCTTGCGTAGTTGCTGGCGACGCCCATGCGTTTGGCTATCTCCGAGACTCTACTGGGGCCAGAATCGGGCAGCATTGCGAGCAAAAACTCAATGTCTTTATCGGAAAGCTCCCGATAGGTCGTTTCGAGAATTCGATCGTGCAGCTCCATACGGGCAAGCAGAGAACCCTGCTGTACATCAGGTGCGCTGATTTTGGGCGAGTTCTCCGAAACATCCCATGTGCGATATCCGACGAGCTGCATCATGTAGGGGAATCCGTCGACGGCCTTCACAGCATCCTCGAGCGCTTCTGGTGTGATTGAACGTCCTCCGGCCTCAACGGTTTTGCGGAATGCGTTTGCAATTTCAACGTCAGTGATTCGTCCTAACTGATGATATTGGGAACGCCTGAGGAACGAGACGGAATCGTTACGCAGCAACGCCGATACTTTGTAGGGCAGCCCTGCCATGAGTAGGGCAACTTTTTTACCTTCGCGTACAAAGTGCTGGTAAACAGAGGCAAATTGAAGCATTTCTTCGAGATCTACTGTGACTTCATCGATGGTGATGAGAAGTCCGATGTCATGTTTTTCGAGTTGCTTAAAGATGCCGTTCATGCGTGTGCGCCAGTTGCCCTGAGCCTCTTGAGCATATGTCCAATCGATGCCCACTGGGCCAATTTGAACACCGTTTATGCGCGCGTGAGGCTGTGAGAGGTAACTATCTGCGGCTTCTTTGGTTCGCTCGATAATATCTTCGAGCATGCCTGGCATGGCGGAGACATTTGCTGCGATCCAGCTGTGTTCAAGCGCCGTTTCTGAAAGGAGCGAAAGAAGCGCCGTCTTGCCCGTTCCCCTTGCGCCAGTAAAAATGGTCGACAGGTTGGGATCTCCCGGGCCGTTGATAAAGCCACGGTTGATGTCACGTAGGATATGCTCGCGACCCGCTAGAAAGGGAGGGACGCTTCCGAACGTCGGGGTAAAGGGGTTCTTGCTGTACTCCATGGTAGCTCCTTTGCAAGTTTTGCTAATTTTTGCAAGTTTTGCTAACTTTTGCAAGTTTTGCTAACGACTGACCAAAGGGCATCGAAGCAGTGACGCTGACATTTTTTACGCAGAAAAATAAGCAGAAATCAATTTATCTGCGTTAAAAAATAGTTGAGAAGAAAAACGACGAGTCCCAGGCGCAATGCCGTTGCGTTCCGGGCCTCGTCGCTTTGCGAAGTATCTAACGATCTCGTTGCCGTCGTCCTAGTCAAACAGGCTCGGCATGTCGTTTTCCTTCATGAGGGCACCGGCGGAGGGCAGACTCTGCGCGGTGAACTTTTCGGCCGAGACGCCGGCGCCAAGGATCTCCTCGGTTGTGCCGACGGTGGTGACCGAGCGACCCTTCTTAGCCGTAAAGGCCTGGACGCCCTGCGTGTTGGTGGTCGTCTTGGTCTTGAGCAGCGACGTGTTGAAGTTCATCAGGCGATAGTCGCTCGAGACCAGCGCGATGTCGCGATCTTCCTTGAGCACCTGGGCATACAGCAGCTTGCTGCCACCGTAGATGGCGTTCTTAAGGCGCTTGCGGTTGGTCTTGGTAACGTATCCGGCAAGTGCGACGCGCACCGCGCGGCCGTTCTCAAAGACGAACAGCACATCGGCCTTGTAGTCCTCGGGGTCGATGACCCAGATGACGCTCTCGTCGGGTTCCATCTCGAGGTCGGTCGGCAGGTACGAACCCAGCTGGGCCGACTTGGTGTCCTCAAACGCCGCAACCTTGCACTTGTACACCTGGCTCTTGTTGGTAAAGACCAGCAGCTCGTGGGTGTTGGAGGACGGGAAATCGATAAAGGGTTTGTCGCCGTCCTTGTACTTGAGCGTGGTCGCCTTCTTGAGCACACGGTCCGTCATCTTCTTAAGGTAGCCGTCGCGCGAGAGCATGATGGTGACCGGGTACTCCTCGACCTCGGGCTCCAGGCTTACCTCGATAACCTCGTGGGGCTCGATCCTGCCCGTGCGGCGCGGCATCACGTACTTCTTGTTGACCGCGGCCAGCTCGTCGCTGATGACCTTCTTGATGTTCTCCTCGCTGGAAAGGATCTCCTCAAGCTCGGCAATCTCGCCCTCGAGCTTGGCGATGTCCTTGGTGCGATTGAGGATGTACTCCTCGTTGATGTTGCGGAGCTTGAGCTCGGCAACAAACTCGGCCTGGGTTTCGTCGATATCGAAACCCTTCATAAGGTTGGGCACGACCTCGGCTTCGAGCTTGGTGCCGCGGATGATGGCGATGGCCTTGTCGATGTCGAGCAAAATCGCCTCGAGGCCGTGCAGCAGGTGCAGGCGCTCGGACTTTTTGCCCAGGTCAAAGTTAATGCGGCGACGCGTGGACTCAATACGCCATTTGACCCACTCGTGCAGAATCTGGCGCACGCCCATAACACGGGGATAGCCGTCGACGAGCACGTTGAAGTTGCACGAGAACGAATCCTGCAGCGTGGTCGAGCGATAAAGCTTCGCCATGAGCTTGTCGGGGTCGACACCGCGCTTAAGGTCGATGGCGATGCGCAGGCCCGATAGGTCGGTCTCGTCACGGATGTCGGCGATCTCCTTGACCTTGCCCTCTTTGGAAAGCTTGACGATGCGCTCGATGATGACATCGGTCTTGGTGGTGTAGGGGATCTCGTACACCTCGATGATGCGCTCTTCGGGAATCCAGCGCCAGCGGGAGCGGATCTGGAAACTGCCAAGGCCGGTCTCGACAATCTTTTCCATCTCCTCGCGGCGGTAGATAATCTCGCCGCCGGTCGAGAAGTCGGGCATGGGCATGTACTCGAGCAGATCGCAGTCGGGATCCTGCAGGTAATGCATGGTGGCGGTGCAGACCTCGTTGAGGTTGAAACCGCAGATGTCAGATGCCATGGCGACGCCGATGCCCTTGTTGGCCGAGACGAGGATGTTGGGGAACGTGGTGGGCAGCAGGCGCGGCTCCTTCATGGCGCCGTCGTAGCTGTCGACAAAGTCGACCGGGTCCTTGTCGATGTCCTTGAAGATCTCGGCGCTAATGGGGGAGAGCTTGGCCTCGGTATAACGCGAGGCGGCGTAGCTCAGGTCGCCCGAATAGTACTTGCCAAAGTTGCCCTTCGACTCCACGAAGGGGGCAAGCAGCGCTTCGTTGCCGGTGGCCAGGCGCACCATCGTCTCGTAGATTGCGGCGTCGCCGTGCGGATTGAGCTTCATGGTCTGGCCCACGATGTTGGCGCTCTTCTGGCGCTCGCCCTTGAGCAGACCCATCTTGTACATGGTGTAGAGCAGCTTGCGGTGCGAGGGCTTAAAGCCGTCGATCTCGGGGAACGCACGCGAGACGTTGACGCTCATGGCGTAGGGCATGTAGTTGACCTCGAGCGTCTGCGTGATCGGCTGATCGGTGACCTCGGAGTGCAGGCCGATGACGTTTTCGGCGTTGACCTGCTTTTTCTTTGGCTGGGTTTTCGTCTTCTTCTTTGCCACGATTTCCTCTTGAACTTCTTATGGGCCGTCGTTATCGATTTGCTGCTATTGCAGGTCCAGCTGGTCCAGGTATTCCTTGCCGTGCTCAGAGATATGGCGCTTGCGGCCTGCCTCGTCGTTGCCCAGCAACAGGTTGAACATGGTTTCCATCTTGGTGACGTCCTCGGGCTCTACCTTGATCAGGCGGCGCGTCTCGGGGTTCATGGTGGTGAGCCACATCATGTCCGGGTCGTTCTCACCAAGACCCTTGGAGCGGTTGATGGAGCACTTCTGGTCGCCGATCTCTTTGAGGATGCCGTTCTTCTCGAGCTCGGTGTAGGCAAAGTAGGTCTTTTCTTTGCAGTTGATCTCGTAGAGCGGCGACTCGGCGATATACACGTAGCCTTCGTCGATAAGTGTGGGCACCAGGCGGTAAAGCATGGTGAGCACGAGCGTGCGGATGTGGTAACCGTCGACGTCGGCGTCCGTACAGATGATGACCTTGTTCCAGTTGAGGTTGTCCAGGTCGAAGGCACCGAGGTTCTTGATGCGCTTGTCCTTGATCTCCACGCCGCAGCCCAGCACGCGCATGAGGTCCATGATGATGTCGGACTTAAAGATGCGCGGATAGTCCTCCTTCAGGCAGTTGAGGATCTTACCGCGGACGGGCATAACGCCCTGGAACTCGGCATCGCGCGACGTGCGAATGGCGCCCGCTGCCGAGTCGCCCTCTACGATGTAGATCTCGCGGCGGCTCTTGTCCTTGGAGCGGCAGTCGATGAACTTCTGCACGCGGTTGGCCATGTCGGTCTTTTGCTGCAGGTTGGTCTTGATGCTCTGGCGTGTCTTCTCGGCATTCTCGCGCGAGCGCTTGTTGATGAGCACCTGCTCCATGATCTTGTTGGCGGCGTCTTTGTTCTCGATCAGGTAGGTCGAGAGGCGCTCCTTAAAGAAGGCAGTCATGGCCTGCTGGATAAAGCGGTTATTGATGGCCTTCTTAGTCTGGTTTTCGTAGGACGTCTGGGTGGAGAAGCAGTTGGTTACCAGCACCAGACAGTCCTGGACGTCTTGCCACTTAATGCCGCTCTCGTTTTTGTTGTACTTGCCCTGTTGCTTGATGTAGGCATCGATGGCGCTGGTCAGAGCGCTGCGGGCGGCCTTCTCGGGCGAGCCGCCGTTCTCGAGCCACGATGAGTTGTGGTAGTACTCCTGCATCATGAAGGTGCGTGAGAAGCACATGCACGCGGTGATTTTTACGTTGTAGTCGGGCAGGTCCTCGCGATCGCGACCGCGACGGTCGGCTTCGATAAAGAAGGGCTCGGTGAGATAGTCGGTGCCGACCTTCTCAAGCACGTAGTCCTCGATGCCCTTGGGATAGCAGAAGTCCTCTTCGGTAAATTCGCCATCATCGCCCTCGATGCGCAGGCAGAAGGTCACGTTGGCGTTGACCACGGCCTGGCGGCGCATGGTTTCGCGATACCACTCGTGGGGAATGCTGATCGAGGTAAAGACCTCAAGATCGGGGCGCCACTTGATGGTGGTGCCGGTGCGGTTCTCGTCGCTGGGCTCAATCTCGAGCGCCTTCTTTTTGGCACCGACGACCTTACCCTTCTTAAAGTGCAGGGAGTACTTGTTACCGTCACGCCAAACCGTGACGTCCATGTACTCGGAAGCGTACTGGGTCGCGCAGGAGCCCAGGCCGTTGGTGCCGAGCGAGAAGTCGTAGTCGCCGCCCTGGTTGTTGTTGTACTTGCCGCCGGCGTAGAGCTCACAAAAGACGAGCTCCCAGTTAAAGCGCTTCTCGGAAGGGTTCCAGTCGAGCGGGCAGCCGCGGCCGTTGTCCTCTACCTGAATGGAGCCATCGCGAAAGGCGGTAAGGGTGATGAGCTTGCCGTAGCCCTGGCGCGCCTCGTCAACGGCGTTGGACAGGATCTCGAAGGCGGCATGCGCGCAACCGTCGAGTCCGTCTGAGCCAAAGATGACGGCGGGACGCAGACGTACGCGCTCCTCGTCCTTGAGCTGGCGGATACTGTCGTTACCATAGTTTGCGGTGTTTTTTGCCATACTCGCTCTCTCGGTGCTCCTTTGCTGCGTTTTAGTCATATAGATAGTCAAGGTAGCATAGCCCAGCCCTTGGGCGATTCCAACCAACACGAAATCCATCGAACAATCGTTCGGAGTATATAGACTGATAGTACGATATTGGAAAAAATAGCTGAATGAAATCAATAGATATTTGATTCCATTTAGTAGAACCTCATATATACTAAACAAAAACGAATCAGAAGAGCTTTTATTTAATAGAACGGTGATGATATGAAGATTATCGAACGTCCTCAATACATGGAAGCGCTTCTTGGCGCTAAGGGAACGCCGGACATCAAGGTTATTACCGGCATTCGTAGGTGCGGCAAATCTGTTCTACTGGAAGCTCTTGCCGATCGCATTCGTGAGGCCGGCCCCGATGCCAATATTATCCGCATCAATTTCAATCTCCTCGAATTCGAGGAACTAACGGATTATCGAGCATTGCATCGCTACGTTGAGGAAAGCTATTGCGAGGGCCTCGATAACATTGTGATGATTGATGAGGTGCAAACCTGCGTTGGGTTCGAAAAAGCGGTCAATAGCCTTCATGCATCGGGTAAATACGATATCTACGTTACTGGCTCCAACGCTTTCTTGCTTTCGAGTGACTTGGCGACGCTTTTTCGCGGGCGGACATATGAGGTCGAAGTATTTCCGTTCTCCTTGCTTGAGTTTTCGACATATCACGGAATTCATAACCCGGACGAAGCGCTTGACCGATATTTGAGAGAGGGCGGAATGCCTGGCTCGTATTTGTATCCTAGCGAGCGAGCTCGCTATCGATATATTGCGAACGTGCTAGATGTCTTGGTTTTGCGTGATGTGGAAGAAAAACATGGGGTTCGTAACAAAGTGCAACTAGAACGTGCATGCGATTTCCTAATGGACAATATCGGTAACATATCTTCTGTTAGTGGGATTGCGGCTGCGCTGGATGCTGCCGGAACGCGCGTTTCCGTGGCAACGCTCGCCCAGTACCTCGGATTTTTATGCCAGGCCTTTGCGTTCTATCGAGTGCGCCGCTATGACGTAGGCGGTAAAAAGTACCTCGCTTCGGGTGATAAATACTATTTATCGGATCATGCAATCAGATACGCAAAACTTGGAACTAAAAAACTCGACTTCGGGCATGTATATGAAAATATGGTCGCTTTAGAGCTCCTAAGACGCGGTTGGGAAATCTATATCGGGGTGCTTTATAAGAAGGAAATCGACTTCGTGGCAATTCGTCGCGATGAGCGAGTGTATATCCAAGTTAGCGATGACATTTCGCGTCAGGAAACCTTTGAGCGCGAAGTGGCACCTCTGCTTGCGATACGTGATGCGTATCCCAAGATGGTCATTGCGCGAACAAAGCACGAGGCTGTTGATTATGAGGGGATTAAGGTGGTCGACCTCGCCCGATGGCTGATGGGGGAGGGGTCGGATGTCGAATAGCGGGCGGTGGACGCCTATCTAAATCATTACGCTGCTCGGGCGCCTTGAGCGTCTTCTTAATAATGCGGGTGAGCCACGCTCCTTACCGATGAATTCCACTTACTCGTTTCTGCCCGAGTAAGTTTGAAGACGGATGAGCCCGCTTCATTTTGTTTGCGGCTGGATACGTTTGTCGAAAAGTGCCGCGTGGATGGCTCAAATCGAACATTGGGACAGGCGTCTCGTTTTATGGGCCGAGGGCGTGCGTATCCAAGTCTTTTTGGTCCATAGGGGATGCTGAGCGGTTGCTAGTTGGGCCACGGGTCACTTCGCCGGCGCTACTTCTTGCCATACGCTCATAGTGGAAGCCGATGCCACGGAGTCGACTTGCGACTCGGGTAACGGATGAGCTACAAGCCGAAAGGAGCGGTGAGGATGATGAAGCCCATGACGAAGAAGCTGCTGTTAGGAATTCCCACCGTGACGCTTTCGGCTGTGCTGGCGTGTACGCTTGCCGGCTGCGGCGGTAGTGCTCCGAGCGGCTCGGCTGGTAGCTCGGGCGGGAGCGCGCCTGTGCAGGAGAAGACCGAGAAGCCCAAGGCCTATGAGTCGCAGACGGTCGAGGTGGCAGGCATTGTCTATGAGTCGGTGGCTCACGGTACGTTCTATCGCGGTGATGCCAAGAAGCGGGACGGCTTTTACCTGCATATCGAGATTACCAACAACAACACAAAGAACAGGACGTTTGACTCCTTTAACGTGCATGCTGCCCAGGGCGATCTTGAGGCAGGCGACCCGTTGTTTACTTCCGGCAAGGCGGCCGTGCTCGACTACGTTGCAAGCGAGGCTCCCGATGAGCTTCACGAGGGCATCGATCTTTCCAAGAGGCCAGATATCGGCCCGGGCCAGACCGTTGAGTACGTGTATTTTTGGGCGCCTAAGACGGCGTACTACGGGCCCATCACTGTCGAGTTCGTAGACGCTTACGCCCCCGCCAAGAATCATGAGGCCATGCACTTTGACACCACGGGATGCGAGACCAAGGAGTTCAAGGCGGCCGGCGGCGTGGCCGATTCTGGCGAGAAGGCAGATTTAACGGGCATCGACTGCGCATCGTACAGCATCGAGGCCGCCGATGGGTACACGCTGGATTCGTCCGACGAAGAGCGCGAAAAGGCAAACTTCTTCCACGACGAGACTGGAGGACGCCTGAACATCAGCATCTTCCCGCGCTCACCGGAGGAAGAGGTTGCAAGCCTAGAGCAGGTCTACGAAGGCAAGGAGACAACAACCGACCAGGTCGAGTACAACGGCATAACGTGGCTGCGCTTTACCGGTCCCGACAACGGCCATACGCTGTTTGCGACGGCTCCCGCGACGGGTGAAACCGTCCGTGTGTCGATCGGCTGGAAGATCGACTGGGATGCTGCCGTGCCCATGATGGAGGCGCTGAAGCTCAAGTAGCGGACTGCGATTCCCATGTCAGGCGACTCAGGGCTGGCTTCGGGTACCCGAGGCCAGCCCTTTTTGGTGTTCGATGAGCCGAGTCGGCGTCTCTCGCAAAGGTGACTGAGAGCTAGTGAGGCTTATCAGAATTGATCTCATCGGCGGTGTCGGTTTCGAGCGCCGTGCGGCGGGTGCTGTAGGCGACGAGGCCGGCGCCTGCCGCGGCGAGTGCTGCAGCGGCTGCCGTAAGGGGAGCGCTGACATCGCCCGTGCCCGCAAGCGCGCCCGCTTTTCCGGAGCGCTTGTTATTGCCGTGGTCCTTGCCACTGCCGGAGCTGCTTCCGCCGGAGCCGCCGTCCTCGTCAGCACCGCCGCCACTCGAGCCACCATCGCCGTCTGCTGTCATCGGGGCGTCGTGAAGCCCTGTCGTATCCGCGCTGCCGCATACGCCGACCTGAACTTCTGAGCGCTCGCATGCCGCGTCGGGCACATGAAGCTCGTGCAGTACGGCACCCAGCGCCGAGTTTGCGCCCGGTCGAATTTCCTCGAGCGTCACGGGATCGAGCGCCACCAGATCACGCGCCTTCGCATACAGCGTTACGCGTTTGCCCACTTCGTCGCTCCAACTCTCGGGGATGGCGAAGCTCATGCGGAACTGTGCCGTGCAGCCTGGTGCCAGCACGGCGTTGCCATTGTCGGCAACCAGCGGGTGCGTCGCAAAACGTGCGCCCAGCGTCTCGAGCGCGTACTTCACGTGTGCCATGTCGTTGGCCGAAGCATCCTCGGCGAGCTCCGGATCGTAGATCGATGCCATTCGTGCATTCGCTCCGAACCCGATGGATGCACTGGAGAACGGCTGGCTGGAGCCCTCTCGGTACAGATCGATCGTGCCGGCGGTCAGCAAGGTGTTGCCGTCGTTTCGCACCGTGACCATAAAGGATTCACCTGCTGCTCCGGGCACCACCGCGCCCGAGGTAGCGACCGCGCCCGTCGGAGTGGCACACGCCACCAAGGGCACTTCGATGCCGTGCAGCTCTGCCTCGCTCTTCTCCGCGCTCACAATGTGTGTGGCGAGCGCGGAGAGCATGCCTCCCGACGTCAAAAATGTCGTTATCTGATCGACGGGATGGTCCAGCTCGCACATCACGAACGGCTCCGTGAACAGATCGCCTGCCAAGGTGCTGGCGAAGATGCGGAAGTGCTTGCCCATCACTGCTACCGGGTTGCCTTCTTCGTCGTAGGTTTGTCCCACCTTGCCATCGGTGTTCTCTACATAGAGCACGCACCTGCCGTTGTTGCTTACGCTAAACGATGCCGGGCCACAGCCTGCGGCACCCACGGGCTGCGTTGCAAATGCCGATGCGCCTCGCGTCCAAGTAATATGCTGCAGTTGCTCGTTGACGGTTGCCAAAAAGCCCGAATGTTGTGGCCACGGCACCGCGTGGGGTACTGTGGCATCTGGTGGCATAACGCCCCAACCCGTGATGGACTGGCCGATCACGGCATACGATGCGCAGCCACAACCGTTTGCAGTTTCGTATGCAACGGGCACCACCATTTTGCCGTTGATATTCTCGGGTACGCCCAGCTCGATGCTCGATGGCGCTTGCGGAAAGCGGAGGACCTGACGGAACGTGAGGCTGTCGCCCGAAACGTCCGACCACAGGGTAAAGCACTCCAGCGCAACCTCGGCCTCGCTGCCGAGCGCCTTCTCTGCGGTGGCTCCGTGGCGGTGGAGGTAGGCGCCCGACAGACGTCCGTCGACAAGTGTCTTGCCCACCGTGATGCGTGGGCACTGCAGACAATGGTGGCCATCCTCCTGAAGGCGGCCGCGCGAGATGCTGCGCCACGACGTGTGCGACATCACGCGAACTCCGTCGTTGCTTATGCGCAGGCGCACAACGGACAGTATGCCGGCTGTGCTTGCCGTATCGAAAAGGGTGTTGTCGCCGTCGGGGCGCTCGCCCGAGACCAGCAGCACGTAAGCGTCCTGGTTTTCTCTTCCGTCCGTATATTCCACTACGTCGAAGTCGTAATCGAATATGCCGTCGCGCTCCACGTCGCCCTCGCCAAAGCCAAGGGGGAAGTCCACGGGCATGGGGGCAGACCACGTGCCGTTTGCCTTTGTGTGCACCACTAGGCGCGAGCGGCCATTGTCGCCGTAGCGCACCGAGGTGATACGGAACAGGCATTCTACGCCGGCAATCATTGCCAGCTTCATGTGAGCTTCGCTGAGCACGCCAGCAAACAGCACGTTGTCGCTCGAGGGCTTGATGCCGCCACGCTCGTCCTCCGATACACCAGCAGAATTGGCGTTGGGGTCCGCAACGGCGTTCGTCGCCTGCCCGATATGGGTGTACGCATACATCGGCGCGGCGTTTTCGTCGTTCTCTATCAGTGCATGGACGAAATGCTCGATCTGTCCCGTGTCGTCGCTTTCTGCATCCGCCTCGAGCTCAATGCGCGTGACCGCTTGATCCCAATCGCGCACGACAGGCGCGACGTTTACGGCGGTGGCCTTAACTTCGGCGCGTGCGAGTAGCTCGGCGTTGGTGACGATGGTGGCCGATGCGATAAATTGCGGCACGCCGCCCGCCTCGATGTTGCCGGGCGTGCCGAAGCAGGCATCCAGCGTGTAAGGCGTATCCCCACCCAATGCAAGCTCAGAGCGTTGGAGCGCATACTGGTTGCCATTGTTCACCGACATATTCCACGAATCGAGGAGTGTGGGCCACGACCCCGACCAAGCCTTGGTGGTCCACTTGAACATTACGAACTGGAGTATCACATCGACATCGACGTCCGCACCCACGCGCAGTCGCGGAAGCTGGTGTCCATCTGCCTTCTCGTACCCAATGAACAGCGTGAGGGATGCAGCGCCGCGCACGGCAGACGAAGCGACGCCTGCTCGTACCCAATGAACAGCGTGAGGGATGCAGCGCCGCGCACGGCAGACGAAGCGACGCCTGCAACGCCGGCTCCAAAGGTGACAGCAAGCCCGATCTGGATGGTGAACGAGCCCGACGTGTTTGAATAGTCGAGCGAAATGTTTTTAAAAAACGCCGCGCCGCTGCCGTGCGTGTGGGCACCCACGGTGAGCGCCAGTTTTGCCAGCACCCAGGGGTTGACGTTTAGGAAAAACGGCACCGGTCCCAAGGTGAACTGCTCGGTCCAATTGAGGTCGGTTCTTACCTGGAAGAGTGCCTTAATATTGCCGTATGCGGGGTCGTTGTTGCTGCCCCAGGTTTTGCCCACCCAATCGTAGGCGAGCGAGCCGTACAGCTGTGTGGCGATATCCATCGTGAACAGCGGCGTGCAATGGTGGCGAAGGAGCTTAGTGTTTCTTGGATCGGTGCCCGAACCGGCACTCATACTCTTGTACTGATTCCACTTCCCCTCCATCTCGTCGAGGTAGCGGTTTGCCTGCTTGGCGCCCGACTCGCGCGGCGATTTCTTCCAGTACTCCGGATCCGGATTACCTGAATCGTTCATGTAACCGACCGGTTTGTATCCTCCGCCAAACAGCACGTACCCGGCAAAAGAGAAATCGAACAAAATGGGGAACGAGGGCATCCAGCACGTGAACTTGTTGCCGCCAATGCCGGGAAACGCCGCCGGAAAATCAAACGGAGTGATCTCTTGGTCCATGGTAGTGGGGACGATAGTGGTCGAGCCCGATTCTGCCTTTGCGGCCGGCGCGGTGACAACGGCCATGGGGGAGGAGAGTGTATAGGTCTTGCCCTGGTAGTCGAGGACAAAGCGCAGCTTGCATCCTTCTTCCAGAAGGCTCGACGCTGCATCGAGGAACGTGTCTTCGAGCGTGAACGTCGCCAGATTATCCGCGCCCGATGCGCTGGCCTTGACTTGGCCAATCTGTGTGACGGTTTCGGGCGAGCTGCCCGTGGCGGGCATTACCTTGTTGATGTGCAGCGTTGCCTGTCCACCCTGTGGCAGATGTGCCTGCACGGTAAAGGCGTGCGTGTCGGGTTGGTCGTTTCCGGCGTCGTCCTTCGGCAATGCCATGAACGTAGCGTCGGCGTACTGGATGTCCCATTCATCGAATGTGAGCTGGCGAAAGTACGGCTCGCCATCGGAGAGCGGACGTGTGGGTGCGGTAATGGCGGTGCCGCCTTGGACACGCGCGAGGGGAATCTCGACATCGCGGTAGCCCGCCATGCTAATGGAGATGCCGCCGTTAAAGTCGTACGCGTCGAGAAGCGTTGCCTCGTCCACGTAGCCTTCCGAAAGCGGTGCGATCTCAAAGATGGCCGTGCCTTCGTCGTCGGTAGTGGCGGAGAGCTGCTTGCCCGCGGCATAACGCGACGCGAGCGTGACCTGGGCTCCCTTGATGGGCATATTCTTGTTGGCGACGTCGACCACGACCACACCGAACATGGTGCGCGAGAGAACGAGCACCCTGAAGGGGTCTTTTTCGTCGGCATAGGCTTCGGTGGCCACGAACGACAATATGAAGGCGTTTGCGCTTCCCGGCACGCGCGGCAACATAATGCTCGCCAGCGAGGACACTCCGGCAACAAGTAACGAACGGCGATCAAGCATCTTTGGCTCCCATCCCGCAGGTATCGGTGGAAATAATCCAATTTTGCGAGAAGGCATCCTGTCACGGTAGTGCCGTTCGATGGCCAAAATGTCCAATTTGAGCGTGCGAAAGCGCCAGGCCCCCGGAGCGCTTTCGATACGACGGGCAATCTGCCGCTAGCGCAACATGTGGGCAACCAGCTCGGCGCGTGTGCCGATGCCAAGCTTGGCATACACTCCTGATAGGCGATTTTTGACGGTGCCCGGCGACACACCCATATGGCGTGCGATTTCGGCGTTGGTCCACCCACGACAGGCGAGCATGGCCATGGTGAATTCCGTGGTCGTTAGATCGTCGGCCACGTCCTCGCCCGAATCGGGGTTGTGGATGCGCCGCCAGCCGTAGCTGAAGCGGTACGTGATCTCGATGATGCGCGCGAAGTCGTCAGGGTATTGCGTTTTTAGGCATGCCTCGATAAGCCCCTGTAAAAGGCCGTGATGCTCGCCAATGAGCTCGATAAGGCCGTCGGGACGCGCAATGTTCCAAGCAACTCCGAAGTGCGTTTTTGCGGCGTCGATGTCCTTGAGGCTCATGCACGCCATGGAAGCTGCCAGGTGCAGGAACAGTTCCGAGATCGGATAGCTCCCCTGTTTCATGATCAGGGCGTTTTCCGCCATGCCCAGACTGCGGCCATATTCGCCGCGCAGGTACAGGGCATGCGCCATCACGTAGCTGGCGAACAGGCGCAGGCCTTCGGGCAGATGCGCCGCAAGCGGATAAAACTCTTCGGCAGAATACGGGGAAGACAAGTGCAACAGGACGCTTGCGGCCGAGGCGAACAGGATATGCGTGGCGTGGACGGCGGGTGATTCCTCGTCAGTTGGCGTATCAAGGATGCCCGCAAGACAACGGCGGGCGTCGGCGATACGGTTGAGCGACAGACTGGCGTATCCGCAGATAAAGCATGCGGAATAGCGCAGCGCGGAATCGGTGGCGTCAAGATAGGGACGCGCCGTCTTGGCAGCGAGGGCGGCCTGTCCGCGAAAGTACAGCGCTTCTGCCGTGGCGATGGTGCGTGAATCGGGGTCGGAAATGCCTGCAACCGCAGCGTCAATCTGCCCCGGCACAAAGGCAGTGCACATCAACGGCATGGGAACGCATGGGTAGCCATCGCAGTCCATCTTCCATCTCCCAACAGCTGGCAACAATAGCAGCAATTGTACTCCTGTTGCTTGGGACCCCTTTCGTTTTACTGCTCGGTTAACGCTGCGGATCGTTTTGGAAGGGTTACGAGCATGGTAGTCCCGTTCTCGGAACTTGCTTCGACCCCTACCGTGCCACCGTGAAGCGCTGCAATCTCCCAAACAAGCGCTAGTCCGAGTCCTGCGCCGCCGTATGCCCTGCTGCGGGATTTGTCTATACGAAAGAACGGCTGGAAGATGCTCTCTCGGTACTGCTTGGGTATTCCCGGGCCCTCATCTTTGACTCGCAGGAGCACGTGGCTGTCGCTGTCGCTGATGGAGACGTTGACAGTCGAGCCGGTGCGGCTGTAACGGATGGCATTTTCGACCAGGTTAAACACTAGCCGATAGAGGAGCGTGTCGCTCCCGATTACTAAAGCGTCTCCAGCACAATTGAGGGCTATGCCCTTATTTTCGGCAAGTGGCGCAAGGTCGGTGAGGACCTCTTCGGACAAGGGACCAAGTTCCACATCGTCCTCGCAAGGAACGCTGCGGAGCTCACTCATCTCGAGCAATACCTTGGTCATTCGAGACATGCGCTCGGTTTGTTCTTGTAGCAGGCCGAGCAGCTCGGCTGTTTCGGGTTGCAAACAGGAGTGCTCGGAGATGAATAGTTCAATCTGTGCTTGCATAAGGGCGAGCGGGGTGCGCAGCTCGTGTGCGGCGTTGCCGGTAAACTGACGCTGTGCAGAGAACCCTTCGCCAAGACGGGCGATCATGTCGTTGAAAGAGGCGCTGCATCGCTGTAGCTCGGTGGGCACATCTTCACTGAGTCTGATTTCGCTTAGGTTGTCAGGCTGCACACGCTCAACCTGGGCGGCAAAAGCCCGTAGCGGTTTGAGCGCACGACCGCTCACAAAGTATGCCAGCACGCCGCCAAGGAGTGTGACTCCAGCCGTGATGCACCAGGTTGTCGTGCCAAAAGACTCTTGTGCGTCGTTTACGACGATCGTGACCTTGTCATCGGGGGTCGCTTTCGTTGGGTCGAACGCCTGGGGCGAATCTTCGCCGGTTGCGTTAAAGGCCGAGATGTTACTGCCGATGGCATCCATGTAGCGCATGCCCGTATAGCCGACCAGGCAGTTCGTCAGCACGCATGCTGCACACGTGAGCAGTGCTGTCATAATCGTTATGCGCCATTGCAGCGAAAGCCTTTTCATTCGCTATCCTCCATAACGTAGCCCTCTCCAATCCGATTGCGAATCGGGTCGTATCCCAATGCGCCACGCAGCTTTTTGCGGAGTGACGAGATATGAACGCGGGTTGCGTTGCTAAAGCTGTTCACGCTGCTATCCCAAACGTGCTCGATAAGCTCCTCTTGACTTATCGGACGCCCCTGATTAAGCATCAGGTATTCCAAGATTCCCGTTTCCTTGCGTGTAAGAGATAGAGCCTCGCTGTCCACGGAAGCGATGCGCGCCTTGGTGTCAAAGCGGAGCTTTCCGCAGGTTAAAACTATGTCGCTTTGTGTAAAGCGTCTGAGGGTAAGGCTGCGGATCCTTGCCGCAAGCTCGTCCAGATGAAACGGCTTGGTGAGGTAATCGTTGGCGCCGGCATCGAGTCCGGCGACTTTATCGGATACTTCGCCGCGTGCGGACAGAATCAGTACCTTGGTCTCGCAGTCAGTTTTCCTAAGTTCCCTGAGCACGGTCATGCCGTCGATACGGGGAAGGTTGAGGTCGAGTACCACGAGGTCGAAGGTCTCAACGTCCAGTAGGTCGAGCGCCTCCTGTCCGTC
The DNA here is from genome assembly GCA_937980385.1 of uncultured Collinsella sp. Classification (GTDB taxonomy): domain Bacteria; phylum Actinomycetota; class Coriobacteriia; order Coriobacteriales; family Coriobacteriaceae; genus Collinsella. The sequence continues at coordinate 66,895 of CALJPV010000005.1, read as the reverse complement.
GTGACAGCAGTCGACGCTGTACGCCAAGTTTCGCAAGCTGCGCGCGATTGCGTCACACAGCGCCTGCTCGTCCTCGACGATCAAAATACGCATAACAGTCTCCTTGCACATTTCAAATCGCGCTTAACACGGATTTTATAGCCGATATGGTCCAATGGTCGCGTAACGAAAGGAGTGGTCAGGTTGTTCAAAGCGGTAAAACCCGTGGTACAGGTCGCTTTGTTGATCGTCGGAATTGCCATGGTGTGCTTTGGCGTTATGCGTGGCGAGGCAGATGCCGTGCTGGCCAAAGCGATTAGGCTGTGCTTGGAGTGTATCGGAATTGGATAAAAGAGAAAACACTGCGTCGCATGTTTTGGCTCGATTTCGCGGATTCATTCAGGCGGCGGCAACGCTCGTCACCAATATCCACCTGCCAAACTTTGCCAAAGGCGGCATCTATCAGGGCGCGGGAAAAACAGTCTGCGTACCTGGACTTAATTGCTATTCGTGCCCCGCGGCATCGGGTGCGTGCCCCATCGGGTCGTTCCAGTCGGTGGTAGGTTCATCCAAGTTCAACTTTTCTTACTACGTCACCGGTACGCTCATTTTGCTCGGCGTGCTGCTGGGACGCTTTGTATGCGGCTTTCTGTGCCCGTTTGGCTGGCTGCAGGAGCTGCTTCATAAGATTCCCGGCAAAAAGCTTTCGACAAAAAAGCTCAAGGCGCTTACGTATATCAAATACTTCGTGCTGCTGTTTGCTGTGGTATTGCTGCCTGTGCTGGTGGTCAACGACCTGGGGATGGGAGATCCGTTCTTTTGCAAGTACATCTGTCCCCAGGGTGTGCTCGAGGGCGCCATTCCGCTGGCGGCTGCCAATGCCGGCATTCGATCTGCGCTGGGGCAGCTCTTTACCTGGAAACTTGCCGTTCTCATTGCCGTGGTAGTGCTGAGCGTTTTGTTCTATCGCCCCTTCTGCAAATGGATTTGCCCGCTCGGCGCATTCTATGCGCTCATGAATAAGGTATCCCTGCTAGGGATTCGGGTCGATGCATGCAAATGCGTCTCGTGCGGCAAGTGTTCAAGGGTTTGTCAGATGGACGTTGATGTGGTCCGCGCGCCCAATCATGCCGAATGTATCCGGTGCGGAAAGTGCATCGGGGCCTGTCCTGTCGATGCCATCAGCTATCGCTATGGCCTGGATGTGTCGGCGGAAAAGCTTCCCTTGACCGCCGATAAAAAGTAAACAAGCTTCGACAAAACGGAGGAATGACTATGAAGCTTTCTAAGATTGCGGCCCTGTTTATGGTGCCGGTATTGGCCTTGTGTCTTGTAGCATGTTCGGCGCCCGGTGGCAATGTGAGCGAATCTGCGAGCTCCGATCCTAAGATCGCAGAACTCACTGCGCAGAAGCCGGCCAATGCCGACGAGGCCGCCGAGCTGTATGCAAAGCTCATGCAGAAGGAGAACGAGATCTTTTCGAGTGATAACGCGCTGTGGGAAAAGGTATTCAATGCGGCAAATAAAGACTCGGTAATGATTGAGGACGGCAGCAATTACGGCGATTTCCTGCTCAAGACCATCGACGGCGCCAAGGATGAGTTCACGGCGGATGAGCTTAAGACGCTCAAGGCCGGTGCACAGCAGATCAAGGAGATCGAGGACAAGCTCGAGAGCTTGGAGAAGGAGTTCCCCGGCTGTGGAAGCACGCCGAGCGCAGGCGAGAGCGTCGACGCTTCGACCGCTGGCATGACGGCTGGTGCCAATGCTTCGAGCGAGGCGACGAAGTTCCCCAGCTTTACGGGCAAGGACCTGGATGGCAACGACGTGAGTAGCGACGAGCTGTTCTCTAAGAACAAGGTCACCGTCATGAACTTCTGGTTCACCACTTGCAAGCCGTGCGTGGGCGAGTTGGGCGATCTTGAGAAACTGAATCAGGAGCTTGCCGAGAAGGGCGGCCAGGTCGTAGGTGTCAATTCCTTTACGCTCGATGGTAACAAGGGCGAGATTGCAGATGCCAAGGACGTGCTGAGCAAGAAGGGCGTGACATATAAGAACATCTGGTTCAAGTCGGATAGCGAGGCCGGTAAGTTCACGTCAAATTTGTTCTCGTTCCCGACAACGTATGTCATCGATCAGAATGGCAACATCGTAGGGGATCCCATCGTGGGAGCCATCAGCTCCGCCGAGCAGCGCGCAGCACTCAACAAACTTACCGACCAGGCGATTGCGAATAGCGAGCAGTAGAAAGTGCGTAAAGCATAGCGAGGATCGTGCGCCGCTGTGCGAAGTAGTCCGCTACCTTTCAAGATAAGCTCTACCATATAGAGGTCCCGCTCGGGACCTCTTTTTTGGGCACCATCACGTTCGTTTTTTGGCGCGGTTCGTTACATTCCTCACTGGCGCCGGCAAAAAATGGGGATAGAGTAGGACAAACGCGTCGAATACGAACGGCGGGGGAGAGCGGGCAAGTGCGCTCGCGTGGGAGAGGTTGCCGTCCATGCTGGAGCTCAAGGGTATTTGCAAAAGGTACGTTACCCAGTCGTTTACGCAGGTGGCGCTCGACAGCGTAAGCCTGGCTTTTCGCGATAACGAGTTCGTGGCCATTCTGGGTCCCTCGGGCTCGGGTAAAACTACGATGCTCAACGTCATCGGCGGACTGGATCATTTCGATTCCGGCGACCTGCTCATCGACGGTATTTCGACCAAGGATTTTCACGATCGCGATTGGGATGCCTATCGCAATAACCGCATCGGCTTTGTGTTCCAGAGCTATAACCTCATTCCGCATCAGACCATTTTGGAAAACGTGGAGCTGGCGCTTACGCTCACGGGTGTGGGGCACGCCGAGCGCCGCCAGCGTGCGCGCGAGGCGTTGGAGAAAGTCGGCCTGGGCGAGCACGTTAACAAGCGCCCGAGCCAGCTTTCGGGCGGGCAGATGCAGCGTGTGGCCATCGCCCGCGCCCTGATTAACGATCCCGAGATTGTGCTGGCCGACGAGCCGACCGGCGCTTTGGATTCAACGACATCCGTACAGGTCATGGATCTGCTCAAAGACGTGGCGCGCGACCGCCTGGTTATTATGGTCACGCACAATCCCGAGCTGGCGTACCAATACGCCACGCGCATCGTCAACCTGGCGGACGGTAAGATCACCGACGATTCCGACCCTTTCGATGTCGCTGACGCCACGCGCCGCGAGGCCAAGCCTACGCGCAAAACCTCGATGAGCTTTGTGACGGCGCTGGGGCTTTCTGCCCGCAACCTCATGACCAAGAAGGGTCGCACGGCCATGACTGCTTTTGCGGGCTCGATTGGCATTATCGGCATTGCGGCGATTCTGGCGCTGTCCAACGGCGTAAACGGCTACATCAAAAAGGTCGAGGAGGATACGCTCTCGAGCTACCCGCTCACCATTTTCAAGCAGGATTACGACCTGTCGTCCATGATGGGCGGGCAGGGGGCCACGGATGACGAGGCGTCCAACGGCGAGGATTCGTCCGACGACGGTACCGACGGCAAGGCTCAGGGAACCGATAAGATTCCCGTGGTCACGGCCGTAAAGGATATGTTTGCGAGCGTTAAGTCCAACGACATGACGAGCTTTAAGGCATGGCTTGACGACGGCGGCGATGGTATCGACAAAGAGGTCAACGCCATCCAGTATGGCTACGGCGTGACGCCAGTTGTCTATCGTTCGAGTAAGGGTGACGAGAAGCCCGTCCGGCTGGTGCCCAACGCTATGACCGAGGCCATGAGCGGAGGCGCAAGTTCGGCGGCAACGGTGAGCATGGAATCCATGGGAACCTCGGTCTTTAACGAGATGATCGACGACCAGAGTCTGCTCGACAGCCAGTACGATGTCGTCGCTGGCCATTGGCCTACGTCCGCCAACGAAGCCGTGATGGTGCTTTCGAGCCGTGGCACGGTGGGCGATTACACGCTCTACAGCATCGGTGCGCTGGATATTGATGAGCTCAATGACCTGGTTAACAGCGCCATGGCGGCCGACGGTGGGGTCGAAACGCCCGAGACCGGCACCGACTTTACCTACGACGATGCGCTGTCCACGACGTTTAAGGTGCTGTCGCCGGCCGATGCGTATCGCAAAAACGAAGAGACCGGCATGTGGACCGATATGTCTGGCGACGCCGACTTTATGTCCGCCAAGGTTGCCGACGGTATCGACGTGCACATTGTGGGCGTGGTGCGACCCAACGAGACGGCCAACGCGAGCGCGTTGTCCCCGGGCATTGCCTACACGCATGCGCTGACTCGCCAGCTTATGGAGCGCGCCGCCGATTCGCAGATTGTGCAGGAGCAACTCGCCCACCCCGAGACGGATGTCTTTACGGGCAAGTCTTTCGATGAGCTGCAGTGCGAGGCCAAACAAGGCGTGGATCTGGGCAGTATGTTCAGCGTGGATGAGGCGGCGCTGAAGAGCGCGTTCTCGTTCGATACGCCTGCGCTCTCGGGCGCTGCCGGCGGTATGGACCTTTCTGGCATCGACTTGTCCGGGCTGGACATTGACCTTTCTGGCGTTGGTAAGGACATCGACTTCAGCGACATCATGGCCAAAGCGCCAACCCCAGATTTCTCGGGTATCTTTGACGGTCTGGAACTCACACCCGAGCAAATGCAGCAGGTGGGAACACTAGCCAACCAGCTGTTTGAGAGCTTTCTGCAATCTGATCAGTTTAGGGCACTGTCGCCCGAAGATCTTAGGGACGCGTCAAAGCTCGCTGCCGCATTCTCGACGTATCTTGAGAATGATGCCGCAGCCCAGCAATACCTGGCTCAGCTCAAGGCACTCGGCGGCGATGCCCTGGCCGAGCGCCTGCAACAGGCGATGACCGACTATGTGCAAAAGCAGCTGGCTCCGTATCTGCAGCAGGCTATGGATCAGGTGATGAAGGCGATCAGCGAGCAGATAGCATCGACGGTATCGTCCCAGCTCAAGGCGGGCGCGGCAGGGCTCATGGCAGGGCTCATGGACCAGATGGCGACACAGATGTCTTCGAGTTTTGCCAACCTGGCGAGCGCCATGCACGTGGATGCGAGTGCCTTTGCTCGTGCCATCCATTTCAACATGGACGCCGAGGATCTGAGTTCGCTCATGATGAGCTATGCCAAGGCGTCGAAGCTCACCTACGACAACAATCTGACCACGTTGGGCTATGCGGATGAGGCGGACCCCATCTCGGTTAAGATTTTCCCGCGCGACTTTGAGGCCAAGGAGCGCGTACTCGATCACATCGATGCGTACAACAAGCAGGTCAAAGCCGCTGGCCATGATGATCGGGCAATTTCGTACACCGACTACATGGGCATCATCATGGGTTCGGTGACCGACATCGTGAACACCATCAGCTTGGTGCTCATCGCATTCGTGAGTATCAGCCTGGTGGTGAGCTCCATCATGATCGGCATCATCACCTACATCAGCGTGCTGGAGCGCAAAAAGGAGATTGGCATCCTGCGTGCGATCGGCGCGTCGAAGCGCAACGTGGCCAACGTATTCAATGCCGAGACCTTTATCGAGGGCCTCATCGCCGGCGTCTTTGCCATTGTCGTCGTGGTGGCCGTGAGCTTTCCGGTTAATGCCTGGGCGCTTGCTGCCAAACAAGTGCCCAATCTGATGAGCCTGCCCGTGCAGGATGCGCTGGTGCTCATCGCGATTTCGGTGCTGCTGACGGTTGTTGCCGGCCTGCTGCCCGCCCGCAGCGCGTCCAAGAAAGACCCCGTAGAAGCCCTGCGCTCCGAATAATGTGGCAAAGGGACAGTCCCTTTGTTACATTGAGACCCTCGCGAAATCGGGGTCTAATACTTTTCCAAGAAGTGAACGAGTCAAAATGGACCCCCGAAGCATCGACACTTTTGAGATGCAATTTCCTGCGGTTTTGATCGTTGAATCCTGCGGTTTTGGCGTCAGAAAATGTCGATGCTTCGGGGGTCAAAATACAGCCATTCACTTCTGGGGAAAGTATTAGACCTCGAAATATAGACGGCGTTTGCGAGCGGAAATCAGAACGCAAGCTTCTAGCTCTTCTTTGCAGAGAGCATAAGGCTAATCCGCGACGCTTTCGCACATGGGCTCCAAGGCATCTTGCGCGATGGCAAGCTGCTCGGCGGCGCCGCCCAGGTTGCGCGCGAGATTGTTATCGCCGTTCTTGAGCAAACGGCCGGCGGCTTGCGTGGCGAGCACGCTGGCTGGAGTTCCCTTTGGCGAAACACAATGTCGTTGATCATTTGGAGTGGCAGGATCAGCAGACATGCTACGAATGCCATGATGAGCGCAATCGCTGCGATCTTGCCGTTCGTGAGCATTAGTAAATCGAAGGTGAATGGTTTCCCGAGAAGTGAACGACCTAATTTGGACCCCTGAAGCACCCACGTTTTTCGACGCTAAAACCGCAGGATTTGAGTGATAAAACCGCAGGAATTGGCCTTCCAAAAGTGTCGATGCATCGAGGGTCCGATTTCACTCGTTCACTTCGCGGAAAACCATTCACCTTCGTTGTATGAGGCGCCGGATGGAAGGGTGATTATCGTCAAGCTGCTGCCTCTGCCTTGTGAATCATCTGGAGCACAAGGCATAATGCATGTAACAAGGGGGCGGTTCCTTTGTCACATCCGTTGATATGAGAGAAGAGTAGATGATTCTATCGCTTGCCCCCATGGAGGGGATTACCGGGCATGTGTTCCGTCGCGTGCATGCGGAGTGCTTTGGTGCGCTTGACTGCTATTACACGCCGTTTTTGCCGCCGCCGCGGGTAGGAAACCGCTTTGGCGGCAAGGCATTTAAGGAGATCGATCCTGCCAATAACCAGGGGCTCAACGTAGTGCCTCAGCTGATGTCCAAGAATTCGGACGAGTTTGTGTGGGCGGCACAGGTACTCGCCGACATGGGATATCGCGAGGTCAATCTCAACTTGGGTTGCCCCTCGGGGACGGTTGTTGCCAAGGGCAAAGGATCGGGCTTTTTGCGCAACTTGGACGAGCTTGAGGTGTTCTTGAGTGACGTGTGTGAGCGCTCTCCGCTGCCGGTATCGGTCAAGACCAGGTTGGGGTTGGAGAGCGACGACGAATACGAGCGCGTACTCGATCTATATTGCCGCATGCCGCTGGCAGAGCTGATCGTGCATCCTCGCGTACAAAAGGACCGCTATACGGGCACGCCGCGCAAGGAGTTTTATGGCGAGACGCTGGAGCGCGCGCCGTTTCCGGTGGCATACAACGGTGACATTTTTGATCTTGAGGACATGGGTGCGCTGGTGGAGGCCTATCCCGGCACACGTCATGTGATGCTGGGGCGTGGCTTGCTCGCGAACCCAGCTCTGGCTCGCATGGTCAACGGCGGTCCCGCTGCCACGGCAGCCGAACTGCAGCGCTTCCACGACACGCTGTTTGCGGCCTATGCAGAAGAGATCGGCGGCAACGCGGTCTTTCGTATGAAGGAGTGGTGGTTCTACGCCAAGTGCGCTTTCGCCGACCCCGCTACCGTTCACAAGCTCGTACGTAAGACCAAAAAGGTTGACGAATACCGCGCCGCCGTCGAGCGCGTCTTTCGCGAGCAGCCACTCGCACCCATAGCCTGCTTCCACGGCTAGTTAGTCATTGGGGGCGTTCTTTAACGACTAGTCATCTAAGAACGTCCCCGATGACTATGTTGCACTAGAGCAGGTTCTTCCGTATCCACGCGATGATGTCACTCGATTCGTAGAGCGGCTTGCCGTCGATGAACAGGCAGGGAACCTGGCGTTTTCCGCCGACGGCGATGAGCGTCTGCTCGGCATCGGGGTCGGTCGAGATGTTGCGCTCAGGGATGGTCACGCCGTTATCGGCCAAAAAGCGCTTGACCTTTATGCAATACGGGCAGCCGGTCATAACGAATAGCACGAGCTCATGATCAGTAGCCATAGGTCTCCAATCGGTTGAGGTTTTGATTGAAATACCCAAAGCCGCCGCGGTCTATGCGCGGGCCAGCGACGACTCGATGGCCTGGACCAGAAACGCCGTAGCTCCGGTGCCGCAGGGCTTGTCGTAGTAGTCAATAAAGCGCTGGTCGGCAAGATAGCCGTGGGCGAGACCCAGGTACGCTTCGTTCTGGGGTTCGCGCCCCCAGTTGAGACCAATCCAACGACGATGCATCGCGACGAGCTTGCGAGCCTCGCTTCCATCCGCATCGCCGTCGCCCATGGCAATCGAAAGCTGGCCCAAAATGGCGCGTTCAAGTTCCTTCATGTCGTTCCATGTCTGAGGATCCATATCCAGCAGCGCCTCGTTTGCCGCATCGATAGCCTCATCGCCATAGCGCGCCCGCGCCTCGGCACCGTAGCGCTCCTCGTTTTCTTGCACGGCGCGCCAGCGCTCCAGTTGCGGCAGGACGGCGCCCATGAGCGAGACGGCTTCGTCGAGCGACATGCCGGTGTTTTGTGCCAGCCGCGGGGCACAGTCCTCGATCATCGCCTCCATGGTGGTCTCGTAGGTGTACTGGCCGTGGTCGTAGCACCACTTGCAGTAATGATCGGTCGCGGCGCCCGCAGCATCGGTACCGCAGTCGTCGGGCGTGAGTATCATGCCGCAGCTCTGGCAATAGTGCTCGGGCATTTCGAGCAGGTGAGACAGGGGCTCGTCGGTCACGGCGGCGATGAGCTTCATCATGTCGATGCCCGGTGTGACCTCGCCGCGTTCCCAACGGCTGACGGCTTGGCGTGTGACGAAGAGCTTGGCGGCGAGCTGCTCCTGGGTAAGGTGATGGGCGCGACGGACAGCGATGAGCTTTTCTGCAAAGGCCATGGCGGCTCCTTTCTGCTGGTTGATGGCTTAAGCATACGCGGCAGCAGGTGCCCTTCCAAGCAACCGTTGGTTGCACGACGGGGAACCGCGGCGAAGAATTGCGCGCAACGCCCCACACCTCCATGCCGTACAATGACCGGCATGGAACCTATTGCACACATACATACCGATCTGCCGCAGAAGTTTGGCATTCCGCGCAACAGCTTTTTGGCGCCCCATCTGCAGGGACGCATTGTCTTTGAGCCGGAATTTGCCTCCAACGCAGCGGTCGAGGGTCTGGACTCCTTCTCTCACCTATGGCTGCTGTGGCGCTTCGAAAACGGAACGCCCGGCGGCACGGCTAAGGACATAGCTGCCGATGCCAAGACGCAGGACAGGTCCGGCACCAACGCAAAATGGTCGAAAACCGTGCGCCCGCCGCGGTTGGGTGGAGCCAAGCGCGTGGGCGTGTTTGCCACACGCAGTCCATTTCGCCCTAATCCCATCGGGCTCACCTGCGTCAAGCTCGATCGCGTCGAGCTCACCGACGATGGTCCCATCATCCATGTGCTGGGGACCGACCTGCGCGACGGCACGCCCATCTACGACATTAAGCCCTACATTCCGTTTGCGGACTGCCACCCGGATGCGACAGGCGGCTGGATTGAGGGTGCTCCGTGGCAAGAGCTCGATGTTGAGTTTCCACAAGCGCTGCAGGATATGGTCCCGCCCGCAAAGCTCCCCGGCTTGGTCGAGGTCCTTTGCCAAGATCCGCGCCGTGCGGGCAGCAAGCACGAGCCAAACCGCGTTTACCATTTGGCTTACGCCGGGCTCGACATATCGTTTACGGTCGACGGAGCCGGGTTGACGGTAACCGCCATCAACGACGCTCAAGACTAATCTGCCATCTGCCCGTATCCGTCAAAATCAACAGCAAACCCCATGCCAAAACCGCCCACGCTGGTGGACAATAACGCCTACCAAAACAATCAACTTTGCACGGGGGTTCAGCATGAAATACGACTTTAGCTCGCTTATCGACCGCCACGGCATGGACTCCATCGCCGTTGACTCTTGGGGTGAGATCCCCGGTATGGCTCCGAATGCACCCGACGAGGGATTCGACCGCATTCCCATGTGGGTGGCCGACATGAACTTCGCCACGGTGCCCACGGTCCAGGAGCACATCATTCAGCGTGCCCAGCACCCCATGTTTGGCTACTTTAACCCGCGCCCCGAGTACTTCGACCGCATCATCGAATGGCAGAGTCGCCGCAATGGCGTCGAGGGTCTGCGCCCTGAACATATCGGCTACGAAAACGGCGTGCTGGGCGGTGTCGTGTCGACGCTGCGCGCGTATGTACAGCCGGGCGATGCGGTGCTGGTCCACAGCCCTACCTACATCGGCTTTACCAAGTCCATTGAGGCCGCGGGCTATCACATTGTCCACAGCCCGCTTAAGCTCGACGACCAGGGCGTGTGGCGTATGGACTTTGAGGACATGGAGCACAAGCTCGCCCAAAACCACATCCATGCCGCGGTGTTCTGCTCGCCGCACAATCCCTGCGGCCGCGTATGGGAGCGCGACGAGATTGAGCGCGCCATGGACATCTATCGCCAGCACGATTGCGTGGTGATCTCGGACGAGATTTGGTCCGATATCATCCTGCCGGGGCACAAGCACATCCCGACGCAGTCGGTGAGCGAGGACGCCCGCATGCGCACGGTTGCCCTTTATGCGCCCAGCAAGACGTTTAACCTGGCGGGCCTGGTTGGCAGCTACCACATCATCTACAACGAGACGCTGCGTGACCGCATGTGCGCTGTGTCCAACAAGACCCACTACAACGAGATGAATGTCCTCTCCATGCACGCGCTTATCGGTGCCTACCAGCCGCAAGGCTACGAGTGGGTGGACGAGCTCAACCAGGTGCTTGCCGGCAATATCGAGTACTTCTGCACGTATGCAGAAAAACACTGGAAGGGCATCGCGTTTTCACGTCCGCAGGGCACGTACATGGTGTTTATTGACTGCACCGAGTGGTGCCGCGAGCATGGCCGCGATATTCAGTGGCTGCTCGACGAGGGGGCGCGCGTGGGCGTGGGGTATCAGGACGGCCGCCCGTTCCATGGACCCTGCCACATTCGTGTGAATCTGGCGCTGCCGCTTTCGCGCGTAAGGGAAGCGTGCGACCGCCTGGACCGCTACGTTTTTAATGCGCGGTAAGTGTGCACTGCACACGGGGCCTTCTGCCAAGTCGGCTAGAAGGCCCCGTGTGGTAAGGCATCTGTAACCATTGGGCGCAGACCTTCTGCGGAGGCTTACTTTTCCTGAATCTGCTTACCGCAGAGATGCTCAATCGTAATCTCGTAGAGCTGGACACCCTTAATGTCCTTGGCGATTTCCTCTTCGACTTCCTCGGCAGAAGGGTAGTACTTAAGCGCGAGCTGGCGAACTTTATCCTCGATAAACGCGGGGGTGTCATTCGCCAGGCGACAACGGCCAAAGACTACGGTACTCATAACGTAGGGAGCCCAGTCACCGTCCTGGTACCACTCGTTGCCGTAAACGGTAAAGCAGACCTTGTCATCGCGCTTGAGTGCGTCGACCTTGTGGCCAGCCTTGGCGCCATGGAAATAAATCTTGTCGTGCTCGGCGTCAAAGAAGTAGTTGACGGGAATGGCGTACGGGTAGCCATCGTCGCCGTTGACGGCAAAGACGCCGCGCTTGCAGGTAGCGAGCAGTTCGCGCGCTTCCTCGTCGGTGATGGCGCGTTTCTTTCGACGTAAGGGCCTAAACATCGTTGGCTTCCTTTCTGGTCGTGCGTGGTGGTTGAGCACAAACTATAGCGAAACGGATCCGTTTTTCTTGATGCGGGCGAGTATGTTTTTGAGCTTGTTAAAGTCGAGCGGTTTGGACAGATGGGCGTTCATGCCGGCATCGTGTGCCGCCTTGGCGTCCTCGGCAAAGGCGTTGGCGGTGAGCGCGATGATGGGGATATCGGCTGCATCGACCTTCTCGCTCAGACGAATCGCGCGGGTTGCCTCATAGCCGTCCATGCCCGGCATCATGATGTCCATCAGAATCGCATCGAAGCTGCCGGCGGGATGTGACAGGTACAGATCGACGACTTCGTTGCCATTGGCGGCGCGGGTGACCACGACGCCCTCGGATTCTAGCAGCGTCTGGGCAATCTCGGCATTCAATTCGTTGTCTTCGGCGAGCAACACGTTCATGTCGGCGAGCGAGCAGTCGAGCACCCTCTCGACCGTATCTGCCCGCGCCTGAGGGTTCTTGTCGATATCGAGCGGAATCTGGACGTTGAACGTACTCCCCACGCCAACCTCACTCGAAATCTCAATCGTACCGCCCATCAGTTCAATAAGCGACTTGACGATTGGCATGCCCATGCCGATTCCTTGGAACTTGCTGCGCGCATCGTCACCTTCTTGGGCAAACGGTTCATAGATATGCTTTAAAAACTCGGGAGCCATGCCAATGCCGGTATCCGAAACGCTAAAGCAAAAGAGTGCGCGCCCATCATCGAGTGGCTTGGTCTTTGAACTAAAGGTGACGGAGCCGCCGTGCTTGTTGTACTTAATGCTGTTGTCTAACAGGTTGATTATGATCTGCCGGATATGGGTGGGACTGCCGATCATGTATGGCCCCGTGGCGTACGGGAGACTATTGTCCTGCATTGTGATGCCGTTATCGGATGCGCGGAGCTTGCACAGCACCAGCGTATCGTCACAGAGCTCTTTGAGGTTAAAAGACGCATGTTCCAGAGTTAGCTTGCGGTCTTCGATTTTGCCCATCTCGAGGATGTCGTTGATCAGCGAGAGTAGGTGATTGGCGGCAACACGCGCCTTGGCGCGGCTTTCGCGGGCGGCCTGCATGTCGCCGTCTTTCAATTCCTCAATTTCGATAAGACCCAGGATGCCGTTGAGTGGCGTACGGATGTCGTGGCTCATGCGCGTGAGGAATGCCGTCTTAGCGGCGTTGGCGGCATCGGCTTTCTGCTGTTCTTTCTGCGCGCGGTGAAGCGACCAGACAAGGATGACGATGCCGGTGAGCAAAATGCAGATGACGACTGCCGCAATGACGATGCGGTTGCGGTAGAGAAGTCGAAACGCATCCGATTCTTGCGCCGAGTACGATGTGGGGGAATAGCTGCTTGCAGAGAGCGATTCGCCAGCATTGACGATGCCCTTATTAATGATTCCCAACAGCACGGGCTTGCCGCGCGAAATCAAACACGATAGCTGTGCCGTGTCGGTGAGCTCCTGTGTTTGGAAATCCTCGATATCGTAGGTGTCGCGGATGGTTTTCAAGCGCGTGCTGGGGACAATGATGCAACTTGTCTCCCCCTTATTGAGGGCTTCGCGTGCCTCGTTGTCATTCGGATACTCGGTTACCTTTGCGTCGGGGAATAGGTTTTCGAGCTCAAAACGGTTGACGATCGCGTCTGCTGTGCAAGCGATGTTCTTAAGGTCACTGTTCAGGTTGCTGCTGCTGTGAATGGCGGCTAGGGAAACCGTTCCCATCGGGTTTGACAGGATGACCCCTGCCTGCTCGGCAAGCCAGTAGTCGCGAAACAACGGTAGGGCGACATCTATGGTCCCTGTGGAAAGGGCTTTGGTCATTTGCTCGTTGTTCGAGAACGCTACTGTTGCAACCGTAATGCCAAACTTGTCGTGCAACGTCGTTGCAAGCGAGGCGAGCGACCCTTCCATTTCGCCGTCGTCATTTTGCGTGCAGTAGGGGAGTTTGTTTTTAAGATAGCCGATCGTGATGGTGTTGTCGTTTGCTTTGAGCCAGGAGCGCTCGGGGCCGGTGAGCGATGATGAGCCGCTGTTTTGGGCCGAGTAATTCGCCTTGACCTCGTCGTTATAGCGTGGGTTGACGCGGGCGATTGCCGTCATGGCGGCATTGATATCGTTCATCAGGTCGGGGCGGCTTTTGGGGACGGCAAAATAGTAGTCACTCGAGCCAACGTAGAACATGGGCGACGCATCGGGCGACGAGATGGTGTCGTTCATGATGACGGCGTCGACTTCGTCGTTTGCGAGTGCGTCAAAGAGCATGGAGCCTCCGTCATACTCTCTGTATGTGCAGGTGATTCCTTCGTTGGCGAGCCACTGCTGGCCAACGAAGGTTTGCATAACACCGGAGTTGCAACCGATGGTAAGGCCCTGGAGCGCTTGGGGGTCACCCTTGGCCAGGTCGTCGCGATCGGGCTTGGCGTAGATGTAGTAGCGCTCGGCGCCCTCGGGGTTCGAGGAGAAGAGCAGCTTTTGGGCGCGTTCCTCGGAGTAGGAGATGTTGGGCATGAGGTCGATTTCGCCCGCCTCGAGCATGTCCATAAGCTCGGTGAAGGTGCCGGAGACGTATTCGTATTGCCAGCCCGGCGTGTAGTATGACAGCGTCTGCAGGTAGTCATAACCCCAGCCCGAGAGACGCTCGCCGGGGGTGCCGTCTTGGAAGCCTTCGTTGTTGATAAGCCAGCCAACGCGGACCGTCTTGACCTGCTGGTCAGAGTCGGCGGCAAAGGCGGGGACGGGTATGACGGCGCTCAGCACGGCGAACGCAGCAAGCGCGACGGCCAGGGTGCGACATATAACTGAACGAAGGACAGCGGAAGCTCTCACGTGCAATCCTAACGAATCGAGACAATACCGCATAAGGATACCAGCTCAGCCTGCCCAGTCGGCCGCAGCACCGCTAAACGGTCCCGTCCGGCAGTTGGGGACGGTCCCTTTCTGCCGGCACAAAAGGAACGTCCCTAACTGCCGGTTGCCTAACTGCCGGTTGTGGGACAATACCGAGCAAACGTGATTGGGCGTCTGGGGAAAAGGGGTCGCGATGAAAAAGCTGAGGACGCTTGCCGATGTTTTGCGCCAGGCCGGTTTCGTGCGTATCACGGGCCTGTTCCTCATCTTCTATCTGCTGTGCTCGACGGCTGTCTGGCTGTCCGAGCCCACGACCCTTACGTTTGGCGATGGTCTCTGGTTTAGCTTTGAGACCGTCTCGACCATCGGCTTTGGCGATATCCCGGCCGAAACGCCGGTCGCCCGTGCTATTACCGTCGTCCTGAGCGTCATCAGCATCTTCTACATCGCCATGCTCACGGGCGTGGCGGTGAACTACTGCAATACGCTCATCAAGCTGCGCCAAAAGGACACCATGGCGCGCTTTATGGACGATCTGGAGCATTTGGAAGAGCTCGATCGTGACGAGCTCGCCGACCTGTCGCGCCGCGTGCGCGAATATCGCCGACGCCAACGCTAGAGCGGGCGCCGCGCGTCACGACGAGGGGGACTGAATATGAATATCACGGTATACCTGGGCGCCAGCGTCGGCAATGACCCGGCGTTTCTGTCTGCGGTGCAAGAGCTGGGCAACTGGATTGGCTCCAACGGGCACGCGCTGGTATACGGCGGGTCCAAATCGGGCCTGATGGGCGCGCTCGCCGATAGCGTACTCGATGCTGGCGGACACGTGACGGGCGTTGAGCCGAGCTTTTTTATAGAGGCCGAGTTTCAGCACGACGGCATCGATGACCTCATCGTGACGAGCGATATGGCCGAGCGCAAAGCCAAGATGATTGAGCTCGGCGATGCGTTCATCGCCTTTCCCGGTGGGACGGGCACGCTCGAGGAGATTGCCGAGGTCATGTCCGCGGTGTCGTTGGGGCACCTGAGTGCTCCGTGCATCCTGTATAACCTTGACGGTTACTACAACGACCTCAAGGCGCTGCTCGGGCACATGATTGATAAGGGGCTTTCGAGCCCGAGGCGCCAGCAAGGCATCTACTTTGCCGACGATTTGCGCGAGATTGTCTCGATTATCAACGGATAAGTCTTGAGCCTGCCCCACTATGACTCCCAATGGTGCCGTTTGTGGCGCAGATGGTTGGCTTGTCTGGGCAACGCTCGCTCTACAATAAAACGTAACTATGTCGACTTTGACCGCGGGAGGACCCGATGGACAACCTTGCCAAACCCACAAACCGCGCGCTGTTTTTGGTCAGCGTTGCCGTGACCGGTGCGTTCGCAGGTGCCGCGGTCTGGCTGTTCTTTTTTGCGATGGAGCACGGTATCGACTATCTGTGGACCGAGATCCCCCACATGCTGGGCGTGGCGTCGCCCGAACTCGCCAGCGGCCCGTTCGGTTTTCTGCCGTATCCGTTTTTTGTCTGCCTGCTGGGCGGCCTGCTGATCGGTCTGTACGAAAAGCTTACGGGCACCAAGACCGACGACCTCAACCAGGTGATGGCTAAGGTTAAGCAAGACGGGCGCTACCCGTACGACAACCTGGGCAAGCTTTCGCTCGCGGCATTGCTGCCGCTGCTGTTTGGCGGAAGTATTGGACCGGAGGCCGGCCTGACCGGCGTTATCGCGGGTCTGTGCAGCTGGGTCGGCGATCGCATGCGCCGCTTTGGCGCCGAGTTCAGGGAGCTCACGCTGTTGGGCACCCAGGCCGCGCTGACGGCGCTCTTTACCGCGCCCGTCTTTGGCTTTGTGGCGCCGCTCGCCGGTAGCGCCGACGGCCAGGGTGCTAATGACGATGAGTCCGCGTCCGGCGAGATCACCATCAAGCTGCCCAAGGCACAGAAGACTGTGGTCTACGGTATCGCGATCGCTGGCGGTCTGGGCACCTACCTGCTGCTTGGCCAACTTGTGGGCGGCGGCATGGGCATGCCCAGGTTCGAGGCCGCCGAGGTGGGCAACCTGGAGCTTGCCTGGCTCATCCCGCTGGCGTTGGTTGGCACCGTTTGCGGCTGGCTGTACTTTGTCTCGGAGCACGCGAGCGAGGCGCTGTCCCATGCAATAGGGGAGCGTCCTGTCGTCAAGGCCATGCTGGCTGGTCTGGCGCTCGCCATCTGCGGCACGGTCTTGCCCTACACCATGTTTGCCGGCGAGACCCAGGCCGATGTGCTCATGGAAACCTATCTGACCATTCCCGCCGGCGTGCTTATCGCGACCGGTCTTGTTAAGGCCATGCTGACGCCCGCCCTCATCAACCTTGGTTGGCGTGGTGGCCACTTCTTCCCGGTTATCTTCTCGGGTGTGAGCTTGGGCTACGGCCTTGCCATTCTTACCGGTGCCGATCCGGTCTTTTGCGTCGCCGTCTGCACGGCATCGACGATGGGTGCGGTCATGCGTCAGCCGGTCATGGTTGTGGGCCTGCTGCTTATGTGTTTCCCACTCAAGGGTATCGTCTGCATGATCATTGCCGCAGCCATCGCCGCCGGCATTCCGCTGCCCAAGCCGCTGCGCAAGTAGCACGGTGGCACACGCCGGGGGCATGCCGTTTGCCACGGATTTGCGGATGGGCGATTGCGACCGATTGTGGCCTACGTGGGTCAAGTTTCGCGTGGCTACAGGTCGCGTGCCCGATAGACCTTGGTGCTGACGGTGCAGCTGATTGCACATAGCGCGAGGGCAAGTGCGGCGATGCCTGCACACAGACAGCCCAGAACGGCAGGATCGGGATTCGCTCCGGCAATCGACATGAGCCAGTTGCTGATGGGGTTGGAGGAGCTCAGCGTGGCCATGGCAAGGCATCCGAGTATGGCAAACAGGCCAACGGATAGGCGCAGCGCCTCCATGTGTCCAAAGCGAAAGAACAGCGGCTGCGCCAAAAACACCATCATGAGGGAGATGAGCATTGATGCTGCTGAGGCTATTGCAATCTCAAAGACGATCTGTCCCGTCAACGGGATACCCGCGCTGTTGAAGAGCGGGAAGGAGACGATGCTCAGAAGCGCGGCGGCGCACGCCATGACAGCCGAGAAGGCAATGATGCTCAGGTAGCGTGCGCAGATGATGTCTTTACGCGAGAGAGACAGCGTTGCGCGATAGCGCTCCCAACCGTTTTGATTGTCGAAGCCGGCCAGCGAGCTCATGACCATGATGGGTGACATGGCACTGACCGCGCAGGCGCCGGCGCTCATGCCGGAATCGCCGTCTGTCGCGTTGGCAAGGGTCAATACGACGAATATGAACAGGCCGACGCCCGCGATGCTCGGGATGAGCGTGCGAACGATGGCGAGCTCGGACATAAAGGCACGTTTCATTTCGAAGCCCCTTTCAGTATGAGGCGCAGATAGTCATCAATGGTTGCCCGATCGCAGGGAATCTCGGGGAAGGCCTCGAGCGCTTCGCGACGGTTGGGCACGAGCACGTCCACGCTATAGGCGTGGTGGGCGGCACGGGCGCCTTCGACACAAGCCATAAGCTCGGCGGCCTGCGATTGGGTGCAGTGGGCGATGCCGGCGCGGTCGGTAATGTCCTCGCGCGGCAGGTCAAAAATAATCGAGCCATTATCGATGCAGATGACGCGATCAGCGGTGCGATCGAGGTCGGACGTAATGTGGCTCGAGAGTAACACGCTGTGCTGGCCGTCGGCGACAAAGGCAAGCAGCTCATCAAGCAGTTCCTCGCGTGCCATGGGATCGAGGCCCGCGGTGGCTTCGTCCAAAACGAGCAGCTTGGCATTGTGGCTGAGTGCACAGGCAAGCTGCAGTTTCATGCCCATGCCGCGGGAGAGGTCCTTGACCTTTGTCTTGGGATCGAGGCCAAATCGGTTGATGAATCCGGCGAACGTTTCGCGGTCCCACGTGGGGTACGCCGGGCCTACGAGCGACTCGATCTGGCCCACCCTGAGCATGGAGGGGAAGGGGCACGTGTCCAGGACAAGACCGACGCGGGAGCGTAGATGGCGTTGCGATTCATCGGGCGCGTCGGCGCCACAGCGCTGCCCAAACAGGTGCACCTCGCCGGCATCGAGCTTTATAAGCCCGAGCGCGGCGCGAATGGTCGTTGTCTTGCCGGCGCCGTTTGCGCCTACAAAGCCAACGATCTGGCCGGGCTCCACAGCGAGCGTGACGTCGCGCAGCGAAAAGCGGTCGCTTACAGCGTGTGAGATGCCTTTGAGTTCAAGCAAGTTTTGCATGGTATAGCCTTTCTTGCAGATGGCTACTGCATGGTTTCGGGGGCTACCAGGTCGAGCATCTCGTGCAGTTTGTCGCGCGTGACGCCCAGGGTTTCGGCTTGGCTCGCCGCTTTCGCAAGTAGCTCTTCGATATGGCAGAGCTGGTTTTCGCGCAAAAGCTCCTGGTTGCCCTCGGCGACAAAACAGCCCTTGCCCTGCACGGTGCAGATAAAGCCAAGCTGCTCCAAGTCGGCGTAGGCACGCTTGGTGGTGATTACGCTCACGCCCAGGTCGCTCGCGAGTGCACGGATGCTGGGGAGTTTGGCTCCCGCAGCGAGCGTGCCCGATAAGATCTGAGCTTTGACCTGCGAGGTTATCTGCTCGTAGATGGGCTTATCGCTCGAATTGGATAGGATGATGTCCACAGCGGCTCCTTAGCTGTTGGGCTACACGTGTATATAACCGGTAAGCACAGTATATATACACTATGCACAGTTATGCAAGAGCTAAATGTGGAATAGACCATCGGCGCCGCGCTTGCTCCAAAACAATCTCAATCTGTAACATCTGGATCCGTTTTTGGTCGCCAGCTGTTACAGATTGAGATGTTATTTTCCCGCCTGCCTATTTGTCTCAATCTGTAACAGTAAGAGTCGATTTGCGCGGCTAGATGTTACAGAACGAGACATTGGCTGCCTGCCTTTCCGTTTATCTCGATTTGTAACAGCTAGACCCAATTTGGGCGGCCAGATGTTACAGATTGAGATTGTGTCGGCGGGCAAGTTTGTTTTTCAAGACTTTAGTCTGCTGGCCGCGCAGCGGCCAGCTTTAAACCACCCGCTACGCGGGTGGAGACAAACGGCTTTACAAAGCCGCCCCTCCGACCGATATTGACGATTGTTCAGGCCGTCAAGAATTCGAGTCGAAGGGGTGGTCGCCATGGCCCAGAAGGCCTACAGCCTTTCCCACACGAAGTGGATGTGCAAGTACCACATCGTGTTCACGCCGAAGTATAGGCGCAAAGTGATCTACAACCAAATCAGGAGCGACATAGGGGAGATCCTCAGGAAGCTGTGCGAGTACAAGGGGATTGGGATAATCGAGGGGCACCTGATGCCCGACCACGTGCACGTGCTGCTGGCGATCACGCCGAAGCACAGCGTCGCGAGCGTCATGGGCTACCTGAAGGGGAAGAGCTCGCTGATGATATTCGACAGGCACGCCAACCTCAAGTACAAGTTCGGCAACGGGAAGTTCTGGGCGGAGGGCCACTGCGTGTCCACCGCCGGCCTGAACGAGGCGACGATCGCCAAGTACATCAGGGAGCAGGAGTCCCACGACATCGCGCTGGACAAGCTGAGCGTGAAGGAGTACGAGGACCCCTTCAAGAGGGGGTGATCCCGCCGGTTCGACCGGCGCGCCACGGGTCAAGATGCACTGGGCCTGGACGAAGTCCGGGCCCGCGCCTTTAGACGCGAGCCCGGGGCCCGTGGGTTATACCCTAAGAGCAAACCACCCTTTTTAAGGGTGGTTTTGATTTTCTCAATCTGTAACGCCTGGGTCCGTTTTGGGTCGCCTGCTGTTACAGATTGAGACAGTCTGCTGCAGAATACTATCGATAACTAGCCGTTCACGTTCTGACTGATGAATTTGTCCTGATAGGCGCCCTAGAGCGAGATTTCGCGGCTACAATAGTGCGGTTACAACGACGTAATGCACTCAATGCAAGAAAGGATCCGCATGGCAAGCCTGTCGGATGAAATCTCGTCGCGCCGCACATTCGCGATCATCAGCCACCCGGACGCCGGTAAGACCACACTGACTGAGAAGCTGCTGCTCTATACCGGCAGCATTCAGACCGCCGGCTCGGTCAAGGGCAAGAGCTCGGCCAAGCATGCCGTCTCGGACTGGATGGACATCGAGAAGGAGCGTGGTATCTCCGTTACCTCCTCGGTGCTGCAGTTCACCTACAACGGCGCCTGCGTCAACATCCTCGATACACCCGGTCACCAGGACTTCTCGGAGGATACCTACCGTACCCTTATGGCCGCCGACGCCGCTGTCATGGTCATCGACGGTGCCAAGGGCGTCGAGGCCCAGACCAAAAAGCTCTTTAAGGTCTGTACGCTGCGCCATATTCCCATCTTCACCTTTGTGAACAAGCTCGACCACGAGGCTCGCGATCCGTTTGAGCTCATGGAAGAGATCGAGAACGTCCTGGGCATCAATACGTATCCTATGAACTGGCCGATCGGCAGCGGCCGCAACTTCCGTGGCGTGTTCGATCGTCAGACCCGCCGCGTTATCGCCTTTGAGGGCGACGGCCACGCCAACGCCACCAAGAAGGTCGCCGAGGTCGAGGCCGAGCTGGGCGACCCCGCTATGGACGAGCTCATCGGCGAGGAGAACCATAAGAACCTGATGGACGACATCGAGCTGCTCGATGGTGCCGGCGACGAGCTCGACTTGGATGCCGTGGCCTGCGGCAAGCTAAGCCCGGCGTTCTTTGGCTCGGCGCTCACCAACTTTGGCGTGGAGCCCTTCCTCAAGGAGTTTCTGCGTCTGGCCCCGACGCCGCGCGCCTATACCGATACGCTCACCAGCGAGCCGGTCGATCCCTGCCGCGACGACTTTAGCGGCTTTGTGTTTAAGATCCAAGCCAACATGGACAAGAACCACCGCGACCGCATCGCCTTTGTGCGCATTTGCTCGGGTAAGTTCGAGCGCGGCATGGATGCCTTCCACGTGCAGGGCAACCGCAAGCTTAAGCTTGCCACGGGCACGTCGATGATGGCCGACGACCGCGCCATCGTGGACGAGGCGTACGCGGGCGATATCGTGGGCCTGTTCGATCCGGGTATCTTTAGCATCGGCGACACCGTGTGCTCCGGCAAGCGCCACGTGCAGTATCCGCAGATCCCGACGTTTGCCCCCGAGATGTTCGCTCGCATTACACAGGTCGACACGCTCAAGCGCAAGCAGTTCGTCAAGGGCATGGAGGAGCTTGCCCAGGAGGGCGCCATCCAGATCTTCCGCGAGCTGGGTGCCGGCATGGAGAGCGTCATCGTGGGCGTGGTCGGCGTGCTGCAGTTTGAGGTACTCGAGCGCCGCCTCAAGGCCGAGTACCGTGTTGAGGTTCGTCGCCAGCCGCTGCCCTATACGGACATCCGCTGGATCCAGAACGACCCCGATACCATCGATATCCCGGGCCTTTCGCTCACGCGCGACACGCTGCGCGTCGAGGACATGCGCGGCGGCAAGCTGCTGCTGTTCACGAGCCCGTGGAACGTTGATTGGGCAACCGACCACAATCCCGACCTTATCCTGTCGGAGTTTGGCAACGTAGCGTTTTAACGCACCAGTGCGGTGGCCCTGCGGGGCCGCCGCGCCGATTGCTTGCCTGATGCCGCGTGAGCGGCTATCATACCCACCGTCGTCTCAAGACCGGGGCGTCCGAGCAGTTCGGGTCCGATATCCTGCTCGTTAAACCTAAAACCAAAGGAGTACATAATGATCAAGAAGGTCATGGAGGACTACAAGGTCCTGTTGCGGAGCATTCCCGCGGCAACGGTTTCGCTGTTTTTCGTGAGCGTCATCATGATGAACCTGCTGGCCAACAAAGAGCTTATCAGCCTGCCGTATCTGGCACTCGACTGCGGCTTTGTGGTGAGCTGGGTTTCCTTTTTGTGCCAGGACATGATCTGCAAGCGCTTTGGCGCCGAGGCATCCATCAAAATCTCTATCCTCGCGCTGCTGGTCAACCTCGCCGTCAGCCTGTGCTTTTGGGCATGCTCGCTCACGCCCGGCATGTGGGGCGCCTACTACGACACGGGCATGATCGAGGTCAACACCGCCCTTAACGCCACCATCGGTGGCACCTGGTACGTGGTGCTGGGCTCTTCGCTGGCAATGCTCGTTTCCGCCGTGGTTAACTCCACGCTCAACCAGTCGCTCGGTCGTATGCTCAAAAAGAATAACTTCGCGAGCTTTGCCTTCCGCTCCTATGTGTCCACGGGCGTTGGCCAGTTTATCGACAACCTGGTCTTTGCCATTGTGGTAAGCCACACGTTCTTTGGCTGGACCTGGATACAGGTCCTTATGTGCTCGCTGACGGGCGCCGTTGCCGAGCTGCTGTGCGAGGTCTTCCTGAGCCCCGTGGGCTACAAGGTCGTGCGTGGCTGGGAGCGCGAGAATGTGGGTTCCGAGTACCTCGAGCGCCACGCAACCGCCTAAGGAGCAAGTATGCGGGTTTTGATCACGGGCGCTTCGGGCGGTATCGGAGCCGCGTGCGTGCAGCGCTTTTTGGACGAGGGCCACGAGGTCGTGGGCTTTGATCTGCTGCCGGCGGCGATCGAACACGAGCGCTACCGCCATCTGATTGTTGATGTCTGCAAGCCGGGCTCGTTTCCGGGCGACCTTGAACCCCAGGTAATCGTGAACGTTGCCGGTGTGCAGGATTCGGCTGACGACATCGCCGCCAACCTGTGTGGCACCATCAACGTGACCGAGCGCTACGCCTTTGTGGGGAAGGGGCTTGCCGCCAAGCCGGCGCCGGCTATCGAATCCGTGGTCAATGTGGGGTCGGCGAGCGGACATACGGGATCGGAGTTTCCCGCCTATGCTGCCAGCAAGGGCGGCGTTATCGCCTACACCAAGAACCTTGCAAACCGCCTGGCGCCGCAGGCCATCGCCAACAGTGTGGACCCGGGTGGCGTTATCACGCCGCTCAACCGTTGCGTGATGGAAGACGAACACCTGTGGAACCAGATTATGGAGCTCACGCCGCTTAAGCGCTGGGCCACCGCCCAAGAAATCGCCGAGTGGATCTACTTTGTGGGCGTGACCAACCGGTTTATGACCGGACAGAGTCTGTTGATCGATGGTGGCGAGGCCGGCCGCACCCAGTTTATCTGGCCCGAGTAACAAAACGCGCCCGATGGCAAGATTGCCGTCGGGCGCGTTTTTGATGTATCGGTTTTTAGCCGAGGCAAGTCCAGTTGACGGGGGTCGAGCCGTGCTGTTCGAGTAGCCGATTGGCTGCCGAGAAGGGGCGCGACCCCATAAAGGCGGGGAGTTCTGCCGTGGCACGGTTAGCCGAAAGCGGTGAGGGGTGCGTGGAGGCCAGGCAGAACTTGCCGGTCGCCTTGCCCGCGCCGGTCGCGGCGAGCTTGCCTTCGACCATCTGCTGGGCAAAGCGGCCCCATGCCAAAAAGACTACCGGCTGGGGCAGCTGGCAGCAGCGTTCGATAACGTAGTCGGTGAGCGTGCTCCAGCCCAGCTTGGCGTGCGAGTTCGCGGCATGCTCGCGCACGGTGAGCGTGGTGTTGAGGAGCAGGACGCCCTGTTGTGCCCATGGGGTTAGGTCTCCCGTGGCGGGAATGGGACAACCCAGATCGGCTTTGAGCTCCTTATAGATGTTGCGCAGGCTCGGCGGCAACTTGGTTTGCGTCGCAGGGACCGAGAACGACAGCCCCATGGCCTGGTTGGGCCCGTGATAGGGGTCTTGACCCAGGATGACAACCTTGACCTGGTCGGCCGGCGTATAGGCGAGGGCATTGAGGATGTCGTCTTGTG
Organism: uncultured Collinsella sp.; assembly: GCA_937980385.1. Classification (GTDB taxonomy): domain Bacteria; phylum Actinomycetota; class Coriobacteriia; order Coriobacteriales; family Coriobacteriaceae; genus Collinsella. The sequence continues at coordinate 42,627 of CALJPV010000005.1, read as the reverse complement.
CCGGGTAGATGGTCTGCTCGGCACGCAAAAGGGCGATGCGCTCGAGCAGCTGGTTCGTAGTGTTACGTACCGGCTGCGGCGCATCACCCAACCAAGTTGCTATGTTGCGGTCGCGGGTTGCGGTGTCCATGGGGCTCCTTTATGGCAGATGCTCTGTTGGCATCTATTGTAAAGGCGCACCGGTTGCCTATGACACGGCTGTATGAAGAACGGGGTCTACGAGACGCGCTCGGGCGCTCCTGCCATGTGGGCGTGGTCGTGAGCATGCGCATGAAGTCGCGGAAACTCGACGGTTGCCGCCATGACGCCGGTGAGGATGAGAGCTGCACCCAGGAAGGCGATGGGGCTCAGGACCTCGCCGACCAAGAAGAACGAGAAGACAGCGGAGCAGACCGGCTCGAGCGAGAAGGCGAAGCCGGTGGTCTCGGCGGGCACGTGGGGCTGCACGAGCGTCTGGGTGATAAAGCCGTAGGCAGAGCAAATGAGTGCGAGCGCGACAACAACCACGATCTCGCTGGGCGTACTGGGAAGTGTGAATCCGCCAAAGACGCATGCGGCGATACCCGAGAATAAGCCGCCGAAGCCCAGCTGCCAAACGCCCAGGGCCAGCGGGTCGACATCTTCGACAAAGCGCTTCGCCACAATGATATGGCCGGCATAGACAAAAGCGGAGAGCAGCATGATGAGCGCGCCCGGGTTCAGGCTGGTGAAGTCGGCGCCCGAGAGCAGCAGCATGCCGCAGGTGACGATGGCGGTGCCGACGAGCACTTTGCGCTCGGGGGCACGACGCAGCAGGGCGGCGTTGGCAAACGGCACGATCACGACCGTCAGGCTCTGCAAAAAGCCGGCAGTGGAGGCGGAAGTGAGGCTGGAGCCCAGGCACATGCAGGTGAGCTCGGTTGCCATGACGGCGCCGATGATGGCAGCGCGGACCATAAGGTCGCGGTTGATGCGGAAAGCGCGCTTGTGGAAGAGCAACAGGCAGGCCACAAAGGCGATGATGCAGCGTAGCGCGACGATGCTCGTGGCGTTCATGCTGTCCATGCCGATCTTCATGAGGGGATACGAAAAGCCCCATGCGACGGGAACGGAAAATGAGAGCGCGATTGCTTTTTTGCGATCCACGGGGCTCCTTTTGTTACAGAACGGTTTCGTAAAATGGATTCTGCTCCCAGATGTGGATGTAGTAAAGCGAATGTATCTTCAGTATGATTAAGAAATGCTAATGTCATTAGGAAAAGCGCTGGCAAAACGTTTTACGGCTGCATTGATGTGGAGGCACGATGGCATCGCGGTATCAGATTGTATGTATGGTGGTCGATCGCGGCAGCCTTAAGGGCGCGGCGGACGAGCTGGGCTATACGCAAAGCGCGGTGAGCCAGGCCGTCAAGGCGCTCGAGCGTGAGCTGGGCACTACGCTTATCGAGCGCGGAAAGCAGGGCGTTTCGCTTACGCGCGACGGCAAGCAGTATCTGCCGTACCTGCGCCAGATCGTGACCGCCGAGGCCGAGCTCGAGGGTAAGCGCCAGGAGCTGCTGGGGCTTTCGTCGACCGATATTCGCATCGCGACGTTTACCAACGTGAGTCGTACCGTGCTGCCGCGTGTGATCCGCGACTTTGGTGCGCTGCACCCGGGCGTACGCTTCACCCTCAAGCAGGGCGATTACACGCGCAACGCTCAATGGGTACACGATGGCGTGGTTGATTTTTGTTTTACGGCACGCGGATTTACCGCAGGGCTCGAGAAGCGCGTGGTCTATCACGATGAGTTGGTAGCATTGTTGCCGGCCGCGCATCCGCTGACGGCAAAGGAAAAGGTGACACTTGCCGACCTGGCGTCCGAGCCGTTTGTGCTGCTGGATGAGGGCGAACAGAGTCTGGTGCTCGATGCATTCGCAACGCATGGGCTGTCGCCGCACGTGACGAGTGAAGTGACCGACGACTACACCATTATGGCGATGGTGGAGGAGGGTCTAGGCGTGAGCATGCTCTACCGTCGTACTGTGGAGGGCATGCGAGCCGATATTCGTGTGCGGCCCATCGTGCATGCCCCCTCGCGCGACGTGGTGGCCGCCTGGCGCAGCTGGGACACCATGCCCATCGCCACGAGGCACTTTATCGACTATATGAGCTCGCATATTGTCAATTAATGACTGGCGTGGCGTTGAGTGCGGTGTTTAGCGGGCTGTCGCTTTGGCTTGGGTGGCGCGATAGGTGCGTGCCGGGTGGCAAAGTAGCACCGCCACGACCATAAAGAACGCCGTGGTGCCCAGGCTGATGGGGTAGACCATCATGATGTTCGCAAAGGTGCGGAAGTGCGGGAACACGCAGAACACCCAATAGAAGCGGATGCCGCAGACGCAGATCATGGTGATGAGGGCGGGCGTGAGCGAGATACCAAAGCCGCGTAGGTAGCCGGACATGTTTTCGTAGAACATGCTAAAGGCGTACGCCGGGAAGATCGAACACACGCGGATATAGCCGATCGAGACGATGTTGGGATCGCTGTTGAACAGCGACAAGATCTCGCGCCCCAGGCCGACAATAACGATGATCGTGGTGAGTGCAACGATACCGCCTTCGACCAGGCAGACCTTGAGCGTTTTGGTGCAGCGGTCGATCTGGCGGGCACCGTGGTTTTGTCCCACAAAGGTGGTGCAAGCCTGGCTAAAGCTGTTGAGCAGGTTGTAGCATACGTACTCCAAGCTCATAGCGGCGCTCGATGCCGCCATGACCTCGGTGCCCAGGCTGTTGATAGCAGACTGGATGATGATGTTGGCGACGGCAAAGACGGCGCTCTGGATGCCGGCGGGCAGGCCGATCTTGACGATGCGCTTGAGGGCGACGGGGTCGATAGCCAGGTCGCGCGGGGTGACGCGGACGACGGAGTCGGTCTTGAGCAGGCGGATAAAGAGCGTAGCGGCGCTGACGGTGTAGGCGATGGCGGTGGCGATGGTGACGCCCGCGACGCCCCAGTGGAGTACGGGGACAAAGATGAGGTCCAGGCCAATGTTGAGGACGGTGGACACGGCAAGCGCCTGCAGCGGCATGCGGGTGATGCCGACGGAGCGGAAGATCGCGGCCTCAAAGTTGTAAAGCAAGATCGAGGGCATGCTGAGCAAAAAGACGCGTAGGTAGAGCGAAGCGAGCGGCATGGTTTCGGCGGGAACGTTGAGCGCGGCGAGCATGGGCTCGGCAAAGATCTCGCCCAGTGCGATGACGACAAAGCCCACAAGTGCCATAAGAATCGAGGTATGGACGGCGCGTTTGACCATGTTCTGATCGTTGCGGCCGATAGCGTTGGCGATGACCACGTTGGAGCCAAGCGACATGCCAATAAACAGGTTGAGCATAAGACTGGTAAGCGGAACATTGGAGCCGACCGCCGCCATGGCGAGGGTTCCCTGGTCGCCCGAGAAGTTACCGATGATGACCGTGGCGATGAGGTTCGACAGCTGCTCCAAGATGCTCGTGGCGGCCACGGGGAAGGCGAACAGGGGAATATTGCGCCACAGCGAACCGGTGGTCATATCAATGTGCTTAGATACGGTGTCAGCCATGCGCTCTCAATCTCTAACATGCTCTTTCGTGCTTATTTGCGCAGACGATGATACTCCTAATGCAACCAGTCGGCACTTAGGGACGTTCCTTTTCTGCCGGCAGCTGGGGACACTCCTTATCTCTTCTATGACTAGGTGGGGAAGGCGTGCGACAATGGTGGGCGTTGTGTTGTTCGCGCTAAGGAGTTGCCATGTTGTTGTGTCCCGTTTGCCATGAGCCGTTGGTGGACGACGAACGCGGTGCTGCGTGTGCGGGCGGACACCGGTTTGACCGCGCGCGCGAGGGCTATCTGTACCTACTGCGCTCGTCCAAGAGCGGTGACTCCATGGGCGATCCCAAGTCGCAGGCACGCAGCCGTCGTGACTTTCTGAACCGTGGATACTACGCGCCGTTGCGCGATGCGATGGTCGAGCTGGTGCGCGAGCGGGCGGCAGAGCGCGCTGCGTCTACGAACGGCTCCATGACGTTGCTCGATATTTGCTGCGGCGAGGGCTATTACACCAGCGCCATGGGCGCGGTGCCGGGCGTGGGTGCTTACGGTTTCGACCTGGGCAAAGAGATGGTGCGCCTTGCCGCCAAGCGCGGCGATGCGACCTATTTTGTGGCCAACATGAAGGATATCCCCGTGGCCGATGGCGCCTTCGATATGGTGACCGAGCTCTTTGCTCCCTTTAACGAGCGCGAGTTTGCCCGCGTGCTGGCACCCGAAGGTTCGCTCTACACCGTGGTGCCAGGCGCCCGTCATCTGTTTGGGCTCAAGGAGGTACTCTACGACACGCCATATCTCAATGACGAGAAACTGCCGAAGACTACTGAACTCGAGTTAGTCGGAACGCAGCGGGTGTCTGCGAATATTACGCTTCAGACCCAGGACGACATCGAGGCGGTGTTCCAGATGACGCCGTACTACTACCGCACGCGCCCTGCCGACAAAGAGCGCCTGGCAAACCTGGACACCCTTCAAACCGACATCGACTTCATCATCGCCGAGTACCGCCACGGCTAACAACCTGCCAAAAAGGGACAGGTTTATTTTGGTAGGTTTTATCTGGGCAAACGTAAAGGGCCGACCGCGTTGCTACGCGATCGGCCCTTTTTATTGGCGTATATACCAGAGTCGCTGAGCGATTGACACGGATGCGGCTTAGCTCAAACGGTCCATGCCCTCTTTCTTGACGCGGTTGGCGAGTACAAAGTAGATAATGCTGACAATCAAGCCGGTAAAATCGGGGATGCTTGAGCCGGTCCCACCCAAGAGGGGCAGGGAGAGGAGCAGACTGATGACCGAACATGCTAGGCAGACGATGGACCAGATCCAGACAACGCCAGCCTTGGCGGGATTATTTGCCGCGCGGATACCAAAGACAGCGGTCACAATTTCGACGACGCCCAATACGATGACGACGACGCAAGAGACGATCATGGCACCCGTGATATCGCCTGCCGCGCTGCCCGCAAAGAGCGCTGTAGCACCCATGCCTGCACTTAGAATGCCGACGACAAAGAAGAAGAACGATAGGATTTTGAGTAATTTGCAGGCGTTGCTCATGGCTGGTCCTTTCGATACGGGTACGGCCGGTCTGGCGCACCCCATGTGCTGCACATATGGTGAAGCACATTGTAGTTCAACGCGGCGATGCATGCGCCTGAAAGCGCTTTGAGCCCGCGCAGCCCAACCCCAACCTTTCAAAAAGGAAAGCTGGACGTAAGCCAAATCGATGGCAGCTCATGTGCGGCGCTGCGATGATGAGGCCGTAACAAGGGGCTGGTCTCAAGGAGGAGCCATGATGTACGGAGCAGGGCAAGTGCGCGAGCCGCGGTCGTTGGGAAGGCGCATGGGTGATTCTGTGATCGCTGCCGTGTGCACGGGATTGATGGCGGTGCTTTGCATTGGGATGCTGTGGACCATGTCGCATGTGGGACAATAGCGGACGGTTGGGTGCCGACATAAACGGCGCTTACGTATTCGTTTTGCTTGTTAAGGAGTACCCATGGGCGTCGTCGATCCCTTTTCTGTTGCTCGGGCCGCGGGGCTTGAGCTGACCGGGAAGTCCGAGGGACTCACGCTCACCGACGGCACGATGGAGCTGCGTGCCGATTTTGGCCGCATGCTTCCGCGGCTCAAGCAGGGCCGTCTGCAGCAAGAGCTGTTGGTAAAGGCTGCGCGCGCAAAAGGCATCGAGCGCCCATGGGCGATTGATGCCACGGCAGGTTTTGGCGAGGATTCGCTGCTGCTGGCGGCCGCGGGCTTTACCGTCGATCTGTATGAACAGGATTGCGTGATCGCGGCGCTCCTCAAGGATGCCTTGGATCGCGCGGCAGATGATCCGGCGCTTGCGACAGCCGTGGCGCGCATGCGCTTACATGCGGGCGAGGACAGCATTGCCGGCCTTCGCCATACAGCTGAGCTGATCGGGCAGGGCGAGCTCACCGCTCCCGACGTGGTGTATCTGGACCCCATGTTTCCTGGGCGCACCAAGAGCGCGGCGGTGAAAAAGAAGTTCCAACTCTTGCATCATTTGGAACAGCCGTGCGCCGATGAGGAGACGCTGGTCGAAGCTGCGCTTACGGTGCACCCGCGCAAGGTCGTTATCAAACGACCGGTGAAGGGACCACTGCTTGCCGGCGTTAAGCCGAGCTATCAACTTGCGGGCAAGGCCGTCCGCTACGATGTTTTGGTGCCGCCGCGCCCGTAGCTTGCGCGCGATGGCTGGCGCTCCGTCAGTGCCGTGCCGATGCGGGTCTATTTCCAAGGATGCGACGTCAGATGCCAGCCGCCGCAGTATTCGCATTTGTAGCAGGCCAGCCCGCGGCGTCCGCGGTTTTCGCAGTCGGCCATAACTGCCTCGGCCTCGGCGCGCGTGTCGTAACGGTTTTTGCGTTCACACGACTTGTAGCGCCAGGCCTCATCGCGCTTGGCGTCCAGGGCGTCACGGCGCTCGTCCTCGCGCGCAAACAGGTCGCTCATATCGCCGCCGGTAGCAGCGCCCAAAAACTCGCTTTTGGCTTTTGACCAGGCGGCTCGCTTTTTGCTTCCCATCTGCTTCGCGCCCTTCTCCAAACGTTGGTATCATTGCTCAATCAAAGTGATACCAATAAACGTGAGGTCGCCACGTGATGATCAGAAAAACCCTCGATACCGACATTCCTGCCGTCATGGCTATCTATGACGCGGCCCGCGCCTTTATGCGCGCGCATGGCAACGCCACGCAGTGGCCCGAGGGCACGCCTTCGGCCGAGCAACTGGCTGCCGATATTGCCGCTGGTGGCAGTTACGTGTGTGAAGTCGGCGGTCGCGTGGTGGCGACGTTTGCCTTTTTACCGGGCCCGGACGAGTGCTATGACGTAATTGAGGACGGTCAATGGCGCAGCGACACTCCGTACGCCGTGCTGCACCGTGTGGCATCCGATGGCACCGTGCACGGCATCGCGGCTGCGATGTTTGCCTTTGCCAAAGAGCGTGCTGATCACCTGCGCATCGACACGCATCAGGATAACCTGCCCATGCAGGGTGCGAGCATTAAGGCGGGGTTCGAGCGTGCCGGCGTCGTGCATGTATCGGACGGCACACCGCGCGTTGCGTTCGATTGGTTGCGCGAGGCATAAGATCGAGGGCGCGCATCAACAATTCGTGCGAACGAAAATGGCCCCGGGTGGGGCTATTTTCGTTCGCTGCGCTGTTTTGCAAGCCGGCTTTCGCAAGGCGCGAACCTACGAAAATCGCCGCGCGGCAACGCGGGGCGATGAGCTCGGTCGGGGGATAGGGCCCGCTTCGCCCGCCGGCACGTAAATTGTATCATCCAGTGTGGAACGAGGACGCCCGTTGCCGCGTGCGATGGGCTTGTAATAAGAGGAGAGCCATGTCGAAGCAAGCGGTCGTTGGAATCTTGGCGCATGTCGATGCCGGCAAGACCACGTTGGCCGAGGCCATGCTGTTCAACGCGGGTCGCATTCGCAAGCGCGGCCGCGTGGACGATGGCGATTCGCATCTGGATACAAACGCGATCGAGCGCGAGCGTGGCATCACGATTTTCTCGTCGCAGGCCGTGCTCGACCATGGCGATGCCCACGTCATGCTCGTGGATGCGCCGGGGCATGTCGATTTTTCTGCCGAGGCGGAGCGCACGCTGCGCGCACTCGACTACGCGATTTTGGTTGTAGGCGCCAACGACGGCGTGCAGGGGCACACCGAAACCCTGTGGCGCCTGCTTGCGCGCTATGACATCCCGACGTTCATCTATATCAATAAAATCGATTTGGAGAATCCCGGCCGCGATGTTTTGCTGGCACAACTTGGGCAACGTCTCTCCGAGGGCTGCTTGGATGCCAGCGAACTGCTGGCGGGCGGGGCCGTTCAGGAGGACGCTGCCGCGTTAGACGAAGAAGCGCTCGAGGAGTTTCTTGAGGCGGGCGAGCTTTCTGTCGCAACGCTGTCGCGCATGGTTGCCGAGCGCAAACTCTTTCCCTGCTTTGCCGGGTCGGCGCTCAAGGACCAAGGCGTGGACGAGCTGCTGGACGGCATATGCGCGCTGATGCGTGAACAGGCATGGCTTCCGGAGTTTGCCGCGCGCGTCTATCGTGTCAGCCGCGGGGATCGCGGCGAGCACTTGGCTTGGGTTAAAGTGACCGGCGGCACGCTGCATGCCAAGCAGATGATTGACGGACGTTCCGGCGCCGAGGCATGGGAGCAGAAGGTCGATCAGGTACGCATCTATAACGGCGAAAAGTATGAGCTTGCCCAAGAAGTTGCTGCTGGCGGTATTTGTGCTGTGACGGGTCTTGCGCATGTTCGCCCAGGGGACGCCCTGGGCGCGGAGCCCGCGGGCGATGCGCCCGTCATTGCGCCGGTTCTCACCTATACGGTGCTTCCGGGCGAACACGATGTCCATGCGGTGTTCAAAGCGTTGACTGAGCTGGCGGACGAAGATCCCATGCTCGGCGTAAGCTGGAATACGCATCTAGAGCAGATTCATTTGCAGTTGATGGGCGCTGTGCAACTCGAGGTCGTGCAGCGGGTGTTGACCGATCGTTTTGGCCTTTCGGTTGCGTTTGAGTCTGGCGGCATTCTCTATAAGGAGACTATTTCGCAGCCGGTCGAGGGCGTGGGCCACTTTGAGCCGCTGCGCCACTATGCCGAGGTGCATCTGCGCCTGGAGCCGTTGGCAGCGGGTTCGGGCGTGCAGTTTGGCACCGTGACCTCGACCGACGAGCTCGATCTTAACTGGCAGCGTTTGGCGCTCACCAACGCCATGGAGCGCGACCACCTGGGCGTGCTGACTGGCTCGCCCATCACCGATGTGCGCATTACACTCACGGGCGGCCGCGCGCATGCCAAGCACACCGAGGGCGGTGATTTTCGCCAGGCCACGTATCGCGCGATTCGCCAGGGGCTCATGCAAGCGAGTGAGGCCGGCGCGGCGGTGCTGTTGGAGCCGTGGTATCGCTTTGAGCTCGAGGTGCCGGGGGAGTGCGTGGGCCGGGCGCTCTCGGATGCCACGCGCATGGGTGCCGAGTACGAGCCGCCGACGATGGCGGGAGACCGGGCGAAGCTTATGGGTCGCGTGCCGGCATCCGAGGTGCAGGATTACGCGCTGGAGGTGGCTGCCTACACGAGCGGTCGCGGACATCTGTACCTGGAGTTTGCCGGCTATGCGGCTTGCCATGATGCCGGGCGCGTAATCGAGACTGCCGCTTATGAGCCCGAGGCCGATCTGCCCAACACGCCCGACTCGGTCTTTTGCTCTCACGGCGCCGGTTACACGGTCAAATGGTACGACGTGCCCGCCGCGGCGCACGTAAAGATCGATCCCGCCACCTTCCGCCCCTGGCGAGCAGCAGACGCCGAGTTTTTCGGCCACATGTGACAAAGGGACAGTTTCTTTGTCACATGTTATTGGTATAACTCGGTATAAGTTGGTATAACTATTACCAGGGTTTGCCAATCCGAGGAGACCGACATGAATCCAAATCCCTTTAAGCCCACGGCTGGCAAGCGGCCTCCGATACTCATCGGTCGCGAGTCGGTCATCGAAGATTTTGCGGAAGGGCTCGATAACGGCGCCGGAGCGCCGGGCAGGCTCATGCTCATTACGGGAAACCGCGGCTGCGGCAAGACAGTTCTCCTGCGGGAGCTGCAACGTCTGGCCAGCGAGCGCGGATGGGCGGTTGTCTCCGATTCCGCTTCGCTTGGCTTATGCGACCGCTTGGCCGACGCGCTTCGCTCGAATAAACCCGTTGTAACGTCAATGGAGTTCGGTCCGTCGTTTGGGCGGATGTCAGTCGAGGCGGCGCGAGCAAAGGGCGAGACGTTGCGAGGGCTGGTCAACGAGCGCCTCAAGAAGCTCGGTCCAGGCAAGGGCATACTGTTTGCGATTGACGAGGCTCAATCTGCGTCTATCGAGGAGCTGGCGGCTCTTGCCGTTCTCTATCAGCAGGTGCTCGGAGACCAGGATGCCACGGGCTTGTCCGATAGCGACCAGCGCGGCCTTGCGCTTGTTTTTGCCGGCTTACCCAGTATGGTTGACGATCTGCTCGAAGAGCCGAGCGTGACGTTTTTGCGGCGTGCCCAGCAGCGTACGCTGGGGGCGATATCATTGCCCAAGGTGCGCGATTCGTATATCCAGACGGTCAAAGACGCTGGTCTTTACGTTGACGCGGAGACGGCGGACCTTGCGGCGCGCAAAAGCATGGGGCATCCCTATATGGTTCAGCTGGTGGGCTATTACATGTGGCGGTCTGCTGTCCGGCGCAACTCGCAAGTCATTGAAAGGCGCGATGTCGAGGCTGGCTACGCCGATGCCGTCTCCGAGTTCTATGAAGCGGTCGACGCTCCCTTGTATTACGGGTTGCGCAGTCCGCAGCGCCTCTTTATCGAGGCCATGGCGGCTGACGAGGGCAAACCGACTCGCATGGCGGATATCATTGAGCGCTGTGATCGTACCCAGAGCTGGGCGAGTAAATATCGCGCAAGCCTGATTCGCGAGCGCGTCATCGAGGCTGCCGGATACGGTCTCGTCCGGTTTACTGTGCCCATGCTGGGCGAGTACATCCGCGACCGCGTTTTATGGCATGAGTAGGGTGATAAAGGTGACGGAACAGAAGATGAGCTCGCAGGCTATCGAGGTGCGTGGCGCGCGCGTCCATAACCTTAAGGACGTCGATATTGATATCCCGCTGGGAAAGCTCGTGGGTATTGCCGGCGTGTCGGGTTCGGGCAAGAGTTCGCTGGCGCTGGGAGTTCTTTATGCCGAGGGCTCGCGCCGCTATCTGGAGGCGCTCAGCACCTATACCCGCCGTCGTCTGACGCAGGCCGAGCACGCCCAGGTGGACGAGGTGCTGCACGTGCCGGCGGCGCTCGCATTGCACCAGCGCCCCAGCGTACCGGGCGTGCGCTCGACCTTTGGCACCATGACCGAGCTTAACAACAGCCTGCGTCTGCTCTTTAGCCGTTGCGCCCATCACGTGTGCCCGCACTGCGGGGCGCGCGTGGAGCCGAGCCTTAACGTGGCCGCAGGCCTGTCGCTCACGTGTCCGACATGCGGCCGCGAGTTCTACGCGCCGAGCGCCGAGGATTTGGCTTTCAATAGCGGTGGTGCGTGCCCTACCTGCGGCGGCACCGGTGTCATGCGCGAGGTGGACGAGGCTAGCTTGGTGCCCGACGAGTCAAAGACTATCAACGAGGGCGCGGTGCTTCCCTGGGGCACGCTCATGTGGGATCTGATGAAGCAGGTCGCCGGCGAGATGGGCGTGCGCACCGACGTACCGTTTAACCAGCTCACGCCTCAAGAGCGCGACATCGTGTTCCACGGCCCGGCGGTTAAAAAGCATATTCTCTACGTTCCCAAAAACGGCGAGGGCGCCACGCCGCTCGACTTCACCTATTACAACGCCGTCTATACCGTCGAGAATGCGCTCGCCAAGGTCAAGGACGATAAGGGCTTAAAACGCGTTGCGCGCTTTTTGCGCGAGGGAGCATGCCGCGATTGCGGCGGCACGCGTCTCTCCGAGGCTGCGCGCCAGCCCCAGGTGCGCGGTATTAATCTGGCGCAAGCGGCAGCCATGACGCTGGGTGAGGCGATTGAGTGGGTGCGCGGGGTGCCTACGTCCTTGCCGGCCGAGATGCAGCCCATGGCAGCGGATATCTGCGATTCATTTTTGGGTGCGGCCCGCCGCCTGGTCGACCTGGGTCTCGATTATCTTTCGCTCGATCGCGCCGGTGCCACGCTCTCCACGGGTGAGCGCCAGCGCGTGCAGCTTGCCCGCGTGGTGCGCAACCGATCGACAGGCGTGCTCTATGTGCTGGACGAGCCCTCGATCGGCTTGCATCCTGCCAATGTCGATGGCTTGGTGGGCGTGATGCGCGATTTGGTGGATGACGGCAACACCGTGGTTGTTGTCGACCACGACACGCGCGTGCTGGCGGAAGCCGACTATCTGGTCGAGATGGGCCCCGTTGCCGGAGCAGGCGGCGGTAACGTGATCGCTGCCGGTACGGTAGACGAGGTCGAGCAATCGCAGGACAGCCGCATCGCACCGTTTTTGCGCGCAGATCCCAAGCGCTTGCGCCCGCAGGTGACTGACGAGGAAATGTTTGATCAGGGCCACATCCGCATGGCAACTAATGCCATCCATACCGTCAAGCCGCTCGAAGTCGATATTCCGCGCGGCCGTCTTGTCGCGGTGACGGGCGTTTCGGGTTCGGGCAAGACGACGTTGGTGCTCGAGACGCTCATTCCGGCGCTTAGAGCCCAGGCAGCTGGCGAGCGCCTGCCAAGCCATGTGCGCTGGGTCGACGCCGAGGGTATCGCACGCGCCAACCTGATTGACGCCACGCCTATCGGCGCCAACGTGCGCTCGACGGTGGCGACCTATGCCGACATCCATGATGAGCTGCGTCGCGCCTTCGCCCGTACGTCCGAGGCCAAAGCAGCCGGCTACAAGGCGGGTGCCTTTAGCTACAACACTGGCGCCTTGCGCTGCTCTACGTGCGATGGCACGGGCTCGATATCGCTCGACGTGCAGTTTTTGCCCGACGTCGAGATCGTCTGCCCGGCATGCCGTGGATCACGTTATGCAGACGCGGCTTCGCATATCCATCGCGAGGGCAAGGACGGGAGCCTGCTTACGTTGCCGCAGCTCATGGACATGAGTGTGGACGAGGCCATTGACGCCACGCTGGGACTCAAGAAAGTTCAGACGCGCTTGCAGACCTTGCACGACCTGGGCTTGGGCTATCTCACGCTCGGTGAGCCCACGCCGGCGCTTTCGGGCGGCGAGGCACAGCGTCTTAAGCTCGCGAGCGAGATGGGCCGCGTGCAGGACGATGCCGTATTCGTGTTCGACGAGCCCACGATCGGCCTGCATCCGCTCGATGTTCAGGTGCTATTGAACGTGTTTGATGGCCTCGTTGCCAAGGGCGCCACGGTTATTGTGATCGAACACGATCTCGACCTTATCCGTAACACCGATTACGTGATCGACATGGGCCCGGGCGGTGGTGGCGCCGGCGGGCAAATCGTCTGCGCCGGTACGCCAGGCGACATCGCGGCCTGCTCCAAGAGCATCACCGGTCGCTACCTATAGACAATGAGGCAAAGGGACAGCCCCTTTGCCTCATTGATGCTTATTTCACGCATTGAGCCGCGAGATAGTCGCGGAAGAATGGCAATTCAAATGCGACGAGCCCTCGTCCTCGTTCCCCGATGATGCCGGCATCTATCATGCGGCGTCGGTAGCGGGAGACCTGCTGCGGCGAACGCTTAAGGCGCTCGACAAGGTCAGCGGTGGTGGACTCTTCCTCGTCATCGAGCATGGCGATGAGGAATCGCTTGTCCTCTGCCGTGAGTTCCCGATAGGTTGCCGCGAGGATTCGGTCGTCCATCTCGTCGCGCGCGATTTTGATTCCCAGGTCAAAGTCGCGTGACGAGATTTCCTTCGAATCGCTTGTGAGATCCCAGGCACGGTAGCCTACAAGTTGCAATAGGAAGGGAAAACCAGAGATCGAGTGAACGGCTCTATCGATTCCCTCAGCATCTGCCAGGCGATCGTTTTCCTGGATTGTGCGAATCAAGGCCTCGCGTACGTCATAGTCGGCAATGCGACCCAGATGATATTGTTGGGCGCGGCGAAGGAACGAGACCGTCTTGTGGTTCAGCAACGTCGAGACGTTGTTGGGAAGTCCCGCCATGAGCAGGGCGACGCGTTTCCCATCGGTCACAAAGTGCTGATACGTCGCTGCGAGCTGAATCATCTCGTCGAGTGTCGGGTCCACCTCGTCAACCGTGACGAGCAGACCGGTGCCCGCCTCGTTGAGCTGGTCGATGATGTCGCTCATGCGATAACGCCAGGTTGAGGCATCGTGAACGCGATTGACCTCGATGCTGCCGAGCGGTGCAATTCCAAGACCGGTGACTTCGAAGTTGTTAGACGGGTCGATGAGGTGGCCGGCAGCACGTTTCGCCCCGAACTCGATTTCCTCAAGCATTCCCGGGAGCGCGGTCGTCTTTACGGCTATCCAGCCGTGGGATTCCGCCCTTGTCGCGAGCGACGACATGAGAGCGGTTTTACCGGTTCCGCGTGCCCCCGAGAAGATCGAGGTCAGTTCTGGGCGCCTGCGCTGGCTCAAGAAGGCACGGTCCAAATCACGAATAATCTGTTGTCTGCCAGCGAGATGGGCAGGAACCTCACCAAAACTGGGGGTAAACGGGTTTTCGAGATATTTCACAATGCCCTTCCTTTAGCGTCTCAGGTTAACTTAATTTTATTCTAGTTAATTTCAGTTAAAAGCGATTAATTACGTTTAACTATATGGCGTTTGAATGTGACAAAGGGGCAGTCCCTTTGTCACATTCCCGGAAAGCCTGTTTGGCGCAGGGCCTCGTAGAGGACGATGGCAGCGCTGTTGGAGAGGTTGAGTGCGCTGATGCGGTAGTCGTCCGGGTTGACGAAGTTGCCGCAGATGTCCTGTTGAAGGATAGCCTCGTGGCCGTCCTCGATATGCCCCAGCGACACCTCGTGGGCTTCCCAAGTCTCGGCGTTATCAAGCGAGTCGCGATCGCGCAGCATCGGGATGCGCTCGCAGCGCTCGGGCGCCGCGGCAAGCAGTGGCTCGGGAATGCCCGAGCTCTCGCTGCCAAAGACCAAGAAGTCGCCGTCGCGATAGGTGCTCTGCGCATAGGTGCGGCGTGCCTTTTTGGTCAACAGATGCAGGCGGCCATCGGCGGGGGAGAGGCCGTTGCGCGCAAGGAAGTCCTCCCAGCCGGCATAGGTCGTCACGTCCAAGTTTTGCCAGTAGCCCAGGCCGGCGCGACGTACCGTCTTGTCGTCGAGCGAAAACCCCAGCGGCTCCACCAGATGCAGGCGGGTGCCGGTAACCACGCAGGTGCGGCCGATATTGCCCGTATTGGCTGGAATCTCGGGCGCATACAGCACGATGTTGAACATGAATCTCCTTGGCTCAGAACGAAAAACCACCACGAAGGGACAGACACCTTCGTGGTGGTTGGCGACTACTTTTCGGACAAATGCCCGCTTGGATAAACCTAGGCGCGGTGCCAGTCGGTCAGGCAGGCATCGAGGGAGGCGATGAGCGCATCCTTGTCCATGTGACGGCCGATGATGCACAGGCTCGTCATGCGGTCGCCCGTCTCGTCGTCCCAAATCTGCATGATCTCGGGGTTCTCGTCGATGATCTTCTGCTTCTCGCCCTCGGGCGCGGAGTCAACGAACAGACCGTTCTCCATCAGGCGCATCTGGTGGCCGGCCTGCTCGAACATGTAGCACATGTCCGGATCGCCGGTCTGCCACAGCGGACCCTTGACGCGGATGACCTCGTCGGGCCACTCCTGCTCAACAAAATCGGTGAACTTCTGCAGGTCAAACGGCTTGCGGCGCGAGTACACAAAGGTCTCGATGTCGTACTCGAGCACCTCGGGGTCGTCGTGCTCCTCGGGATGCTCCATGGCCTCGATCCAGGCGGCGGAGTTGTAGGCGCGCATAAAGTCGAAGCGGTCGGTATCGAGCAGCTCCTCCATGGGGACCTCGCCGTTTTGGGCCTCGACGATCACGGCGTCTTTCTGCAGGCTGCGCACGATGGCCTTGAGCTCGGCAATCTGCTCGGGGCTCACGGTATCGGTCTTGTTGAGGATCAGCGTGGAGCAGAACTCGATCTGCTGGATGAGCAGGCTTTCGATGTCGTCCTCGTCGATATCCTCGGCCAGCAGGTCGCGACCGCCGTTGAACTCGTCGTACATGCGGGCGCAGTCGACCACGGCCACGATGTTGTCGAGCGCAAGTTTGGGCTCGCCGCCCACTTTGGCCTCGTCGCAGAAGCTCGAGATGGTGTAGGCGATGGGGATAGGCTCGCAAATGCCCGATGCCTCGATGATGATGTAGTCGAACTTGCCCGAATCGGCGATGCCCTGCAGCTGGTTGGCCAGGTCATCCGAAAGCGTGCAGCAGATGCAGCCGTTGGTGAGCGGGATGAGGTCGTCGGTCTCGGAAAGACCGCCGTCGGCGATAAGGCTAGCGTCGACGTTGATCTCGCCGATATCGTTGACGATCACGGCGGCGCGGATGCCGCCGTCGTTAGCGAGGATGTGGTTGAGCAGCGTGGTCTTGCCGGCACCGAGGTATCCGGTAAGCATGATGATCTTCACGGGTTTGTTGGGCATGTGCCCTCCTTTGTTAGACATGGCTTACAGTTGAATCTTATGCCAAACGCCTGCTCTTATACCCACGCGCCGGCAAATAACACAAGCTACTCCCAGGCTCCCCATACATCGGGGCAATAACCGACGGTGGCCTTTTTGCCGTTGCGCACGATGGGCTCGGCCAAGACCTGCTGGTTCTCGAGCAGCTTGTCGAAGCGCTGGCTAGGGGTGAGGTGCTGGATGAGCGCGAGCGTTTCCTCGTCCTTGGCCTTGGGGTTGAGTAGCTTGTCGATGTCGCCGACCGCCTGCATCACGCTCGTGAGCTCGCCCTTGCTCATCTCCTTCTCCTTAAGGTCGATAAACTGCACCTTAATGCGGCGCTCCTTAAAATAGCGCTGGGCCTTCTTGGTATCGAAAGACTTTTTGGTGCCAAAAATTTGCACGTTCACTTATCGGCTCCCGTTCTAACGAATGAAGTTGGTGCGGGCGCGATCGCCTTCGGGGGCTTCGATGCCGGCGGCCTGTCCTGCTTCGATACAATGCAGGAGCCAGGCCATGTTTTTGCCGATGTTTCGCATGGTGGCCAGGCCCTCGGCGTCCTGGGCGGCCTCGCCCGGCATGGCACCAAAGACGTTGTTCCAGTACGTGGAGGCCACCACGGGCATCTGGTTGATAGTGAAGTACTTGTTGAGTACATCGAAGGTGGTCGACGTGCCGCCACGGCGGGCGACGGCGACCGCGGCGCCGGGTTTGTGCCCAAAGGCATGCCCGCCTGCATAGAAGGCGCGGTCGAGAGCCGAGAGGATGCGTCCGCTGGGATGCGCATAGTAGACGGGGGAGCCAAAGACAAAGCCATCTGCCTGCTCGGCGGCAGCGATGAGCTCGTTCACCACGTCGTCGTCAAAGGTGCAGCGACCGCCAAGCTTGCCGCACTGGCCGCAACCGATGCAGTCGCGAATGGGCTTGGCGCCCAGCTGGAACACCTCGGTATCAATGCCCTCGGCGTTGAGTTGCTCGGAGACCTCGGCGAGTGCGCGGGCGGTATTGCCGTTTGCCTTGGGACTGCCATTGACCAAAAGAACCTTCATCACAAACTCCCTCTGCTGTTGGTGACTTCTGCAGAGGATTATCGCACGATGGGGGAGGCGGTGCGGGCGCGGTGCTAATCCAGTTTGGTACCTGGCACCTGCACGGCTTTACCGAGCAACGCTTTGAGCTCGTTCAAAATGGAAACGGGCTGTCGATCGACAGCGTCCAGATGAAGCGTCGCCACACGAATGGGCGGCTGATATTCAAGCGAGCCGATGAGCACGGGAGAACCCAGAAACCGCTCGATTTCATCTGCGATCGCGTCGGTCTCTTCGGGATCAAAGTCATCGAAAAGCGCCACGAATGTCGGCCCCGTCGAGCGGAACAGGCGACCCTTGCCGCGCGAGCATTCCATAAGGCAAGCGGCGCTTTCGGCGAGCACGCGGTCGCCTGCATCAAATCCAAAGCGGGCATTGACCTCGGCGATATCGTCAACCTTAATGGCAATAAAGCCTGCCTCGCGCGCCACGCGGCGCATTTCGCCAATGGCGTTGACCAGGGCGTGAATATCGCCCAGGCCCGTCACCGAGTCGGTCGTATCCGCTAGGCTTCGGTTGATGATGATGCCCACATACATGCTGGGCTCGGTATCGGTGCCGTCCAAGCGGTAACCCGTGCAGTCGCAAAGCGCGTATGCTCCGGTGGCATCCATTACGCGATACTGCATGTAGTGGAAGTGCCACGTGCCGTTTATCACCATGTCGAGCTCGGCGCGTACGTTGTCGCGGTCCTCGGGATGAACGCGGGCGAGCCACATGTCGACCGAGTTAAAAGGGTGCTGGGAGGGCAGGTCAAAATCGCGCACGGCGTTAACCGACCATTGCGATTCGCCCGTATCGAGGTTAAGGATGAACGGATAGTGCGTCTCGGAGCTCATGGAGATTGCTTGGAACACCCGGTCGTTGCAGGGAAGCTGATCGACGATTGGGCGTTGTGGTGCGTCATTGTCTTTCGGTTGCTGTACACGATGCATAAGCTTATAGCGATACATCTTGCGATCGGCATCCATCGTCATCTGGCGATGCGTGTCGCCGGCAAGTGGATCGACGCGCGAGCAGCCAAAGCTAAAGCTGGCGATCATGGGCGCCTTGCCACCTGAGCTCGCCTCGATCAGCCCGGCACGCACCTGCTCCAAGCGCTGCTCGAGTTCAGTCTCGTTTGCGGAGAGCGAGATAAGCACAAACTCGTCTCCACCGATACGGAACAGCATCTCATTGTGCTCCATGGTTTCGGAGAGCGTGCGGCAGATGCTCAGAATATAGCGATTGCCTTCGGCGTGGCCAAACCTATCATTGCAATGCTTGAGATGGTCGATGTCAATATAGGCGCAGGTGAAGGGACCGCCTTTGCGCCAGAGCTGCTCGACGTGACGGTCGAGTCCGCTGCGGTTGCCCAAGTTGGTGAGCGGGTCGATATAGGCGTTGCGCTCAAGCAGCTGGCGCTCTTGTTGCAGGATAGCATGCGTCTTTTGCAGTTGCTCACCAACGGCGCGTAGCTCAGCAGGCAGCGCGGCAACATCGAGTTCGGCGGTCGAGATGCCATTCGCAAGTCGCTGAAGATAGGCAATAATCGATTGCTCGCCCATGCGGTACGACTCGTTCATGATGGATAACCTCCTTGGGGGAACAACGGTTTGTATCATATCCCCAATTCGGTTTGAACTGGGGATATAAGTTAGCTAATGGAGACAAATGCCCCCTTCGGCGGTGGCGTTTTGCGCGCGAGCGTATCAGTTGTTATTGCCACCATCGAGCAATGCCTCAAAATCCTTCGCCGGCATGGGGCGGTAGTAGAGGAAACCCTGAGCGTAGCGGGCGCCCATGTGGCGTAGCATGTTCGCCTGCTCATCTGTCTCGACGCCTTCGATTACAATGGGCAGATGGAGCGACTGCGCCATCTCGAGCATCGATGACACGATCTGCGCGCTGCGGCCTTGATCGCGGTCGGTGGGCACAAAGGTGCGGTCGAGCTTGATGACGTCGACGTTGACGTTCTTGAGCATCGCGAGCGTGGACTGACCGGTGCCAAAATCGTCCATATAGGTCGAGAAGCCGCGGGTGTGCAAGTCGGCTGTCAGTTTGTCCACGGCTTCGGACTCTCCCGTATAAGCCGTCTCGGTGATCTCGATGCGCATGAGCTCGGGCGGCAGGTTGTATTGGGCGGCGAGCGATCCCATATGCTCGGCAACGTCGCAGGCAAGAATGTCCACGCGAGACACATTAAGCGAGACCGGAACCACGCGAAGACCGCGATCGAGACGCTCGCGAAGCCATATGGCGACACCCTGCCAAATGTACTTGTCGAGCGTCACCACAAAGCCGCTTTCCTCGAGTGCAGGGATAAACGTTGCGGGCGAAATGAGAGAGCCGTCCTTGTCAATCCAGCGCGTAAGTGCCTCGGCGCCAATGATCTCGCCGGTTTCCATATCGACCTGGGGCTGCAGGTAGTACGTGATGCGGCCATTTGAGAGCGCGTACTGGAACTCGGTCAGCGTGCGGTGGAACGCAATCTCGTGTTCATATTCTTCGGGGCGGAAAATAGCAATGCGCTCCTTGAAGTCGTTTTTGGCGCGTCGATTGGTAAACATGGCCTTTGCCTGCGCATCGATGGTGATCTCCTCATTGGAGTCGATGGGGTAAATGCCCATGGACGGCCAAAAACCTACGCCGTCATCATGCCTGGCTACTGCCTCGCGAACGCGGTTGTAGATTTGATGGACGGTGATGTGCTTAAAGGGGATGAGTACGCAAAAGTCATCTTGGCCCCAGTACCCTGCGACGCCCATATCGGCATTCTCGATGTCCTTGAGGACCGTGCCCACATCGGCGAGTACGCGGTCGCCCTCGGCCTGGCCGTGCCATTCATTAAACAGGCGCATGTGACCCATGTCGACGGTGGCGATGCACCAGGTGTCGTCGCGCCTTGCCTCGAGAAATGCGTTGGCGCGCCGCATAAACTCGCTGGGTCGATAGAGGCCCGTGAGCGAGTCGATACGTTCGGCGATGGCGCTTTTGCGCTCCGCCTCGGGTATGGGGAGGCTGTCGTTGGGAACAAGCCCGCCGGCCGTGCGAAGGCGACGGTCGAGTTCGCCTAAAACGGCGGTCGCTTGATGGGCTAAGTGCTCGTAAAAGGCCGGGACGACAAGGCAGACGGGAGTAATGGTGTCGCCTGCGATTTGAACAGGAGCGAAAACGGCCTCTTTAAGGTGGCGGGTCAGTTGCTCGAATGCCTCGTGGTCCAAATCGTTGCTGAGCACGACGAACTGGACGCTTCGTGAACGGAAGACCCGGCTTCTGCCGCGGGTGATCGACAGCATGCGGCCTGCGTATTCGGCAAGCATGTTGTCGACAGCCTCGGCCCCGTAGAGCTCGTTGAGATTCGCCGTGCCACGAATGCGCACTGCTATAAGCCCCGTCTCGCAGCGGTCGCGACGGCAGGCATCGATAGCGTTGACCAGCATGCGCTGCGTTCCGAGGCCTGTGGCGGCATCGACGGTTTCGGCAAGCGAGTGGTTGACGAGTTCGCCGACATAGAGCGAGGGGACATTTCCGTCGCCGTCGATGCGAAACCCGCGAGCACGGCAGAGAACGTAGTCACCCGCGGCATTGCGCATGCGGTACTGCATGACGCGGCGGTGTTTGGAGCCGTTAAAGATCTGGTTGATGTCGTTGGCGTAGGCCTCGAGGTCATCGGGATGGACGCGCGTCTTCCAGAAATCGCGGCAGCTGTCTATGTGCTCCGAAGGAAGACCGAGATCGCGCAAGGCACCTTGCGACCAAAGGGTGCGGTCCTTGTCCAAGTTCTCGATAAAGAAATAACGGCCCTCGTTGAGCATCGAAAAAGCGTCGAAAATACGATCGCTTATTTCGAAGTCGTCGGCGTGGACTTGCGTAATATTGCGCCGATCGAGGTGCATGGCATGACGTAGCTTGTAGTCGTACATGCGATGGTCGGCATCGAGTGTCATGCGATTGGAGGCTTCGCCCAGGGCGGGGTCGGCGTGTGCCACTCCGTAGCTAAACGAGTGGGGCATCTCGGAATCGTTGTTTTTGAGCAGGATCGTTCGGCAGTGTTCCAGACGTTCGGCGAGGTCGTCCTCGGTCGCAATCGTAGATAGGATGGCAAACTCGTCGCCGCCTATGCGAAACGCCGCCTCGTCCACTTTCATATACAGTTTGAGATAGAGGCTTACCTGCAAGATATAGCGGTTGCCCTCGTCATGCCCAAAGACGTCGTTGCAGTGCTTGAGATTGTCGATATCGATGAACGCCATGGTAACGGGGGTGTCCTGCTCCCAGAGCTCCTCGAGGGAACGGGCAAAGCCGCCACGGTTGCCAAGTCCGGTAAGCTGGTCGGTAAAGGCGGTCCTGATCAGATCCTCCTGACGCTCGAGAAGGTCACGGACGGTCTTTTCGAGCGTTTCGGTGTAATTGCTGACAGTATCCATGTTCTAAGCGGCTTTCTGAAGTCGGAGCGGATTGCCTCGGGCGAGCTCGTTGTGTACACGCATCGTTGCTCAGCGTTTTGCGTGTATCCAGGCCCCCGCCTTGCTGCGTTGTTGGGTTACTTTGCCGGCTAATGTTCGCTGTTGATAACTGCTGAGTAGTATAAACAACAGTGCAAAATTATATAGGGGTGCACATGCTGTGGGTGGCTATTATTCGACAAACGGCAGCGCGATGATGCGATGTTCGATAAAAATGCGACTGGGGCGGTATATGTTGATGGGTATACTTGTTCCGTTTAAATTTGCGGGGACGGAGATGGTCGCATGGCACAGCCAACTATGACGCGCACGGTGGGGCTGGCACTCGAGGGAGGCGGCTACCGCGGTATGTATACGGCGGGCGTGCTCGACGTTTGGATGGAGCACGGTTTGACCTGCGACCATATGGTGGGTGTCTCGGCGGGCGCGGCGTTTGGCTACAACTTTAAATCGCGTCAGATCGGCCGCGCCATTCGCTATAACAAGGCCTATTGCGCCGATAAACGCTATGCAGGTGTAGTAAGCTGGCTGCGAACTGGTGATATGTTCAATGCCGATTTTGCCTATCACGAGGTGCCTATCGAGCGCGATCCCATCGACTTGGAGGCGTATCGCGCCTGCCCCATGCGATTTACGTGCGTGTGTACCGATATCGAGACGGGCAAGGCCGTCTACCATGACCTGCCCTATGGCGACGAGCGGGATATCGAGTGGATCCGGGCATCGTCGGCGATTCCCGTGGCGACGCGTCCCGTTGCTATTGACGGGCATAAGTATCTGGATGGTGGCGTGGCTGATTCTATTCCCAGTGCATGGCTGTTTGCGCAGGGGTATGGCCGCAATATCGTGGTACTCACGCAGCCGGCGGGCTTTGTGAAGCAGCCCAACAGCGTGATGCCCATGCTGCGGCGCGTGTTCCGTCACTACCCGGAGTTTGTCGCGGCGCTTGAGCATCGGCATGAGGTCTACAATGCCACGCTCGATGACCTAGCGCGTCGCGAGGCTGCCGGCGAAATCTTTGTGGTTCGGCCGAGCGAATCGGTGAAGGTGCCGTCGCTGTGCCGCGAGCCCGATGAGCTCGAGCGCATCTATCAGATCGGCCGCCACGATGCGGAGGCGACCTTACCGGCGCTGGAAGCGTATCTGGCAGAGTAGGGCAAACTGCCGTGGACTCGGCGGAAAGCGCATCCCGGAATGGAGGTCCAAACTGGGATGCGCTTTTCGCTATTGAAGATATGAGGCTGCGAATCGGCTGCTCGGCTTGAGTCTATGCCTGCTGCCAGGTGTCGACGAGTTCCTTGGCCGCGGCGTGGGGGTCGTCGGCACTGCAGACGGCGCTCACCACAAAGAAGCCATCGACGCCGGTGGCCTTGAGCTGCGGCAGGTCGGCCGTCTTGACGCCGCCGCCCACCACGATGGGCACGGGGCTTGCCGCGTGGAGTGCGGCCAGGTCCTCAAAGCTCTTGGTGATGATAGAGCCGTCGGCCGCGCGTCCGCAGTCGCGCTTGGTCTCGGTCTCGTGGAGCGGGCCGATGCCTAGGTAGTCGACTAGGCTCATGTCGGCGGTCTTGACGTACTCGAGCATCTCCTCGCAACGGGCCGAAAGGCCCACGATGGCATCGGGGCCCAAAAGTTTGCGGCAGACCTCGACGGGAATATCGCTCTGACCCACGTGCACGCCGTCGACAGCAATACCCTGCTCGCGCGCGGCGAGTACGCAGTCCAGGCGGTCGTCGATTAACAGGGCGACCTGACCGGTCTTGCCAGCCTGTGCGATAGCCTGCGCGGCATCGCCCGTCAGCGCGATGATCTCGCGGGCGCTTGCCACCTTGGAGCGCACCTGGATGCAGGTAAAGCCTGCGTCGAGCGCCTGGGCCACCACATCGCTCACGGGACGCCCGAGCGTGTTTTCGGGGCCGAGTACCAGATAGGCCGAGATATCAAGGTTGTCGCGGATACTCATCGTGCTTCCTCCTGCTTCTTGATCTGTGCTTCCATGCGCTCGAGCTTGCCGGTCATGGTGTCGGTAAATCCGGGTCGAATATCGGCTTTGAGCACGACTTCGGTGCGGATGCCCTTGCTCGCCAACACAAAGGTTGCGTCGCGCACGACCTGCATGACCTCGTCCCAGTCACCCTCGATCTCGGTGAACATCGAGGTGGTGCGGTTGGGAAGGCCGCTCTCGCGAATGACGCGCACGACCTCGGCGACCTCGGCGGATAGCTCATCGCCGGTGCCGCACGGGGCGATGGCCACGGCGACGAGTGTGTTCATGCCGGCATTGGTTGCGGGCTCGGACATGGCTTATGCCTCCTCGAGCTCGAGTCGGTTATCGGCGATGTCTTGGGCGGTCGCGCGGTAGAGCTCGTCGATAAAGGCGACCTTAAAGCTTGCCGGGGCATCGGCGACAGCGGCGGCACACGTGCCGGCAACGTTGTAGACGGCGGTGCCACAGATGGCTGCCGTAAACGGATCGGCAGCGCAGGCGTACACAGCCAGCACGCCGCCCTGCGAACAACCGCAGCCGGTGATCTTGGACATGAGCGGGCTGCCGCCGTGGGACTTGGCCACCGTCGTGCCGTCGGTGATCAGGTCGACTTCGCCCGAGACCACTACGGCTCCGCCGGTGTAGCGGGCGAGCGCCACAGCGGCATCGCGGGCGGCGTCGACCGTGTCGGTGGTATCGACACCGCGCACGCGGCTCAGATCAGCTGCCTCGCCCTCAAGACCCCACAGGCCGGCGAGTGCGATGATCTCGGAGGCGTTGCCGCGTACGATGGCGGGCTTGTACTGCTTGAGCTCGTTTACCAGCTGGGTTCGCAGGCTACCGATGCCCAGGCCCACCGGATCGAGCACCCAGGGCTTGCCGGCGTCGTGTGCCGCCTTGGCCGCGCGGGGAATCGTCTGCTCGTAGATGGGGAAGAGCGTGCCCATGTTGAGATAGATGGCGCCGCCGCCGGCAACGAGCGCCTCGCCTTCGTCGGGCAGATAGACCATGGCGGCCGAACCGCCTACGGCGAGCTGAGCATTGGCGACAAAGTCGATCGTCACCGTGTTGGTGATGGAGCCGGCCATCGGATTGGTGGCGCGAATCTCCTCCACGGCCTTGACCACATTTTGCTTAAGCTGTTCCGAATCGATCACTGCACATGCCTCCTTGGCATAGAAAAGGGGCGCTGTGCATAGACAGCGCCCCTGTAAAGGCGGCATGCTCCCTACGCCAGCATTAACTGACAGGTTCAAAGGATTGGGCCCCATGCCCTCTCAGCCTTGTGGTTTGCACCGCCGGCACTCCCGCATCGAATCTGTTGTTCCCTATACTAGCGCACCTGCCAAAAAGGGACAGGTTTATTTTGGCAGGTCGTTACAATAGGTAGGACCGATACGAATGGGGGCCTTATGATTAAACTTGTGCTGACCGATATGGACGATACGCTGATTCCAGCCGGGCATGACGGCGCCAGCGACTACGCCATCGAGGGCATTCATGCCATGCAGGCGGCGGGTCTGCACTTTGGTCCGGTTTCGGGCCGTCAGCCGTCCGCGATGGGCTGGATGTTCAAAAATTGTTCTGAGTGTTTTTCAACTGGCGCGTTCTGTAACGGCCAGGTCATGTTTGTGGACGGCGAGGCGGTAGCCTCGCGTGCGACCGACAACGCCGCCCTTATGCGCTTGGCTGACTACTTGGAGCAAGAGACCGATGATACGTATCTGAAGGTCTACAGCCTGGGTGATGACTTTTGGGATAACGATGCCTACTGCGTGACGAGCGATCCCGAGCGCGTGCGCCGCGCCATGGAGTCGGGCGGCAACGCGTGGCTCAAGGGCGAAGAGGCCCCGTGCCGTCCTGTTGTCGATGATGCCCCGGTATACAAGGCGAATATCTGGAGCGCCCGCTCGCGCGAAGAACTCGCTGAGCTGCGCGAGCGCATTGCCGCCGAGGTGCCGGAGCTCTCGCTTGTGTTTCCCAACAACCGAGTGCGCCTGCTCGACATTCTTCCAGCAGGTTGGGACAAGGGTTGCGCTGCGCTGGAGCTGGCGCGCGCTTTGGACCTGACGCCCGACGAGGTGGCCGTATTTGGCGATTCCGATAACGACCTGCCCATGATCGATGCTGTTCCCAACTCCGTTGCAGTCGCCAATGCCAACGAGGCTGTCACGGCCGCCGCGCGCTGGCATATCGGCGCTGCGACAGACGATGCGGTTGCCGGGGCTCTGCATCAGATTGCCGCCTGCGCCGCGACGGGGGAGATGCCGCCGTTTATGCGTCAGATGGATGCGACTGGTTTCGACGTCACGAACGTCTAGGGAGAAAGCTATGAAGCTTCAGCAGCTCAGGTATGTCGTCAAAGTTGCCGAATGCGGCAGCATCACCGAGGCCTCGCGCCGGCTTTTTGTGTCGCAGCCTTCGATTACCGCATCGATTCGCGATCTCGAAAACGAGATGGGCGTGCACATCTTTGAACGCACTAACAAGGGCGTCGTTGTGTCCGAGGAAGGCGAGACCTTCTTGGGCTATGCGCGCCAGGTACTCGACCAGGCCGACCTGCTCGAGGGCAAGTACAAGGGCGCATCCGAGCAGGTACCGCACTTTAGTGTGAGCTGCCAGCATTATTCCTTTGCCGTTAACGCGTTTGTTGACGTGATTCGCGAGTTCGATGCCGCGCGCTACGACTTTACCCTGCGCGAGGAGCAGACTCACGAGATTATCGAGGACGTCGCGCATATGAAAAGCGAACTCGGCATCCTGTATCTGTCGGAGCACAATCGCGAGGTCATCGAGCGCATGCTGGCGGCCAACGAGCTCGTGTTCGAAGGGCTTTTCTGCGCCACACCACACGTCTTTGTGTGTGCCGACCATCCGCTGGCGGACCACGCCAGCGTGACGCTCGAAGACCTCGAGGACTACCCATTTTTGTCCTATGAGCAGGGCAGCTACAACTCGTTTTACTATTCCGAGGAACTGACCTCGACGTTTGAGCGCCGCAAGAATATCCGCGTGCGTGACCGTGCGACGTTGTTCAACCTGGTCATGGGCCTCAACGGCTACACGGTATGCTCAGGCGTGATCAGTCACGAGCTCAACGGGCCCGGCATCATCTCGATTCCGCTCGATGTAGACGAGTACATGGAGATCGGCATCATCACGCGCAAGAACACGACGCTTACGCGCTACGGCCAAGCCTATATCGACGTGATTCGTCAGCACATATAGACTGCTGCATTCTGCACGGGTCAAATCTCTTTATGGCAGTCCAAACTGATATAGGAAGCATCTATATCAAACTGTTATAAACGTATATTTTGCGATGGCCATATGAGCGCTCATACTCTGTTCCAGTAAAGCAACCAATGCAAAGGGAGATATCTATGAGCACTTCAATTCAATCGAACGCGCCGTTTCGCGCCGATATCGTCGGCAGCTTTCTTCGTCCGCAGGCCGTAAAGGACGCCCGCGCTGCCTATGCGGCAGGCGCGCTTGATGCCGAGGGGCTTAAGACCGTCGAGAACGATGCCATTCGCGATTTGGTGGCAAAGCAAAAGACCGCCGGCCTGCAGGTCATCACCGATGGCGAGTTTCGCCGCAGCTACTGGCACCTCGATTTTATGTGGGGGCTGAATGGCATCGAGCGTCGTGCCTCGCGTACGGGCTATATGTTTCACGATGAGGAGACTACCGCCGACACCGCCGTGGTAACCGGCCCCATTAGCGGCGAGAACCATCCGTTCGTCGAGCACTTTAAATTTGTCAAGGCGCTCGAGGGCGAGGGCCACGTTGCACGCCAGACCATCCCGGCGCCGATTCAGACGTTCTCCGAAGTCACGCTCGACCGCTGCGATGGCCAGCAGGAGAGCTTGCGTGCTGTCTATAAGACCGACGAAGAACTCGCCGATGCCATCGCCGCAGCATACCGCACGGTGATCGCCGACCTGTACGCAGCAGGCTGCCGCAACATCCAGTTTGATGACTGCACCTGGGGCATCTACTGCGATACTGACTTTGTGTCCAAGACCGGCATGAGCCCGGTTGATCTGCAAAAGGTAAGCGAGCTGGGCGTGGCGCTCAACAACGCCGCTATCGAGGGCAAGCCCGACGACCTGGTCATTAACACGCACGTGTGCCGTGGTAACTACCACTCTACCTATGCCTTCGAGGGTGGCTATGACCCCATCGCGCCATACCTGTTCGCAAACGAGGATGTTGACGCATTTTACCTGGAGTTCGATACGCCGCGCGCCGGCGGTTTTGAGCCGCTGAAGTATGTTGCCCCCGGCAAGAAGGTCGTGTTGGGCCTGGTGACCACCAAGGCCGCTGAGCTTGAGGACGAGGATGCCATCGTCGAGCGTATTCACGAGGCTGCAAAGTATGTTCCGCTCGAGAACCTGTATCTGTCTCCGCAGTGTGGCTTTGCCAGCTGCGAGATTGGCAACAAGTTGACCGAGGACGAGCAGTGGGCGAAGATCGCGCTGGTCAAGCGCATTGCCGAGCGCGTTTGGAAATAGCGCTAGCGTTTGCAGGTGGCGGCGCGTGCGAGGCATGGCGTATCGCGTACAATGGTTCGGATCGTATCGTTCGGGCAGGTTATCCGATATGCCCGATCGCCCTTCCATTCGAAAGGACATCCATGTCCCAGTCCTCGACGCCCGCCGTCGCCGATGCCATCTACGATGCGTCGTCGCTCGGCCGCCCGCGCATGTTTTTGCTCGGCCTGCAGCATCTGTTTGCCATGTTTGGCGCCACCGTGCTGGTACCCGTGCTCACCGGTCTCTCGGTTTCGGCAACGCTTTTGTTTGCCGGCCTGGGCACGCTGCTCTTCCACTTCCTGTCGCGCGGTAAGGTCCCCGCATTCTTGGGTTCATCGTTTGCCTTTATCGCAGGCTATGCTGCCGTTGCGCCCAACGGCGAGACGGAGCTTTTGCCCTACGCCTGCCTGGGCGTAGCTTGTGCCGGCCTGCTCTATCCGGTGCTTGCGGCGCTCTTCCGCGCGTTTGGCGCCAAGCGCGTTATGCGCTTCTTTCCGCCGGTGGTGACTGGCCCCATCGTCATTTCGATCGGTCTGATCCTGGCGAGCTCCGCTATTGCTAACTGCCAGACCAACTGGTTTGTGGCTGTTATTGCCGTGGCCGTGATCGTCATCTGCAACGTTTGGGGTCGCGGCATGGTCAAGATCGTGCCGATTTTGCTGGGCGTTGTGGTGAGCTATGCCGTTGCGACTGCACTGGGCGAGGTCGACTTTTCTGGCGTCGCAGCCGCTCCCTGGGTTGGTTTGCCCATCGTGTGGGGTAACACCGTGTTTTCGCTCTTTGGGCCGCAGTTCGATAGCGGTCTTGCCACGACGGCCATCATCACCATCATGCCGCTGGCATTTGCGACCATGATCGAGCATATCGGTGATATCTCGGCTATCGGCTCCACTTGCGAGCGTAACTACATCGCCGATCCTGGCCTGCATCGCACGCTGCTCGGCGACGGCCTTGCCACGATCCTGGCTTCGCTCTTTGGCGCTCCGGCCAACACCACGTATGGTGAGAACACCGGCGTGCTCGCCCTGACGCGTGTGTTCGACCCGCGCGTGATTCGCATTGCCGCGTGCTGCGCCATCGTGCTTTCGTTCTGCCCCAAGTTCGCGGCTATCATTGCGGCCATGCCGGCGTGTGTAATCGGCGGCGTGTCGCTCGTGCTCTATGGCATGATCAGCGCTGTGGGCGTTCGCAACCTCATCGAGAACCAGGTCGATTTCCAAAACAACCGCAACGTGCTGGTGGCCGCTCTGGTGCTCGTGCTTTCGCTCGGCATTGCGTACAGCACCGCCGGCGCCATCGTGCTTGAGCTGGGCGGCGTGACGATTTCGCTTTCCGGCCTTGCCGTGGGCTCGCTGGTGGGCATCGTGCTCAACGCCATCCTGCCGGGTAACGACTTTGAGTTTGATGTCTCCGAGCTCGAGGAGGCTGCTGAGTAGCAGCTGCGTTCAGCTAAACAAGATATGGTGCCCATGCGTATATGCGCGTGGGCACCATTTTTAATGCGTCAGTATCCAGTGGATGCCGCGGGCCATGCGCAGGTCGGTTTGGGCAAAGTGATTGCCGGGGTTGAGCTCCAGCGTTGTTGGAATGCCGCGCTCGACGAGCAACGCTTCCATGGCGCGTGTGTCGTCGAGTACATGCCGCATCATGCGGTTGGGCGTCTTGGTTTCCTTTTTGCCGAGTGACAGGTAGACGGCGTCGGGCGTAACTGCCATCGCGTGCTCGTGCGCATAGTCGATAAAGCCAGGAAACCACAGGGATCCCGATGCGCTTGCGACGCGGTCAAAGGCATCGGTCTGCCAGGGGGCCCAAAGCGAAAAGAGGCCCGCTAGCGAATAACCGGCAATGCCGCGCCAGGTGGGCGGCTGAGGAAGCGACGACTCGACCTGGGGGATTATCTGATTCAGCAGCTCATCAAGAAAATCGGCAGCTTGGCCACCGAAAGGCTCGGCATCGCGTACGGTCCCGTCGCATGCCCAGGGGCTCAGCTCGCGATTCCAATCGAGCCCGCCAATGGTGACGAGGGCGAATGGCGGACAGTCGAGCTCTCGGCAACACTTATAAACCTCGCTGCCGTCGCCCACGACCACAGGAAGGTAGATGACAGGCGCGCTTTCCGTATGATTCGAATAAACGGTTATCTGCTTTTGATGCGCTTCCATGACGGGCTTCTCTCAGTGTTGTGATATCGGCAGCCCCAATTGTCGCACGCCAGCGTATGCCGGTTGGGCTAGACCAAAGACAATCTCGTGCATCCCCTGCGGACGCATATGGAAAACGCCACCGCCGGAGGGGAGCTCGGCGGTGGCGTTGTTAAACGGTGCTGGGGCTCGGGGCCTTCGCGGGAGCTGCCATGTGCGCAGAGGCGTCTAAGAACGCTTACGGCTCGCCATGGTGCCTGCGGCGATAGCGGCTGTTCCCGCAAGGACGGTTGCCACGATGGCCGCACCCGAGGTGTCGCCGGTTGCCGCGAGCACGCCGGTAGTCTTGGCTTTCGTGGTTGAAGCCGCAACGGCCTTGGTCGGCTTTGAGCCCTCAGGCTTGGGGTTCTGCTTGGACTCCGCGGGCTTGCTTTCTGCGGGCTTGGTCTCGTCGGGCTTGGGGTCTTCCGGCTTGGCTACCTCGGGAGGTGCGATGGTCGTACTTTTGGCGACTGCTTTGATATAGAGGGAGTCGACCGTGGCGTCGCCCGTGCCGATGGCTTGGCCTGCCTCGTAGATGCCGTCATGGAGCTTGCGATAGTCAATGACCTTGCCGCCTTCGGGCGTCTGGATGGCGGCGTTCTCAATCTTGATGGTGCCGATTGTCTTGCCGTCAGCGCTCATGGCACGGGCAAAGATTGCCGCTGTATCTCCTTCGGCCGTTACCTTGCTGCGGATGATCGAGATGACTGCGGGTGTGACGCCCTCGCTGGTCTGGGCGATGATGCCGATGTTCTCGCCTTGGGGTTCGCGCCTCGTCTCGCCATCTTGGTTTTCGCTGTAGGGGATGGGGCCGTCGCCGTTCTCGACATAGCGTGCTATGGCCTTGACAACGGAGTCGCTGATGTAGATGTGGCCGCCCTTCTCGTTGGGTCGATCGTTTCTGGTGGAGAATGCAGCCGAAACCTCGCCTTCCGCAAACGCGTCCACGGTGGAGCCGTTCTTGACGACGATGTCGTCCTGGTAGGTGAAGAGGGCGTTGGCGCCACCGTATCTGCCTTTACTTGCACGGACCGTCACGTTTGCATGATCGAGGGTGATGCCCTTGTGGGCATAGACGCCATATTCAACACCGTTTACGTTGAGGGAGGCGTTTGTGGCTGCGAGGCTGCCCTTGGCCTCGACGGCAGCGTCTTTCTCGGAGCTTGCCTTGACCTGGCTGCCGTCCGAGATGTTGATATTGCCGCCGCTCCAAAGGGCCTCACCATCGGCTGAGCTTGCCTCGACCGTCCCGCCACCCTTGATGGTGAGGTTCTTGTCGGCTCCAATACCCTTGTCCTTGGTAGCCCTGGCGGTGACGGCTCCGCTGTCGTCAATCGTGATATTGCCGTTTGCCCTGATGCCATCCGATGCACCCGTGGCGTTGACGTTGCCCGAACCTTTGATAGCGAGATCACCTCCGGCATTGATGGCATCAAACCCAGTGCTCGTGGCGTTGACGGATCCGGCTCCGTCGATGTTGATATTACCCGTGGAGAGGATAGCGTCCTCAGTAGATGTCACGCTGAGCGTGCCGCCCTCGTCGCCTTGGATATTGAGCTCGGCATTCTCGTTAGTGCCATGAGAAACGTTGATGCTTTCGATCCATTCGGCAGTGACGATGTTGGTTCCCGAGTAATTCACGTTGAGCTTGCCTGCGGCCTGGATCTCGCCGCCGTTATAGTTGTTGAGCTTCAAGTCGTCGGCGCCGTCCCACGACCAGGTACCGGCCTCGTCGCCTGCTGCAGTGTTGTACTGAGTGCCGCCGACGTTGACCCACTCGGCCGCGAGCGAGACACTCGGCATGAGCAACGAGCTCACCGTGAGCGCGCAGGTCAGGCCGCAGACGATGCGGCGCGTCACGCGACGCCAACTTCCGTGTGCGAGCAGCGTGCGACGGCGCACGTCGGGCTCGACAAAATGGGCTCCAGAGGTTTTGTCATTGCGCTTGGGGGTCGTGAACAAGGCGGCCATGGTTACTCCCATCCTCATAGGGCCTATGCGATTACGCCCAGCATATCTGCAGGATGTAGCCGGCGGTAGTGCCGTTTGGAGGGCAAAATGTCCAAAACTTGGGAGGCAATACATTGCGTGTCCGTGCGATGCCTGGCTTTAAAAGCAAAGCGCGGAGCCGCTCGATGCGACTCCGCGCTTTGGTGTTCTGCTTTGGCAGCTTTGCCGTTACGCTACAAAGAAGTAGACGAGGAAGGCAAGGGCTGCGATCCACATGAGCGGCTTGATCTTGGAGGCCTCGCCCTTAAAGAGCGCGACGATCACGTAGGCGATAAAGCCCAGGCCAATGCCGGCAGAGATGGAGTAGGTGAAGGGCACGCCGGCGACAATCATGAACGCCGGGAAACCCTGCGACACGTCGGACCAGTCGATCTCGGAGGCCTCGCTCATCATGAGGTAGCCGACGTAGACCAGAGCACCGCAGGTGGCGGCACTGGAAACGATGGTGACGATGGGGGAGAAGAACGCGG
Organism: uncultured Collinsella sp.; assembly: GCA_937980385.1. Taxonomy (GTDB): domain Bacteria; phylum Actinomycetota; class Coriobacteriia; order Coriobacteriales; family Coriobacteriaceae; genus Collinsella. Next base: position 9,653 of record CALJPV010000005.1, on the reverse strand, counting down.
CGAGAATGAACAGCACGCCGGTGGTGACGGAGGTGAGGCCCGTGCGGCCACCGTCGGCAGCGCCAGAGGTGGACTCGACGAAGGTGGTGATGGAGGAGACGCCCATAAAGCCACCGGCAGCAGCGGCCACGGAGTCGACGACCAGGATGGGGCGGATGTCCTCGACATTGCCGTCCTCGGTCAAGAACTCGCCCTGCTTGGCGACGGCCATCGCGGTGCCCATGGTGTCGAAGAAGTCGCTCATGAGCAGCGAGAAGGCAACGACGAGCAGCATCGGGTCGGTCAGAACCTTCACGATGGCCATGTTGCCATCAGCGGTGCTGGCAAACGGGGCGCCAAAGGTCGAGAAGTCGAGCGGAGCGATGAGGCCCTCGGGCGCATGGGTGACGCCCAGCGGGATACCGGCGATAACGGCGACGATGATGCCGATGAGCAGCGAGCCCGGCACGTTGCGGGAAGCCAGGGCAACCGTCACGACGATGGAGATGATGCCGACGATAAAGGTGGGGGAGGCGATGTCGCCCAGGCCGACGAGCGTACCGGCGCCAGCGGTGATGATGCCGGCGTCGCACAGGCCGATCATGGCGATGAACAGGCCCAAGCCAACCGAGATGGCGTGGCGCAGGACCACGGGGATGGCGTCCATAATGGCCTCGCGCAGGCCGCACAGGACGAGCAGCAAGATGACGATACCCTCGAGGAAGATAACGCTCATGGCAACGTGCCAGTCGCCGCCGCACATGGTGGTGGCGATGCCCGCGATCATGGCGTTGATGCCCAGACCCGACGCGCAGGCGAGGGGGCGGTTTGCGAAGATGCCCATGCAGATGGTCATGATGCCGGCGCCCAAGCAGGTGGCGCAGGCGAGCGCTCCCGCATCGATGCCGGCGCCCGAGAGCACCGCAGGGTTGACGGCGATGATGTAGGCCATCGCCAGGAATGTTGTCAGTCCAGCGCGAAGTTCGGTCCCGATTGTGGACTTGCGCTCACTGACGTGAAAAAGTTCGTCCATGCATACCCTTTCCTTGTTCAGCCCCGAGTTTAGGCCGATTGACACGAACGTTCTCACTATAGCCCCTTTACGACGCTGTTGTTCCTCGCATGTTGATGTTCGGCGCTTTGTAGCAGACGGACGGTATTTTTCGCATGAAAATGTGTGGGTACCGTATACTTAAGCGGTTACAACGACCCCTATGGAGGAACGTATGATTAAAGAGCTTTGCCACGACGAGGCTATCCTGTCCCAGCGTTGCGAGGTTGCGACCGTCGAGGACGAGTCGGTTGCTCAGGACCTGATCGATACCATTAAGTCGCTCGACGATGCCGGCTGCCTTGCCGCTAACCAGATTGGCGTTACCAAGAAGGTCTGCGTCTACCTGGACGACGCCGGCGAGCCCCACGTGCTCTACAACCCCCGTCTGGTGTTTGGCTTGGGCGCCAGCAAGATGGAGGAGAGCTGCCTGACGCACGAGGAGGTCACCAAGTCCACGCGCTATATCAAGTGCAAGGTCGCTTATGACGTGATCGTCGACGGCAAGATGCGCGAGCGCAAGCAGGACTTTGTGGGCTTCGAGGCTCAAATGATTCAACACATGATTGATCACTGCTTAGGCAAACTCGTCTAGAGTGGTTCAATTGGGGACCGAATTTGCGGTCTTTGTCCCGGGCGTGACATTGTTGTCATGTCCGGGCTTTTGTGTTTAGCGCCTCTTTGTTTGGTGACAATAACCTTAGCTAGAACGTAAAGCTGGGAGGCGCTATGTGTACGAGCATTCGATTTACCGATAATTCCGGCCACATGTATCTAGGCCGCAACCTCGACTGGAGCTTTGACTACGGCCAACAGGTTCGCGTGATGCCGCGCGGGTTTCACATTCCGTATTCGTTTATCGACGACGCAACAGCGGCACACGCGGTGATCGGTATGTGCATCGATTACAAGAACTATCCCATGTTCTTCGACTGCGGCAACGATGCGGGCCTCGCCGTGGCGGGTCTCAATTTCCCGGGTTATGCCGAGTATGCCGAGGACCCTGTCGACGGCAAGACCAATATCGCAGCCTATGAGTTTCCCCTGTGGGTGGCAGCGACGTTCTCGACGGTCGATGAGGTCGAGGCCGCGCTGCGCGATACGGTGATTGTCGCCAAATCTGCAGGAGAGGGGCTGGGCGTGTCGCTGCTCCATTGGATTATCGGCGACAGCCAGCGCAGCATCGTGGTCGAGATGATGGCTGACGGCCTGCATGTATACGACGATCCGGTCGACACCCTTGCCAATCAGCCCACCTTCCCGTGGCACATGGAAAACCTGCGCACCTATATCACCGCCACAAGCGATTTTCCGCAGACGGCGACATGGCGTGACGCCGAGCTCAAACCCTATGGCGCGGGTGCCGGCATGCGCGGTATTCCTGGTGACTGCTATTCGCCGAGCCGTTTTGTAAAGGCGGCGTACCTCAATGCCAATTATCCGCAAAAGGAGAGCGAGACCGAAAACGTCGTCCGCATGTTCCGTTCACTCGAGGGCGTGGTGATGATCGAGGGGGCGTCCAGGATGGGCGATGGCAAGTTCGAGAAGACTATCTATACCGGATGCTTTAGCGCGCGCACGGGCAACTATTACTACGCGATGTATGATGATCCGTCGATTCGCTACGTGAGCCTGATGGATGCCGAGGGCGCGAGCCCCGATAGGCTCGTGGTTCCCGAGCCGCGCCGTTCGTAGCCGATAGCTTTACTGCAATGCAAAGCGGCCCTGCGTCTCCCGTGAGATGCAGGGCCGCTGTCGTCGATTTGTGACGTCGCTAGAAGTTGGCGTCGTTGAGTTGTTCGTTCTCGAGGCCGTCGAGCTGTTGCTGCTCGGGAGTATCAACGACGCTCTCGAGCAACTCGGTGGGATCGACGTTCATGCTCTTGCCGGCCTCGTTGCCGTTGACCAAGTCGTCCGAGAAGATGTCGACTTCCATTTCCTCAGCCTCTTCGATCTGGATCTCGAGTGGCACCTGGGTGCGAATGAGTTTGACTGCCGGACGCATGCGGGCAAAGAGCGGCACGTACTCAATGATGATGGCCGAGTTCTCGAGACCATACCAACGTGCCGGGCTTCCGCAGGCGCGGCGGACGGCGTACTTGATGGCCATGACGCGATGGTCGTTGCGGTTGATGTCCGTTTCGGGGGCAAGCATCTTGCGCAGCATACAAAAACGGAAGTCGCCCACGTTGCCGCGTGTCTCGTAGATGGAGTAGGTGTGATGCTGCGGCGGCAACTCACCCGATGCCATCAGGTCGCCAACGATCTGGCGCAGGTAGGCGTTGATGCGTTGATTGACCTTAAAGCCCAGGTCCAAGCGCACGCGGAATAGGAAGTCTGTGCCAAAGGTCTCGACGGAATACTCGTGCGTATAGGGCTCATCGGTGACATGCACGTTGATGAACCAGTATGCCTTGGCGCGCTTGGGATGCTTATCCAAGATGGAGTAGAGCACGTCGCGGTCGAGCGTGAGCGGGTCGGGACTGTTGGTAAGGAACACCAGATTGTCGGCGAGCACGGGGTAGGTCTCGTCGTTGCGCAGGCGGCCGAGCTGGTCAATGTACTTGGAGACGGGCAGCAGGATCGTCTGCGTGCGCTCGATGGCGGTGCCGCGGCGCCACACGTACATAAGGCCAAACAGCAGCGCGGCCAGGAAGATCATGACGTAGCCGCCGTCAAAGAACATGGTGAGGCACGAAGCGAAGAAGCACAGCTCAATGGCACCAAAGAGCAGGGCGAAGACGCAGGCGCCCAGCTTGTGTTTGAGGATGCCGGCGATGTAGCTCGTCAAAAGCATCGTGGTCATGAGCATGGTCACGGTAATGGCGAGGCCGTAGGCGCTCTCCATGCGCTCGGAGTTTTGGAACAGCAGCACGATGAAGATACAGCCGACCCACATGATGTTGTTGACGAGCGGAATATAGAGTTGGCCCTTGGTGTCGCTGGGGTAGTGGATGCGCAGATGCGGCATGAGATTGAGACGGGTTGCCTCGGATACCAGCGAGAACGAGCCGGTGATGAGCGCCTGCGAGGCGATGATGGCCGCTACGGCCGAAAGCACGATGGCAAAGGGGCGCAGGGGCTCGGGGAGCATCATATAGAACGGGTTGACGATATCCATCGCGAGCATCTGGGGGTTGGAGTTATTGGCGAGCAGCCAAGCTCCTTGACCCAGATAGTTGAGGATAAGGGCCGCCTTAACAAACGGCCAGGATGCATAGATGTTAGCCTTGCCCACGTGACCCATGTCCGAATAGAGCGCCTCGGCGCCGGTCGTCGACAGGAAGACGAAGCCGAGCACCATGATGCCCGAGTGGTTGATGGGCGAGAACAGGAACATGATGCCGCGGATGGGGTTGAGCGCGCGTAGGATGGACAGGTTGCCGAGCATGTTGAACAGGCCGGCGCCAGCCAAGAACAGGAACCACAGCGTCATGAGCGGGCCGAACAGCTTGCCGATCGACGAGGTGCCGGCGCGCTGCATGGCAAACAGGCCGCAGATAATGATGATGGTGATGATGATGACGTTGGTCTGGCCGTCACCCAAAAGCGCATGGCCCCACTCGATAGTGCGCAAGCCCTCGATGGCCGTGGTAACCGTGACGGCGGGGGTGAGGATGCCGTCGGCGAGCAACGCCGCGCCGCCGATCATGGCGGGAAGGATCAGCCACGGCGCCACTTTGCGCACCAAGCTAAACAGGGCGAAGATGCCGCCCTCGTTGTGGTTATCTGCCTTCATGGCGATAACCACGTACTTGACCGTGGTCACGAGCGTCATGGTCCAGATGACGAGCGAAAGCGCTCCTAAGATCATGTCCTCGCTGACGGTACCGATGCCGCCGTTGTTGGCGACGATTGATTTCATGGTGTACATGGGGCTCGTGCCGATGTCGCCGTAGACGACGCCGAGCGTAACGAGCAGCATGCCAGCGGAGAGGGGAATGGCTCCATGCCCGCCTTGACCACGCTGATCTTGGGGGCTTGCCTCCAGTTTGTTATGTGCCACGTGGACTCCCTTGGACATCCGGTTATCCGTCTAGGACAGATAACCTTTATGCCGTCTTTATACATACAAGAGCAGTTTGGCACATCAGGTTATTTTAGACAATAATCCTCAGCTGGGGATTATTTATGTACGCAGGTAGCATTTCAAAGCAGGGGCTTTTAAGCACGTGCTGTCTGGGCTATGCCAGCCTTGGCGCCTGCGCGTTTGCCGGCGAGTTCGCAAAAGAGCGCGCCGCCGATGATAAGCGCGGCGCCCATCAGGCGGACCGGTGTTATGGCTTCGCCTAAAAGGACGGCCGAGAACACGACGGCCGAAAGCGGCTCGAGGTAGCCGACGACCGCGACGGTCTGAACGGGCAGCTTGGCGACGGCACTAAAGTAGAGCAAGCAACCGATGCCGGTGTTGACGACGCCGAGCATAGCGACGGCGCGCCAATCGATAACTGCGGCGATGCCGACGGACAGGAATGAGGGGGCGCCCTGCGTGATGAGCGTAAGGATCAACGCGGTTACAAAGGCGGCGCTCACCTGGAGCGCGGAGTTCTCGAGGCCTTCGATGTGTGGCGCACCCTTGCTGGCGATGACCATCAGCGCATAGCAAAATGCCGAGGCGATGCCGCAGGCGATACCAGCAATGGGCATATTGCCGCCTAGACCTTGCGCTGCAATGAGAAAAGCACCGCAAGCGACGGCGATAAAGCCGGCGATTTTGCCGCCGGTCAGCTTTTCGCCAAAGATGAGCGGGGAGTGCGCCATGACAATGATGGGGCCGCAGTAGTACAGCAGCGAGGAAACGCCGACGCCGATCGTCTGGTAGGCTCGGAACAGAAAAATCCAGCTGGCGCCCAGCGCGGCTCCCGAGAGAAGGAGTGCTGCGGCTTCGCGGGGGCGATATGGCGCCTGCAACTTATGGCGTTGGGTGATGGCGAGGATGGTGACAAGCGAGAGTGCGCCCAAAAACGTGCGCAGCAGCACGATATCGGAGCTCGGCAGCGCGATGGCAGCGGCGATGATGCCGTTGGAACCAAACAATAGCAATGCTGCTAAGTACGTAAACAGTCCGTTGTTCATGCGCTGACATCCCCTCTATATCTGAGCATGTTCACTATGGGTGAACTGGCTTTAGAAGAAAAGCGAATATAATGCATGGATAGCATGAGAAAAACTCATGCAAAGGTGGAGGGGTGCCGTGGAAACGAATATTCAAAAGATGCAGGTGCTGCTCGAGACCGTGCGTGCCGGCAGTTTTACGCGCGCCGCCGAGCGGCTGAGCTATTCGCAATCGGGCGTGAGCCGTATGGTGGCCGATCTCGAGGCCGACTGGGGCTTTAAGGTGCTCGACCGCAGTCGCGAGGGCGTAGTGCTTTCTGCCGACGGGCGGCAGGTCATGCCGGCTGTCGAGGCGCTCTGCGAGGAATTCACTCGCTTGCAGCGACGGGTGGATGAGATGCGTGGGCTCATGCGCGGCAAAATCTGCATCGGTACATTTTCGAGCGTGGCGACCCACGTGCTGCCGCCGGTGATTGCGCGCTTTCGCGCCGATCATCCAGGCGTCGATTACGAGTTGCTGATGGGCGACTATTCAGAGATTGAACAATGGGTGGCAGAGGGCCGCTGCGATCTGGGCTTTATCCCGCGTGAGCCCCGAGAAAACGGCATGACATCGCGGTCTTTGGTGCGAGACGAGTTAATGGCGGTAGTGCCAACAGGCTCTTTGCTTGCCGCGGCGGAGGTCGTCTCTCTTGCCGATTTGGCCAACGAGCAGTTTATTCTGCTGGAACGCGGTAGCGACGACGAGATTACGCCGCTGTTTCGCCGCGCGGGCCTGGCGGTATGCTCTAAGCTGTCGACCTGGGATGATTATGCGATTATGGCCATGGTCGAGGACGGTCTGGGCGTGAGCGTTCTTCCGGCGCTCATCTTGCGCCGCTGTCAGTTCGATGTTGCCGTGCGCCCGCTCGAGAGACACCCTCATCGGCAGATCAACGCCATATACCGCACCGCTGACGTTTCGCTTGCGGCGGCTCGTTTCCTTGAATATCTCTAAAAGCGCGTATCTGTTGTCTACTTTGGGACAATTCTCGAGGCTCGGTACATTTTCTTGTGAAATTGAACTTTCGGATAATGTGCCGCGCTATACTGCTGCCTAAATTGAACTCAGGTTCAATTCGTGTTCTATAAATTGAACTTTGCCAGCAAGGAGGTTCCTGTGGCCCAAGAGACGTTTAGCGATCGCCTGCGACAGACTATGTCCGATCGCGACGTTCGCCAGTCGGACGTAATCCGCGCATCGGAGATGCTCGGCAAAAAACTCGGCAAGAGCCAGATGAGCCAATATGTGAGCGGCAAGACAATCCCGCGGCGCGACGTGGCTGAGCTGCTCGCCCGTATTTTGGAGGTCGATGTTACCTGGCTGCTTGCCGGCGACGCCGATCAAGGCGAGGCATCATCACCCCGCAACGATTCCAAGCCCGAACCCCATCCCTCAGCTCAAATTCCAAGGAGCACCACCATGCGCACTTTTTCTAAATCCACCAAGCTTGATAACGTCCTGTATGACGTACGCGGTCCCGTCGTCGACGAGGCTGCCCGTATGGAGGACGAGGGCGAGCGCATCCTCAAGCTCAATATCGGCAACCCGGCGCCCTTCGGTTTCCGCACGCCCGACGAGGTCATCAAGGACATGCGCCAGCAGCTGCCCGACTGCGAAGGCTATTCCAACTCGCGTGGTCTGTTCTCCGCGCGCAAGGCGATCATGCAGTACTCGCAGATCAAAGGCCTGCCCAACGTTCAGATGGAGCACATCTACACGGGCAACGGCGTGTCCGAGCTCATTCAGCTTTCGATGAACGCGCTGCTCGACAACGGCGATGAGATCCTGATCCCCAGCCCCGACTACCCGCTGTGGACGGCGTGCGCGACCCTTGCCGGCGGCCATCCTGTGCACTACCTGTGCGACGAGCAGGCCGATTGGTATCCCGATCTGCAGGATATGGAGTCCAAGATCACGAGCGCGACCAAGGCCCTCGTCATCATCAACCCCAACAACCCCACGGGCTCCGTTTACCCGCGTGAGGTGCTCGAGGGCATCGTTGAGGTTGCGCGCAGGCACCAGCTCATGATTTTTGCAGACGAGATCTACGACCGCCTGTGCATGGACGGCTATGAGCACGTCTCGATTGCCTCGCTCGCTCCCGATCTGCCCTGTGTCACCTTTAGCGGCCTTTCCAAGTCGCACATGATCGCGGGCTATCGCATTGGCTGGATGGTGCTTTCGGGCAACCAGCGCTGCATGAGCGACTTCATCATGGGCATCAACATGCTCTCCAACATGCGCCTGTGCTCCAACGTGCCGGCCCAGTCAATCGTCCAGACGGCGCTCGGCGGCCATCAGTCGGTCAACGACTATATCCGTCCCGGCGGTCGTGTCTACGAGCAGCGCAACTTTGTGTATGAGGCGCTCAACAAGATCGACGGCATCTCGGTGGTCAAGCCGCGCGCGGCGTTCTACATCTTCCCCAAGATGGATGTTAAGAAGTTCAACATCACCGATGACGAGCAGTTTGCCCTCGACCTGCTGCACGAGAAGAAGATTCTGATCACGCGCGGCGGCGGCTTTAACTGGGCCGAGCCCGATCACTTCCGCATCGTGTACCTGCCGCGCATGGAAGTGCTCAAAGAGTCGCTCGAAGACCTCGCCGACTTCTTTGACCATTACCGTCAGGCGTAACTAGTTCCGCCGTTCTACCGAACGGCGGACCGCTTGACGCTGCGCGAGCCGCATTCACACCAATCTGACGTTCAACTTCAAGGGCGCGACCAGAAGGTCAGCGCCCTTTCGTTTCGCGTCACCTTGGTGCAAATGCGGCTCGCTCGCTCATATGACCCAATCCGCTGTCAAGAGCCACAATGGCCCCGCCGACCGCTTGCAATCGGTCGGCGGGGCCTGCCGTTGAACCCGTCCCGGTCCGCCCCCGGCATGTCGTCGACGCCTTCGGCTCAGTCTCATATCCGCGGATACCGCTCTGGCGGCCCGCAATCCTCTCCTTCGGCGGGGGTTCCCCAAGTCTGTTGACGCGAATGCGGCGACCGCCGCGCGCACAGCGAGAACGGGGGTGTCCCCGAAGGCTGCCCGGCTCGCCGGGACGGGGGCTATGTCTATTCGCCGGCCTCCCGGCACATCATGCCGAGGGCCCACAGCCACCTCACGAGCTCGGCGGCGGTGGCGGCGTTCGCCTTCGCCTGGGGCATGCCCCTCTCGAGCATCTCCTCGCGTCGCCGGAGCAGGCGCTCGGACCCCTTCCTCCCGTGCATCCTTATCTCGAGCGGGACTCCGGAGCCCTTGGGCATCAGCTTGGGCTGGTGCCCGGCCTGGGCGTAGCGCCAGGACCCCTCGACCGCCAGCTTCCTGACGAGCGCGTTGCCGGCCCCGCTGATTCCGCCGAGTCGCACGGAGTCGGCGCTCGACCTCTGCTTCGGGGCGAGGCCGAAGTAGGCCGTCACCTGCCTGCCGGAGCGGAACCTCGAGAAGTCGCCGACCTCGGACGCGAAGGCGGCGGCGAGCGCGAACCCGCACCCCTTGATGGACTGGAGCGCCTCGACCTCGGCCGAGAGTGGG
>CALJPV010000004.1:0-23355 GCA_937980385.1 uncultured Collinsella sp. | reverse complement strand
GGGAATTGTAATTGATGGTGAAGGTTCAAAGGTTATTTGCAAAGACTAATTTAAACTTCCAGTTTGCTGCACTCGCTCCTAGCAGGGTTTGGGGCAGGAGGGGCGCAAGAGACGGGAGGGCCTTGTACGCGTTCCTGCGCGAGGGCCGCGGGGAGGGGCTGCCTGGGTACGGCGCCTGTCAACTCGGTCTACGTCTTTGATGACCAGGTCGTACTCAATATCAACTTCATGGATGATGCCAAAACGGTCACCCGTGAGGAAGTGTTGGGTTCGAGTGCTGTGGACAATGTTCCAGCATGCTGGGATCGAACTCGCTAGCCGGAATGACGCGGTAGCCGTGACGCAGCAACAGATCGACGAAAACGCCGTTGCCCGCGGTGAGCGTACCGCTAAAGGTGCCGTCGTAGATGCGACCCGCGCCGCACGAGGGGCTGCGGTCCTGCAAGATGCACGCAGCAATCTCGGAAGGGCCGCCCGCCTGCTCGCACATGTCGAGCGCACGTTGAGCGCCCAGGCGGAATTCCCGGTCAACGGACACGCCCTCGCAGGTACGGCCCTCGCCGTTCACAATCTCGGACGGGTCGCGCGGCGTGGGCAGGCCGCCAAAGACCTCAGGGCACACCAAGAGGACCTCGGTCCCCGTACGCTCGCAAGCCTCGACCAACGCGCGGTGGTAATTATCGAGGCCGTTATACTTGCAGCTCTCGCCCATCAAACAGGCACTCACCACGATCTTCATACATATCCCTCCCAAGCAAAACGCCCCATTTGAGATAGGCACTCAAATGGGGCGTCGATATTTACTGACCCGAATGCAACGCTACTGCTGCTTAGGCATCAGCGGATTCTCGCGCGTGAGGAGATTCATAAACTCCTCGCCCGTGATCGTCTCCTTCTTGTACAGATAACGAGCCAGCTCATGGAGCTTGAACTTGTTCTCCTTCAGGATCTGCAGGGCGCGGTCGTGCGCATCCTCGATCAGCTTGGCGACAATTGCGTCCACGCGCTCGGCCGTACCGGGGGCGCAGGTGAGCGACGTATCCTGATTGAGGTACGCATTTTGGACAGTACCGAGCGCCATCATGCCAAACTCATCGGACATACCAAAGCGCGTCACCATGTTGCGGGCGAGCTTGGTTGCTTGCTCGATATCGTTGGCTGCGCCGGTCGTCATCTCGCCAAAAATGAGCTCCTCGGCGGCACGTCCGCCGCAGTAGACAGCGAGCTTGTCCAGCACCTCCTGGCGCGTGGTCAGGAAGCGCTCATCCTCCTCGACCTGCATGGTGTAGCCCAGAGCACCGCTCGTACGCGGCACGATGGTGATCTTGGTGACCGGCGCGGAGCCCTTCTGGCGGGCTGCGACGATAGCATGGCCGATCTCGTGGTAGGAAACGACCTGCTTCTCGTGGTCGGACAGCACCGTGGACTTACGCTGCTGACCAGCAATGACGACCTCCACCGACTCCTCAAAGTCGTCCTGGGTCGCGCGCTTGCGACCCTCGCGGACCGCGCGCAGGGCGCCCTCGTTGATGATGTTGGCCAGGTCGGCGCCCGAAGCACCGGGCGTGGCGCGGGCAATCGCGGTCAAGTCGATCGGCGGCTGCGTCTTAACGCTCTTGGCATGCAGCTCAAGAATGTTCTTGCGGCCGGTCAGATCGGGCAGCTCAACGGGGATGCGGCGATCAAAACGACCGGGGCGCAGCAGGGCCGGGTCAAGGCTGTCCGGACGGTTGGTGGCAGCGAGGACAACGATACCCTTGTGGTTATCGAAGCCGTCCATCTCGGTCAGCAGCTGGTTGAGCGTCTGCTCGCGCTCGTCGTTGCCGCTAAAGCCGCCGCCATCGCGCTTTTTGCCGATGGTATCGATCTCGTCGATAAAGACGATGCACGGGGCCTTTTCCTTGGCCTGCTTAAACAGATCGCGGACCTTGGCGGCGCCACGGCCGACGAACATCTCGACGAACTCAGAACCCGAAATACTAAAAAACGGCACGCCCGCTTCGCCGGCCACAGCCTTGGCAAGCAGGGTTTTACCGGTACCCGGAGGGCCGACAAGGAGGGCGCCGCGCGGCAGCTTGGCGCCGATCTCTTCGTAGCGCTGCGGCTTCTCCAGAAAGTCGACGACCTCCTTGAGGGACTCCTTGGCCTCTTCCTGGCCGGCGACATCCTTAAAGGTCACGCCCACGTCCTTGGAGGCGATCACGCGCGCGCCGGACTTGCCCAGTCCACCGCCGCCAAAACCACCGCCGCCAAAGTTCATCGACGGACCGTCATCGCCCATGGCCTTCTTCATGCGGCGGTTGAGCCACCAGCCGATCAGGAAGAAAATCGCCATGGGAAGAATGAGGGTGAGCAGGTAGTAGGTCATCAGACCCGAGTTCTTATCGGGAACGACCGACTCAAGCGAGGCGCCAGATTCAAGCACGCGATCGGTAAAGCCCGCGTCATTCGGAACACCGGTCGTCTTGTAGGCGATGTTCTCGTCCTCGCCCTTCTTGGTGTAATAAATCGTGTAATCGTCCGTGTTGTACTCGACCTTGTCGACACTCTTCTTATCGAGCGCTTTGACAAACGTCGAATAATCGGTCTTCGTAATCTGCTGCGTGTGACCGATGTTGGGGAACAGAACGGTCGAGAGCACGAGGTAGACGACGAAGGCGATGAGCACGTAGAGGATCATATTCCTTCTACGTTTGTTGTCATCCATCTCCATCTGCTTGAACTCCATCTACTGGGGTTGATAATGTTTTCTAGAATACCCAACCCGGACGGCGATAAACCGACGCCGGGCACGAAAGGACAGAGATGGCATCACTGGAAGTCGGCAAGGTTCAAATCTATACGGGCGACGGCAAGGGCAAGACAACGGCCGCGCTGGGACTCGCGCTGCGCGCCACGGGCTATGGACTCGACGTACTCATGCTGCAGTTTGCCAAGAAGCTGCACTGCGCCGAACATGACGCAGCACCTCGATTGGGGCTACGCATCGTACAAGCCGATCGCGACACGCCCGAAGCCTGTGCCGCACAGATCATGGAGCTGGCGCGCCAGCAGATTAGCCAGGTCGACGTGCTGATCTTGGATGAGCTGGGAGAAGCCATGCGACGAGGCTTTGTGACGCGCGAAGATGTCGAAGCGTTGATCGCGATGAAACCAACCACCACGGAGCTCGTGCTCACCGGCCGCGGCCTGCTGCCCCTCGCAGACCTCGCGGACCTAGTAACCGAAATGCGCCCCGTCAAACACTACTTCGACGAAGGCCTCCTAGCCCGCCAAGGCATCGAATACTAGCCATTGCGGACGTCCCCAATGGCTAGGCAGTGGCGCGGCCGAGCCAGTTGCCGCTGTGATGGTAGACGGTGAACATCATGGCGGTGATTACCCAGGTTACGGGGTAAACCAGCAGCAGGTGCTCAAGCGACGGATCGAACGGCATAATCGCAAACACCCAGATCACCCTGAGCACGACGGTGCCAAAAATCGTGAGCAGCATGGGCTGAAGGCTCACGCCGGCGCCGCGGATAGAGCCCGACGCGTTCTCGATAATCGAGAAGATTGCGTAGAACGGCGCGATGAAATGAAGAATCGTCGTGGTGTACGCCGAAATCGAAGCATCGTCGACAAACAGACGCGACAGAGGACCCGAGAACACCAGCAGCACGGCAGACAGGCCACCAATGAGCATAAACGACAGCACGAGCGACGTATGGTAGCCCTTGCGCATGCGCTCGTAGTTGCGCGCGCCAAAGTTCTGTGCCGAGAACGTGGTGATCGACACGCCAAGCGCCTCGGTAACCATCCAGACAATGCCATCCAAACGGCCCGAAAGACCCCACGCCGTGGTGACATCGGCGCCAAACGAGTTGACCGACACCTGAATCAAAACGTTGGAAATCGAATACGCAGCAGACTGAAAGCCAAGCGGCAGACCACACGAGATCATGCTCTTACAAATACCCGGATCAATGCCGAGTTTGGACAGTGAAAGCCGCCACGCACCCGGTGCGTGCATCATACGAATCACGATCATCGTGGCGTTGGAGCAAATGGTCAGCGCCACCGCGATGCCGCAGCCCAAAGCCTCCATATGAAGCACGGCAACGAAGATGACATCCAGCACCGCATTAACAAGGCAGCCGGAAGCGATGATCACAGCAGGCCCGCGCGTGTCGCCCACGGCGCGCAGCAATGCCGTTCCCATATTGAGCAGCAGCGCCGCAACCATGGCGGCAAAATAGCAACGAGCATAGGCAACGCCCTCGGCCAATAGTTCATGCGGTGTGTTCATAAGTACCAGCATGGGCTCAACGAACACTATGCCAAGAATCGAGAAAACGATACCGCCCACCAGCGCGAGCGTCATGGCCGTATGGACCGATCGGCTCAGGCGCTCGTCATCGTGCTGACCAAAAAACTGACCGGTAATAACGGCACATCCAGCACCCACACCGACGCAAAAACCAATGCAGAGCTCCGTAAGCACCATCGTGGCCTGAATGCCACCCAGCGCGAGCTTGCCGCCAAACTGACCGACGATATAGGTACCGATAAGCGTGTATGCCTGCTGAAAGAACGAACTAAAGAAGATGGGGACGCACAGCGACAGCAGCTGCTGCCAAATAACGCCCTGCGTTACATCGATAGCCGTAGATTTCTTAGCCACACGCCCTCCCCACTAGCGTACGTCATACAACAAAACATCAATTGAACGGCAAAGCCATTATCAGCTTAACACCAACCGAAGACAGCAGAAACGCCCTTGGCGGCAAAGCTCGAGAGCACCCCGCTAGTGATACAGCCCCGGCTGGTAGTGGTACTCGTTGCTCACATGCGGGCACAGCTGCCAAAAGGCGACAGCACTTGCCGCGGCCACGTTGAGCGAATCGACCCCATGCGCCATCGGAATGCGCACGGCCCGGTCGCAGCCCGCGATGGTCTTGGCGCCCAGGCCAGCACCCTCGGTGCCCATAAAGATCGCCAGACGGTCAATCTCCTGCAGCGCGGGATCGTCCAACGACGCCGAATCATCCGTCAACGCCATGGCGGCACACGAAAAGCCGGCATCGTGCAGCGCCGCCAGCCCATCATGCGGCCATACGCGCGCCTCGCTGCCAATGCGCGTCCAGGGCACCTGGAAAACCGTGCCCATGCTCACGCGGGCCGAGCGACGGTACAGCGGGTCACAGCAAGTGGGGCTCACCAAAATGCCATCGACATTGAGCGCGGCGGCCGAGCGGAAAATCGCGCCGACGTTGGTGTGGTCGACAATACCCTCGAGCACGCACACGCGCACCGGGCGCTCCCCCGCCGCCTCGACGACGCCGCCCAAGAACTCATCAACCGGAATCTGACGCGGACGACGGAACGCCGCGAGCGCACCGCGCGTCACGTTAAAGCCCGTCAATTGCTCCATGAGCTCCATCGAGGCCACGAACACGGGAACCGGGCCCGCACCTTCGCGTACCGCCAGGCGCTCAAACAGCGGCATCATCTGGTCGAGCCAGCGCTCGCCCAAAAGAAAGCTCACCGGCTCGTATCCGGCGCGAACCGCGCGCTCGATAACCTTGGCACTCTCCGCGATAAAGATGCCCTTTTGCGGCTCCAGCACACAGCGCAGCTCACGCTCCGTCAGTCGCATGTAGGCGTCGAGTCGCTCGTCTTCGAGCGACTCGATTCGCAGCACCTCAACGGCATCAGTCATAACAGCCAGCCCGTACCTTTCTTACAGCAGCATCTATATCAAACGAGGCGACGCCAGGCGCCGCCCCTTACTCATTCCAACCCGATAATACCGTGGGCAAATAGGAGATTTAAGCATCAACGCGACGATACGTCACGAACTCATAATCGAGGCCTTCGTCGCCCTCGCCCGCGGCAATCGTGGCAACCCCTTCGCGCCGCGCAACTTCCCACGCGGGATCGGCGTCCAAGTCGGGAAAGTACGTGTCCACGGCATGGGTGCAATGGTTGTGCGTGACCTCGGCCTCGGCGCAATACGGCAAAAACTGCCGATAGACATCGCCGCCGCCGATCACCCACGCAACGGGCTCATCGGCAACCGCAGCGAGCGCCTCGTCGATGCTATGCACCACGTCGACGCCCTCGGGGGCAAAGCTCTCGTCGCGGGTAAGCACGATATTGCGACGGTTCTTGAGCGGACGCCCACCGGGAAAACTCAGCAGCGTCTTGCGCCCCATGATGACCGGGCAACCCTTGGTGCAGGCCACAAAATGGCGCATGTCGGCGCGATTGGACACCACCATGTCGCCCTCGCACCCAATGCCCCAATCGTCACACACGGCGACAATGGCAGAAAGCTTACACGTCATGAGCGCCACCTACACCGCAATGGGAATGTTCTTGACCTGCGGGCCGTGCTCATAGCCCTCGACGATCAGGTCGTCGGTCGTAAACGCATAGAAATCGTGCACATCGGGGTTAAGTGTTACCTTAGGTGCCGCAAACTGCGGACGCTCGATAAGTTCACGGACGATATCGACATGACGGTCGTAAATGTGGGCATCGGCAATCACATGCAGCAGCTCGCCGGGAATCATATCGACCGACTGCGCGACCATCATCAGCAAAATGGCGTACTGGCACACATTCCAGTTGTTGGCGGCCAAAATATCTTGGCTGCGCTGGTTGAGAATCATGTTGAGTGTGGGCTTATCGTCCTGCGGGCGCTGCGTCACGTTATAGGTCACGCTGTAGGCGCACGGATACAGGTGCATCTCGGACAGGTCGCTAAACACGTAGGTGTTGGTCATAATGCGGCGGCTGTACGGCGTGTTCTTAAGGTCGTACAGCACGCGGTCCATCTGGTCAAAGTCACCCTCGGCATAATGGCTTTTCTGCCCAATCTGGTACCCGTAGGCCTTGCCGATGGAGCCAGTCTCGTCGGCCCACTCGTCCCAAATATGGCTGTTAAGGTCATGGACGTTATTTGACTTCTTTTGATAGATCCACAGGATCTCGTCCATGGCAGACTTAAGCGCCGTGCGACGCAGTGTGAGCGCGGGGAACTCCTCACGCAGGTCGTAGCGAGCCGTAACGCCAAAGTTTTTAATGGTATAGGCAGGGGTGCCGTCCTCCCACACCGGTCGGACCTTTTGGCCCTCGGTGGTGGTGCCATGGTCCAAGATATCGCGGCACATGGTTACAAACTGTTGATCAGCCTTGCTCATTGACCCTCCTGTCAGTCGCCTATAAGCGCAATTCATTGTAGCCCAGGCGCACGCGGCCCCACAGCCCAAAAATAAGCCCTCATTTTCTGACATATGCCAAAAATGCCTTGCACGGTTCAGCTGGCGCGCTATCTTATTGTTGACATATGTCAGATTTGGAGGGTGTATGGCAGGAAGACGCGAGAAACTACGCCGCGTAGGGATCATCCCCGAATATCGCGGTTTTACCCCCGACGGCCTTGCCAGCGGAGATGCCATCGACATGACGGTCGACGAGCTCGAGGTCCTGCGCCTATGCGACCTGGAAGGCCTCAATCAGGAGGAAGTCGCCCAGTGCATGGGCATTGCCCGCGCCACGGTGGCGGCAATCTGCAGCCGCGCACATCGCAAGGTGGCAAACGCGCTGGTCAATGGACGGGCGCTCAGTATCGAGGGCGGCAATATCGCATACTCCCCCATCACCACGACGACGGCCGCATGGCCAGCAAAGGAGGTCGGCACCATGAGGGTGGCAACGACGTACGACAACGGCAACATCTTTATGCACTTTGGCCGCAGCGAGCAGTTCAAGATCTATGACATCCAGGACGGCAAGGTGCTCAACGAGCAGGTCGTGGGCACCGGTGGCACCGGCCACGGCGCCTTGGCGGGTCTGCTTGCCAACGGTGGCGTCGACACGCTCATCTGCGGCGGTATCGGCGGCGGGCCCATCAACGCGCTCACCCAGGCCGGCATCACGGTCTATGCGGGCGCCCAGGGCAGCTGCGACGCCTGCGTCGAGGCCCTCATTGCCGGCAGGCTCGCTCAGACCGGCGAGGCCACCTGCGACTGCCATGGCCACGACCACGAGCACGCCCATGAGCACGGCGAGTCCTGCGGCTGCCACGGCCATCACGACCACGACAGGCACGAGAGCTGCGGCTGCCACTAGCGGCACGTGCCCTGGCGCAAGCACGCTTCCACGTGTGTGACAACCTGCGAACAAACGGCGAAGGCCGCCTGGAGTACCATCCAGGCGGCCTTCGCCATACACGACTCAACCAGTCGCTATTTCTTATTGCGCATCTGAGCTTCCATCTGGCGCAGCAGGTCCATATCCGACTTAGGACCGCCCGTTCCCAGGCCGCCCATGCCGCCCAGACCCATGGCATCCAGACCGGGAATATTGGGCATGCGCATCTTTTTGCCCTTCTTACCCTTTTTGCCCTTCTTGCCACCGGCCTGCGCCTGATTGGCCATCGTGCGCATGCGGCCCATCATCTTGTTCATCTCGCCCCACTGCTTCATAAGGCTATTCACCTCGGTGGGGGTCACGCCGGCGCCCTTGGCGATACGGGCGCGACGCTGGCCGTTGATAATAGAGGGACGCAGGCGCTCCTCCTTGGTCATCGACATGATGATGGCCTCGTTCTTGTCGAAGATGCCCTCATCCAGGTTGCCGCCCATCTGGTTGAGCGCACGCTGACCACCGGGGAGCATGCCCAGGATGCCCTTCATGCCGCCCATCTTCTTGACAGCCTTCATCTGGTCGAGCATGTCGTTCATGGTAAAGCCCTCGCGCAGCATACGCTCGGCAGCCTCGAGCTGCTCGGCGTCGGCGGCCTCCTGGGCCTTCTCGATGATGCCGACGACGTCGCCCATGCCCAAGATTCGCTTGGCCATGCGGTCGGGGTAGAACGGCTCCAGCGAATCGGGCTTCTCGCCCATGCTCACGAACTTGATAGGCTTGCCGGTCACCTGGCGCACGGAAAGCGCGCCGCCGCCACGGGCATCGCCGTCGAGCTTGGAGATGATCACGCCGTCAAAGTCGGTACGCTCAGCGAAGGTCGAGACGACGTTGACAATATCCTGGCCGGTCATGGCATCGACGACCATCAGCACCTGATCGGGCTTGACGGCCTTCTTGATGTCCACGGCCTCCTGCATCATCTGCTCATCGATCTGCAGACGACCGGCGGTATCGACGATGACCACGTCGCGCAGGTGGTCGACGGCCTCCTGGATGGCGCCCTTGGCGATATCGACCGGGTGCTCGCCGTCACCGCGGAAGACCGGCACGCCGATCTCTCCGCCGAGCGTGGCCAGCTGGTCGGCAGCGGCGGGACGGTAGACATCGCACGCGGCGAGCAGCGGCGAGCGGCCCTGCTTCTTGAGCAGGTAGGCCAGCTTTACGGCAGCCGTGGTCTTACCGGAGCCCTGCAGGCCGACGAGCATGATGACATTGGGAATGCGGTTGCTAAAGACGAGCTTGCTCTCGGTGGAGCCGAGCATCTCGGTGAGCTCATCGAGCACGATCTTGACGACGTTTTGCGCCGGCGACAGCGACTCCATGACCTCGGCGGTCATGCAGCGCTCCTTGGTCTTGGCGACAAACTCCTTAACGACCTTGAAGTTGACGTCGGCCTCGAGCAGCGCCATGCGAATGTCACGCATGGCCGAGGTAATATCGGCCTCGGTCAGCTTACCCTTGCCGCGTAGGCGGTCAAATGTGTCGTTGAGGCGATCGCTCAGAGAATCAAACACTAGTCACTCCTTAATTGGACTCGCCCACCAGGGCGCGGCAGAAATCTTTGGCATTGAACTCCTGCAGGTCATCGACCTGCTCGCCCACGCCCACGCGCAGGATCGGGAGCTTGAGTTTCTCGGCCACGGCCATGGCGATACCGCCCTTTGCCGTGCCGTCGAGCTTTGTCATGATAATACCGTCCAGACCCAACGCCTCGTTAAACTCGAGCGCCTGGTTCAGACCGTTTTGGCCCGTCGCGGCATCTATCACGAGGACAACCGAGACGGGCATAGGGCCGGCGGCCATATTGGCGGCGCGCTTACGCGTCACGTTGACCACCTTGGCAAGCTCGCGCATGAGCTCGGGGCTCGTGTGCAGACGGCCGGCGGTGTCGATAAGCACCAGGTCGCTGCCGCGCTTATCGGCCTCGTCGAGCACGTCATAGCAAACGCTTGCCGGGTCGGAGCCGCGGTCGCGCTTGATGACGGGGACGCCGGCGCGCTGGCCCCACACATCGAGCTGCTCGATGGCGGCGGCGCGGAAGGTATCGGCCGAGCCGATCACGACATTTTTACCGCGGGCAGCCATGGCACTCGCGATCTTGCCGACCGTCGTGGTCTTGCCGGCACCGTTAATGCCCACAAACAGCACGCAGCTCGGCGTGTCGGCGAACGGATCGCGCTCAACGGGCACAAAATGTTGCTCGAGCTGCTCGGCCAGGGCGCGACGGAGTTGCGGGGCGGTCTTGAGGTTCTTCTTGGCCGCGGCATCGCGCAGGTCATCGGACACCTTAATCGCGACCTCGGCACCCATGTCACCCATGACGAGAGTGTCCTCTAGGTCCTCCCAAAAATCCTCGTCGACCTCGCCGCCAAAATAAAAGACCTCGTTGAGGGCCTCGCGGCTGCGCTCAAGTCCGCGCGAGAGAGCATCGAAGAATCCCATTATGCATTCACGACCTTTCCGGTTTCGCGATCGAGTTTTTGCGAGACGACGCGGCTGACGCCGTCGGCTTGCATCGAGACGCCGTAGAGGACGTCAGCGTCCTCCATAGTACGGCGCTGATGCGAGATAACCAAGAGCTGCGTATCGGAACGCAAAACATCGAGCGCGCCGATGAGCTTGGACAGGTTGGCGTCATCGAGCGCCGCCTCGACCTCGTCCAGCACATAGAACGGCACCGTACGCGTGCGATACACGGCAAAGAGCAGGGCGAGCGCCGTCAGGCTCTTCTCGCCGCCAGACATGAGCATCATCTTGGTGATGCGCTTGCCGCGCGGCTGCGCCACGACCTCGATGCCCGTCTCGGCCGGATGCTCAGGGTCGGTCATCTCCAGATGTGCCTGGCCACCCGGGAACAGCATGGCGAAGATCTCGCGGAAGTTCGCATCGACCTTCTCAAAGGTCACCAGGAAGGCCTTACGCATCTTGCGGTCGATGGCCACGGTGATCTTGGTGAGCGCCTTGCGCGCGCTCTCAAGATCGGCCAGCTGCTCCTCGATGTAATCGGCGCGGCGCTTGAGTTGCTCGTACTCCTCCATGGCAACCTGGTTCACAGGGCCCAGATTGTTGATCTGGCGCACGAGCTGATTGAGCTCGCGCTCGGCGGCGTCGCGGTCGGTAGGTGCAGGAAGCATAAGCGCTTCCTCGAGCACCGTGGTGCCATCGGCGGTAATGGCCTTGATGGCCGCCTCCACCTGCACCTCGAGCTTGCCGCGTGCGACCTTGAACTCGTTTTGCGTCGCCGTGGCGGCATCAACCCGCTCCTTGGCACGAGAAACCTCGGCCTTGGCGTCTTCGATGGTCTTCTTAAGCGAGGCCGAGTCCGCCTCCTCGAGCGAAGCCTGGTCACGCAGACGCGCGGCCCAATCCGACGCGCGCTCCAGAAGGGCCGAATAGCGCTCGTGCATGGGGTCGACGCGCAGACGCAGCAACTCGAGCGAGCGCGAAGCCTGGCGTGTTCCGCGGATACGGCGGTCGATGCCCTCCAGGCGATGCTCCAGGTCGGGCACGCGGCCCTTCAGCGAACGCAGACGCTCGCTCGTCTGAGCCAGGCGGACCTTGGCATCGGCGAGCTTGCCGGCTGCCTCGGAATCGTCACGACGCACGCGATCGAGCTCGTCGTTGGCTTCGGCAATCTGGAGACCCAGGTCGCTTGCCTGCGCACGGGCCTCGTCGCGCGAACGGGTGAGCTCGTCAACGCGCGGGCGCGCAGCGCGAACGGCCTCGGCGGCCTGTTCGCGGCGCTTGGAGATGCGCACGCGCTCAACCTCGGCATTGTTGGCGCTTTGCTCCAGGCGGCCGATCTCGGAGAGCAGCGAGCGGCGCTCGCCCTCAAGACGGGCGATCTCACCGACGGCATCGCCCTCGGCGGCACGCGCCTCCTCGACGGCCGCATTGGCCTCGACGACCCGATCCGACACATGCTCAAACACGGCAGCCAAATCGGGCTCAAGGCCCTCCAGCTCGCGAATGCGACGCTTGCGCTCCAGGGCACCCGAAGCCTCGCCGGCATCGAGTCCCACGCGCACCAGGCCGCCACAGCTCACGCGGGCGCCATCGGGCGTCACATAGGTCACACCGTCAACGACTGGTGCCGCCAGCGCGGCAGCCAAGTCATCGACCACGTAATAGCCGCCGAGCAGGGCCTCGACAACCGGGCCATACCCGGAACGCACGGACAGACGGTCGACCAGACGAGAACCGGCAGCGCCCTTGGCAGCAGCAGAGCCGCTCACGCCGCGACCCACCAGCAGCGCCTCGCCCGAGGCCTTCTTTTGGTCCAGAGCCGCACGACCGGCGCGCTCAAGCGTAGCGGCGTCATCAAACAGCAAGGCATCGATATCGCCAGCAAGCAGCTGCTCGACCAGGCCCTCGAGCTCACGAGGAGCCTCGAGCACGTCGCCCAGACGACCCGAGACATCATCGCCCATCGCGCCCATCAGACGGCTCACCAGCGGCGAGCTGTCGGCCATGCGGGCATCGAGCTTCTTTTGGCTGGCAAGCTCCGAGCGCACCTCGGAAAGTTTGTTGCGCGCCTCACTCTCACGATTACGCAGGTCCTTCAACGCCGCACGGGCGACCTCGGTGGCCTCGCGAGCATCAATCTGGGCCTGGCGGGCCTGATCGAGCGCACCGTCAAGTTCCTCAGCGCGGTCGCGACGGCTCTCGAGCGAGGCCGTTACCTCCTCGAGCTGCTCGTCGATCTGCTCCAGGCGCGAGGCGTACATGTTGTCCTCGACCTCGGCGTTGCTCAGCGAGTCCTTCACCTTGGCGAGCTCGAGCGCGGCGTTATCGGCCACACGCTGCACATCGCGCTGCTCGCGCGTGAGCTGCGAAATTTGATTGTCGAGCGCCACGCGACGCTCGTGGAGCTGGGCGGCGGCAGGACCGGCGGCGTCAACGTCGTCCTGGGCCTGCATGTGCGCACCGGTCACTTCCTCAAGCTGGGCACGCGCATCCTCGAGCTCCTCAACCACGCGACGACGCTGATGCTCGGAGCTCGAGATCTGGCCGCGCATGTCGGACAGGCGCGACACCATGTTGTGGCCCTTTTCCTCGAGTAGGCGCATGTCGGAGTTGATGCGGCCGACCACGTCTTGCATATGACGGCGCTGCTCGCCCAGATCACCCACAAACAGGCCCTTTTCCTCGAGCATGACCTGGAGCTTCTCGAGCTCGCGCTCCTTTTCGCCCAAGCGGTATTGCGCAAGCTCAAGCTCGGCAGCGCCCTCCTTGGAGCGGCTCTCCAGGTCGTTCCACTGCGACTGCAGCGAACGAAGCTCGTCGACGGCCAGCATCTGCGTAAGCTCGTTCGCACGCGAGGACAGCTCTTTGTACTTGCGCGCGCGATCGACCTGACGCTCCAGCGGCCGCAGCTGGCGGGCGATCTCCTTATTGATGTCGCGGGCACGGGTCAGGTGCTCGTCCATCGATTTAATCTTTTTGAGCGCACGCTCCTTGCGGCGCTTGTGCTTGGAGATGCCGGCAGCCTCCTCAATAAGGGCGCGGCGCTCCTCGGGGCGGCTCTGCAAAATGGCATCGAGCTTGCCCTGGCTGATGATGGAATGCGTATCCTTGCCCAGGCCCGAATCGTGCAGGATGTCCTGAATGTCCATCAGGCGGCACGGGCTCGAGTTGATGAGGTACTCGCTTTCGCCCGAGCGGTACATGCGACGGGTAATGGCGACCTCGTCAAAGTCGACGGGCAGCAAATGGTCCGAGTTATCGAGCACCAGCGTGACCTCGGCGACACCCACCGGCTTGCGCGCCGACGAGCCCGAGAAGATGACGTCCTCCATGGCCTGGCCGCGCAGCTGCTTGGCACTCTGCTCGCCCAGGACCCACAGAATCGAGTCGGAGATGTTCGATTTTCCCGAGCCGTTGGGACCGACGATGACGGTCAGGCCCGGCTCAAATGACATATGGGCGCGGTCGGCAAACGACTTGAACCCTTTGAGCGTGAGGGACTTGAGATACACGGTTCCTCGCTTAAACAGGCTTCTTGTTAAGAATCACGCCGTTGGTGGTGTAGCCCATGCGGTCGAGCGCCTCGAGTGCAGCGGCCCCCTCGGCCTCCTTCTTGGAGGAACCGGTGCCGCGGCCCTGGCGAATACCGTCGATGAGCACCACAGCGGTAAAGGTGGGC
This sequence comes from uncultured Collinsella sp., assembly GCA_937980385.1. Taxonomy (GTDB): domain Bacteria; phylum Actinomycetota; class Coriobacteriia; order Coriobacteriales; family Coriobacteriaceae; genus Collinsella. Next base: position 9,014 of record CALJPV010000004.1, on the reverse strand, counting down.
GCATGTGCGGGGCCCTCGGAGCCGACCAGCTTATACGCGGGAGGCTCGTGGCCGTCTGCCTGCACGCACTCCTGCAAGAACGACTTGGGGTTCGCGGGGTGCTCGGCACGCTCGGTGGCCAGGTGCGGCTTAAGCGTACGGTGGATGAACTCCGCCGCCGCATCCCAACCGGCATCCAGATACAACGCGCCCACGAGCGACTCGTAAACGTTCTCAAGCGCCGAGTGCAGGCCGCGCGCGCCGGTACCGGTCTCGGAGGCGCCAAAGATGATGATGTCGTCGATACCCAGCTCGTGCGACACCTCGGACAGCGTGGCGCCCGAGACAAGGGACACCTTCAGGCGTGTGAGCTTGCCCTCGTCAAACTCGGGATAGGACTCAAAGAGCGAACGGGCCACCACGGCGCCCAAAATGGAATCGCCCAAAAATTCAAGGCGCTCATAGCTGGCAGAGACCGGCAGACCCTCGACGGCCGAGGGATGCGTGAGCGCCGCGCGCAGCAGCACCTTGTTATTGAACTCATGGCCCAGAATCTCCTGGGCGCGCGTGAGTCGTTCAGACAAAACCAAGACTTAGGCCTCCTTGGCGTTTTCGATCGCGTCGACGGCGTCGGCGACAGAGTTGAGCGACAGCAGGGTCTCGTCATCGATTTCGAGGTCGAACTCGTCCTCAATGGCCGTCACCAGCTGCAGACGCTCGAGCGAATCGGCATCGAGATCGTCAAAAGTGGTCTCGTCGCTAATGTCGGCGACATCGACGCCCAGCACGTCAGCGGCGATTTCGGCGATCTTATCGAAGATTTCGGAGCGGTCCATAGCGCTTCCTCTCGTATGTCATGGAACACAACACAACACGGCAATCGGAGCCGCGTTGCAATACGGCTCCGATTCTACCCCACACGGTACAGGTTGAGCCACGTAACGGGGCTCTTACAAAACGATACCGTCCATGGAATTGGCAACGTCCTGGACAAGCCCGGCACGTACGGCCTGGGCCGCGGCAAGCGTACCGTTCTTGACGGCCTCGACCGACGTGGCGCCGTGGCCGATCAACACGACACCGCGCAGCCCCAGCAGAATCGCGCCGCCCTTGGCGTCGCCCGAAAGCTTGGCCTTAATCTCGCGCATCTGCTTTTTGATGAGCAGCGCGGCGATCTTGGTGCCGAGCGAGGACATAAAGGCACCCTTGAGCTCCTGCAGCAAAAACTTGGCAGCGCCCTCGGTGGCCTTGAGCGCGATGTTGCCCGACATGCCGTCGGCGACCACGACGTCAAAATTGCCCGACGTAAGGTCGGTGCCCTCACAGTTGCCCACAAAGCCGGGAACCGCGGTCTTCATGGCCGGGAAGCACGACTTGGTAAAGTTGGAGCCCTTCTCGTCCTCGGTGCCGTTGGCAAGCAGGCCCACGCGAGGATGCTCGATGCCCAAAACCACGCGGGCATAGGCAGCACCCATCTGGGCGAAGCGCACCATATCGTCCACCGCGACATCGGGATTGGCGCCCATATCGCACAGCACCGTCAGGCCACCGGCACGATTGGGCAGTGCGTTGGTCAAGCACGGACGGACCGGCTGCTTCTTGCCCTCTGCCAAATACCTAAACGGCGTGACGTAGGCCGTGGCGGCAGCGGTCATGGCACCGGTCGAGCCGGCCGAGAAAAACGCGTCCGCATTGCCCTTCTTAATGGCACGGCATGCAAGCACGATCGAGGACTTGCGCTTGGTCATCACGGCGCGGATGGGATCGTCCTCCATGCTGATGACATCGGGGGCCTCCAGAGCCTCCACGCGGGCATGCGCTGCGGCAAAGGGGTTGACGATTTCGGCGGGACCGACGGCCAAAATCTCGATCTCGGAATCTGCCTCGAGCGCAGCCTCGATACCGTCGAGGACAACCTGGGGCCTCTCGTCTCCGCCCACAACGTCTACACAAACGCGAACGTTACTCATTTCATATGCTCCTTATACAAAAATGGCCGACTCATTGAGCCGGCCATTGTGGTTCCAGTTGGAACGGCATCGTATCCAGAGTATACAGTTACTCGGTAACGATAACCTCGCGGTCCTTGTAGAAACCGCAGCTGGGGCACACGTGGTGCGGGAGCTTAACAGCGCCGCAACGGGGGCACGTGGACTGAGCCGCAGCCGAGATCTTCATGTTGGCGGAACGACGGGTATGGGTGCGGATACGACCCTGCTTTTGTTTAGGTACGGGCATAGTGACCTTCCTTATGAACTATCCAGTGTGGCGATTACGCGCAAGTAGCGATACTACCACAGTTTTACTCGTCAAGCTTGAGATTCTTCAATGCTGCAAATGGATTTTCCGTGGCAGCGGCCCATTCGGCCTCCGCCTTGGCGGCGCAATCGCATTGCTCGACGTTGAGATTGATGCCGCAGGTGGGGCAAAGGCCGCGGCAATCGGGCTTGCACAGGACAACGAACGGCGTGTCCATGACGACCGCGTCGTTGATGGGCTCGCCCAGATCGACAATGCGATCCTCGCCCAGCAACTCGTAGCCGTCTTCGTAGGCCTCGGGGTCCTCGGGCACGTTAAAGAGGTAGAACTCCTCGATCTCGCCTGCGATATCAAACGATGCGGGCTCCAGGCAGCGATCGCACTCGCCGGTGGCGTGAGCGCGGACCATGCCCGAAAGCAGAACACCGGTACCGGCGTTGGTAAAGACCACGTCGTAGGAAATGCCGTCCTGCAGCTGGTACTCCTTCTCGCCCACCGTGTAGGTGGCGACATCGACCTTGCCGGTCAGCGGATAAGAGTCTCCGGGAAACTCGAGCTGCTCGGAAAGATCGACGGTTACGCTCGGGAACTCAGCCATTACCACTGACCGTTCTGCTGGGCGGCGCCCTCGTTGAGCTGCTGACGGCAACGAGTGACGGTGCCGGTCAGACTCTTAAGGTTCTCCTCGAGGTGCGTAAAGACCTGCTCGGCGTAATCCTCAGCGGCATAGCGCGTCTCGCGCTCGTACTGCTGGGCACGGTCGCGGATGTCGTCGGCCTGCTGCTGGGCTAAGCGGACGATCTCCTGCTCACCGGCAATGGTGAGCGCCTGCTGCTGAGCATCGGCAATGATGGAATCGGCCTGAGCGGCGGCGGAGGCCATAAGCTCCTCGCGCTCTTTGAGGATACGGCGGGACTTCTGCCACTCCTCGGGATAGCTCATGCGGATCTCATCGAGGATGTTAAAGAAGACGTCGGCGTCGATAACCTTCATCTGGGCGTTCTTGCCGAACGGCGTCTTAGCCTCTTCGATGAGCCCCTCGAGCTCGTCGACAAGACTCACGATCCTGTCGCCAGGAAAATTCTCGCCCGGCATCCGGTCTCCTTTCATAGGTAACATATCATCGTGTTAGTTTACCACATGCCACCAGGCAATAAAAAACGTCACGAAAAGCGATGTTTGAGCGCTTCGACCACGTTGGGCGGCACAAACGTCGACACGTCGCTGCCAAGCGACGCGATCTGGCGCACCACCGAACTCGAGATATAGCCGTACTGCGGAGCACTCATGACAAAGATGGACTCCAGCTCGCTATCCAGGCGATAGTTGAGGTCGGCCTGCTGCAGCTCGTACTCAAAGTCGGTCATGGCACGCAGGCCCTTAACGACGGCACCTGCCCCCTGTTCACGTGCAAAGTCGACCAGCAGACCGGTGAAAGGCAGTACCTCGATGCCGTCCAAATCGCCGAGGGCCTCGCGGGCCAGCGCCACGCGCTCGTCGAGCATAAAGGTGGTGCCCACGCCGTTTTTACCCTGCGATTCGGCCACGGCGACGATCACGCTGGGAAAGATACGGCGAGCTCGGCGGATCACGTCGATATGGCCAAAGGTGATGGGATCGAAGGTGCCCGGGACGATTACGCGGTTGATGGTGTCATTCATGGGTGTCCTCCGAAGGCACATCCTCGTCATTTTCGTTCTCGTCAGCATGGTCGTTCTCGTCCTCGGCCACCCAGCGCAGCAAGTCAACCGAGGTAATGCCGTAGCGCTTCTCTCGCACGGTCTTAAAACAAGCCGGATGAGCACCTGCATCGGCTGCGGCATGCTCAAAAAGGGCAAAGGCCCCGGGCGCCAGCAGTCCCTGCTGGGAAAGATTTTGCAGCAGCTCCTCGACCGGCTCGGCGCCAAAGGCATAGGGCGGGTCGAGCAAGATCAGGTCAAAGGGACCACCCGGCACACGGCCGCGCGAGGCGCTCGCCAACACATCGCCGGTAACGACACGCCAACGCGAGCGGTCGCGGCACAGCGACTCGATATTCTTGGTGATCAGACGGGCGGCATTGCGATCGATCTCGAACGTGGTGAGCGAGCGGGCGCCACGCGAGAGCATCTCGATTCCCAGGGCGCCGGAGCCGCCAAAGGCGTCCAGCACGCGGACCTCGTCCAGATCGAAGTCGAACGCCGACATGACCATGGACGCGCATGCCTCGCGCACGCGATCGGTCGTGGGACGGGTGACATCGCGCCCACGCGGCTCTTCGATCTTGCGGCCGCGCCATTCACCGCCGATGATTCTCATCCTCCGCTGACCTCCTTAAAGATATGTCGATAGCGCATGGCGACCGCATCGCGCAAGGGACGCGTCGCCACGGAGTCAAGGTTGCAAGCATACCGCAAGAGCTCGACCGCGTCCAAATGGGCCCATTCGATAAGATCCTCGTCGGCGTCCAGGTCCACAAAGCGCAGGGTCACGCCGCCGTGCTGGCGGTAGCCCAGGATCTCGCCCTCGTGGCGCAGGCGCAGGTCCATCTGGGCGAGCGCAAAGCCGTCAGAGGTCTTTTCGAGCGACTGGAGACGGTCTTGTGCCGCCGACGCGCCACCGTTGCCCTTGGAGTGCGTCATGACCAGGCAGGTGCCCGACACGCTGCCACGGCCCACGCGACCGCGCAGCTGGTGCAGGGCCGCCAATCCAAAGCGCTCGCCGTTCTCGATGACCATGACGGTGGCGTTGGGCACGTCGACGCCTACCTCGACCACCGTGGTCGAGACGAGCACGTCGATCTCGCCGTGCTTGAAGGCATCGATCACGCGGTCCTTCTCCCCCGCCGGCATGCGGCCGTGAAGGCGCTCAATGGTAAGTCCCGGCAGGGCCAGACGCAGTCGTTCGAGCTCGGTTGCCGTATCGTGCAGCGGTACAGGCACGGTCAAGCGGCCCTCGTCGTCGCGGGTGATACCGGGTACGTCTTCCAGCTCATCGGCCGAGTCACTCGGCTCCACAAGCGGGCAGATCACGTAAGCCTGCTGGCCCTTTTCATACGCCTCGCGGATGGCACCGTAGGCCAAATCGCGGCTCGACTCGGTGAGCACGCGCGTCGTAACGCCCGCCCCCGGAACAGGTCGATGGCGGATGATGCTCGTGTCCAGGTCGCCGTAGACCGAGAGCGCCAACGTGCGCGGGATCGGCGTGGCCGTCATAACGAGCAGGTCGGCACCCGGCCCCTTGGCACGCAGGGCATTGCGCTGGCCCACACCGAAGCGGTGCTGCTCGTCGATGACGACAAGCGACAGATGCTTAAACGCCACGTTGTCCGAAAGGACCGCGTGGGTTCCAAAGAGGACGTCGAGCTCGCCCGATTCCAGCTGCGCATGGATCTGCTCGCGCTCGGCCGCCGGCGTGGCACCCGTCAGGAGCGCCCAGGACATGCCAGCCTGGGAGAGCAAGGGGCCGGTCTTATCGGCATATTGGCACGCCAGCACGCCCGTAGGCGCCATAACGCAGGACTGAGCGCCCGAATCGGCCGCGACAGCCAGCGCGCAGGCGGCGACGGCCGTCTTGCCGGTACCGACGTCGCCCAGTAGCAGGCGGTTCATCACGCGCCCGCCATCGCACATATCGTGCAGGATGTCTTGGAACGCGGCCTCCTGCTCGTCGCTCAGCGAAAACGGCAGGGCTTCCCTGAGCGCCGCCAGGTGCTCACCAGCGACGTGGGCGTAGGGAGCAACTTCGACCAAGCCGCCGTCGTTGCGCAATCGCAGCGCCAGCTGCAGGTAGAGGCACTCCTCATAGGCAAGCCGTTCACGCGCAATATCGCGCTCGGCCATGCTCGATGGAAAGTGAATTGAGCGCAGCGCGCGGGCATTGCTCATCAGGCGGCGCTTGGCGCGCAAGCGTGCGGGAATCGGGTCGAAGGGATTGCCGACGACCTCGAGCGCGCCGCTAACGATGCGGCGCATCCACGCCTGGCTCACGCCATCGCTCACGTAATGGACCGGCAGAATGGTGCCCGCGGCACGCCCACCCTCGAGCTTTTCGAAATGCGGAGAGGCCATCTGCTTAAAGCCGTAGGCAAACTCGACCTTACCCATCACGGCCAGGCGGTCTCCCTGCTTAAACTGCTGGGCAATCCAGGGCTGACGGAAAAAGGCGACTTGCAGCACGCCCGTCTCGTCCACCAGCGAGACCTCGGTCACCTGCATACGCGGGCGGGGCTGCTTTTGGACGATACGGTCGACCGTGGCGACTATCGTGCACACGGTACCGATGGGAGCCATCTCAATGGACCAGGAGCGCGTAAAGTCGAGATATCGATGAGGGATATGGAGAAGGAGGTCCCCCACCGTCCGAATTCCCAGACGGCGAAGGGCCTCCTCACGTTTACCCGAAACATATTTGAGTCGCGCGATATCCTCGTCGAGCGCATTGCTCTGGGCAAAGCGCTCCGAGACGCGCGGCACGGAGCACAGCTCGGACATGGCCAGATGCCTACTCGATCGAGAAGATCACGGGATAGAGCGGCTGCTCGCCACGATGGGCATCAATCTCCAGGTCGGGCTGAGCCTCCTCAATGGCGTCGACGATCTCCTGGAAGGCCTCATCGGACAGCTCCTCGCCGGCCAGAATCGTCAGCGCGTCGCCCTCCTCTTCCTCCTGCATGCGGTTGATGCAGTCGAGCGTGACCTGTTTCACATCGGAGCCGACCACGTCGATAGAGCCGGCAATGATGCCCATGACGTCACCGGAGTGAATCGGAGAGCCGTCAGAGGCGCTGGAATCGCGCACGGCACGGGTAACCTCGCCATCGCGAACCTCGCTGATGGCGTCGACCATGGCAGCGACGGCGTCCTCAAGCTCGGAATCGGGCAGGACCGCGAACAGCGCGGAGAACGCCTGCGGGACAGTCTTGGTGGGAACGACGGCGACCTTCTTGTCGGTGCAAGCAGAAGCGGCGACCTCGGCAGCCATGCGGATGTTGCCGTTATTGGGCAGGATGATGACCGAGGTCGCGTTGACCTGGTCCACCGCGCCCAGCAGGTCGGCGGTCGAGGGGTTCATGGTCTGGCCACCCGAAACGATCACGTCGACGCCGAGGGACTTGAGGATATCGGCCTCGCCGGAGCCGGCGGCAACGGCGACAAAACCCAGCGCCTTGGCGGGCTCGGCGGCCTTCTCCTGGTCCTCATGAATCTTGGCGGTACGGTCGTGGGCCTCCATCTCCATGTTGTGGATAAAGACCTCGTAGATCTGACCAAGCTGCAGCATGTGCTCGAGCACCAGGTTGGGCGTGTTGGAGTGCACATGGATCTTGTAATCGGGGTAAGCACCCACGAGCAGCTCGCAGTCGCCCATGGAGCCCAGGAACTTAAGGCACTCGTCCTCGTCAAACGGGACGTCGGCCTTAAAGAGGAACTCGTTGCAGTAGCGGAACTCCGAACCCTCCCAATCGTCGTTGGCCTCAATCTCAACGCGACCGAGGGCCGCGTCGCGGGCAGAGCCAGCGGAATCAAACGTGGCGGAGAAATCCTCGACAACGGTGCTGCGGCCAAGCGCGGCGGCGACAAAGTTCTCCAGGAAGATGGCAAAGCCAAAGGCGCCGGAGTCGACCACGCCGTTCTCCTTCAGAACGGGCAGCAGGTCGGGCGTGCGGGCGACGGACTGGTAGGCCTCGACGACGATGGCGTCGAGCGCGTCCTCGGCCGAGAACTTCTTCTTTTCGCACTCGTCGGCCTTGGTCGAGACATCGCGCAGGACCGTGAGAATCGTGCCCTCGATGGGCTTGCGGACGGCCTGGAAGGCGACCTTGACGGCGCGGCGGAAAGCGAAGGCGATGTTGGCGGACGTGATGGGCTCATCGGCGGAGACGAGACCCTCGGCCACGCCGCGCAGAATCTGCGAGGTGATGACGCCGGAGTTGCCGCGGGCACCCATCAGGGAGCCGTGGGTGATGGCGCCGGCAATGGCCTCCATATCGGCATCGGCGGGAAGGGCGGAAAGCTCCTTGGTCACCGAGGCGAGCGTGAGCGACATGTTGGTGCCGGTGTCGCCGTCGGGCACGGGGAAGACGTTGAGCTTGTTGATCTCCTCGGCCTTGTCGGAAACGGCAGCCGCAGCGATCGGAAAACAGGTGCGAATGGTCTTTGCAATCATGGGTATTTGAATCTCCGTTTTCGGATGCTAGTTCAGACGGCTCTTGAGCGCGTCGATGTGAATGCCGATCTTAAGGCTGGCGGGATCGATCTGGGCGATCTCCTGCAGGGTGAAGGCAACGGAGCTCGAAAGATTGTGGCAGACGGACTTCATGTTGACGCCGTTCTCGAGCACGACGTGAAGATCGACCGTAAGGCCGTTCTCGTCGGCGGAGACAAGCACGCCCTTGCGGAGGCGCTGACCGGCAAGCAGGCGCACGCTCTCGGCGCCCTGGAGCTGCTCAGCCATACCAACGACGCCATAGCACGTCATCGCGGCATAACCGGCAATATCGGCAATAACGTCGTTCGAGACGCTCAGGCTGCCGTTAATGGTCTCAGACACAAGAATCTCCTTATCTGGTGCTCGCGGCACCATCTCGTGGGAGCAATCATTGCATTATTCTACAACGAGCGCGCCATGTTGAGGTGGTGGGTCGCGGGATTACATCCTCGACACGAAATGTTGATATGGCAACGTTCGCGCCACGCGATCGCGGCATGAAAAAACCCGCCACATAAGCGACGGGTTTTACAACCTGGCTCCCCGGGTAGGACTCGAACCTACAACAGCGCGGTTAACAGCCGCGTGCT
>CALJPV010000003.1:0-7034 GCA_937980385.1 uncultured Collinsella sp. | reverse complement strand
CGAGATAGCCCTCCTGGTCGAAATGCATGATCTCGATCTTCTCGGTTTCCTTCATGGCTTTTCCTTTCTGTCCTGCACGCAACTCTATACATCGCGTTTCTTTTCGATACCAATTATAGACATACACCTAATGTGTTTTTAATACCACTTATCAATCTGCTCCAATCCTCGGTGAACGGTCGAAATTCTCTGGTGAGTGGTATTAAATTAGAATTGAATGTATAGCTAACGCCTCTGGCGCCTCCCTTGTGTGACAAAGAACAGCGTTCCTACCAGCGCAATAATGGTCGATGCCCCAAACAGCACCGCCTGAACGCCCAAAGCCTCCGCCAAAAACGGAGCCGCCAGCAGCGGCAGCACGCCGGCGCTCATCAGGCCAAAACGCACAAAGCCGGTAATGCGCCCCAGGTATTTGATGTCGGCGCGCTCCTGAATCAAGATCATCTGCAGCGGTTCCAGGAATCCCCAGGCCAGTCCGTTAATCGCCTGACCGATAATCGCGACCCCCAGCATATCGGTGCCCACGTACACCATGGACCCAATGCCCACGGTCATGAGCGCGCCGAGCAACAATCGCAGGTTAACATGGCGAGCAGAAAGCTTGGTCAGGATGAACGCACCCACCGAGGAAGTGAGGCCCACGACCGAGGACAGCCAGCCCAGCCAGACGATATCCACGTTGAGCACATCGCGATAGAACAACGACTCCAGCGAATCGAACGCGCCAAACGCAAAGAAACCCAAAAAGCCCGAGATAAAGATGAGGCGCAGGTCGTGGTCGCGAAACGTAAGTCGCGCACCCTCGGCCATGCCGCCCAGAATACCGCCCTTCGGCTTCTCCCCTTTTGCGGGGGCAACACACTCGTGACAGCCCAAGGAGAGCACGGCCGCCACACCCATCATGCCCGCCATGAGCAGATAGACCGATTGCGTGGCAAAACAGCTCACGATGGCACCGCCGAGCAGCGGGCCAGCGGTATAGGCGATATTGCTGTAGAACACCATGAGGCCGTTCACGCGGGTTCGGCCCTCGGTGGTCGACTCCAGATATCCCGGAAACGCATGCGTGCAGGTGTTGATAAAGCCGCCCGCAAGTCCCAAGACGCACGCGGCAAACACAAGCCCGGGGACAGACAACGGCGCCAACCCCACGCCAAGCGATAGCACAGCCGTAATCACGCACGTCACAAATGACGTCCGGCGCGGTCCAAAGCGGTCGATGACCGAGCCCGACACCATATTGCCCACCGACGTCATAAGATTGCGCACGAGCGTAATGGCAGCAACCAAAAAGGCCGTGCCGGCCAGATCATACGTGGCCGCACCGATAAGCCCCAAAAAGTAGACCGCGTTGTTGGCGCACCACTGCAGGGACTCAATTAGAATCAGCCTGACCTCCGCCGGCGTCAGGCGCATTGCTTCGCGATCCTTCGCGAACATACGAACTCCTTCTATACAAAAAGGGGATGGAGGGCATAGGCCTGCTCCATCCCCTTTCCAGGTTGCAACGAAAATCTATGCAGCCGGGCCCTTACGCCAGCACGCCGAAGAACGCGCCGATGATGCCCACGACCATGGTGGCCACGATCAGCACCATGGGGTTGATCTTCTTGGACAGCAGCCAGTAGTACAGCCAGAAGGCGATCATGCCGAGCATGCCGGGCATGATGCCGTCCAGGATGTCCTGGAGGGTCTGGGCGTCCTCGCCCGAGCCGATGGCCACCGGGATGCTGGCCCAGAACATGTCCTTGCACATGGCGCCCACGACCATGACGCCCACGATGCCCACGCAGGTCATGATCTTCTGCATGAGGCCGGTCCTCTGGGCCTCGTCCAGGAAGCCCACGCCCAGCTCGTAGCCCTTGACGGCGCCCCAGACGCGCAGCGCGAAACCGGGGACGTTGTAGATGAGCAGGAAGGCGATGGGGCCGAAGGGGTTGCCGGCCTGGCACAGGCTGATGCCCACCGCGGCGGCGACCACGCGCAGCGTCGACAGGAAGATGGAGTCGCCGATGCCGGACAGCGGGCCCATGAGGGCGGCCTTGACGTCGTTGACGCTCTCGGGCTCGATCTCGCCGCGGGCGACCTTCTCCTCCATGGCCATCGCGATGCCGCCGACGAACGGGGCGAACTGGACGGTGATGTTGAAGAACGCGCAGTGGCGGTGCAGGGCCTCGGCGTAGTCGTCGGGGCGGCCGGCGTAGATCTTCTTGAGCATGTTGGCGACCATCAGGCAGAAGGCGATGTTCATCTGCTTGTAGTAGGTCCAGGAGAACTCCATGCCCAGGGCGCCGACGTTGACGGCGCTCTTGACGAGGTCGGAGCGCGTGATCTTGTTCTCGGGACTAGAAGTCATCGTCCTCATCCCCTTCCGCGGAGAGCTGGGGCTGGGCTCCGCCCAGGCCGAGCAGGTCGAACTTGTCGATGCCGATGATGATGGCGATCAGGGCGACGCCCAGGACGGGCACGTTGGCGTAGGAGCACAGCAGGAAGCCCAGGAAGTAGAAGGGCACGAGCTGCTTGGTGAGCACCAGGCGGCCGAGCATGGCGAAGCCCATGGCAGGCAGGATGTTGGCTGCAACGCCAAAGCCAGCAAGGACAAAGGGCGGGATGAAGTCGAGCATGCCCTGGATGGCGTCAGCACCCAGATAGAACGACAGCGAGCACAGCAGGAACGCCATGATGATACCGGTCAAACCGATCAGGAAGTGCATCGCATAGACACCCTTAAGGTTGCCCTGGCCGGAGAAGACATCAGCGCGGTCAACCAGGATCGGCAGGACGGCGTTGAGGATGTTCTTGATGGCAAGGCACAGCGTGGCGATGGGCATAGCGAGCGCGATGGCTGCCTCGGTGCTCTGGCCCAGCTGGATAGCGAAGGCGCAGGCGAGCACGCCGCCGATCGTCTCATCAGGCGGCACGTAGGCGCCGATGGAGATCGAGCCCATGAACAGCAGCTCCAGGCTGGCGCCGATCGCGAGGCCGGACTGCAGGTCCCCCAGCACCAGGCCCACGAGCGGGCACAGGACGATGGGGCGGAACGCATAGAGCGTACCGAGCTGGAAGTCGAACTTACCAAATGCGGCGATAAGTCCGATGAGGATTGCTTGGGTAAGCATAATTCCTCCCAATAAGGAATCTCGAACCGTCGTCACTCCCGTCGCGCGCGTTGTTGATATCAATTCCGGGAGTTCGATTACACGGCTCGAAGCGTACCTGGTGTGCTGCGAACACCCATGCCAGATACAAATGATTTGATACCAATTATAGGTATGCAGGTTCTTACTATTTAATACCACTCGCTCAGCGGGGTGTTTTTTACCGTAAACGGCAGACGCATCCCATTAGGCACGCTCTTTGTTTCGATGGCGGACAAGCGCCACCAGAAAGCCATCGCCAAAGGCATCGTATGCCAAGTTGCCTACAATCACCAAAACGATTATCGCCGCGCCCAAAAACTCGTTCCAGCGAAAGACCTCGCCAAAGAGGAGCGCCGACCAGCAGGGAGCGAGCACGACCTCGCTCATGCAGACCAAGTTGGCCGCAAACGCGTTAGTGCGCGCAATCCCCTTGGCATACAGCACGCTCGCAAGGCCACTGCAAAAAAGGCCGTGCACCAGCATAAGCCCCCACTCAAATGGTCTCACGGAGTCTAGGGCACCGGCAAAATAGACGATCGGCAACATCGAGATACCGCAGGAGATGAGCGAGGACACCATGGGCGACGCATCGGGGCGAGAGTTCAAAAAGAAACACAGCCCAAAGGTGGCGCCTGAAATGACGGCAAGCAGGTTGCCGAGCATGCCCTCGGCACTCAAATCGCCTAAAAAGAAAAGTCCCATACCCGTAAAAGCAACCACCACGGAGGCAATCTTCGCAGGCGAGGGCAATGTGCGAGTTGCGAGCGATTGATACACGATAACGAAAATCATCGAGGTGTACTGCAGGACGATCGCGTTGCCGACCGTCGTGAGCTGGTTGGCAAAGTTAAACGTGGTGCCCGTCACGAAGTTGCAGACGGCCACAAGGACAATAAGACGGCTGACGCGGAGGATGGGCCTGCCGACGAGCAGGATAAAGAGCGCCATAAATATTGCCGTAACGGCACCGATCAAAAGAGCTGACTGCGAATTGGCGCGAACGAGGATGCCGATAAAACTCCACAAGAGCGCCGTGCCAAATAGATACATCGCCCCGCTCACGCCATTATCGGGTGGATTGTCAGATCGAATCACGAAGCACCTCCAGTTAGCTTTCGGTAATAAAAAACGGCGACCGCAATGGGTCGCCGTTTCCCTTGGGGGCAGAATAGAACGCAGGAGCCTACGCCAGCACGCCGAAGAACGCGCCGATGATGCCCACGACCATGGTGGCCACGATCAGCACCATGGGGTTGATCTTCTTGGACAGCAGCCAGTAGTACAGCCAGAAGGCGATCATGCCGAGCATGCCGGGCATGATGCCGTCCAGGATGTCCTGGAGGGTCTGGGCGTCCTCGCCCGAGCCGATGGCCACCGGGATGCTGGCCCAGAACATGTCCTTGCACATGGCGCCCACGACCATGACGCCCACGATGCCCACGCAGGTCATGATCTTCTGCATGAGGCCGGTCCTCTGGGCCTCGTCCAGGAAGCCCACGCCCAGCTCGTAGCCCTTGACGGCGCCCCAGACGCGCAGCGCGAAACCGGGGACGTTGTAGATGAGCAGGAAGGCGATGGGGCCGAAGGGGTTGCCGGCCTGGCACAGGCTGATGCCCACCGCGGCGGCGACCACGCGCAGCGTCGACAGGAAGATGGAGTCGCCGATGCCGGACAGCGGGCCCATGAGGGCGGCCTTGACGTCGTTGACGCTCTCGGGCTCGATCTCGCCGCGGGCGACCTTCTCCTCCATGGCCATCGCGATGCCGCCGACGAACGGGGCGAACTGGACGGTGATGTTGAAGAACGCGCAGTGGCGGTGCAGGGCCTCGGCGTAGTCGTCGGGGCGGCCGGCGTAGATCTTCTTGAGCATGTTGGCGACCATCAGGCAGAAGGCGATGTTCATCTGCTTGTAGTAGGTCCAGGAGAACTCCATGCCCAGGGCGCCGACGTTGACGGCGCTCTTGACGAGGTCGGAGCGCGTGATCTTGTTCTCGGGACTAGAAGTCATCGTCCTCATCCCCTTCCGCGGAGAGCTGGGGCTGGGCTCCGCCCAGGCCGAGCAGGTCGAACTTGTCGATGCCGATGATGATGGCGATCAGGGCGACGCCCAGGACGGGCACGTTGGCGTAGGAGCACAGCAGGAAGCCCAGGAAGTAGAAGGGCACGAGCTGCTTGGTGAGCACCAGGCGGCCGAGCATGGCGAAGCCCATGGCAGGCAGGATGTTGGCTGCAACGCCAAAGCCAGCAAGGACAAAGGGCGGGATGAAGTCGAGCATGCCCTGGATGGCGTCAGCACCCAGATAGAACGACAGCGAGCACAGCAGGAACGCCATGATGATACCGGTCAAACCGATCAGGAAGTGCATCGCATAGACACCCTTAAGGTTGCCCTGGCCGGAGAAGACATCAGCGCGGTCAACCAGGATCGGCAGGACGGCGTTGAGGATGTTCTTGATGGCAAGGCACAGCGTGGCGATGGGCATAGCGAGCGCGATGGCTGCCTCGGTGCTCTGGCCCAGCTGGATAGCGAAGGCGCAGGCGAGCACGCCGCCGATCGTCTCATCAGGCGGCACGTAGGCGCCGATGGAGATCGAGCCCATGAACAGCAGCTCCAGGCTGGCGCCGATCGCGAGGCCGGACTGCAGGTCCCCCAGCACCAGGCCCACGAGCGGGCACAGGACGATGGGGCGGAACGCATAGAGCGTACCGAGCTGGAAGTCGAACTTACCAAATGCGGCGATAAGTCCGATGAGGATTGCTTGGGTAAGCATATATCCCCCTTTCCTAATAGGACACTACGAAGAGCTCAGACTCTTCGAAATTGAACGCCTAGAGCACGCTGGCGCAGTCAACCTTGGGGTCATCGGCCAGGGGTCGAATCTCGACCTCAACGCCACGATCCAGCATCTCGCGCACATCGGCTTCCTCGGCCGCGGTCAGGAAGATCTGACGAGAGACCTGACGCGCATCGGGACGCTTCTCGTCCTTGGGCTTGGTGTTGCCCAGGTTGACCGACTTGATCTGCGGGCAGCCCTCAACAAGCTGCTTTGCCTCAGCAATAGTGGCGACACAGATGATCATCTTGTACTTGTCGGTCACGCCCGAGTTGATAGCCTCGATTGCATGCTCCATATCTTTGATGACGAGCTTGCAGCCGGCAGGCTTGCCCATCTTGAGCGTCGTCTTCCACACCGGGTCGTTAGCGACCTTATCGCCCACGCAGAAGATGCAGTTGGAGCCAAGGCCCTGAACCCAGGAAACTGCGACCTGGCCATGAAGCAGGCGATGGTCAACGCGAAGTAGCTGAATCATAATGTGACCCCCCAAAGGTCTTGTGCCGTCTTACGGCGTGTCAGTAGGTGCTGCGGATTAGAACTCTTCTTCCTCGTCGTCATCGACCAAAAGATCGTTGACAAACTTCACGCGCGTATCGTCCGCAGCGACGATGGCGCGAATCGTCTCCTCAACCGGCGCCGACTCGTCAGAGAACAGCAACTGGATGAGGAGAGGAAGGTTCATGTTGGTAACGAGGTACGTGCGGGGACGCGTCTGGACGATCTTGGTGAACTCGTTGTTGACGCTGCCGCCAAAGAGGTCGGTGCAGACAACGACATCATCGTCAGCAGACATGCCTGCCAGCAGTTTTTGGGCCTCCTCGGCCACGTCCATGCGGCCATCGACGAACATCGAAAGATCGTGGACGTTGTCGCGAGCGCCCGAGAGCAGCTCGACGCTCTCCTTGATGCCGGTAGCGAAGTGCGCATGGCTGGCGATGATGTACTGTCTCATTCTGTGTTCCTCTCAATAGCCCGGCACGTTCCCGCACCCGTTTTCTTTAGTAGTCGAACTGGTGATAGTAGCGACGATACTTGAGGTTGTGCTTGGTGACCGTCT
>CALJPV010000002.1:0-1385 GCA_937980385.1 uncultured Collinsella sp. | reverse complement strand
TACCAATACCATGGCCTACATATTCTCGAACAACGCCATATCCTTCAGCTTCGGCAATTTCTTGGATAGCAGCGCCGATATCACCAAGATGATTACCCGGACGCGCAGCATCTAAGCCTGCCCACATGCACTTTTCCGTTACTTCAAGCAAGCGTTTCTTTTCGGGGGAAATCTTTCCCACAGGAAAAGTCCAAGCATTATCCCCAACCCAGCCGTTAACGGTTGCGCCAGTATCAATCGAAATAATGTCGCCCTCTTGCAGAACTACAGCTTCAGAAGGAATACCATGAACAATCTGTTCATTGATCGAAGCGCAAATTGAACCAGGGAATCCACCGTAGCCCTTAAAAGCAGGAATTCCACCTTCCATACGAATAATCATTTCAGCCATGCGGTCAAGATCAAGTGTGGTCATGCCAGGCTTAACACGTGCTCCAACTTCTCTTAAAACCTTAGCGCTCAATTCACCTGCTTTTGCCATCTGTTCAATTTGTTCAGGAGTTTTCTTAATTATCATGCCCATTACCTTTCTTTGTTTGATGCAAGAATACACCAGCATGAGCAAAAAGGCATTCTGATGTTTTAGATTAAATACAAACACTACGAAGACCCTCTCCGGCCTAAACATCAAGATATTTACCTACCTATACGAACGATGAGTGAGTACGACTTATGTGCGACAGCTGAAGAAGCGGAGGGGTGACTCTAATCCTTACTTTATTCATTCTGATAGGCAGATTGCCTTGAAAACATGAAGGAGTTACCTTATGTGCAATGACTGAAAGTTTAAAAGGTTAGATGCCTATCAGAATGAATAAAAAATGCCCTGTATGAGCAGAACGTCCTATCCTCCCACGGACTACACCGCAGTACTTTCGGCGATGAGAGGCTTAACTACCGAGTTCGGAATGGGATCGGGTGATCCCTCTCTCTATGGTTCCGCTCATACAAGGCATTCTCCTTATATGAACCTAATATATGAAGTTATCAGGTTACGAATTTTACGCACCCTGAAGGTTACATAGCGTTATGGGTAAAAATCACGAATCGAAAAGAAATAATCAAGATAAAGAGCTCGACCAATTAGTACTGCTCGCCTGAAACCCTTACAAGTCTTACAGCTGCAGCCTATCAACCTCGTAGTCTACAAGGGGTCTTACCAAAAAGAGAACTCATCTTGAAGTTGGCTTCCCACTTAGATGCTTTCAGCGGTTATCCATTCCGAACGTAGCTAAGCAGCTATGCTGTTGGTCAACAACTGCTACACCAGAGGTTCGTCCACCCCGGTCCTCTCGTACTAGGGGCAGCTCTTCTCAATTCTCTTACGCCCGCGGAGGATAGGGACCGAACTGTCTCACGACGTTCTGAACCCAGCTCGCGTACCG
>CALJPV010000001.1:0-1205 GCA_937980385.1 uncultured Collinsella sp. | reverse complement strand
GTGCGCCGGCCGACTTGGCGCGCGGAACACGACCCTCCCCGTGCAACAGGGTTTTCCGTGCACCGCCAGTCCCATTATCGGGTCTGATTGCGAAGCGCCCCTCCCCTGCGCTTCAGAACCATGCCGGTTTACTACGATGAATCAGAAATGTCCGACCACACTCGCCTTTTGGCGTAACCGGCGGGCTTCCTACCTGCGGTTTTGCAAACGGAGAACATACGGTGCTCAGGGGTCGCCGATCCGTCGTAGTAAACCGGCATGGTTTTGAAATAGCATCAGGTTGATTTCATGCATAAATATGTTGGAGCCCTGAAATATAGGCTTTAACTTTTTCTAAAACACGTCTTTTCCGCGACGCGCCTAGATTAGTTGTTGTTTAGCATCGGATTTGATCTTGCGTTGTGCGACTTGCTCGTGCATGGTAGTATTTCACGACGTGAAGCGAAGAAATTTGGCCTGAGTTGCCTTTGTTAGAATTGCATTCACCGTTTATAAGGGCTCTTGGCGCAACGGTTAGCGCAGGGGACTCATAATCCCTGGGTTCTGGGTTCGAATCCCGGAGGGCCCACCAGAGTATTTCGAGACCGGGCATTACGCCCGGCCTCTTTGTTATTGGGCTGCAGACTAGCTTTGTCATCCAGAGACGTAAAGTTATCAACATTCATATTCGTAATTAACAATGGGTATGTTGCCAACATGCTACCCAGCCAATACATGGCTTAAATCAATAGATATGAAAAAAGGCCCCAACTTGCGTTGGAGCCTCATTCAATGCTCGGGTGGAGACGAGGGGGATCGAACCCCTGACCTCTTGACTGCCAGTCAAGCGCTCTCCCAGCTGAGCTACGCCCCCGTGCGGACAAGTACTATACGGGAACTCGGACGGCGATGCAAGGACAATTTTGGAAAATATTAGGCTCTGTTAGACCAGAATTGACATATAGGTGATGTCACAGTGGTATAATGTTTCCAACAACTACGGCATTGGAGCATCATGAACGCCGAGGATTTGGTCATCACCCTCAAGAAGAATATGGCGAAGCTCAGCAAGTCAGAGCGCCGCCGCGCAATCGAGTCGGTGCGCGATATTATCCGTGTCGCCATGTTCGACGATGCGGCGGGAAGCGGCTACGAGATGGAGCGTTGCCCCCGTTGCGGCTCGGTCGCTATCGTCAAGAAGGGCAAGTCCAGGAACGGTGAGCAGC